>NZ_JBSFNK010000003.1:0-700860 GCF_053587055.1 Nonomuraea sp. NPDC003707 | reverse complement strand
CAGATCGGCCGCCAGATCGCCGCCCTCGACACCATCGTCGAAGTACACGACCTCCACATCTGGGAGGTCACCTCCGGATACGCCGCCCTCTCGGCCCACGTGCTGGTCACCCCGGGGGCCGACTGCCACGCTGCACGTCTTGCAGTTGAGAACCTGCTGCATGAGCAGCACGGCATCGAGCACACTACCTTGCAGGTCGACCACGCCTCGCCCGACAGTCACGCCTTCGACGACGACGGCGCCCTACGTCGACTCGTACAGCACTGCGCCGACCCGCACGGCCCCACCCATCACTCCCTCCGACCTGATGAGACGGCCGGTGGTGACAGTGACACGGCCGAGCCCGCGGCGCCGGCTTCCTCCTGTCATGACCCGAAGGTCCGGACATGAACTCCGTACTCGTGGGACACGCCACCGTGTCCCACGACCGCCCCGCGCAGTGTCACCTGCTCGAGCATGACGTCATTGACATTTGTCGTAATGCCGACAAACTATTCATGTGAACGGTTCTTCAGATGATGGCGTGTTGGCAATAGACGGTTGCACGGTCAAGGTGGTCGATGGTGAACGGGTGGCCGCCGTATACCAGCGGATGCCGGCCGCCGAGGACCTCACTGACACCGCGGACATCTTCGGGCTGCTGTCGGATCCGAACCGGTTGAGGCTGCTGGTGGCCCTGCTGGACGGCGAGTTGTGCGTGTGCGATCTGGCCGCGGTGACCGGCCAGAGCGAGTCGGCCGTCTCCCATGCGTTGCGACTGCTGCGCGCGCACCGCATCGTCGCCGCCCGTCGTTCCGGCCGGATGGCCTACTACCGACTGGAAGACCCGCACGTACGGATGCTGCTCGACCTGGCTCTCGCCCACACCGAGCACACCGACGCCATCCACCCCGAACGCGACGGGAACGCGTGATCGGCACCGGAGCGACAACCACCCCGTGCTGGATCGAACCCACGAGCTGCCGCACCAGCCGGCACCTTCACAAGGAGACGGGGCGGGATCGTCCGTCTGACGGCCCCGCCCTCGTCCCCGGGCGGACGGAGCGGAGCCGCTACCCCGCGTAGGTCTCGAACTCGGCGACCTTCGGCGTGCCCGCCGAGCTGGTGATCCTGAAAGTGATCTTGCTGAGCGAGGTCGGCGTGAAGGTGATGGCGCCCGCGCCGCTGCCGGACTTCAGGACCGCTCCGGTGCCGGCGTTGATGAGCTGCCAGGCTCCGATGCCGCCCTCGGAGCCGGACGCCTCACGGATGACGACCCTGGAGACCGTGGTGGCGGAGCCCCACTTGATCGAGATGTCACCGGTCGAGCCGGCCGGTGACCAGAAGGTGCTCATGTTGCCGTCCCGCACGTTGCCGTAGCTGGTCCCGTCGGCCTTGCTGGAGCCGTCGGAGCCGGCTCCAAGGCTGAGGTTGGTCCCGCCGGGCGGAGGGGTGGGTGACGGCGTGGGGCTGACGGTCGGCGTCGGTGTGGCCGTCGGTGTCTGCGGCGTGCAGCTGCCGTTCGACTCCTGCAGACCCTTGTTGGCGCCGGCCGTCTGGAGGACGAGGCCCGGCACGCAGCTCGCCCCGTCGAGGCTGTAGGAGTAGGGGATGCTGACGGTGGTGTTGGATTGCGGGTTGGGTCCGGCGGGGTTGTTCTCGCTGCCCGGGGCGGACCAGGTCACGTTGTCGAAGATGTTGCCGCCGACCTGCCAGTAGCCGGCCTCGCTGGTGTAGAAGGTGCCCAGGACGTCCTTGGAGTTCTTGAAGTAGTTGTTCTCCACTTTGGCGCGGGCTCCGGCCCGGGAGTTGATACCCGACTCGTGGAGGCTCACGTAGGAGTTGTTGTAGATGTGGGCGATGCCGCCACGCAGCAGGGGCGTGCGGGAGTCGATGTTCTCGTACAGGTTGTGGTGGAAGGTGATGTAGCCGTTCGAGCGGTCGCTCTCGCTGGATCCGATGAGCCCGCCGCGGCCGGAGTTGCGCAGGATGCTGTAGGACAGGGTCACGTACTGGGTGTCGTTCTTCATGTCGAAGAGGCCGTCGAAGCCTTCTGCCTCCCCGCCCGAGGCCTCCAGGGTGACGTGGTCGACCCAGACGTTGCGGACGCTGCTCTCCATGCCGATGGCGTCACCGCCGTTGGACGTGGGCGAGCCCGACTTCTTGACGTTGCGGACGGTCACGTTGCGGATGATGATGTTGCGGGCTTCGCGGATGTGGATGCCCAGCTGGTCGAAGACGGCCCCGCTGCCGACCCCGATGATCGTGACGTTGCTGATCTGCTTGAGTTCGATCACGTCGGCGGCGGTGTTGCAGCTTCCGCCAGAGACCTTGGTGGTGTTGCCGTGGTTGATGGTCCCTGAGACCTCGATGATGATCGGGGTGCTGCTGCTGGCCCGGTTGCACAGGGCCGCGTGAATCGCGGTCCCCGTGGTGGCCCTCACCGTCTGCCCGCCCGCGCCACCGGTGGTTCCGCCGTTGACGCTCGCGTAGCCGCTGGCGCCGCCGGCCGCCGCTGATGCCTGCAGCATTGGCAAGGCCACACCGGCCGCGGCCGCGATGGCCACTGCGGCCAGCACCACCTGGAGTCGCAACGCGACTGCTCGTCTCATCCTCGGTTCACCTTCTCCTTCGAACAACGGGTGCGATCTTCTCTGCGCG
Organism: Nonomuraea sp. NPDC003707; assembly: GCF_053587055.1. NCBI lineage: Bacteria > Bacillati > Actinomycetota > Actinomycetes > Streptosporangiales > Streptosporangiaceae > Nonomuraea > Nonomuraea sp. NPDC003707. The sequence goes on along the minus strand of NZ_JBSFNK010000003.1, from coordinate 698,220 downwards.
GTCGCCGCCGCGGCATCGGGCTTGTTGCAGGGTCAGGTCGGCCGCCGGGGTCCGGTTCCGGCCTCCGACGAGAGGGCAGAGGCCGGCAGCCGCTCACATGAACGAACACCTCCGCGTTGGGGATGACCCACACCGTAGGAAAGCGCTTTCCGAGTGTCAATGCGGCGTGAAACTTTCAAGTCGCCACCCGGTGGCGCCTCACGAAGCTCTCGGCCGGTCGGTCAGGACCTCGTCGACGGTGCCGGGCAGGCCACGCTCCGCCTTACAGATCCTCAACGGATCCTCAACCAGTCGCGGCCTACCTTCATCAGCGCAAGGCCCGATCGACAGCGGAAAGGAGCAGCGTCATGGCTTCGGCCACCAGAAGGCTCATCGCCTCCATCGGCATCACCGGCGCTTGATCCCCATATTCGCGCCCGGACCTCCGCACACGCAGCGGACCGAACAAGATCAGGAGCGGTCCCGCGCCGGCAGACCGAGAGTTCCAGGCGGTCCCTCGTCCCTCTTTTACGCAGCGGAAGGTGTTACGCGATGGAAGGTCGCCGGCCGCAGGTCACGATCACAACGATGGCCGCCGTGGTGGGCGAGCGGCGGTGGCGGGCCCGGCTGTTGTGGCTGTCCATGGTGCTCGCGCCGGTCGTGGTATCGGTGGCCGCCAACCAAGTGCTCAACGACGGCGTGTGGAGCGGCTCCTGGCTCGCCGGCACCATCGTGGCGGCGGTGGTGGCCGGGCTGATCGTCGAACGGGCCGGGCGCGTGCTCGCCCCCACCTCCGGGACCGTCGCCGAGACCATGCGGGAGCTCGCCCAGCTGGTCCACGAGCGGTGGAGCGACGAGGTGGTGACGCGTTCCCTCGGCGATCCGCCGATCCCGGTCTCCTGGCACATGACCCGCCGAACCAAGCTCATGGATCACCCGCATCTGATCGCCGACCGTGAGCCGGCGCTGTCGGGCCGATCGGACGACATCGCCCCGCTCGCCGTCGCCTTCCGTGCGCTGCGCCGTCGCCGCCTGGTCATCACCGGAGGCCGGGGCACAGGCAAGACCACCCTGGCCATCCAATTGATGCTGGAACTGATCCGCACGCGTGCTGACAACGACCCGGTCCCGGTGCTCCTGCCCGTCGCCGACTGGGACATCGAGGCCCACCCTCGGTTTCAGGACTGGGTGGCCGAGCGCGTGCGCACCGACTACGCCGCCTTGCGCACGCCGGGTAATCAGCAGGACGGCGCCGACATTCTGGCGGCCCGTGGCTCAATTCTGGCCATTCTCGACGGCCTCGACGAACTGCCCGAGCCCGCCCGCGCCAAGGTGATCGAGAAATTGTCCGACACGCTCATGGAACGCGATCAGGTGATCATCACGTCGCGTACCACCGAGTACGGCAACGCGGTCACCGCCGCACGGCGCCCGCTCAAGGCCGCCGCCGTCATCGCGCCCAAGGCGCTGCCCCCCGACATCGTGGCGAACTACCTGAGCGCCGCGTTGCCCGCGCTTTCCTCGTCCTCGGCGTGGACCAAAGTCTTACGCGCCCTCAGGGAGGGCGCCGCGCCGGCTCTGGCCGACGTCACCTCCACCGCCCTGGGCCTATGGCTGGTCCGGGCCGTCTACATCGACCAGCCGGACGCCGATCCGGCTCCGTTGGCGACCGAGTACGCCGACGACACGCGGGCCTTGCGCGCTCACCTGCTCGACAATGTCCTTGGTGCGCTGCTGAACGCACGCACCACGATCCGGCCTACGACATGGGATCCGGCCGGCATCACCGAATGGACAAAGCGGCTGGCACGCCTGCAGGCCGAATCCGGCGGTCATGACCTGGCCTGGTGGCGGCTGACCGACCAGGCACTGCCCGCCTCACGAACGGGGCGCGCACTCGCCCGTACCTGGATCGGCGGGTTGAGCGGTCTGGTGTTCGCACTCCCGGCCGCGTTGACCGCCATGCTGACCTATGGGCCGGTCTTCGGCTCGGCCTTCGGCATCTTCTTCGGCCTGTCCGCGGTGCAGGCCGCCCGCACCCCCGACTTCGCTCCGCTGCGCGTACGGCAACGGCTGCAGGACTTCACCAGCGTTCTGTTGTCCGACGTGCGAATGATCTTCCTCATCATGCCGGTCGGCCTCGGCCTGCCGGCGGTGGGCTACAACGCGTGGGTGCACGGCTGGAAGATGGGCCTGGCCACCCTGTTCTCAGCGCTTGGCATCGGCTGGGTGACGGTGCGGGTGTCGCGGCAGCAGGACAAGAAGCCAGCCCAGCCAGACGAGAATCGACTCCCGCCGTTCACCGCCGCCGTCACCCCGCAATCCACCTGGCGGGTCAACCGAAGCCTCGTGGGCCTGCAATTGATGAACGCACTTCTCCTGGGGGCGATCGTCGGCTTCGCAGTCGATTTCATGAACGAGGCGTCCATCGTGCCGCCTCACCCGTCCGCGGCCGTGGACATGGGGATGGGCATCATCTGCGGCATAGCATTCGGTCTGGTGACCAAACGCCAGCACATGTGGCTGATGTCCACTATCGCCCTGCTACACCTTGGGCCATCGGGCCGGCTGCCGTTCCGCTTGATGCGCTTCCTGCACGATCTGCATCACCTGGGCGTCCTGCGGACCGTGGGGCCCTTCTACCAGTTCCGCCACGCCGAACTGCAAGATCACCTAGCTGCCTCCAGCTTCACGCCGAGACGTATGCGCGGCGTCGCCCCCTGATACGCTGTCAGGCATGATCCAGAAGTTCATCCGGCTTCGTAACAGCTGAAGCGGTCTGCCCGCCGGTCGTTCAGCGGCCGGCGCCAGTTGAGGCGATCCCGCAGACAGGTGCCGTGGCACAAGCGGCGCACCACCCGGGTTTCGCCCGCAGCCGACCGCCGGCTTCGTTTCAGGGCTTGTCCTGCCGTGTTCTCGCCCGGCAGCCGCACGCCGCCTTCGGCAACGCAGGCATGTTCGCCGTGCCTTCCATCGAAACGGACTGTTCTTCATGAGATCAAACTCCAACCGCTCGTCGTCGCCTACGTTCGTGCTGGTCCACGGCTCCGGCGCCAGTTCTTTCATGTGGGCTCCCGTCCAGCGCGAGCTGGCGTTGCTCGGTCACCGCAGCTTCGCCGTCGATCTGCCGGGACATGGCCTCGACGCGCAGTACCCGCTCGCCTACCAGGCCCCCCAGGACCTCGACACGTGGGCGGTCGAACCGTCCACGCTGGCCGGGGTCACCCTGCAGCACAACGTCGACGCAGTCGTCGACGTGGTCCGACGCGTGGCGGAGCACGGGCCCGTGGTGCTGGTGGCGGCCAGCCTCGGCGGCGTGACCATCACCGGCGTGGGCAACGCGATCCCCGGGCTGGTGAACCGGCTCGTCTACATCTCCGCCTGGTCGTGCGTGCAGCGCTCCAACCCGATCGAGTACATGCAGGAGCCCGAGTTCGCCGACAACCTGATGGGCCCGCTGGCCGCGTTCAACGTCGGCGACCCCGCTCAGCTCGGTGTCGGCCGGGCCAATTACCGCACCGCGGACGTGGAGCTGCTCGACGCGCTCAAGGCCGCGACCATGGCGGACGTCAGCGACGAGCGGTTCCGGGCCTTCCTCAACATCCTGCAGCCGGACGAATCGATCGCGGTGATGACGGCTGACGCCCGCGTCCAGGCCGGCACCTGGGGCACGATCGCCCGCACCTACATCCGCCTCACCGGCGACCGATCCCTCCCGATCGCCATGCAGGACCGGCTGATCGCCGAAGCGGACGCCCTGACGCCCGGCAACCCGTACGACGTGCACACGCTGGACACGTCACACGTGGGGTTCCTGTTCAGGGCCGATGAGGTGGCCGCCATTCTGGACAAGGCCGCAATCCAGCAAGGCCGGAAGGGCTCTGAAGGTGCCTGTGGCGGCTGAGCTGCCCGAGCGGGCTCAATCACGCAGCAGGGCGCACAGCTCGTCTGTCGCGTCATCGAGCGAACCGGCGCCGTCGACCACCAGGTCGGCGTACTCCGGCGGCTCGTAGGCCTGGCCGAGGCCGGTCAGGTTCGGCAGCGTGCCGGCCTTCGCCTGGGCGTACAGGCCCTTCGGGTCCCGGCGCGCGCACACCTCGGCCGGGGTGTCCACCCAGACCTCGGCGAAGTCGCCCGGCTGGAACAGGCTCTTGGCCACCGCCCGGTCCGTACGGAACGGTGAGACCAGCGCGACGATCACGATCAGCCCGGCGTCCAGCAGGATGCGGGTCAGCTCGGCGACCCGGCGCACGTTCTCCGCGCGATCCTCCGGGGTGAACCCGAGGTCCTTGTTCAGCCCGCTTCGGACGTTGTCGCCGTCGAGCACGTACGTGTGCAGTCCCATGGCGTGGAGCCGCCGCTCCAGCGCGTTGGCGATCGTCGACTTGCCGGCGCCCGGCAGGCCGGTCAGCCACAGCACCTTGGCCCGCTGCCCCTTCAGCCGCTGCCTGGCGTCGCGGTCGACGGTGTAGGCGTGTGGAACGACGTTGCGGCCGCGCCGCAGCGCGTGCCGGACCATGCCGGCCGCCACGGTCTCCTTGCTGACCCGGTCCACGAGCAGGAAGCTGCCCGTGTCCCGGCACGTCCGGTAGCCGTCCAGGCAGATCGGGGTGTCGGTGGTCAGCTCGACCGTGCCGATGTCGTTGAGGCCGAGCGTACGCGCGGCGAACTGCTTGCCGGACACCACGTCCATCCGGCCGCGCACGGTCGTGACCACGGCGGGCACGGTTCGCGACCCGGCCAGCAGCAGGTAGGAGCGGCCGTGCCGCACCGGCTCCTCGGCGGTCCAGACCATCGTGGCGGAGTACGCCGAGGCCGGGGAGAGCCCGTCGCCGAGGGCGGCCGGTGTGGTCAGCAGGTCACCGCGACAGACGTCGACGTCGCCGGCCAGCGTCACCGTCACCGGAGTGCCGGGGGCGGCCCGGTCGAGGTCGCCGCCGCCGGGGCCGAGCACCCGGTCGATCCTCGACTCCATGTCGCTGCCGGCGACCGCGACGGTGTCGCCCGGTCGGACCGGGCCGCCGACCACCGTGCCCGCGAAACCGCGGAAGTCGTCCGCCCGGATCACGTACTGGACGGGCAGCCGGTAGCCGTCGGCGCCGTCCGGTCGCGGCCGGTCGGGCGGCTCCCAGGCGGACAGCGCGCCGAGCAGCGTCGGCCCGGCGTACCAGGGGAGGTTCGGCGACGGGTCGACGACGTTGTCCCCATCGAGTGCGCTGGCCGGGATCACGCTCGCCGCCATGTCGAGGCCGTTCGCCGCCGACAGCACCTCGCTCGCGAGCTGGTCGAACACCGCCCGGTCGTAGCCCACCGCGTCGAGCTTGTTGACCACCGCGATGACGGCCCGCACGTCCATCAGCGCGCAGATCGCCAGGTGCCGATGGGTCTGCTCGCGGACCCCTTTGGTGGCGTCGACGAGTAACACGGCGACGTCCGCGGTGGAGGCCGCGACCGCCATGTTGCGGGTGTACTGCTCGTGTCCCGGCGCGTCGGCGATGATCACCCGGCGCCCGGACGGCAGGTCCAGGAAGAGGTGGGCGACGTCGATGGTGATGCCCTGCTCGTGCTCCGCCTCCAACCCGTCGGTCAGCAGCGAATAGTCGACCGCTCCGGCCGGAATCGTGGAACCGCCGCGCCTGGTCCGCCGCGCGTAGTCGAGCCGGTCCTCGGTGGCGCTGCCGGTGTTGGCGAGCAGCCGGCCGATGAGGGTGGACTTGCCGTCGTCGACCGAGCCACAGGCGACCACTCGAAGCACTGAAATCATCAGAAGTACCCCTCCGACTTCTTGCTCTCTATGGATGTGCCGCCCTCGCCGTCGATGAGCCGGCCGGCGCGTTCGGACCTCCGGTCGAGCCGCATCTCGTCGATGACCTCGTCGAGGTTCTCGGCCTTCGACTCGACGGCCGCGGTCAGCGGGTAGCAGCCGAGGGTGCGGAAGCGTACCTGGCGCAGCAGCGGCCGCTCGCCGGGCGACAGCGGGAAGCGCTCGTCGTCCACCATGATCAGCGAGCCGTTCCGCTCGACGACCGGGCGTGGTGCGCTGAAGTACAGCGGCACCACGGGGATGCCCTCCCGCCTGATGTAGCGCCAGACGTCCAGCTCCGTCCAGTTCGACAGCGGGAACACCCGCATCGACTGGCCGTCGGCCAGCTCGGTGTTCGCCCACCACCAGAACTCCGGACGCTGCGAGCGCGGCTCCCAGCGATGGCCGGGCTCGCGCAGCGAGAAGATCCTTTCCTTCGCCCGCGACCGCTCCTCGTCGCGCCGCGCGCCGCCGATCGCCGCGTCGAACCCGCTGTCGTCGAGCGCCTGGCGCAGCGCGACGGTCTTCATGATCCGCGTGTACTCGTGCGCGCCGTGGGTGAACGGCGTGACCCGCTCCGGGTTGGTGTGCACCCGCAGGTCGAGCTCCAGCCGCCTGGCCGCGTCATCCCGGAAGGCGATCATCTCGCGGAACTTCCAGCGGGTGTCGATGTGCAGCACGGGAAACGGCATCCGGCCGGGCGCGAACGCCTTGGTCGCCAGGTGCAGCAGCACCGAGGAGTCCTTGCCGATCGAATACAGCAACACCGGCCGGCGAAAGGCCCCGGCGACCTCGCGCAGCACGTGGATCGCCTCGGCTTCGAGCATGTCCAGGACGTCTTCTTCGGCCACGTATCGGCCCTCCGTCGTCGCTAACCGTTCTTCGGTGGTCCGGCCGCCGGTCGCGGTGTCGAGCGACCTCAAGGGCGGCCGGCGGATCGGTCTCCTGATCCCCGCGGCCATGCTCTTCTATAGTAACCTATAAAAGCGTTATATCGGTTATTCGAGCCAGATCGGCGGTGCGGCGATGAGTACCCTGACGGTCAAAGAGCTGTCCGAGAAGACCTGGGACGACTTCGAGGCGGTTCTCGGGACGAACGGAGCCGCCCGCGGGTGCTGGTGCATGCACTGGCGGCTGTCCATCGCGGAGTGGACGGAAGGAAAGGGCGAGGGAAACAAGCAGGCCATGAGACGTCTCGCCCGGCGCGAGCCGGTGCCCGGCGTCGTCGTCTACGAGAACGACACGCCGGTGGCATGGTGCTCACTCGGGCCGCGTTCGTCGTTCCCGAGACTTGAGCGTTCGCCGCTGCTCGCGAACATCGACGACGAGGCGGTCTGCGCGATCACGTGCGTCTTCGTGCAGAGAAAGCATCGCGGCTCCGGGCTGCTGCCGAACATTCTCGAAGCCGTCTGCGAGTACGCGGCCTCCGCGGGTTACCCGACCGCCGAGGGCTATCCGATCGAACCTCGCGACGGCAAACGCGCGGGCGCGGACACGGCGATGACCGGAATAGCCAGCGCCTTCCTCAGCGCCGGATTCTCCGAGGTGGCCCGCCCGCGTTGCGATCGGCCGATCATGCGGCGCAAGCTCCGCGCCGCCGGATGAGGCGAGAAGCGATCAGTGGTGCGTTCGGCCCTGCCGGTGGCGGCGCGCCTTCTCGCGATTGCCGCAGATGTTCATGCTGCACCAGCGGCGGCGTCCACCCCGCGAGGAATCCAGGAACAGCCAACCGCATCTCCCGCAGGCCCTGATCCGGTCGCGCGGAAGGGTGAACAGTGCCTGGACCACCAGCAAGGACAAGGCCGCGGGGATCGCTCCCGGCGCCGTCCAGTCCACGGTGAAGCGGTCGAGCGCGGCATCGATCTGCTGGACCTGCTCGGCCCGCACGCCCGTACCGGCCCGTTCGAGAAGCGCGCCGAAAGGTTCGGCCGGCACCGCCTCGCCGTGCGCGACCGCGCTGAACACGGCCCACGCCTGTTCGCGAACGGTCTGAACCTCCGGCACGAGGCCGCTCGCGGACGCCTCCGTCAAGGACGGCACCTCCTCGAACAGCCCGGCGGACGCGCACCACGTCAAGACGTCCGAGGGTGCTTTCAGCAGCTCGCCGTCCTCGGCCGGGTGTGTGCGATCGAAGACGGTGTTCGTGAGGTCCAGGACCGGGTGGCCGCCGATGAAGTGGGCGTCCTGCCAGGGTGACCGGGCCTTGGAAGCAATAGTAACCATTATAAGTAGTATATATGGTTTTTGCCCGCAGGCCAGGGCGCACCGGGAGTCCGATCTAAGTGACCTCTCCCTTGAAGCGTCTCCGGAGAAGGACGGTCGTGATGACCGCCGCGACCGCGAACCCGACCGAGCACCAGAGAGACCAGCGCCAGCCCGCGAGGACGGCATCGGGCCCACCGGTGACCCTGGCGAAGTGGGCCGCCACCGATGTCACGACTCCGACGCCCACGGCCAGCCCCAGCTGCTGGGAGACGTTGATCAGAGCGCCGGCCGTGGCCCGCCGCCCCTCGTCGGCGCCGTTCGTGCCGGCGATGCTGGTCGTGATCAGCGCGAGGATGTGGCCGAAGGCGTTCACGGAGGTGCCGATCAGGACGAGAGCGAGTCCGTAACCTTCCGGCAGGCCCACCATGATCAGGATGCCGAACGTCTCGATGACGATTCCGGAAAGGAGAACGCGGTAAAGCCCGAAGCGCTCGACCAGCCTGCCCGCGTAGATTCCGGTGACGATCGCGATCGCGCCCGAGACCGCGAACGTCAAGCCGGTCGTGAGCGCGCCCAGACCGAGATGCGTCTGAAGGTAGAGGGTGAGAATGAACAGCATTCCGCCGTAGGAGCAGATCAGCAGGACATTGACCAGGTTGGCCGCGCCGATGGCGGAGGTGCGGAAGATGGAGATCGGCACGAGGGCGCCGTCCTTCCGCGACTCCACCCAGACGAACAGGGCCACGGCAGGCACCGCGATCCCGGCGGAGAGCAGGATCGGAGCCGACAGCCAGCCGTACTTCTCCCCGTCGGTGAGAGCGAACACCAGCGCGACCATGCCCGTGGTCGCCAAGGCGACCCCGATGAGATCGAGATGGCGGGATGCGTGCGTATCCCGGCTCTCATCGAGATAGGCCCTCGCGAGCAGACCGGCGACCAGGACGATGGGCACGTTGATCAGGAAGACGGACCGCCAACCGGCGTACTCGGTGAGAACGCCCCCGAGCACCATGCCGGAAACGAACCCCGCCGACAGCGCCGACCCGTAGATGCCGAGAGCGCGTTCGCGTTGCGCTCCTTCCGGGACGGCCGCCTGGAGCAGCCCCAGACCCGCCGGAGCGATGAACGCGGCGGCGACCCCCTGCAAGGCGCGGCCCGCGATGAGAGCCGCCGGCGACCAGGCGAGGCCCGCAAGGAGCGAAGCGAGAACGAAGCCGGCCATGCTCCAGATGAACACCCGCTTTCTCCCGAACAGATCGGCGATCCTTCCCCCGAGGAGGAGGAAGCCGCAGAAAGCGAGGGGATAGGCGGAAAGAACCCAGGCGAGGCCGCCTCCGGTGAATTCCATGCCCTCGCGAATGCTCGGGGCGGCGACGTTGATGATCGAATAGTCGAGGGCGACCAGGAACTGGGTGCCGCAGATGACGGTGAGCTGCCAGAACTGCCGGGACTGGAATCTGCTCTCCACCCTTCCAGTCGCGTGCGACGATGCTTCGCTCATTTCACATCCCTTTCGCGGGAGTCGGGTCGAGGAACATCCGGTGAAGGTGCGTCACCGCGTCGAGTACGTCGTGCTCGGCGCAGGTGATGGCGATCCGCCGGGCATGGACGCTCATGTCCCGCACCGCGACGCCATGGGCTTTGAGCGTGTCGAGAAGGAGCCCCACCTGGGGATGGCGGGTACGGAACCCGCGGCCCACCAACGACACCTTCCCCACAGGCCCGGACCAGCGGCACCCGGTGAAGGCGTCGCGCAGGTCGGCGAGCACCCCGTCGACCTGGTCCCGGTCGGCGGCGTTCACGACGAACCGCAGCGAACACGGGGTGTCGGCGAAGCCGAGCAGGTCCACGTGCAGCAGCGGATCGGCCAGCGCGGCCGCGATCGCGGTCAGGGCGGTGGGCTCGACTCCGTCGAGCCGGCAGCGGAGCTGACCGGTGCGGTGGGCGACGCCGACGGCGGTGAACCGCTCGCCGTCGAGCGGTGCGGCCGAGCGCAGGCCGGTCACCCAGGTGCCGGCCGTCTCGGTCGTGCTGGATCGGACGTGAACGGGGACGCGATGGGTGCTGGCGTACTGCACGCTGGAATGCGCGAGCACCGTGGCGCCGCCGGCGGCCAGCTCGGCCATGTCCTCGTAGGAGAGATGTTCCAGTTTGCGGGCGTCGGCGATGAGTCGCGGATCGGCGGTGAACACGCCCTCGACGTCGGTGAATATCTCGCACGCCTCGGCCCGCAGCGCCGCGGCCAGGGCCACGGCGGTGGTGTCGGAGCCGCCTCGGCTCAGCGTGGTGAGCTCGCCGCTGTCCGCGGCGATGCCCTGGAAACCGGTCACCACAGGGACGTGGCCGGTCGCGACGCATTCGCGGATCCGCACCGGGTCGACGCTGACGATGCGTGCGCAGCCGTGCACTCCGTCGGTGATGATGCCGCCGTCGCGGGCGCTGAACGAGCGGGCGGGCACGCCCAGTTCGTGCAGCGCCAGGGCGAGCGCGGCCGCGGAGGCCTGCTCACCGGTGCTGAGCAGGAGGTCCAGCTCCCGGGCGTGTGGCGTGGCCGTGAGGTTACGCGCCAGGTCGAGCATGGTGTCGGTGGCGCTGCCCATCGCGGAGACCACGGCGACCACGGACCCGTCCGCGGCGGCTATGCGCTTCGCCGCGTGACTGATCTTGCTCACGTCACCCAGTGATGTTCCGCCGTACTTCTGTATCACCAGGTCCATCGGTCTACTCCTGCGCCACGTCGTCTTCCGCAGGCTTCCCGGCCGCCGCCATCACGTCCCCCGGCCTTCGCGGCGCAGCCGGGACGGCGTGCCGAGCCGCACCGATTCGGCCGCCGCTCGCCTGTAGTACAACTGCGCGTCGTTGTCGGACCGCATGCCCGCGGCACCGTGGATCTGCATGGTCCGCGTCGTGACGGTGCGGGCCAGATCCGAGGCCGCCGCGAGGTTGGCCGCCGCGTGCGCGGCCGCGTCGCGGTCGTGCACCAGCAGGCGCGTCGCGTCGATGTGCATCGACAGCTCGCTGAGCCGGAACGCCAGCCCCTGGAACTTGCCGATGGGCCGGCCGAACTGGCGGCGCGTCTTGGCGTGGTCGACGGCGTGATCGAGCGCCGCCTGGGCAAGGCCCACCAGGTACGCCGCCTGGCGCACCCGCGCGCCGGCCAGCGCCGCCTCCCACTCGGCGGCGGAGCCGGCCCAGGCGGCCACGGGCGTGCCCGCGAACTCGACCTCGTACGCCTCGCCGCGGCTCGTCTCCTCGTACCGCCGCATCGTGATGGACGGATGGCCCGCACGTACGAGCGCCAGGCGCAGCCCGGCGACGTCGTTGACGCCGCCCACGACGAAGTGGTCCACTTCCGCCGCGAACCCGACGAAGGCCCGCCGCGCGGAGATCGCCCCGTCCTGATCGGACCACGGCTCGGCCGCGACCGCCAGCGCCACCGGCGCCTGGCCGAGGTCGTCGTCCCGCAGCAGCTCCCGAGCGGTGAGGGTGTCGAGCAGCGGCCCCTGATACAGCACCGAGCCGAGCAGTTCGGCCAGCCGTACGGTGTCGGAGGCGCGGAGCGCGCCGAGCCCGACCAGCCCCTCCCACACCATCGCGCGGATCTCGCGACTGTCGTCGCCTCCGCCCTCAGCGCGCGGCCGATCGGCCATCCGCCGCACCAGCGGCGCCAGATCCTCGTCGAAGAAGTCGGCGATCGCCGTGGTCTCCACCGCGGTCATGACGGCAACCCCAATTTCGATGTGGCGACAAAGAACAGCATGATCTCCGAAGAACCCTGGGCGAGCGTGAGCCCGGGAGCCTCCCGGAGCGCGGCGTCGAAGACGCCCTCGGCGATCGCGTCGGGATCGCGTGCGTCCAGCAGCGCCCGCGGCCCGAGCAGCTCGACCGCCGCCACCGACACTTCCTTGGCCGTCTCCGACGTGTACCACTTGGCGGTCGCCGAGTGCACCTCGTCGGGCCGCCCGTCGTGCAGGTTGGCCACGCACCGCCAGGCCAGCAGCCGCGCCGCGCGCACCCGCGTCTCCAGCTGCACCAGCCGCTGCTCGCACCCGGGCGGCGCGTGCTCGCGCAGCGCGGCCAGCGTGCGCTCCGCCTTGGCGGAGTGGTCCAGCCCGGTGCGCTCCAGCGGAAGCACCTTGCCCAGCACCTGCCACCCGTCGTCGACCTCGCCGAGCACGTCCTCGCGCCCGACCCGGATCCCGTCGAGCGTGACCAGGTCGAACCGCTCCTCGGACAGGTTCCACACCGGCTCGATGACCACGCCCATGCTCTGCAGCGGGACCAGGAACAGCGTGATCCCGAAGAAGTTCACCGGGCCGGTCGACGTGCGGGCCGCGCACAGCGCGAAATCACTGTGCTGCGCCTTCATGTTGTAGATCTTCCGGCCGTACAGGCGCCAGCCGTCGCCGTCCGGCTCGGCGCGCGTGGCCAGCGACGCCAGGTCGGATCCGACCTCCGGCTCGCTGAACAGCACGTTGGCCGTGATCTCGCCGCGCGCGAGGCCCGGCAGGAGCCGTTCCTTCTGCTCCTGCGTGCCGAACAGGTGGATGGCCATCCCGACGATGTCGATGCCCAGGGAGTGCACGTTGTCGGGCACGCCGTGGCGGATCATCTCCTCGGTGAGGATCGCCTTCTCGACGATCGTGGCGTCCGCTCCGCCGTAACGCTCGGGCCAGTTGACCGCGAGCCAGCCGAGCTTGCCCAGCCGCTGGTGCACGTCGAGCAGCCCGCTCTCCTGTCCGTACGGCATCCGCCGGGACTGTGCGATCTCGGCGCGTACCGCGTCCTCGCACAGCAGCTTGCAGACCTCTTCCCGGAAGCCGTCCTGCTCCGGCGTGAAGGCCGGCATCATCGGACACTCACCTCGCTCAGTCTGTCGCGCATGGCTTCCGCCAGCGCTTCGATGTGTGGGGATTGCAGCATGGTGTAGTGGTCGCCCCGCACCACCTGGATCTCATCGGCGTAGGCCCGCCATCGTTCGAGCCGTCCTGGCTCCGAGTCCTCGGCGGACAGCAGCACCACCCGGCTGTCCACCCGCGACGGACGGAACGCCAGGAGCGCGCGCACGTTCGCGGCGAACACCGGGAACCGCTCGGCCAGCTCGGCCTCGCCCGGCTCGGCGCCCATCGCCGCGACGTCGGCGGCGAACCACGCGCTCAGCTCGTCGTCGCCGGGACGGGACGGCGCGCCGTCCGGGATGGCGGTGTCGAGCACGAACGTCAGCGCGACATCGCTGTCCTGGCGCGCCATTTCGAGCGCCACCGCCCCGCCGACCGACCAGCCGCCCACGTGCAGCGGCCCGTCGGGCTGGACCTCGCGGACCGCGGCCAGATAGGTGGCCGCGAGGCCGGGCAGCCGCCGTTCCCCGATCGTGCCGCCGTTCAGGCCCGGATCCTCCAGCGCGTGGACGGGCCGGTCGTCGCCCAGCAGCGCGGCCAGCGCGGCGTAGGGCGCCACCGATCCGCCCGCCGCGTGCACGAGGAACAGCGGTGGCTTCGCGCCCGCGGGGCTGAGCGGCACCAGCGGGGACATCGTCCGCCCCTCCTGCGGGGCGGAAGCGAGGGCTTCCTCCCGTTTGTGCCGCAACCGTCGTTGCAGCAGCGCGCGTCGTTTCTCCTCCACCGTGGAGGGAGGCGGACCGGCCATCAGCCCGACTCCTTCAGCAGCCGATCGAGCTCGTCCTCGGGCAGGTCGGCGACCTGGGCCTCCAGCCGCGCCACCTCGTCCTCGCCCAGCAGCGCGCGCTGCGCATCGTCGATCTGGGCGGCGAACTGGCTGAGCAGCGGGTAGCTGAACAGCCGCCGCGGGTCGAGCGTCACCTGGAAGGTGTCGCGCACCCGCGAGATCATCTGCGTCACCTGCAGGGAGTTGCCGCCGAGGACGAAGAAGTTGTCCTGCGCTCCGATGCGGCCGGCGTCGAGGCTCAGCAGGCCCTGCCAGATCTCGGCCAGCCGGCGCTGCGTCTCGGTGGTCAGCTCGACCTGTCCCGCCTCGCCGTCGGGGCGAGGATCGGGCAACCGCGCGTGGTCCACCTTTCCGGTCGAGGTCAGCGGGAGCTGTTCCAGCTGTACGTAGTCGGTGGGCACCATGTGCAGGGGCAGCCGCCCGGCCAGGTGTTCGCGCAGCGCGTCCGGCTCGAACCCGCCGACCACGTACGCGGCCAGCCAGGCCGACGTCGTGCCCGCGTCGCGCACCGTCACGACGCACTGCTGCACGCCGTCGAAGCTCTCGATGGCGTGCTCGATCTCGCCGAGCTCCACGCGCAGCCCGCGCAGCTTCACCTGGCGGTCGACCCGGCCCAGGAACTCCAGATCGCCGTCGGCGTTCCAGCGCACCAGGTCGCCGGTGGCGTACATGCGCTCGCCCGGGGTGACGGCGAACGGGTCGGGCAGGAACTTCTCGGCGGTCTGGTCGGGCCGGCCGAGGTAGCCGATGGCCAGACCGGCGCCCGCCATGAACAGCTCCCCGGGAACGCCGACCGGCACGGGCCGCAGCCCCTTGTCCAGGACGTAGGCCCGCTGATTGGCCATCGCCCGGCCGATCGGCGGCGGCCCGTCCAGCGGCTCCGGCGGGCACAGGTAGTCCACGCACGTCACCGTGACCTCCGTCGGCCCGTATCCGTTGTGGAACTCGCGCCCCGGCTTGCGCCACCGGTTGACCAGATCGGGGCCGAACGGCTCCATGCCGATGAAGCACACCCGCAGATCGTCCAGAGCGGACGGATCGAGCAGCCCCAGCACGGCGGGCGGGATGTCCACCATCGTCACCCGCTCGCGGGCCAGCAGCCGCTGCAACGCTTCGGGGTCGAGCAGCTCGGAGCGCGGCGCGCCGACGATGGTCCCGCCCGCGGTCAGCGTCGAGAACACGTCCGACACGCTCACGTCGAAGGCGGGGTTGGAGAACTGCAGGATCCGGTCGTCCGGCGTCACCGAGAACATCCGCCGGAAGGTGGTGCAGAAGTTCACCACCGCCCGGTGGGGGACCATGACCCCCTTGGGGGTGCCGGTCGAGCCCGAGGTGTAGATGACGTACGCCGTGTCCTCCCGCGCCACGTGCACCAAGGCGTCGAGACCGGGTCGGCCGTCGAGCGCGTCCGTGTCCAGCAGGATCCGCCCCACGTCCGCGGGCACGCGGTCGGCGAGATCCGACGTCGTCACCACCGCCGCCACGTCGGCGTCGCCGAGCTGGTAGGCCAGCCGCTCCGGCGGATACTGCGGGTCGAGCGGCAGCCACGCCCCGCCGGCCTTGAGCACGCCGAGTTCGGCGGCCGGCAGATCGAAGCCGCGATCGAGCAGCACCCCGACCACGCGCCCGGGCGTCACCTTGAACTCCTCGACGAGCGCGTGCGCCAGCCGGCTGGACCGCTCGTCCAGCTGCGCGTAGGTCAGGTCCTCGTCCGCGAAACGCATCGCGACCGCGTCGGGCGTCTCGGTCACACGCGCCGCGAACAGCTCGTGCAGCAGGCGCTCGTCGTGCTCCCCGGGCGGGGGATTCCATTCGGTGAGTACGCGCAGATATTCGCTGCCGGGCATGATGTCCAGCGCGTCCACCCGGGCGTCCGGCTTGGACAGCGCGTCGGCCATGACCGTGGCGAAGTGTTCCACCAGCCGCTCGACCCGCTCGTGGTCGAACAGCTCGGAGGAGTACTCGATCCACACGCCCAGCCCGCCGTCCGGCAGGTCGTTGATCTGGAACGTGAGGTCGAACCGGGTCGTGCCCGGTTGCGGGGTCAGCATCTCGATCTCCACGCCGGGCAGGCGCCAGCGCGCGATCATCGGCTCGGGCAGCAGCGTGAACAGGTGCGCGACCAGCGGGTTCCGTCCTGGCAGCCGCTCCGGTTTGAGCTCCTCCACCATGCGGCCGAACGGCACGTCCTGGCGGGCCATCGCCTCCAGGATGGTGTCGTTGGTGGCCTGCGCCAGGTCACGGAACACGGGATTGCCCTCGAGGTCGCCGCGGACCGCCACCGTGTTGGCGAAGAACCCCATCATGGGTTCGGTCTCCGAGCGCGTCCGGCCGGACAGGACCGACCCGAGCGCGATGTCGTGCTGGCCGGTGTAGCGGTTCAGCACGATCTGGTACCCGGCCATCGTCAGGGCGAGCAGGGAGAGGTTCTCGGCCCGCGCCAGATCGCGGATCCCCCGTGCGAGGTCCTCTGGCAGGCGGGTCTCGTAGATTCGGCCGGCCCCGGTGGGCGCCGACGGGCGCTGCCGGTCGGCGCGCAGCTCCAGCGGCTCCATCCCGTCCAGTGCGGAGCGCCAGTGTTCGACCTGCTTGGCCGGTTCCTCGCTGAGCAGCCAGAGCCGCTGCCACGCCGCGAAGTCGGCGGGCTGAAGGGCCAGCGGGGGGAACTCCGCGCCGCTCGGATCGGTGTAGCGGGCCGTCAGCTCCTCGGCGAACTGGCGCGATGACCATCCGTCGATGACGATGTGATGCCAGACGATGGACAGCACGTGGTCCTCAGGGCCCAGGCGCAGCAGGGCGAACCGGTACGGCGGGCTGTTGCGCAGGTCGAACTCCTCGCGCACCTGCCCGTCGATCCAGTCCTGGACGGACTCCTCGGTCCCGTCGGTCACCGGCAGGTCCCACGTCTCGGGCGGCGGATCGACGGTCTGGAAGGGCACGCCGTGCTCGTCGCCGAACCGGGTGCGCAGGCTCTCGTGCCGCGCGACTATCCCGCGCAGCGCCTCGGAGAGGGCGGCCACGTCGAGCGGCCCGCGCACGCGCATCGCGAACGGCACGTTGTAGACCGGTGCGCCCGCGACCATCTGGTGCAGGAACCACAGGAACCGCTGCTGCTCGGCGATGGCCATCTTGCCCGTACGCGGGACGGCGACGATCCGCTCCCGCTCGGCCTTCTCCGCCACGCGCTGGCGGACCTTCATCTCCAGCAACGCGCGCCTGATGTCGGCGACGTTGCGTTCCTTCGGGGCAGACATGATCTCGGGTTCCTCCTTCACCGTCGCACGCTCAGCGGGCGCAGATCGGTCCACGCCTGCGCGATGTGGGCCAGGCAATCGCTCTTGCCGCCCTCGGCTCCGGCCTCGCGCCAGCCGGTCGGAATCTCCCGGCCGGCGGGCCAGATCGAGTACTGGTCCTCGTGGTTGATCACCACGACGAATTTCTCTTCCATTCGCTTACCTTTCTTGAGGTACGAAGGCGGGAATGTCGGTCAGCTCGCTGAGGTAGCGATCGAGCGTCCTGAGCCCGTCCGCCGTCGGCCGCGCCAGCGAGACCGCGTGCCGGCTGAACCGCCGGGCGTCGAAGTGCCGGGAGCTGTCGGTGAACAGCTGGTCGAACTCGACCGGCGCCGCGTCACAGTCGCCGGCCGGGGGCGGCAGCAGCAGGCGCAGCCCGGCGAGCCTCTCGTCGGGCTCGGCGACGGCCTCCAGGCGATCGTGAAACTGCGCGTAGCCGACCCGGTCGAGCCCGCACCGGTCGGCGAGCACGCCGAACGCCTCGGCGAAGCGCAGCCTCGCCGGCCACAACACGTGCATCGCGCCGTCGGGCACCTTGATGTCGCCGGTCGCGGCGCGTGCCACGAACTGGCCGACGACGTCCACCGGCGTCACGTCGGTCTCGGCTTCGGTCGGGAACACGCATCCGGTGCGCGCGCACGCGTACAACAGGTTGTGTGCCAGCGAATCCGGGTTGGCCACGCCTATCGCCTGGTGCGGCCAGATCTCGCCGAGGCGGTACACCACCGAGCTGACGCCCTGCCGGTGCGCGTCGGCGAGCAGGCTCTCCGCGACGTACTTCGATCTGTTGTAGCCGTCCGCGGCGACCTGGTCCGTCTCCGGGATCTGGTCCTCGGTGATGCGCGGGGCGGCCCTCCCGGCGGGCGGGAAGATGCTCAGGGTGGACAGGGCGTGCACGCGGGCGCCGCCTGAGGCGAGTTTGATGAGCTCCTGCACGCCGAGCACGTTGGCCGGGCGGTGGTCCAGATAGCCGGACAGGAAGTTCACCGCGCCCGCGGCGTTGACGACCCCGGACACGGCCGACGCGATCGCGTCGAATCGCCGCTGCGGCAGGCCGAGCAGCTCGCTGCCCAGGTCGCCGGGGACGACCTCGACGCGTCCGGTCTTGAGCGCCATGGGGAGCAGCTGCCAGGCGGAGGTCAGCCCGTACTGATCGAGGACCTCGGTCAGCCGCCGGGCACCGTCAGGAGGGTCGGAGCACCGCACCAGGCAGATCAGCTCGGCGTTGGAGTGCATCAGCAACTCGGCGAAGATGTGCGCCCCGACGAACCCGGTCGCGCCGGTGAGCAGCAGCGTCTGCGGCGGGCGCCACGCCAGGTCGTGCTTGATGTAGGCCAGTTCGGCGCTGTCGTCGTCGATGCCCTTGGTCAGCCGCGCCGCCTGCGCGCGCACGGTCGAGGCGACGAGCAGATCCCTGGGACGCACCGGCCTGCCCAGCCGCCGGCTGACCGCGGCGGTGAGCCGGTAGGCGATCAGCGAGGTGCCCCCGTAGTCGGAGAACGGGACGACCACCGAGACCTGTTCCTGCTCGAGGACTTCGCGCCACGCCGAGCAGACCAGCTCCTCCATCGGGTTGGCCGGCGGCTCGACGTGCTCTTCCGGGTCCGCCTGCCACGCGGACTCGGCCACGATGAGCGCGGCCAGTGCCTTGCGGTCCGCTTTGCCGTTGCGGTTGAGTGGAAGCGCTTCCAGTACCACGACTTTACGAGGGACCTGCTCGGCCGGCAGCTTCTCCGCCGCGTACCCGCGAAGCTCCTCCGCGGACGGCGAGTCGTCCGGCGAGCGCGGCGTGACGCAGCAGACCAGAGTGGATCGGGGAGCCTCCCCGAGCACGACCGCCACCGCGCTGCCCACGAGCGGATGCTCGGCCAGGGCCGATGCGACGTCGCCGAGCTCCACCCGCACCCCGCCGAGCTTGACCTGCTCGTCGAGCCGGCCGATGAAGTACAGCAGCCCGTCCTCGCCGACCCGGGCCAGGTCACCTGTCCGGTAGAGCTTCTCGCCCGGGATCTGGGGGAACGGGTTGGCCACGAACACCCGCGCGGTGCGCTCGGGATCGTCGAGGTAGCCCGCGCCGATGCACTCACCGCCGAGGTACAGCTCGCCGGATGTGTTCACGGGGACGGGCCTGAGATCGTCGTCGAGCACGATCGCGGCGGTGTTGTCGATGGCGCGACCGAGGGGGATCCGGTCCAGGTCGGCGTCCGTGACCTCGTGGAACACCGACCCGATCGAACACTCCGTCGGCCCGAACGTGTTGGTGACCTTGAGCTCGGGCAGCAGCGCGCGCAGCCGGTGCACCACGCCGGGGCCGGCCGCCTCCCCGCCGATCAGCATGCGCCGCAGGCTCGACGTCGCCTCCCGCAGGTCCTCGCGCGCCTCCAGCAGCGACACGAACGCCGCGAGCACGGACGGCACGAAGTCGGTCATCGTGACGCCGTGGCGGCCGATGGTCATCGCGGTCTCCTCAAGGTCGAGGATCCCGTCGCGGTGCGGCAGCACGACCTGCCCGCCGGACACCAGCGGCCACAACACCTGCCACATCGAGGAGTCGAACGTGGACCGGCTGTTCTGCAGCGTCACGTGATCGGCCCCGTCACCGAACCGGCGCGACATCGTGGTCAACCTGTTGACCAGGCCGCGGTGGTGGTTGAGCGCGCATTTGGGCGTGCCGGTGGAGCCGGAGGTGTAGAACCCGTAAATCAGGTCTTCGGGTCGAGGTTCACGGCCGGCCGGCGGGGGTGTGCGGTCAGCCGGATCGTACGGCCGCTCCGCGCAGTCGACGATCACCGTCGGGAGGGACGAGTTCAGTTCGGCGACGGTCTCGACAGTCGCCGGCGATGCCACTATGGCGGGCGGCGACAGCTCGGCCATGATCGCGTTGAGCCGGTCGATCGGCCAGGCCGGATCCAGCGGCACGAAGGCCGAGCCTGTTTTCAGCACCCCGAAGAGCGAGATCGGGAATTCGGGCCCGTCCGCGGCCAGCACGGGTATCAATTGCCGGGCCGGAACGCCGTTGCGGATCAGCCGATCGGCCGTGACGTCGGCCGCCGCATCGAGATCGGCATAGCTCATCGTGGTGTCCCGGTAGCGGACGGCGGGACGATCCGGTGCGTTCTCTTTTTGTACGCGAAACAGGTCCAGGACCGTGCTTTGCCGGGGGAACGCATTCCGCGGTCCCAGGGATAAGTGAATGGCGGTCAGGGCTTGTTCGCTCAGGTGCGTCTGCTGATGGCGTGGCATCGTGCTCCCATAGTCGCGACCGGCAACAGATCCTCGGGTCAGGCAGATCGGTCACTATTCAGGTCTGTGAGTTTCAGGTAGCCAGGGCCGGCCCTCGGAGGTCTTTTCGGCGGCCGTTAACAGGTGGCTACGTATCACGCGAATTGCCAGACCCCGGCGAATGCGCGCTGATATGTCGTCGCATTACCGCGTCAGCGGCTTCGCCGGCGTCGGCCGGCTGATCAGGCGTCGGAACCGGCCGGCTCGGCCGTGGCGACGCGCGCGGCGGTCCGTGGCCCGTACTGCACCGGCGCCGTCACGGCTTCCGGTGGTGGCTCCGGAAAAGCGGGGGCTCCTCCGCGATCAGCGCGACAACGTGCCGAAACATGGGGGATGAGCTGGGGAATCGTGAAGCTGGGTGAACACGCGTTCCTCCCTCCACCGGACGTGGGTAACCGGTATTAGGCAGCTAATGGGTTACTGCTCATACTGGAACACGTGGCGAGGATTCGCAACCCCGGGCGCCGCCACGGCTGGCGCAACCCGCCGGGCAGGGTGTTATGGCCTGCGGAAATGAGAGATTGCCCGAGAGGCATACCCGGCCTTACCCGGGCCGGCGCCCGCCAATCCACGGAAGCGTTCTCCGCGACGGGCTGTTCAACTCGAAGGACATTCTTCGAGGACATATCCGCTGGCCGCATCGGTATGACAGGTCAATTTCTAGATCATTGGCGTGCCGGGTGTGAATGCGCGCGGTCCGTGGGTAGGGTCGGTGGCGGTCGGCGTATAGAGTGCCGACATCGCCCCCGTCCACCAGCGTAAGGGGAAGGCTGTGCGGCAGGCCAATGGCAACGCACGCGTCGGATTATTCCAATCGGGCGGACTTTCCGCCCTCGCCGTCGGAGTCTGGCTTCACGAACGGTCCACTCCGGCGCGGCACTATATCGCCGACATTGGTCAATCGGAGCGCGTGGAGGTGGACGCGCTTGCCTCTTCGCTGCGAAGATCCGGGGACGAAGTGGTCGTCATGGATCTACGATCATCGATCGCCGCCGTGGCGTCGGATCTGCTGCGGTACCGGGCCCGCCACGACGGCGGCTACTGGAACACGACCGGTGCGGCGCGCTTCGTGCTCGTCAGCGAGCTCACGCCGCGGATGCGGGCCGACGGATGCCGGACGTTCACGCACGGCTGCGTCGGCGGGGGCAACGACCAGCGCCGCTTCGCGCGTTACGGCGCCCAGGTCGCACCGGAGCTGTCCCTCATCGAGCCGTGGACGAATCCGCAGGCGCTCGAACGGTTCCCGGATCGCGAGGCCATGCTCGCGGCCGTCGCCGAGCACGGGCTGCATCTCGACCCGGGCAGCGGCGCCGAGCGGTCCACCGACGCCAACCTCGCCGGCATCTCGCACGAGTCGGCCGAGCTGGAAGACCTCGAGACCCCGGTCACCCGGCTCCAGCCGAGGTGGAGCAACTGGCCCCGGCAGAGCCCGGCCGAGCCCGAGACCGTCACGGTCACCTTCCTCGACGGACGGGTCGCCGACGTCAACGGCAGCGGCCCCGACCCGGTCGAGTGGATGACGCTGGCCAACGAGATCGGCGCGCGGCACGGTATCTGGCTTCGCGACGTGGTCGAGCGGCGCATCATCGGCACGGTCTGCCGGGGCATCTACGAGGCGCCCGGCCTGGAGCTGCTCGAACGCGCGTGGACCCGCATCCTGCAGGCCAGCCTCGATGCGGCGGGCCGCGAACTCTACGATCGGCTGGCCGCCGTCCTGGGCGCCGCCATGTATGAGGCGCGCTGGCTCGAGCCCGCCGCGCATGCCGCGCGAGACGGGATCGACCGGCTCGTCGGCGAGGTCGGCGGCAGCGTGACCCTGTCCGTCCACCGGGGCCTCGTCCAGGTCGAGCGGATGAAGGCCGCCGGCCCCGTGGTGCAGCAGACGCGGTTCGGCTCGGGCGGCAACCGCTGGAGCTAGGAAGTCGCCGTTCAGGCGCGAAAGGAGGAAGCGATGCGTGAGCGTCGATTCGGCCGGTTGGGCTGGATGGTCGGCGACGTGGGTTACGGGATGTGGGGTATAGCCGGCGGCGAGGGCGGATGGAGCGGCGCCGACGACGAGACCGGCGTCACCGCGCTGGACGAAGCCGTGCGGCTCGGGTGCGACTACTTCGACACCGCCTGGATCTACGGCCGCGGACACAGCGAAAGGCTGCTCGGGCAGCTGGTCAAGCGGCACCCGGATCGCCGCCTCCACATCGCGACCAAGCCCCCGCCGAAGGATCGCGCCTGGCCGTCCACCCGCGACTCCAAACTGTCCGAGGTGTACCCGCCGGACCATCTCTGGGAATACCTGCACCGCAGCCTCGAAGAGCTGGGCACGCCGTCCGTCGACCTGTTCCAGTTCCATGTCTGGGAGGACGACTGGGCGCACGACGCGGCCTGGCAGGACGCCGTCATCCAGATGAAGGAGCGCGGGCTGATCAAAGGCGTCGGCATCAGCGTCAACCGATGGGAACCCTGGAACGTCCTGCGGACCCTGAACACCGGGCTGATCGACGCGGTGCAGGTCATCTACAACATCTTCGACCAGGCCCCCGAGGACGAACTGTTCCCGGCATGCCGCGAGCTGGACGTCGCGGTGATCGCACGGGTGCCCTTCGACGAAGGCACCCTCACCGGCACCCTCACCCGCCAGTCCCGCTGGCCCGAAGGCGACTGGCGCAACACCTACTTCGTACCCGAGAACCTCGTCGCGAGCGTGGAGCGCGCCGAGCGGCTGGCGCGGATCGTGCCCGAGGGCATGACCATGCCCGAACTCGCCCTGCGCTTCATCCTCCAGAACCCCGACGTCGCCACCGTGATCCCCGGCATGCGCAACCTCACGCACGTACGGACCAACATCGCCACCAGCGACGCCGAACCACTGAGCGAAGAGCTGATGGCGCAGTTGCGCGAACACCGCTGGGACCGCCGCCCCACGGCGTGGTCGCAATGAGCGCCGCGCCGAAGCCCATCCTGCTGTGGGCCGTGCCCCGATCGCGCTCCACCGCGTTCCTGCGCATCATGCTCGAGCGCGGGGATCTCGAGGTGGTGCACGAGCCGTTCTCGTACCTGCAGGTGGACGGCCACTTCGAGCTCACGGGCCGGCGCGTCACGTCGGCGGTCGAGCTGCTCGACGCGATGCTCGAGGTCAACGCCGGCGGGCGCCGGGTGTTCGCCAAGGACACCTCCGACTACACGTACGCGCCGCTGCTCGAAGACGGGCGCCTGTTCAGCGACGTCATCAACACGTTCATGATCCGGGAGCCGCGGAGCGCGATAGCCTCGCACTACGCCATGAACCCCGAGGCCACCCAGGACGAGTACGGGTTCGAATACCTGCACGCCATCTTCGACGCCGTGCGGTCGGCCACCGGCGAGGTCCCCCTGGTGATCGACGGCGACGATCTCGTGGCCGATCCGGAGGCGACGGTCCGGGCATACTGCGAGCGGGTCGGGCTCGAGTTCATGCCCGAGGCGATGTGCTGGGATCCCGGTCGACAGGCGAACTGGCAGCGTACGGACCGGTGGCACGCGGAGGTGGCCGAGAGCAGCGGGCTGGTGGCCAAGACGCCCGGGCGGCGCGAGACGCCCGACACCAACGAGCACCTGCGCCGCATCGCCGAGCACCACCAACCGTTCTACGACGCGCTCGCCCGCCACCGCCTCTGTCCCCGCCGATAGCGTCGTCCGGTGCGGGCCGCCTGCGGGTGTCAGGGAGCGCGCGAGCGCGTAGCCTGTCCGAGGGCGGGCGTGCCCGCCGCACGACGACGCTTTGCACGCGGATCCAGGGAGGGTGATGTCGCTCCGAGGAGAGAGCGTTCACACGTACAGAGACGTCAGGACGCGGGAGGCACCCTCACCCGGCCACCGCCTGCTCCTGATCGTTCCGGACCCGGGTTCGCGCGAATCGCTGGCCGCGCGACTCGCGGAGGCCGGCCACCACGTCACGCCGGTGGCGACCGGCGCCGCGGCGATGGCCGAGCTCGGTGACCGGCATTTCGACCTGCTGGTCGTCGACGTCGACATCCCCGACCTGCACGACCTCGCCCGCAACCGGCCGCGCCTCGTGGCGCGGCCGCCCATCATCTGCATGACCACCTGCGACGCGCTGGAGCCGCTGCTGCCCGAGGTGGGCATCGAGGTGGAGGACTACGTCACCAAGCCCTGCCGGGACGCCGAGCTCCTGGCCCGGGTGCAGGTGCTGCTGCGGGGGAGGCAGGCGGCACCGCGGGCCTCCGTGCTGCGACATGGTGACCTCGTTCTGGACGAGATCGTCTACCAGGCCTGGCGAGGCGAGCGGCGGCTGGAGGTGACCCCGGCCGAATACCGGCTGCTCCGCCATCTGCTGCTCAACGCCGGTCGCGTCCTGTCCAAGGAACAACTCGCCCTGCACGTGTGGGACGAGCCCCGGGAGCTCAACGCCATCGAACGTCTGGTGTCCCGGCTGCGCCAGAAGGTCGACGAGACCTCGCCGGCCCTGATCCACACCAGGCGCGGCTTCGGTTACTGGCTGGGAGACCCTGCCCCGATGTGATCTGCGCCACGTCTGGCTTCTGTCAGGTTGCCGTCCGGGCCCCGTCAGGTTGGCCTGTTTGCATGGGTTTATCGTCTTCGCGCCACAAGGGTGATCCCGGCTGCGGGACCGTGGCGACGATCCCTCGAGGAGACCCATGTCTGGAACGACCTCCGTGCCCGACTACCCGATGACCCGGGAATCGGCCTGTCCCTTCGCGCCCGCTCCCGCGGTGCGCGGCATGACCCGGGAAGACCCGGTAGGCAAGGTACGCATCTGGGACGGCAGCACGCCCTGGTTCATCACCCGGCACGCCGACCAGCGGGCGCTGCTCAACGATCCGCGCCTGAGCATCGACGAGAAGCGGCCCGGCTACCCGCACATGACCCGCAGCCGCGCGGCGTCCGCCCCGCACCACCCGGCGCTGATCACGAACACGGACCCGCCGGAGCACACCCGGCTGCGCCGCACCGTCAACGCGCCGTTCATGGTCAAGCGGGTCGAGGCGCTGCGGCCCCGCATCCAGGAGGTCCTCGACGGCCTCATCGACGACCTGCTCGCCGGCCCGAACCCGGTCGATCTCGTCCAGGCTCTCGGGCTTCCGGTGCCGACCGTGGTCATCACCGAGATCCTCGGCGCGCCGTACGAGGATCATGAGCTGTTCCAGACCAACAGCCACACGCTGGTCAGCCACGAGTCGACGCCCGAGGAGGCCCAGGAGGCGGGCCGCGTTCTGGGCGGATACCTCAGCGCCCTGTTCGACCGGAAGACGGCCGAGCCGGGCGACGACGTGCTGTCCGAGATGGCCGGGCGGGTTGAGGCGGGGGAGATGACCCGGCAGGAGGCCATCACCATGGCCAGCGCCATCCTCATCGCGGGCCACGAGACCAGCGCCAACATGATCTCGCTGGGCACGCTCGCGTTGCTGCGGAACCCGGAGCAGCTGACCCTGCTGCGCGAGAACAGCGACGACCCGAAGTTCGTGGCCAACGCCGTCGAGGAACTGCTGCGCTACCTGACCATCGTGCACAGCGGCATCCGCCGCATCGCGAACGAGGACATCGAGCTGCACGGCAGGACCATCAAGGCTGGCGACGGCGTCATCTTCGACCTGGCCGGCGCGAACTGGGACGCCGAGCAGTTCCCCGGCCCCGAACGCCTCGACCTGAGCCGGCCCGCCCGCCAGCATCACGCCTTCGGCTACGGCGCCCACCAGTGCCTGGGCCAGTCGCTGGCCCGGGTGGAGTTGCAGGTCGTCTACGGCACCCTCTACCGGCGCGTGCCGACCCTCGCGCTGGCGGTGCCGTTCGAGCAGGTCGAGTTCGCGATGGAAGGCGTCGCGTACGGCCTCAAGTCGCTGCCGGTGACGTGGTGAGGGGATGAGCATGCGAGTGGAGTTCGACGAGCCCAAGTGCGTGGCCGCCGGGCAGTGCGCGATGGTCGCCCCCGACGTCTTCGACCAGCGCGACGACGACGGCGTCGCCGTCCTCCTCGACGCCGAGCCCGGACCGGAGCATCACGACGAGGTACGCGAGGCGGCCGCCGTCTGCCCGGCCGCCGCCATCCGCCTGGTGGAGCAGCAATGACCGACCCCGACGTCGTGGTCGTCACCGGCGCCGGCGGCATGGGCACGGCCGTCGCCCGTCGCATCGGCAGCGGCCGCACGCTGATCCTGGCCGACGCCTTCCCCGACGCCCTGGACCGGGCCGTCGCCGCCCTGCGCGCCGAAGGGTACGACGCCAAGGGACAGCTCACCGACGTCTCCGACGCCCGATCGGTGGCCGAGCTCGCCACCGCCGCGGCCGCCGAGGGACGCGTCGCCGCGGTCGTCCACACCGCCGGCGTCTCCGCGGCCACCTCGACGGTACAGAAGATCATGCAGGTCGACCTGGCCGGCACCGCGCACGTCATCGACGCGTTCGAGACGGTGGCCACGAGGGGGACCTCGCTGGTCTGCGTGGCCAGCATGGCGGGCCACTACGCGAGCCTGAGCCACGAGGACGAGCGGGCCCTCGCCACCGCGCCCACCGGCGACCTGCTCTCCCTCGACGTGATCGCCACGGTGGGGGAGGACGCGACGGCCGCGTACATCCTCGCCAAACGCGGCAACCAGGTCCGCGCCCAGGCCGCGGCCCTGGCGTGGAACCGGCGCGGCGCCCGCGTCAACACGGTCAGCCCCGGGGTGATCTCCACCGCGATGGCCAGGTCCGAAGCGGAGTCCTCCTCCGGCCACCACATGATGGCGATGCTGGACGCCTGCGGCGCCGGCCGAACCGGTACGCCCGCCGAGATCGCCGAAGTGGTGGCGTTCCTGACCGGGCCGGGATCGCTCTACATCACCGGCACCGACATCCTCATCGACGGCGGCCAGGCCGCCTGGCTGCGCTGGCACCGGCGCCCGGGCCTGCCCTCGCCGGCCGGGTGACGCCACGGTCCAGGTGATGGGCCTCCTTGGGGGTCAGGAACTCGTCCGCTCGGCCGGGCCGCCGAGCTGAGCATGGGCGGCTGATCGGCTACGTCGCCGGTACTCGGTGGGTGTCAGCCCGACCAGCGCACGGAAGCGGCGGGCGAAGTACGTCGGATCGTCCCAGCCGACGGCGGCGCCGATCCGGGCGGTCGGCAGGGTCGAGTGCGCCAGCAACGTGGCGGCGCGCTCGGCCCGCAGCCGGGCCAGGAAGCCGAGCGGCGTCAGCCCGACGTACTGCCTGAACAGCCGTCCGAGATAGGCGGGATCCAGGTTGACCGACCGGGCGAGCTCGTCCAGCCGCCACGGATCGGCGGGCGCTGCCTCGAGCCGGGCGATGACGGCGGCGACGGCGGGATGGACGGTGGACTCGAGCGGCTGCCACTCGGGGTCGCGGCCGTCGGCCAGGATGCCGAGCACGGTGACCAGCCGGCCCAGCACCCGGCCCGGCCGGCGCCGCTCGGCGGCGAGGTCCCGTTCGAGCAGGCCGATCTCCGCGATGGCCTCTTCGGCGGCGGCCGGATCGACGGTCGTGACCGCCACGCCGTGCGTGCCGGAGGCCACCGGGTCGGTCCACATCATCCGGCGCAGCATCGGGATGTCGTACAGCGCCGCCAGCTCGCCCCGTAGCGCCTGGGCGGACAGGCAGCAGTTCGCGACGGTCAGGTCGGTGCAGTCGCGGAACCCGTGCCACGCGCCGGGGCGGAGCACGACGACCTGCCCGCGCCGCAGCGGGTGCCCGCCCCGGCTGGTCATGTGCCGGCCGTGGCCGGTTCCGATCACGGCGATCTCGAGGAAGTCGTGCGCGTGCGGCTCGATGTCGGGGTTCAGGTGGTGGACACCTGCCAGGACCGGGCCTCCGGCGAACAGCGCGTGCTCGTGCAGCATGGCAGGCATGTCGGGATCGTACGACTAATCGCCGGGATCGGCCTAGCCCGTAGCGGCACGTCTCGACGAGGCTTGCGGTATCCCAACAGCAAGCAACCCTGGAGGTCAGCGATGGCAACGACCACGACCGAGCAGTTCGTCAGCGACGTCGGCGCCGATGGCCGGGTGCCGGACGAGCTGGTGGCGGCCTACCGCGAAAACGGTTTCGTCCGAGTGCGGGGCGTGCTCGAGCCTGGCCAGGTCGAGCGCTTCCGGGCCGGCGCCGAGGCGTTCCTGGAGGCGCACCGCGCGGAGAGCCTGGAGAAGCAGGGCACCTTCAGCCAGCTGGTCAACGTCTGGCAACGCGACCAGACGCTGCGGGAGCTCACGTTCGACCCGCGGATCGGCCGGATCGCCGAACAGCTCGCCGGGTTCTCGCTGCGGCTCTGGCACGACCAGATGCTGGTCAAGGAGCCGCACAACAACGCGGCCACGGAGTTCCACCAGGATCGTCCGTACTGGCCGCACACGGGGGACCGGCTCCCGCTGTCGGCGTGGATAGCGCTGGTGGACGTTCCTCCGGAGCGGGGCTGCATGACCTTCCTGCCCGGCACCCAGGATCGCGACGGCCTGCGTCCGCAGGACCTCCACGAAGAGGAGGACCTGTTCGAGGCGGACCCGTCCCTGCGCTGGATCCCCCGCGTCACCGTGCCGCTCCGCGCCGGCGACTGCACCTTCCACAGCGGCTACACCGGCCACATGGCGCTGCCCAACCGTACCGACCAGGCTCGGCTCGCGCACGTCACCATCTACATGGACGAGGCGACCCGCTACAGCGGGGCCGGGCACGTCGTGACCGATCCTCTCGGACTCGCCGCGGGCGAGCGGCTGGACGGCGACGCCTTCCCCCGCCCCTGGGCTTAGCCGACCGGTCCCTTTGGACCGCTGGGAGAGGCAGCGGCCCTCCGCGACAATCGGGAGGGCCGCTGCGCCTGAGCCCGGGATTGCGCTTTGGTCGCCGGGCGTCACACTGGTCGTCATGATGCGATCTTGCGCGGTCATGGTCCTCCTGGGACTGGTGGCCGGTACCGCACTGATCTCCTTCATCGTGTGGCCGGGCTGGGCGACGGTGCTGCCGTTCGCCGTGATCATCGGTCTCGGCTGGCTCCTGCCGCCGATCTGGAAGTGGTGGCGGATACGCAAGCTCGCCGCCACGGCCGACTCCCTGCGCACCCCGTCCCAGGCCGACCCCGAGCGCTACCTGCCTCAGCTGGCCACCGCCCTGGACCAGTACGCCAGGGCCCTGCTCGGCGCGGGCCGGGTCGAACAGGCACTGAAGGCGAGCGCCGAACGGATCGGGCATCTTCGCAGCCTGCTGGACAGCGCCCCCGACCGCCGCCGCGAGCATCTCGACGACTTCGCCGAGGCACTTGACGCGCACCGGGGCATGCTCCAGCTGGCCGGACGGCCCCAGGAGGCCCTTGAGGTGAACGCCGAGGCTCTGCGGATCCGCAGGGAGGGCCTCGGCCAGTGGCGCGGCGGCCCCGACCACGAGCGTGACGTGGCCATGACCCTCGCCACCCGCGCAAGCCTGCTCAGTGTCGCTGCGCGGCACGACGAGGCCCTGGCGGCGAGCCAGGAGGCCCTGACGGCGTTACGTACGATCAGCGCACGCGACGACCACCGCTACCTGCCCGCCCTGGCCGGCGTCCTGGACATCCGCGCCACCTGCGAGCTGGCCGCCGGTCGAGAGCAGGGCGCACTCGCGGACGCGCAGGAGGCGGTCGAATGCTGCGAGCGACTGATCAACCTGTACCGCGGTGAGTATCTCCACCTCCTGGCACGCGTCAGCGGCACCCACGCCAAGATCCTTTGCCGGACGGATCCTGACGAAGCGATCTCCAGCAGTGGGCGGATGGTCCAGGTGACGCAGTCAGCGGCCAGGCAGGACGCCCTGGCCTACACCCCGGCGCTGCTCTCGGCGCTCACGGCACACGCGCTCGTGCTGAGCGCCGCCGGCCGGACGCGCGACGGCCGCCGCATCGCGCGCAAGGCGCTTTCCCTGTCCCGCCGCGCGGTCCCAGAGCTGCTCGTTCAGACACGCCAGCAGCTGGCCGGCCCTGGTGCGGCCATTCCTTGACACGGCGCCCAGTAGATATAGGCCGGCGAGACAACGAGACGATCAACGTCGAGTCAGGCGGCAAGGGCGATCGATAGGGTCGCCCCGGCCGGCCGCCGGCGGAGCGGCGGCCCGACAGTCCTGTGGTCGCGATCGCGGAGTCGGACCTTCCGGCTCTGGAGCATCTCGAGCTGTGGCTGGGCGACGAGCTCCATGACGGGCCGACGATCACCGATCTCGCGCCGATCCTCTCGGGCGCGCGGTGGCCGCGGCTGCGGTATCTGGGCCTGCGCAACGCCGAACTCGCAGACGAGATAGCCGCGGCGGTGGCGACGGCGCCGGTGGTGGCCAGGTTGGAAGCGTTGGACCTGTCGCTGGGCACGCTCAGCGACACCGGCGCGGAGGCGCTACTGACCGGTCAGCCGCTGACACACCTGCACAGACTCGACCTGCACCATCATTTCCTCTTCCCGCCTGCGCAGACCCGCCTGATCAGTGAGCTGCCCGGCATCGTCGACGTCTCCGACGGGCAGGGCGGCGACGCACCGCACCGGTACACAGCGGGCAACCGCCTATGAGATGGACCTGGCCGAGATACAGCGGCTGATCATCGGCCGCGCGCCTCACGTGGAGATGGGGCTGGGGGCGCCTGCCCAGTCCGGGAGCGGTTCACATCGCCTTCTCCACTCCTGCGGCAGGTGAGCGTTCTCGGCGACCGCGACGATGCCGCCGACGATCGCGCAGGTGGTGTCGACGTCCCCGCCGGCCGCCGCGGTGGTCCACATGGCCGCTTCGAAGTCATGGCGTTCGCGAGCCGCCACCCAGAGGGTGAACGGGACCGTGTCGTGAGCGCTGACCTGTCGCCCGTTCCCGAGCATCCGGGCGGCGAGTACGGGGTCGCTGATGGTGAGGAGTTGCCGCGCCTCGGCGATACCGTCGTGGACCATGCTCGCGGGCACGTGCTCTCTGACCCGATCGAGGAAACGACCGGCGGGGAGGCCGGGTTCGTTGACGGTCACGGCCGTGGCCACGGCAACGGCGATGGCGCCGGCCACCGCTTCCGGATGAGTGTGGGTGACCTGTGCCGACAGGGCGGCCTGCCGGACCACCCGTGGCAGGTCGTCGGCGAACCAGGCGCCGAGCGTCGCCACGCGGTCTACTGCGATGATCCCGATCACGCCGGGGCTTCCCGGGTGGCGTACCTGCTGATCGGCATACCCGATGGGGGCCATCGGACGGTGGCCGGCCTGTCGTCGCACATTCGCCTGGCCGGGTGGCCGTCGTTCACCTTCCTCTACGTGTCGCCGCCCACGATGTCCGGGTGGGCGGAGCGAGGCATGCGCCCGCCTCATCAGGTGGAGGTGGAAAATCATGGCTTCAGCCGTTGTCGAGAGTGCTCAGCGCGTGCGCAGGCCCTGGTACCGGCAGCTGTACGCGTGGGTGCTCGCCGGAATGGCCGCAGGCGTGATCGTCGGCCTGGTGGCACCTGGCTTCGCGACGTCGTTGGAGGTTCTGGGGGACACGTTCGTCGGGCTGTTGACGATGCTGCTGGGACCGATCGTCTTCTGCATGGTCGTCAGCGGCATCGCAGCCGTGAACCGGCTCCGGCACGTCGGCGCGATCGCGTTGCGTTCGATCGCGTACTTCGAGATCGTGACCACGCTGGCGCTGTTGCTCGGGCTCCTCGCCGTGAACCTGGTGCGCCCGGGTGACGGCCTGGCGGTGGACCCCGCTCAGCTTCAGCTCACCGACGAGGTGAGCGCGCGGGTTGACGCGGCGTCAGAGATGTCGTGGACCGACTACGTGCTGCAGATCTTCCCGAAGAACATCGTGGCGAGCTTCGCCGAAGGCGCGATTCTTCAGATTCTGTTGTTCGCCGTTCTGTTCGGCGTCGCCCTGGCCGTCCTCGGCGATCGGGCTCGGCCCGTGGCCCGGGCGGTCGATCGGATCGGCGAGGTCCTGTTCACGATCGTGCGACTCGTTACGTATGCCGCCCCCGTCGGCGTGTTCGGCGCGATGGCGTACACCGTGGGCCACTTCGGGGTGGCGACCATCGGCGCGCTGCTGAAGCTGATCGGCACCTTCTACGGCACGTCGATCGCGTTCGTGGTCGTCGTCCTCGGCGGCATCCTGCTGCTGGTACGGCTGAACCCGCTGCACACTTTCCGGTACTTCAAGGACGAGATCCTGCTGGCGCTGGGCGCGTCCTCCTCGGAAGCCGCGATCCCCGGTATCGTCGCCAAACTCACCCGCCTCGGCGTCGACAAGGGGACGGCGGGCATCACCGTCAGCGCGGGCTATTCGTTCAACCTCGACGGCACATGCATCTATCTCACGCTGACCAGCATGTTCATCGCACAGGCGCTGGGGATCGACCTCGATCTCGGCCAGCAGCTTCTGCTCCTCGCGGTGATGTTGTTGTCGTCGAAGGGAACCGCGGGCGTGACCGGAGGCGGCTTCGTGATGCTGTCCACGACGGTGGCGGCGACGTCCGTCATCCCGGTCTCGGGTGTCATGCTCGTTTTCGGGATCGACCGATTCATGTCCGAGTGCCGCGCCGTCGTGAACTCGCTCGGCAACGCGGTGGCGGGTCTGGTGATCGCGCGCTGGCAAGGCGAGATCTCGTCGTCGGCCGCCAACGCCATCATGTCGGGGAAGTCCACGGCTCCCGTCCCGCTGACATCCGAGCCGGAGAAGGTCAGCGGCCGATGACCGGCAAACTCAGCCTCCAACGGGTTCAGGTATTCGTGGCGATCGCCGATCACCGCGGTATCTCGGCGGCCGCGAGAGCGCTCGGCGTCGCGCAGTCGACCGTCTCGTCTCACCTTCAGCAGCTCGAAGGCGAGGTCGGTGCGGTGCTGGTAGACCGTTCCGCGCCGTCGCTCAGGCTCACCGAGGCCGGTGAGAAGCTCCTTGAGTACGGCCGTGGTCTGCTCGCCCTCGCGGACGAGGCGCTGGACCAGATCACGCGTGTACGACGGGCGCCGGTCGCCGGTGTCCTGGCCATCGGAGGCACGACCACTGCGACGGAGCGCCTGCTTCCACGGCTCCTGCGTTCGTTCCTGGACCGCTACCCGGACGTCGAGCTGGAACTCCACGTCGCGAACTCCTCGCTCATCACCCAGAAGGTGCTCTCCGGCGAGCTGCCTCTCGCGCTCGTCGCCGCTCAGAGCGAGCAGCCCTCTCTCAGCGCGACGGCAGCGGGAAGCGAGGAGCAGGTGGTCATCGTGGCCGGCGATCACCCGCTCGCCGGGCAGCGGGTGGAGCCGCGCCTGTTGCGCGGCACCCGCATCCTGCTTCGGGAGGAGGGGTCCACCACGCGCCAGTACCAGGTTGACATGGCGCAGAGGTGGGGAATCCCACGCACCCATGCCGGCACGATCGCCGGCACGAGCGCGATCGTCGCCGCGGTGGCCCAGGGTCTCGGCCTGGCCTGCCTGCCCAGGGCCGTCGCCGAGGAGGCCCTGCTGCTCGGCCGGGTCGCCGAGGTCCATCTCGACCCGGCGCCTCCCGAACGCCCGATCCAGCTGATCAGGCTGGCGGCACGACCGCCGACGCTGGTCGAAGAGCTCTTCATCGAAAGCGTCCGTGAAGAAAGGACACCGTGACCACCATCACCGTGAACGATCGCCCGTACACCGTCCCGGATCACCCCGTCGTCGTCATCACCGTCGACGGTGGTGACCCGCGATACTTCCGGGACGGGCTGAGCCGCGGCATCATGCCCCGTCTCCAGCGGATGCTCGACGGCGGCGGCGTCTTCTCCGTCGGAGCGTCAGAGATGCCGAGCTTGACCAACCCGAACAACATCTCCATCGTCACCGGCGTTCCGCCTGCCATCCACGGCATCCCCGGGAACTACTGCCGACTGCCCGACGGCTCACTGGAACTGCTCAACGATCCTCGATTTCTTCGCGCGCCGAGCATCCACGCCGAGTTCGCCGCCCGCGGGATCCCGACCCTGGCCGTCACGACCAAGGACAAGCTCCGGCGCCTGCTCGGAAACGGCGGAGTGCCGAGCGTCAGCGTCGAACGCGCAACAGGTGCCGCACTGCCCGAGTACGGGATCGACGACATCGAGGAGCTCGTCGGAACACCTGCTCCCGACGTCTACGACCCCTCCGCCAGCCACTACGCGATGCGCATCGGCCTCGCCGTGCTTCAGCGGGCTCCCGAGCCGCGTCTCATCTACGTCTCCCTCACGGACCGGGTCCAGCATGCGGCAGCCCCCGGGGACGAACTCGCCGACCGGTTCTTCGTCGAGTTCGACGCCTTGCTCGGCGCGTACCTGGACGCCGGGTGCACCGTGGGGATCACCGCCGATCATGGAATGAACGCCAAGCACCACGACGCCGGCACCGCTCGGGTGCACTATCTCGGCGACCTCCTCACCGAAGCGGGCGTCCCGTTCGAGGAGATCGTGCTGCCCATCACCGACCCCTACCCCAAGCATCACGGGGCGCTCGGGGGCTTCGCCTGGCTGCATCTGGCTCCCGAGCATCGCGGGGCCGCTGTGCGTGCCCTCGCGGCACTGCCCGGTATCGAAGAGGTCTGGGAACGTGAGGACGCGGCGACGATCTACGAGCTTCCGGCGGACCGCATCGGCGACATCGGTCTCGCGGCCGCGGCCGACACCGCGCTCGGCCGCCATGCGGTCGATCACGATCTCTCCCAGCTCCATGGAGGTCTCCGATCCCACGGCAGCAGGCACGAGCAGCTCGTTCCGCTGATCCTCAGCCGCCCCGTCAGGGGGCCGCTGGCGAAGCGGCTGTACGCCGGTGTGCTGAGGAATCGGGACATCCACGATCTGACGCTCAACAACACCGTGTAGACGGCACGGTCCGTCTGAAGCCGGGGTGGGGCGACGCCGGTCGGCCGGATGGTCACGGCAGGCCGGCAAGCATGCCGAAAGGTGACGAATGCCACCGCGCCTCCATAGGTGCGGCCGCGCGAACCGGCCCTATCTTTGTACTGACTGGTCAGTATAAAGAATGGAGTCATGATGATCGTTGCGGAAGGGTTGGCGATCGAGGAGGTGTACCCGGAGGTCTCGCTGAAGGCCGGGGTCGGCACGCTCACGGTGGTCGCGGGTTCGGCGGGGAGCGGGCGGACGAGCCTCCTGCTGACGCTGGCCGGACGGATGAAGCCCACCAAAGGCGCACTGAACGTCGCCGGGCACGCCGGGCGCCGCGCCATCCGCAAAGCCGTGGCGTTGGCGCTGATCGACGGGGTGACGGATCTGGACCGGTCGCTGACGGTCGGGGAGCACCTGCGGGAGCGGCGGCGCCGGCCGTACCAGGAGATTCTTGAGCGGGTCGGGTTGGCGGGCCGGGAGCGAACGCTGGTGCGGGAGCTGGATCGCGAGCAACGCGTGCGGCTGGGCCTCGCGCTGGCGCTGCTGGACGAGCCCGAGGTGATCGTCGCAGACAACGTGGACGCGGGCCTGCCGGCCGACCGGCAGCAGGCGCTGTGGAACCTGCTGCGGAGCCTCGACCGCACGGTGGTGGCCTCGTGCGTGACGCCGCCCGCCCGCTTCGACCAGTTGGTGGAGCTGTCATGAAGGGCATGTTGCGGTCGCGGCTGACGAGAGCGGCGCTGGCGGCGGTGGTGGTGCTGCCGCTCCTGTACGCGGGCCTGTACCTGTGGTCGTTCTGGGACCCGCAGGGCAATCTGGACCGCGTGCCGGTCGCGCTGGTCGTCGAGGACCAGCCTGCCCAAGCCGCGGGCAAGACCCTGCACGCGGGCCGCGACCTGGCCGGCGAGCTGCGGAAACGCGACGTCTTCGGCTGGCACGAGACCACCGCGAGGCAGGCGGCCGACGGGGTCGCGGACGGCACGTTCTACCTGTCGCTGACCGTGCCCGCCGACTTCAGCGCCAAGCTGGCCTCACCCGCCGACGACGCCGCCGCACCGAGCCCGGCGCGGCTCGGGCTGCGCGTGGACACGGGCCGCAGCTACATCATGGGCAGCATCTCGGACGCGGTGTTCAACGAGGTACGGGCGGCGGCCGAGCGCACGGCGATCCACGACTACTTCGACAACGTCTTCGTCTCGATCGGCGACATCCACGACAAGACGGCGGAGGCCGCCGAGGGCGCGGACAAGCTGCACGACGGCGTCGTGCGGCTCGGTGACGGCGTCTCCCGGCTCAGCGACGGCCTGGGCACGGCCGAGAACGGCGCCCGGCAGCTCTCCGCCGGCCTGAGCACCGCCAACACCGCCACGGGCAGGCTGCGTGACGGCTCGGCCCAGGTCACGCAGGGCCTCACGCAGGCGCAGCAGGCCATCGGGCAACTGCGCGACGGCCTGAACCAGCTCCACGAGAAAGGAACTACTCCGCTCAGTTCCGGAGCGAAGGAGGCATACCAGCAGGTTCACGCTCAGACCCGCACGGTCAACCAGCTCGCCGACACGTACGTCCCCGTGCTGGACGAATGGGGCCCCAAGATCTCCCGGGCCGCCGAGGCGGTCGCCGACGCCGCCGACAAGGTCGCCGACGGCGGGTCGTCTACGGGCGTGGCACAGTCGAGCGCGGCGAACACCCGCGCGGGAAGCGCGGCCGACAGCGCCAGGGAGGCGAGCTCGCAGGCGCAGGCCGCGCTCGACCGTCTCGGCGCGGACGCCGACCCCGAGGTACGCGGCCTGCTGCGGAACGCGGCAGCCGCCGCGCGCCGGGCCGCCACTCAGGCGGACCAGGCCCAGGACGCCGCCCGGACGAGCGTCGGCAGCGGCGCGGGAACCCGGATCGACGGCGTCGCGGACCTGAGGAACCAGGCGCGGGAGCTGGCCGCGCAGGCTCGCAAGATCGCGGCTGTGGCACCTCAGCTCGGGTCCAAGCTGGACCAGGCCAGGAGCCGGCTCAACGCCCTGGACACGGGCCTGGGCAAGCTGGCCGATGGCGCCGCGAAGGTGAACTCCGGCCTGGGCACGGCCGCGACCGGCGCGAACCGGCTCCACCAGGGTGCGACCAAGTTGACCGACGGTTCGCGCCAGGTCACGAACGGCATCGGACGCCTGGGCGGCGGGCTGGTCAGGCTGGGCGACGGCGCGAGCGAACTGAGCACCGGCGTGGACCGGCTCCACGACGGCGCGGGCCAGGCGGACAAGGGCGCGGCCAAGCTCGCCGCAGGATCGAAGGAGCTGGCAGGCGGGCTCGGCGACGGCGCCGCCCGGATCCCCGACTACGACGGCAAGCAGCGCGACGACCGCGCGGACGTGATGAGCGACCCGGTCCGGCTGGCCAAGACCGTCGACAACGAGGTGCCCAACTACGGCACCGGCTTCGCGCCGTTCTTCCTGCCGCTGGCGCTCTGGGTCGGTGCGATGATCGCGTACATGGTGCTGAAGCCGCTGAACCAGCGGCGGCTGGCGGGCACGACGGGCGCGGTGCGGATCGCGCTGGCGGGCTGGCTGCCGGCGGTGGTGCTCGGGGCGGCGCAGGTGGGCGTGCTGGTGGCGGTTCTGCGGCTCGGGCTCGGGCTGGAGGCCGCGAGCTGGGCCGGGCTCGCCGGGCTGCTGCTGCTCGCGACCGCCGCGTTCATGGCGGTCGTGCAGGCGGTGAACGCGCTTCTCGGCCCGCCCGGACGGGTGGTCGCGCTGGCGCTGCTGATGCTGCAGCTCACCTCGGCGGCCGGTACGTATCCCATCGAGACGTCGCCCGGGTTCTTCCAGACGATCTCGCCGTGGTTGCCGATGAGCTGGGTGGTGTCGGCGCTGCGCAGGCTGATCAGCGGTGGCGATCTCACCGTGGTGTGGCAGGCTTGCGGCGTGCTGTCGGCTTTCCTCGTACTCGGGCTCGCGCTCACCACGCTCGCCGTGGAGCGCGGCCGCATCTGGTCCGTCAAGCGCCTGCACCCGGAGCTGGCGCTGTGAATGAGCGTACCGCGAGGCGCGGGAGCAGGCAGGACACCCGGCAGAAGGTGTTCAGGGCGGCTGTGGAGCTGATCGCCGAGCACGGGTACGCGGCCACCACGGTCGACGCCATCGCCGAGCGGGCCGGGGTGGCCAAGGGCACCGTGTTCTACAACTTCGGCAGCAAGGAGGGACTGTTCGAGGCGCTGCTGGAGCACTCGATCGACCTGCTCGCCGAGGCGCTGGCCGGTTCCGACACCGGGGAGAGCGCGCTGGACGCGCTCGACTCGGTGGTGCTCGGCCAGCTCAGGTTCTTCGAGGAGCACGGGGCCTTCGCCCGGGTGCTGCTGGCCGAGATGTGGCGGACGGCGTGGCAGGAGACGGTGGGGCGGCTGCGCCGGAACGCGCTCGGCGTGTACGCGGACGTGCTGCGCAGGGCCGCCGCGAACGGCGAGGTCCGGGCCGACCTGGACGTGGAGACGGCGGCGACGGCCGTGTTCGGCATGGTGCTGACGGTCGCCATCGAGCGCCGCGCCCTGTATCCGGACCGGCCACTGGAGCGCACTCACGCGACCCTGGTCGAGCTCCTGCACGGCCGCATCAAGTAGTCCCTACCTGGCGAATACACCTGCGCCGAGTTCGCGGCCCCGGCCTCGCGAGCGCCCCGAGGCGGGGACCGGTCGCTCAGGGATTCGGGCCTCCGGCGCGGGGCCGGCCGCTCAGAGATTCCGGCTCACGGGGACTGCCGGCAAGGCCGGGATATCCGCTACCGAGATGATCTGTCTTCCGCCGATGAAGCTGCCCGCGACGAACACCCCCGCGTCGTGGGCGTGACGCCCGCGGTGGCTGGCGGAGGCATCTTCGATCAGCCACGGCGTCAGGTCGAGCTCGAACGCCCCGAGCGCGGTCGCCAGCACGCAGTTTTCCGTGGCGATCCCGCACAGGTAGATGTCCCGCCACCCGCGTCCGGCGATCAGCGCCGCTCCGCGGGCGTCGGCGAACAGGTTGTACCCCTTCTTGTCGATGACGGCCGTCGCCTGCCGCGCGTGCGCCCGCAGCTCGTCGACGATCTCGATCTGCGGCGGCTCCATGCATTCTGTCCAGCCGAGCAGCCGCTCGTACGGCGAGCCGGGATGGTTGACGTAGCGGGTGAACACCACGTCGTTCCCCGCCGACCGCCACCGGGCGACGAGGTCCGCGATGACGGGGACGATATGGGCAGAAACCTCGCGAACGAAGTAGTTCTGCATGTCGATGACCACGAGCACGGACTCGCCGGAACGTACCGTCACGCCACTAGCTTCGGACGTGATGCCCAGGACGCGCCATCACCCGCGCGGCTCGACGGCAGTGTCGTACTCGCCGCCCTTCATCGGGAGGCGGCCCGTCAGGCACGGCGGATCGTGATGTCGCCGTCGTGGCTGCGGGCGCGGATCTCGACCGTCTCGTCGAACCCGTCCGGGCTCTCGCGGGCGTCGAGAGAGTTGAGCAGCCTGCCGTTGGCCGTGCTCACGTCGAGGAACGCCGCCGTGCCCTGCCGGATGCCGACCTCGAGGTCGCCGGTCGTGCTCGTCAGGACGACCGAGCCGCGCGCGACCTCGCCGATCCGCACGCTGCCGTGCACGTTCTTGGCCTCGACGCCGCCGTGGGCGCGCTCGACCTGCATGTCGCCGCTGGTGCCGATCAGCCGCAGGTCGCCCGTCACCTCGCCGATGTAGCACT
This sequence comes from Nonomuraea sp. NPDC003707, assembly GCF_053587055.1. Taxonomy (NCBI): domain Bacteria; kingdom Bacillati; phylum Actinomycetota; class Actinomycetes; order Streptosporangiales; family Streptosporangiaceae; genus Nonomuraea; species Nonomuraea sp. NPDC003707. The sequence goes on along the minus strand of NZ_JBSFNK010000003.1, from coordinate 658,455 downwards.
CCCCGTCGTCGTTCCTGATCGACGCGGGGCCGTCCACCTCCTGGATCCTGATCTCGCCGGAGGCGCTGGAGACCTCGGCCCGGCCGGTGGCGCGCTCGACGCCGATCTCGCCGCTGTCGCTGGTCAGCTGGATCGCGCCGGCCTCGTCGAGCCGGATGTCGCCGTGGTCCGTCTGCAGCCGGCAGTCTCCCAACCGGCCCGTGCAGTGGAACTCGCCCGACATCGTCGAGCCCTGTACGTGCGAGCCCGACGGCAGCTCGATCGTCACGCGGACCGACTCCCCCCAGTCGCCGAACAGACCGGCCAGCGCTGACAGGCCCCACCCCTGGCGCCGCGGGCCTGCTCCGGCGCCCGCATACCGGGACTGGGCGGGCTCCTGCTGGGCGCTTTTGACGACCAGCTTGCCGGCCGCATAGCCGATCTGGACCGCGGCCGCCCCTCCCTCCCCGTCGTCAGGCCGGGCGTCGACCACCGTGGTGGCGCGGTCGCTCGCGATGATCCTGACCTCTGCGCCGGGCAGGTCGATGCTGACCGAGATCGGCTCGGGTGTGTCGAATGTCGGCATGAAACCCTCCTCGTGGTTGCGTACGTCCGGGCCTCAGCCGACCCAGCCGGTGTAGCTGCGCCCGCTCGCCGAGCCGCGCCCCGCCGCCCGGCGGCCGCCGGGCTCCAACGTGGCCGCGACGGCACGCACCAGCCAGGTGTTGACCGACAGGCCCTCCCGGCGGGCGGCCTCCTCGACCTGCACCTTCAGGTGCTCAGGGAGCCGGAGGCTGAAGCGGGCCGTGCCGCCTTCCTGGATCTCCACGGGCTGGACGCCCGCGCCGGACGGCCCGCCGTCGTCATCGGGGGCGTCCGGCGCGGACGGGTGCTGCGCCGGGGATCGGGTCAGGACGAAGTCGGGATCGCCGCGGCGCAGGCGGACCTCCACCGAACCCGGCGCCAGCTCGCGCGTGATCTCGTCGGCGGCCGCCGACAGGACCTCCAGCAGGATCAGCCGGACGGATGACTCGAGAGGTGAGACAAGTCGCTCGGCGAGGGCGCGCGCGTCCTCGCCGCCTGCTTCCGCGGCGATCGCGAGGTCCCTGTGTAGCCTGTCGACGTACGGCTTGAGATCCATGGCGCCATTATGGCGCCAAAGTGACGCCAACGCCAGCGTCGCCGCGTCACGTCCGGCCGGGAGCGCTCCCGAGGGTGTCGCGCAGCCGGCTCTTCTGGATCTTGTTCGAGCCGGTGCGGGGCAGGTCGTCCACGAGGTCGAGGTACACGGGGAGCTTGTACCTGGCCAGCCGATCGGCCAGGAAGGCCCGCAGCTCACCGATGGTCAGACCGCGCCCGGGGACGGTGATCACGAATGCCCGGCCGACCTCTCCCCACGTGGCGTCCGGCACGCCGATCACCGCGACCTCGGCGACCGCGGGGTGCTCGTAGACGGCCGCCTCGACCTCGGCCGGGTAGACGTTCTCGCCGCCGGAGATGTACATGTCCTTGACCCGGTCGACGATGTGGAAGTGCCCGTCGGGGTCCACGTACGCGATGTCGCCGGAGTGGAACCACCGGCCCTCGGAGAAGGCCCGCGCGGTGGCGGCGGGGTCGTCCTAGTAGCCGGGGGTCACGTTCGGGCCCTGGATGATCACTTCGCCGGGTTCGCCGGGTTCGCCGGGGGCGGTGTCGGTCAGGTCAGGGCGGACGCAGCGGACATTGGTGAAGAAGACCGGGACCCCGGCGGATCCGGCCTTGCGTTCGCTCTCGCCCGCCTCCAGGAACGTGGCGCCCGGCGCCGTCTCGGTGAGGCCGTAACCTTGGCAGAAGGTCAGGCCGCGTTCCTGATAGGTGTGGATCAGCGCGGGCGGGACCGCCGCGCCGCCCGCCATCAGGCAGCGTACGGACGACAGGTCGGCGTCCGCCCAGCGGGGCGACCGCGCGAGCGCGGCGAACATCGTGGTCACGCCGAACATCCAGGTGACGCGATGCCCGGCGATGAGGTCGAAGCAGGCGTCCACGCTCCAGGACGGCATGATGACCGAGCATCCGCCCTTGAGGAACGTGGGCAGCAGGCACTGGTTGAGCGCCGCCACGTGGAACAGCGGCGCGCTGACCAGCGTCACCTCGTCGGCGGCGACGTCCACCCCGACCAGGAGGTTGTAGCAGTTCCAGATCAGGTTGCCGTGGGTCAGCGTGGCGCCCTTGGGGCGGCCCGTGGTGCCGGAGGTGTACAGGACGCAGGCCGCGTCGTCGAGGCCGACCGGCACGTCGATGGGCGCGGGGTCGCCGGCGGCGAGCCACTCCTCGTAGTCCGCGCCCAGAGCCACCACCGTGCATACGGCCTGCCCGAAGGCGTGCTCGGGGGCGTGGACGAGCACGGTCGCCCCGCTGTGGGCCAGCAGGTGGTCGATCTCCGGCGCGGCGAGCCGGAAGTTCAGCGGCACGAAGATGCCGCCGAGCATGTGCGTGGCGAACATCGTCTCCACGAACGCCGGGTGGTTCTGCCCCAGGTAGGCCACCCGGTCCCCTTTGCGCACCCCGGCCGCGCGCAACTGCCCGGCCAGCCGGGTGGTGCGGTCGAACACCTCCGCGTACGTCGTCGCGCGGTCGCGGAAGACGAAGGCGGTGCGGTCCGGCGACATCGCGGCCCGCCTGGCCGGCCACCCGCCGAGCCCTGCGTTCAACACCGTCCCGTCACCTCTCAGGCGTAGTGGCGGTAGACGGCACGGGCGACGCAGGCGGGCTTGCCGACGCCGTCGATCTCGACCGCGAAGTCGCAGAGCATCTGCACGCCGTCGCCGGGCACGTCCTCGACCTCGGCGACCTTCGCGGCCAGGCGGACCTTGGCGCCCACGCGCACCGGGGCGGGGAAGCGGACCTTCTCCAGCCCGTAGTTGATGCTCATCTTCACGCCCTGGATGCCGAGCACCTCGTTGAACAGCGGGATGACCAGGGCCAGGGTGAGATAGCCGTGGGCGATGGTGCCGCCGAAGGGGCCGTCCGCGGCCCGCCGGGTGTCCACATGGATCCATTGGTGGTCGTTCGTGGCGTCCGCGAAGGTGTTGACCCGCTCCTGGGTGATCTCCAGCCAGGAGCTGTGGCCCAGGTCGCGGCCGGCCAGGGCCTTGATCTCCGCGAGTCCGTCAACCGTGATCATGAGGTCTCCTTGTCGAGGCCGAGCAGGCGGGCGGCGTTGTCCTTGAGGATCTTGGGGCGGACCTCGGGCTTGATGTCGAGCTTGGCGAAGTCGGCCAGCCAACGGTCCGGGGTGATGATGGGGTAGTCGGAGCCGAAGAGCACCTTGTCCTTGAGCAGGCTGTTGGCGTACCGGACGAGCTGGGGCGGGAAGTACTTCGGCGACCATCCGGACAGGTCGATGTGGACGTACGGCTTGTGCGTGGCGACGGCGAGCGCCTCGTCCTGCCAGGGGAACGACGGGTGGGCCAGGATGACGCGCAGCTCGGGGAAGTCCACGGCCACGTCGTCGACCAGCATCGGATTGGAGTACTTGAGCCGGATGCCGCCCCCGCCGGGCACTCCCGCGCCGATGCCGGTCTGCCCGGTGTGGAAGAGGGCGGGCACGCCCAGTTCCTCGATGACCTCGTACAAGGGGTAGGCCATCGGGTCGTTCGGGGCGAACCCCTGGATGCTGGGGTGGAACTTGAAGCCGCGCACCCCGTGCCGCTCCACCAGGCGGCGGGCCTCCCGCGCCCCCGCCCTGCCCTTGTGCGGGTCGACGCTGGCGAACGGGATCAGCACGTCGGCGTGTTCGGCGCAGCTCTCGGCGATCTCCTCGTTGGCGATGCGCGGGTGGCCGGTGGCGTGCTCGGCGTCCACGGTGAACACCACCGCGGCCACCTTCCGTTCCCGGTAGTAGGCCGCCATCTGGGGGATGGCAGGGCGCTCGTGCGAGCCGAAGTACTGCTCGGACGCGCCGAACAGCACCGGGCTCAGCGAGCCGTGGCCGTCCTTGGAGATCTCGGCGTGGGTGTGGACGTCGATCGCGACCAGCTCGTCGAGGTTCACCGTCCGGCTCCCTTGGGGGCGGGGATGCCGTAGGTCTCGGGTTCGGCGCCGACGCCCGTGTGCCACTGCCCGGCGATGGCCTCGGCGCTCCAGCCGCCGTCGGCGTACGCCACCGCCTTCTCCTTCGGGTGCGCCCACAGGGCCAGCCGGTCCCCGCCGACGCCGATCGCCTGTCCGGTGACGCCCTTGGATTCGTCCGAGGCCAGGTACGTGATCAGCCCGGTCACGTCCTCCACCGTGCCAAGCCCCTCGTCCCTGCGCAGCCAGCCGGGCAGCGGCTCCCCGGTGCGCTCGGACTCCTCGATGACCGGTGCGAACGCCGGGATGGTCTTGGTCATCTCGGTGGCCGCGACCGGGATCACCGCGTTGACCGTGATGTCGGCCTTGGCCAGCTCCATCGCCCAGGTCCGGGCCATCGCGACGATGCCGGCCTTGGCCGCGGCGTAGTTGGTCTGGCCGAAGTTGCCGCGCTGGCCGGCCGGCGAGCCGACGAGGATCAGCCGCCCGCCCGTCCCCTGCTCGCGCATCCGCACCGCCGCCGCGCGGGCGCACGTGAATGTGCCCCGCAGGTGCACGTTCACGACGTCGTCGAAGTCCTCGTCGGACATCTTCCACAGCACCCGGTCGCGCAGGATGCCCGCGTTCGTGATCAGCACGTCGAGGCGGCCGAGCTCCCGTACGCTCGCTCCGATCAGGTGGTCGGCCGCCGCCGTGCCGCCGACCGCGGCGGCCACGCCGACGGCCCGCCCGCCCGCCGCGGTGATCTTCGCCACCGCGGCGTCCACCGCCTCCTGATCGACGTCGTTCACCACCACCGCGGCGCCCGCCGCGGCCAGGGCCTCGGCATAGGCCAGGCCGAGGCCGCGCCCGCTGCCGGTGACGATCGCCACTTTGCCGGTCAGATCCATGTGGGACACCTCTCAGAACGTGATCACGGGGTCGATCGCCTTGCCCTGCGCGGCGCGATCGATGTCGTCGAACGGGTAGCGGCCGACCGGCTTCCACACCGGCGGCCCGTCGACTTCCGCACCGGCGGCTGGCTGGCTTCTGCACCGGCGGTCGGTCGGCTTCCGCACCGGCAACCGGCTGGCTTCTGCGCCGGCGGTCGGTCGGCTTCCGCACCGGTGGCTGACTGGCTTCCGCACCGGCAGCCGGCCGGCACGGACGAGCCGGACCAGGGCGGGAATCGCGGCCCGCGTCTCGGCCGCACCGGGCGTCGGGGAAATCCGGCCCGCGCCGAGGATTCGGAAGAGCCAGCCGGCGCCCAGGACTTGGGGGAGCCGGCCGGCGTCGAGGGTCAGGCCGGTCACGCGCCCGCCCCCGGCAGCATGACGTCCACGTCGGGGGCCGGCTCGGTGCCGGACCTCACGCGCCTGCCCCGGCGGCGTGGCGTCGACGTCGAGGACCGGATCGGTGCCGACGACGGCGCGCCGACCAGGACGAACGTGCCCCGGGCGGCCGTCACGATCTCGTCCGCCGCGGGTACGGCGGCGGCCACCTGACCGGTGGACGGGTCCATCACGGCGGCCCGGCCGCTCTTGGCCGCGTCGACGCCGGTCATGTCCGCCACGGCCCCGGCCGCCCCTGGCCTTCCTCGGGCTCGGGCTCGCTCATGGTCGCGCTTCTCCCTCACGGATACCGCCCGTGGCAGGGCCGCGGAGTGGCCCCGGCCACACGACGGAAAGGCCGGGTACGCCGCGGACAAGCCGCCTTCAATTGACAGGAAACCTGTCGATGGGCAGTCTTGTTGCCAACAGGTTTCCTGTCAATGGCCTAGCCTGGATCTCCCCGACGACGACTCAGGAGCAGGTGATGACCGCAACGGCGGAACAGCAGGCGGGAACGGCCGCGGACAAGGCACCGCCGTCGCTGCTCTACATGGTCAAACAGGTGGAGCTCGTCGTCCGCGCACGCCTCGACGACCTGGTGCGGCCGGCCGGCATCACGGTGACGCAGTACACCGCGCTCACCGTGCTGGAGCGGCACGACGGGCTGTCGGCCGCGCAGCTGGCCCGCGACTCGTTCGTCACCGCCCAGTCCGTGGCCGACCTGGTGCGCGCCCTGGAGGAGCGCGGGCTCATCCGGCGCGAGCGCAACCCGGCCAACCGCCGCGAGCTGCACATCCTCCTCACCGACGCGGGGCGCGAACTCCTGGCCCGCCTCGCCGAGCCCGTACGCGAGCTCGAGGAGCTCATGATCGCCGACCTGTCCGCGCGCCAGGTCGGCCAGCTCCGCCACGCCCTCTCCAAGGCGTGGCGGGCCCTTTTGTGATGCTCTTCGACGACGGTCACCCGACAGCGATGGCGTCAACCGTAGGTCTGACCTGAAACCCAGACCTCAGGTGGACGCGGTGGGACGCGTCCCTCCTCAACAATGGCCGGGTGACGTTGGGCATGTCCTTCCCCGAGATCGTCGTGGTGCTGGCCGCCGCGCTGCTGGTGCTCGCTCGCCGGCTCCCGTCGTCCCGTGCCCGCAGGCCGGTCACGATGGGCGCGGCGACGGTTGTGCTGCTTTCAGCGACGGCGCTGCTCCTGGCCGGGGTGCGTTGGCAGTTCGTGCCGGTTCTCGCGGGAGCGGCCATCCTGCTGTCGTTCAGTCTTCCCGTGCTGCTGGGCCGAGCCGCGTGGCGGGCTCCGTGGTGGCTGGCGTTGCCGGGCTGGGCGGCGTGCGCCGGCCTCCTCGCCGCAGGGCCGGTGGCGGCGTGGGCGTTTCCGGTGCCCGATTTCCCCGAGCCGTCGGGCAGGTTCCCGGTCGGCACCTTCGTGCTGCAGTGGACCGATCCGGCGCGTCCGGAGCCCGCGACCCCCGCCCCGGATGACCGGCGCATGGTGGTCGTCCAGTTCTGGTACCCGGCGCAGGGGAGCGCCACGGGCACCGCGCGGTCTGTCTATCTCGGCCGTACGGAGCGGGAGGCGCGCGTCGTCTCCGGCGCCGCGGCGGACTACCTCGGGGTGCCCGGCTTCCTGCTCGACGGCGCCTCGACCGCCCGCACCCGCTCGGTGCCGGGTGCCGCCGTGGCCGGGACGGGAGGTCGGTTCCCCGTGGTGCTGTTCTCGCCGGGGCTCGGGGGAGTGCGCACCCAGAACACCGCGTGGGCGGAGGAGCTGGCCAGTCTCGGCTACGTCGTGGTGGCCCTCGATCACCCGTACGACTCCGCCGCCGTCGTCCTCGCCGACGGCCGGACGATCCGCACCCGGGTCGCCGCGACCGGCGACGAGCGCGAGGACGAGCGGCGGGCGGCCGGCTGGACGGCGGTGCGCGCCGCCGACCTCGGCTTCGTCCTGACCCAGCTGGGCCGCCTCGACCGAGGTGAGATGGCGGGCCCGGCGACCGGCAGCCTCGACCGAGGTGAGATCGCGGGCCCATTGACCGGTCGCCTCGACACGGCTCGGGCCGCGGTGACCGGCCACTCGATCGGCGGGGCCGCCGCGTTGCTGGCGGCCCGTCAGGATCCCCGGTTCGTGGCGGTCATCGACCTGGACGGCGCTCCCCACGACCCCGAGCCGCGGCCCTTCCGCCAACCGGTGCTCGCACTCACCCACCCGGTGGACCCGGCGGACAACCCGACCTACATTCCCCGCCTCACGCAGGTGCTCGACCTCAGCACCGCCACGAGCTACCGGCTCACCGTCCCGGGGACGGCGCACCTGACTTTCACAGACGCACCGCTCTACCTTCCGCCCGTGCCCGCACTGGCAGGCTCGCTGGGCCGTACAGCCGGGCTGCGCCTCACAACCGCCACCAGCGCCGCGTTCCTCGACGCGACCTTACGCGGCAAACCGGGCGATCTCACCGCGCAGCTGTCACCGTACGGCGACCTCACCGTCCACCACGCGGACAGCGAGGTACGATCCGGCGGATGAACGGGCAGCGCTGGACCGACTACCTCTACGAGCGGCACCCGCCGATCCAGCTGCACGCGTGGGCACGCGAGCTCGCCTACTTCCGCTTCTGCCGCGCGTACGGTGGGCACGCCAACGACGGCGACCAGCTGCTGGCCGGGCTGCGCATCGAGACGCAGGACGACCTCATGCGGACGCTGTCCGCGCTCGGCGTACCTGTGACGTGGCTCGGCCCCGGCGACCCGCGGCCGGTCCCCGGCGTCGCCTACACCGCGGCCGAGTTCGCCCGCTTCCCGGTCGCCATGTCGCGCTTTCCCGGGATCGGGCAGCCGGGGCACGTGGAGATCGCCGGACAACGCGCCCACGCCTGGTCACGCGGGGATCGGCTGGACGTCAGCGTGGCCGACACCGCCGATCCCTACAGCGTCACGGAGGCCGCGGTCGCTTCGGCCAAGGCGATCGAGGCGCTGCTGGCTCCGATCGCGGACCAGGTCGTGGACCCGCCGCAGGACGACAGGAACTGCGTATGTCCCCGCTACTACCCGGACCTCTGGCCCGATCGGCAAGGGTGACGCAACGCCGAGACGCGCCCCGATGCCGGACCGGTCAACTGGCGATCAGGGCCGCGCCGGTGAGTCGGTCGGCTGGCGGTGCGGGTCGCGGTCGGGTGGTGGTGGGGGTGGTGCTGCCGGGCCGGTCAGCTGGCGGTGTGGGTCGTGCTGTCGGGCCCGGTCGATTGGCGGTGCAGGTCGTGCCGTTGGGTCGGTCGGCCGGTGGTGGGGGTCGCGCCGTTGGGGTGGTCAGCTGGCGATGCGGGTTGTGCTTGCTCGTTCGTGGAATGTTCGGCGGTAGGTGGTGGGGGATACCCCGACGATTCGGGCGAAGTGTGTTCGTAGGCTGGCTGGTCCGCCGAATCCGCAGCTGTCGGCGATCCATCCGATCGGCCGGTCGCTGGTCTCCAGGAACTGCTGGGCCCGGCGTACCCGCTGCTGCAGCAGCCAGCGCAGCGGCGACATCCCGAGCGCCTCGGCGAACCGGCGTTCGACGGTGCGCACGCTGACATTGGCCTGGGCGGCCAGGTCGGCGATGGACAGGGGCAGATGCAGTTGCTCGGTGGCCCAGTCCAGCAGGGCGGCCAGCCAGTCGTCGCGGACCACCGGCGAGGCGGGACGGTGGTACTGGGCCTGCCCGCCGTCCCGGTGCGGCGGGGTGACCAGGCGGCGGGCCAGTTCGGCGGCCACCGCGGCACCATGGTCGACCCGTACGACGTGCAGACAGGCGTCGATCCCGGCCACCGTTCCCGCGGAGGTGATCACGTTGGCGTCCTCCACGTAAAGCACGGACGGGTCGACCCGGACGGCGGGATATCGGCGGCTCAGCTCCTCCGCGTGCAGCCAGTGCGTGGTGGCGCGGCGCCCGTCGAGCACCCCGGCGGCGGCCAGGACGAAGGCGCCGGAACAGATGGACAGGATCCGGACCCCGCGCCGGTACGCCTCCCGGACAACGTCCACCAACTCGGCCGGTGGGTCGTCGTGCACATTCGTACAGGCCGGGATGACGAGGGTGTCCGTCGAGTCCAGATCCCACCCGCCGCTCACCGGGGCGAGGGTGAATCCCGGGCTCAGCTGCACCGGCGCGTCACCGACCGGGACCGCCGAGAACCGGTACCACGGATCGGCCAGGTGCGGCCGGTCGACGCCGAAGACTTGACACGGGACGGCTGCTTCGAAGATCGGCATGTCGTCGGTGACGGCCATGACGACGCGATGGGCGCGCATGTCGCGAATCTAGCGCACGTTGACGTACGCGACGGTGGCTCCCGGCGACACCGTTCAGCAAGATCGGAGAGAGCCTGAACAGCTGAAGGAGACCTGATGACGGAGATCGACGGCCGGCCCGGTCGCGGGAGCGCGAAGCCGGTGGTGGCGGTGTTCGGCGCCTACGGGCACACCGCCCGGTTCGTGACGGCGGAGCTGCTGGAGCGCGGTTGGACGCCGGTGCTGTCCGGGCGGGACGCGGTGAAGCTGGAGGCGGCCGCCGCCGCCCACCCCGGCGTGGAGTGGCGGATCGCCTCGGTCGACGACCCAGCCTCGCTCGACCGCGCGATCGCGGGCACGGCAGCGGTGATCAACTGTGCCGGGCCGTTCGGCGACACCGCGCCGCCGCTGATCGAGGCCGCGTTGCGCGCCGGGATCCACTACCTGGACGTCACCGGGGAGACCCTGGTCGCGATGAACACTTTCGACACCTACCGGGATGACCCGCGGGTGAAGGAGGCGGGCATCGTGGTGGCGCCGGTGATGGCGTTCTACGGTGCACTGGGCGACCTGCTCGCGACCGTCGCGATGGGTGACTGGCCGGCGGCCGATGACATCTTGATCGCGGTGGCCCTGGACAGCTGGCACCCGACCCGGGGCACCGTGCTGGCCGGGCAGCGCCGGGCCGGGCGGCGGGTGGTCTTCTCGGACCACCACCTGCGGGTCGTCGCGGGCGACGAGCCGCCGCCGAAGGGGACGTGGACGTTCGCCGAACCGTTCGGGACCCAGGACGTCGTGGGGCAGTTCTCCAACGCCGACGTGGTCACCGTCTCCCGCCACCTGGACACCCCGCGGATCGACGCCTTCCTGAACGTCGCCCCGCTGAAGGACCTCGGCGACCCGGAGACCAGGGGACCGCAGGCGGCCGACGCCGACGGGCGATCGGCCCAGGTCTTCCTGGTCGAGGTCATCGTCCGGCGGGGGGACGAGCGGCGGCGGGTGGCTGCGCGCGGCCGTGACATCTACGCCATCACCGCGCCGATCGTGGTGGAGGCCACCGAGCGGATCCTGACCGGCCGCGGCCGGGCCACCGGGGTCGTCACCGCCGGGGAGCTCTTCGACGCCGAGGACTTCCTGCGGTCCCTCCCGCTGGACGAACTGTCACTGGATGAACTGTCGCTGGGCAATGGGTGAACGGCCGCGAGCAGGGGGATCTGGGTTTGTGTGTCGGCTGCGGGACCGGGCCCCTCACGGCAACGAGCAGGGGATCCGGCTCCGTGTTCGGGCCGCTCACGGTGATGAGCGGGGGAATCGGGTTCGTGTGCCGGCTGCGGGGCCGGGCCGCTCACGGTGATGAGCAGGGGATCCGGCTCCGTGTTCGGGCCAGTCGCGGTGATGAGCGGGGGATTCGGGTTCGTGTGTCGGCTCTGGGGTCGGGCCGCGCTCATGGTGATGAGCAAGGGGATCCGGGCCGGTCGCGCCGAGCCTGCTCATCTCCCGCCGGCTCGGCGCCGTACGGGAGGGGGATCTCATCGCAGTCCCCTCCCACAGCGTGTCATTGAACACCGACGGCACACGAGCCTGTCGCCCCCTGTTCAGCCCCAAGCGTCCGGCCACGCGGTGGCTCAGTACAGCCAGCGGTGGGAGCGGACCACGGCAGCCGCGTCGCGGTCGGCTGCCCAGGCGGCGTCGGAGACGCGTACCGCCCGGAAGGCGTCGGCCAGCTCCTCGCCCAGCGCGGAACGGATGCGCTCGTTGGTCAGCAGCGCGCCGAGCTGTTCCTCGACGGTGGTGGGCAGCCGGCGGATGCCGCGTTCGGCCCGCCGCTCGTCGGTCCAGGTGCCGGGGTCCTCCTGCACCGGGTCCGGGGGCGTGAGACCGTCCTCGATGCCGACGAGGCCCGCGGCGATCACGGTGGCGAGCGCGAGGTAGGGGTTGGCCGAGGCGTCCGACGGCTTGAGCTCGACGTTGGCGTGCGCGGCGCCGAGCAGGGGAGTGGCCGGTACGAGCCGCAGCGCCGCCTCCCGGTTCTCCACGCCCCAGAACGTGTACGCGCCGGACCAGTAACCGGGCCGCAGCCGTTGCAGCGAGGACAGGCTGGGCGCGGTGACGGCCACGATGGCGGGCAGGTCGCGCAGCAGGCCGGCCAGGTAGGCGCCGCCCTCGGCGGTCATGCCCGCGGGCCCGTCGCCGCCGGACAGCAGGTTCGTTCCGGCGCGGTACAGCGAGGTGTGCAGATGCCAGCCGTTGCCCACCTGCCCGAGGGTGACCAACGGGGCGAAGCTCGCCCGCAGGCCGTGCGCTCGGGCGGCCGCGTGAACGGTCTGCCGGGCCAGCAGTTGCCGGTCGGCGGCGGTGACCGGGTCGGCGGGGGCGATGTTGAACTCGAACTGCCCCGGGCCGTACTCGCCGTGGAGCTGGCCGACGGGCACGCCGTTGCGGTCGAGGTCGCGCAGCAGTTGCTCGGCGAAGGCGTCGACGGCCAGCATCTTGGCCGGCCCGTAGGAAGGCCCCTCGTAGATCGGGCGTACGTCGTCGCCGTCGCCCCCGTCCGCCCGGCTGAGGTGGAACTCCATCTCGTAGCCGGCCAGGAAGTCCAGTCCGAGAGCCGCGGCCCGGGCGACTTGGCGCTCCAGCACGCCGCGCTGGTCGTACGGCCACGCCGAACCATCCGCCGCGACCTGCCGGCCCGGCACCCATGCGAACCCGGGCTGACCGGCGAGCCGGACCAGCCGGTCGGCGACCGGCATCAGCCGGATGTCGCCCGAGGGAGTGCCCAGCGGGGGATGCCCGAAGGTGATGCCGTCGTGGGAGTCGAACACCGCGAACAGCGGCGTGACACCCACCCCCCGCTCGACCGCCGCGCCGAACTGACCGACGGGCACCGTGCGCGATCTGGGGATGCCGTTGTTGTCGGCCCAGACGATCGTGACTCCGACGACACCTGCTTCGGCCAGATCCAGATCGTCCGTGCCGGCCTGCGGCGCGCCGGCGGTCACCTGGTCGAGCATCGGCATCCCCTCACGATCGGCCCCACTCAACGACCACACCCGAGTGTGTCCCGTTTCGAGGGGATAACGCCTGGTCAGAGCGTCGAACGCCGTGCCGTTCGACGCGCGGGTCACTTTATAGACAGCGGACCCTCAGCCGACGACGCCACGCCCAAGGCACGCGCCAAGACGCGGCCCAAGGCACGCGCCAGGGCATGCGCCAAGGCACGCGCCAAGACACGCCCAGGACATGCTCGGCCGCCGCCCGCGGAGCAGCTGGGCATCGCGACGGCCGTGGTGTGGGTCATTTGTTAGGCAATGCGCCGAATGCCCTGACGGTGGCGGTGTGCTCTGGCAGCATGGCGGCGTGCATGTCGGCCATCCCGTGATCCGTGCGCTGCGCGCCGCGGTGTTCACGGCCGTCTGCGTGCTGGCCTCCGCCGCCCTGCACGTGCTGGTGGGCGGAGGCGGGATGCGGCCGGGCGGGCTCGCGGCGGCGATGGCGGCGATCTGGGCCGGCGCCTACCTGCTGGCCGGTCGCCGGCGGGAATGGCCGGAGCTGCTGGCCCTGTGCGCGGTGTCCCAGTACGGCCTGCACCAGCTCTTCTCCGGCTCCTCCCCGGTGAGCCCCGTCTTCTCCTCCGGCCACGAGCACGGCCCCGGGCTCGCCATGCCGATGATCCACCTGGCCGCGGCGATGTGTTCGAGCTGGTGGCTGGCTCGCGGCGAGCTGGCCCTGGTGATGCTGCTGCATCTGAACGCCGTGTGCGTGGCAGGCGTGCGTACCCTGCTCGCGGCCGTGATCACCGTCCTGGCGCCCCTCGCGATCATCGGGCGTCCCCGTTCGGCGCCGGTACGGCGGGAGCCGGCCCTTCGCGTCCCCGCCCTGCTGGCCGTTGTCGTGCCCCGTCGCGGACCGCCTGCCTTCCCGGCGGCCCGCGGCTGACCCGCGGGTCAGCGAACGCCTGATCCGGCGCCTCCCCGACTGGCGCCATGACCTTCTCCGGCATGCCGCCGGGGCCCCATGACTTCGGAGTTCATCCATGACCTTTCTTCGGCGTGCCCTCGTTCCGGCCGTCGGCGCCGTACTCGTGCTGCTCCTGACCTCGCCCGCCGCCCTGGCCCACGACCGTCTCAAGGCCAGCAACCCGGCCGACCGCGCCAAGCTGAAGAGCCTGGAGACGGTCGAGCTGGAGTTCACCTCGCACATGCAGCTGCCCACCATCGTGCTCGACGGCCCCGGCGGCAAGCCGGTCCCGCTCGACAAGCCACGCGTTCAGGGCAACAAGGTCTTCGCCAAGCCCACCGGCACGTTGCCGGCGGGCCGCTACCGGATCGCCTGGCGCGTGGTCTCCTCCGACGGCCATCCGATCCAAGGGGAACTCGCCTTCACCATCACCGCCCCGGACCCCTCGCCCAGCCCTTCGGAGGAGACGCCCACTCCGGCGAGTTCTCCCGACACTTCGGAGAGCTCTCCCGAGCCGCAACCCGCCTCCGCGCAGCCGCCCTCCTCGTCGCCGGTGGCGGCCACCCGGGCAGGCGGCACGTCGGGGCTGCCCGGATGGTTGTGGGCGGCGCTGGCGGTGGTCCTCGCGGGCGGCGCGGCCGTCGTCCTCGCCGCGCGCCGCAAGCCCCGCCCCGGCGGTGGCTGATCGGCGTTGGGTCGGTGTGCGGCATGTCCTGTCTCGGCGGTGGCTGATCGGCGTCGGATCCACGTGCCGCAAGCCTCGCCCCGGCCGCGGCGGATCGCCGTGGATCGCCGTGGATCGGTGTGCCGTCACCGTTGGCGGCACGCTGATCCGTCGGCGATGATGATCGCTGAAGGAGGTACCTTGCGCCGTGACATGACCCGGCAGGCGGGGATCTCGTCGGCGAAAGGGACTTCCGGCGCCTGTGGGCGGGCACGACCGTGAGCCAGCTGGGCTCGGCGGTGAGCATGGTCGCCCTGCCCGTGGTCGCCATCACCGTGCTGGACGCCTCGGCTTTCCAGGTCGCCTTGTTGTCGGTGATTCAGGCGGTCACAATTGTCGTCGTCGCATTTCCCGCGGGGCGGTATATCGAATTCCGGGCCAAACGCCCGGTCATGATCTGGTCAGATATCGCCAGATGTATTTTGCTGTTCAGCATTCCGATCGCGTCGTTCTCCGGGCTGCTGACATTCGCTCACCTCTGCGTCGCCGCGCTGGGCAACGCCGCCGGCCAGATCGCCTCGTCCGGGGCGGCGCAGGCGCATCTGAAGGCTCTCGTCCCCGCCGAGCGGCTCATGAGCGCCAACAGCCGCCTGGAGTCGACCCGCTGGTTGAGCGTGCTGGTCGGCCCGTCCCTGGCCGGTCCGCTCATCGGGGTCCTGTCGGCGGTCGGCGCGCTGATCGTCGACGCCGTGTCGTTCGTCGTGAGCGCCTGGTCGATCCGGTCGCTGCGCACGCCCGAGCCGCCCCCGCCCGAGCGCGAGCCGAGCCCCTCCCGGCGGGCGGAGCTGTTCGCCGGGTGGGGCTTCGTGCGCGGGCATCCGGTGCTGCGGCGGATGTTCGCGAGCTGGCTCGTCTTCGCCGGCGCGAGTGCTATGGCGACGCCGCTGAGCTCGCTGTTCTACCTGCGCGACCTGGGCTTCACCCCCTGGCAGTACGGCCTGCTCATGGGGCTCCCTTCGCTCGGCGGCTTCCTCGGCACGCGGGCGGGCCTGTTCCTGGTCGCGGCCTTCATGTGCGTGTCCGGCCTGTTCCTGCCCCGGCGCTCGGAGGATCACGTCTGAGACCCCAGCCGGGCGCGCAGCCCGAGCAGGACGTCGACCACCAGGAACGCGGCCAGCGAGATGCCCATCAGCGGCAGGAAGACCCCGACGGCCACGGCCAGCAGAGCGAGCGGCGCCAGCAGGGCCCAGGACACGTTCCGCCAGCCACCCCGGGGGTACGGCTTGCCGAAGCCGCGGGTGGGCCGGCGGCGCCACCACATCCGGTAGCCGAGCACGATCAGCGTGATCAGGCCGACGGCCAGGAGCGCGAGGAGGATCTGGTTGGCCAGGCCGAACAGCAGCCCCATGTGCCCGTCGATGCCCCACCGGGCGAGCTTGGCGGCCAGCGAGTAGTCGGCGAAGCGCAGCTCGGCGCTCACCTGGCCGGAGGTGGCGTCGACGGCGACCTGGTCAAGGCGGGTGGGCGCGGTCTTGTCGATCTCCTTCGCCAGATAGGGCGCGCCGGCCTTGGCGGGCCAGGTGATCTCCAGCGGGCCGGACAGGCCCTTGGCGGCGGCCGCCTGGGCCACGCGGTCCACACCGACGTCGGCTCCACCGGCGTGGTGTCCCGCGGTCGCGGTGTGCGCGGCGTGGTCGCCGCCAGAGACGTCGATCGACGGGGTCGTCCAGTCGAGCGTCGCGCGCAGCTCGTCGACGTTGGCTCCGGCGTACTTGGACCAGGTCAGGCCGGTGGCGGACAGGAACAGCAGGCCGAGCACCGCCCACAGGCCGATCGAGCCGTGCCAGGACAGCGTGCGGCGGAGCCCGCCGGCGGCGCGGTCGGGGACGATGAGATGGCGCCGGTTGCGGCGGCGCCGGGCGACCCAGAGGACCAGGCCGCCGAGCGCGACCACCCACAGCCAGCTGGCGGCCAGCTCGCTGTAGATCCGTCCGGGTTCGCCCAGGTGGAGCTGGCGGTGGAGGGTGGAGATCCAGGCGCGTACGGGCAAAGCGCCGGAGCTGCCGTAGCTTTCCAGCGTGCCGCGCACCTGGCCGGTGGAGGGGTCGACGAAGACCGCCAGCTGGGTGCTCTCGGCCAGGCCCGGCTGGTTGATCAGCACGCGGGTGGTCTGGCCCGGCTCGGCGCCGGGCCGTACCGCGGTGACGGTGCCCTGGGGGTGGGCCGCGCGGGCCGCCGCGACCTGCGCGCTGAGGGGCAGGCCGGTCTTTCCGACGGGCGCGGTGAGCTCGTGCTGGTAGACGACCTGCTCGATCTGGTACGAGGCGGCGTACATCAGGCCGGTGCACGCGGCGACGAGCAGGAAGGGGGCGATGAGGACGCCCGCGTAGAAGTGCAGCCGCAGCACGAGCGGGCGCAGCGCGGTCCAGGCGGTTCGCTCACGGGACGGCGGGGGGACGTGATCGACGGTATTGCCGACGTCGGCGGTCGAGGTCATCAGGCGTTCTCCACTCACAGCGCACACGGATGCGCGCGCTCTCGACAAGGATTCGAGGTCCGCCGCGCCGTTCACCGGGCGTGGCGGAACACGGGCCGGTGGCCCGGAAAGGATCAGATGAGGGAGAGACGCGCCGGCGGGCCCCGCCGGAAGTTCGCCGCCGCGAACAGGCGCTGGAGGAAGGCGTCGTGGTCGTCCCACGCCGCGGGCCGGCCACCGTACGGGCTCGGCTCGACCAGCCCGCCCGTCAGGACCGAAAGGACGCTCCACCAGCGGCCGACGGACGCGACGGCGAGATGGAGCAGCGCGGCCAGCGCGCACTCGCCCCGCGCCAGCCACCAGGCCGAGATGACCGCCGTCATGGCGTGCACCAGGAACATGCCCACGCCCGTGGCGTGCTCATGAGGCGGCGGCACGTCGGCGGCGCCCGCGCCGAACAGCAGATGCATGCCGTACTGGGCGGCGAAGCAGGCCGCGAGCAGCACCTCCATGCCACGCTGGCGACCGGCGAGCAGGAACGCGCCCGTCCAGGTCAGTGCGAGCGCGCCGAGCAACGTGCCCGCGCGCACCGGATCGCCGCCGGCCAGTCCGTGCAGGGCAGCCGAAACCAGCACGCAGACCGCCGCGAACACCGCGGCGCGTATTGCGCGCAAGAAGGGCCGGCCGACATGCACCCGGTCATAGTGCCATGTGATCGAGAATTCGTATATACGGAATTTGGATCTTAAAAAACATTGCCCGTCGCTTGAACCCAGCCTCAGGAACCTGCGTATCCCACCTAAAGGCGAGCCGTGAGCGCGCCTGGTGGTATTACGGGAAAGGTTCGCGCCAATGACCCTGTCCGTCGCGGTTAAGGGAATGAGCTGTGGCTGCAGTGCCTCGACGATCCGGGCACAGGTCCTGCCACTGCGGGGCGTCGAGCGGGTGGAGGTGGACGTGCTGGGGGGCCGCGTCACCGTGAGCGGAGGCCCGCTGCTCGAGGAGTCGCAGGTGCGCGCGGCGATCGTCGAGGCGGGATACAGGGTGGCCTCCTGATCGTCCGCGGCGAGAGGCGCCTGAACTGAGGACGGCGGCACCGGTGTGCGAAGATCTGTCCGCGATGGGTCCGTTGTCGGTGGTGCGGTGGGTGCGCGCGGCGAGCTTCGCCGCCACGTGCGCCGCCCTGGCCATGCTCGGGCACCTGGCGGGCGGGGGCTACTTCGACGCGGTGTCGACACTGGGCGGCTTTCTGCTCCTGCTGCCGCTCGCGCTGGCCCTGACCGGGCGTGAGCGCAGCCTGGCCGCCATCCTGCCCGCGACGGCTCTGTCGCAGGTCGTCCTGCACGTCCTGCTGAGTCAGGGCGCCGCCCACCACGCGATGGCCTCCCTCGGGGCCGTCCCGGGCGCGGCGCAACTCCATCACGGAGGCTCCCCGAGCTTCGGGATGCTGGTCATGCACGCGCTGGGCGTGCTGCTGACCTCCGCCTGGTTGCGGTGGGTCGAGTCGGGCCTGTGCGCCCTGGTCCGGCAGGTGGCCGGACGGGTGCTGCGCCCGCTGCTGGTCCTGGTCTTCACGGTGGCCGGGTGCACGGCCACCGGTCCGAGGACGATCGCGTACGCGGGTGAGGACGAAACCCCGCCTATTCGCGCCTTCCTCCGACATGCCCTCGTAGGGCGGGCACCTCCTGGAGCGCACGCAGGGACCGCCTGATCCGGGGTCGGCCGTCAGCGCCGATTCCCGGGGCCGTTTCCCCATGCCTTTTCCCGAATAAGCCCGACACCGGGCGTGCCGTAGCGCCGCCCGGGCGCCGCGCGTTGCCGCGATGCGCCGGTCACCGTCGTGACCCGCGCCGGTCTCGCGTGCCTCCAGACTCGACCTCGAAGAGAGCATCATCGATGAATCCCTGTCATGTGCGCCGTCCGCTGGCCGCCGCGCTCTGCGCGCTGATGGCCCTGACCGGTTGCGGTGACCCCGGCGGCTCCGTGAGCGGATCCGCCGCCGTCCCCACCTCGTCCGGCTTCCCCTTGACCTTCGACAACTGCGGCTCGAAAGTCACCTTCCAACGGCCGCCGCAGCGCGTACTGATCCTCAACGGCACCAGCGTGGCCGAGGTGGAGAGCTTCATCATGCTCGGCCTGGACAAGAGCGTCCTGGCCAACGCCCAGAGCTACGGCGTCTCCGACGACCCCGCGATGATCGGCCGGGTCAAGGCGCTGCCGACCGGCGGGCTGACGATGAACAAGAACTTCGACGTCCCCGCCGAGCAGGTGCTCAAGCTCAAGCCCGACCTGGTGGTGTCCACCTGGTCCGGCGGGTTCGACGCCAAGAACGGCTTCGCCACCCGCGAGCAGCTCGCCGCCGCCGGGATCACCTCGCTGGTCAACCCGGTCAACTGCGCGATGGGCAAGCCCGCGGCCACGGAGGAGGAGAAGCGCGCCTACCGCAACCAGTCGATCAACTCCTCGCTGGAGTTCATCGCGCTGCTGGGGCGCGTCTTCGACGTCCAGGACCGCGCCGCCGACCTGATCGGCAAGCTGCGCGCCCGCGTCGAGGCCGTACGGGCGCGGGTCGCGGGCCGGCCCGCCAAGAAGGTCCTCATCGCCTATCCCGGCATGGCCATGATGAACGCCAACGGGCTGCCCGCCGTGATGACCGGCGGCATCTACGACGACGTGATCAAGGCGGCCGGCGGCGTCAACGCCTTCGCCGGGCAGAGCTCGGACGCCACCCGCACCCTCAACACCGAGCAGCTCGCCACTGCCCAGGTGGACGTGCTCGTGGTCGGGCAGTTCACGCCGGACGAGCAGCCCGAGGCGGAGGCGGCCAAGCTGTTCGCCGCCTACCCGCACTGGGCCGCGTCGAAGTCCAGGACGTACGCGGTGGTCTCCGACGGGGTGTATCTCGGCCCGCTCAACGCCGTGGCCGTGGAGAAGCTCTCCAAGGTGGTCCACCCCGGTGACTGACATCCTCACACCCGCACCGGCGACCAGGGCCGCGCCGTCGCGGCGCCCGCACCTCGTCTCCGGGCCCGCCACCGGGCTGCTGCTGGCCGCGCTGGTCGTCGCGCTGGTCGCGGCCCTGGTGGCAGGCATCTCCGTCGGCTCGGTCAACCTTCCGCTCGGCCAGGTCTGGGGTGTGGTCTGGGCCCATCTGACCGGGCGCGGCGCGCAGGCGGATCCGCTGCTCAGCCAGGTCGTCTGGGACCTGCGCACCCCGCGGGCGCTGCTGGCCGCGCTCGCCGGGGCCGGTCTGTCGGTGGCCGGGGTCGCGCTGCAGTCCCTGGTGCGCAACCCGCTCGCCGACCCGTACGTGCTGGGCGTGTCCTCGGCCGCCTCGTTCGGGGCCGTGCTGGTCCCCGCGCTGGGCAGCGCCGCCCTCGCCGGGACGCTGGGCGTCACCGGGGCCGCCTTCGCCGCCGCCCTGCTGTCGGCGCTGCTGGTGTACGTGCTGGCGCAGCGCGCGGGCCGGCTGCTGGACTCCTGGCTGGTGCTGACCGGCGTGGCCGTCGGCTACCTGTGCGCGGCGGCCACCACGTTCGTGCAGCTCCAGCTCAACCCGACCGAGCTGCAGGGCATGATGTTCTGGCTGATGGGCAGCGTCGCCGGAGCGTCCTGGGCCGACCTGGGCGTGCCCGCCCTGATCGTCGTCTGCTGCCTGGCCTGGCTGTCCCTGCAGGCCCGCGCGCTGAACGCGCTGCTGGCCGGGGAGGAGGCCGCCATCGCCGTCGGCGTGCCGGTGGCGGTGCTGCGGATCGGGCTGCTCGTGGCCGGCTCGCTGCTGACCGCCACCGTGGTCAGCGTGGTCGGCGGCATCGGCTTCATCGGGCTGATGATCCCGCACATGGCCAGGTTCGTCGTCGGGGCCGACCACCGCCGCGTGCTGCCCGTGTCGCTGCTGGCCGGGGCGCTGTTCCTGGTGCTGGTGGACCTGGCGGCCCGGATCGCCGACCGGCCCAACGAGCTGCCGGTGGGCATCTTCACCACCGGGCTCGGCGTTCCGTTCTTCCTGTGGCTGCTGCGCCGCCGATCAAGTGGAGGCACCGATGCGGCTTGACCTGGCCGGCGTCAGCGCCCGGATCGACGCCCGCCCCATCGTCGAGGACGTGAGCCTGACGGCCGGGCCGGGGGAGTTCGTCGCGCTCATCGGACCGAACGGCAGCGGCAAGTCCACCCTGCTGCGCACCGTCTACCGGTCGCTGCGCCCGTCCGGCGGCGTGGTCCGGCTCGACGGGCAGGATCTGTGGGGGATGCGGCCCCGCCAGGCCGCCCGGCACCGCGCCGTGCTGCCCCAGCACAGCCAGGTCGCCGACGGGCTGTCCGCCGCCGACGTCGTCGCCACCGGCCGCCACAGCCACCAGCGGCTGCTCGACCGGGAGAACGCCGCCGACCGCGCGGCGGTCGCCACCGCGCTGGAACGGGTCGGCATGGCCTGGGCGGCCGACCGGCTGATGCCGACGCTGTCGGGCGGGGAGCGGCAACGCGTGCTACTCGCCCGCGCGCTGGCCCAGCAGGCGCCGCTGCTGGTGCTCGACGAACCCACCAACCATCTGGACGTCGGCTCCCAGCTCCTGCTGCTGGACCTGATCCGCTCCCTCGGCCTGACGCTGCTGGCCGCCCTGCACGACCTCGACCAGGCCGCCGCCTACGCCGACCAGGTCGTCGTCCTGCGCGACGGCCGGGTCGCCGGGCATGGCCCGCCCCTGGAGGTGCTGACGCCGGCGTTCATCGAGGAGGTCTTCGGTGTACGCGCGCACATCAGCCCGCACCCGATAACCGGCCGCCCGCACATCGCCGTGGCCTCACCCGCACCGTGAACGTGCGCCGGCCGGTCCCTGGACCGGCCGGCGCCCAGGTCAGTGGCCCGCGTGCTGATGAGGCTTGGCGGCGACCCACTCCCTGGCCGCCTCGGCGCGATCGCGCAGTGCGGCGAGGAGCTCGGCCAGGTTCTCGTGGTCCATGTACGACGTCTTGCCGATGTCGTCGATGTGAGTGGTCACCTGGCCGGACAGGCCGGTCACCGCGCTGAGTGATGCGATGATTTCGCGGGTCTCCGCAGCGTTCAGATCGCACATGGCCTCACCGTACGCATCGCGTGGCCGTTCGCACATAGGCGAGCGGGCGAGGATTCCCGAGCCGGCAGGCAAGGAAGAGGCTCTTTCCCACGCGATGCTTTATCGATAAAGTAGCCGCCGCCGCTTACCGAGAAAAGGTGCTAACCATGAGTGACGCTGTCGTGTCCGCCGTGCTCAATGTCGACGTCAAGGGCCCCGTGATCAGCAGACATGTGTACGGCCACTTCGCCGAACACCTGGGCCGGTGCATCTACGGCGGCTTCTACGTGGGCGAGGACAGTGACATCCCGAACGCCGGCGGGATCCGGCTGGACGTCGTCGAAGCGCTGCGCGCCTTGAACATCCCCAACCTGCGCTGGCCCGGCGGCTGCTTCGCCGACGAGTACCACTGGATGGACGGCATCGGCCCGAAGGACCAGCGCCCGGCGATGGTGAACACCCACTGGGGCAACGTCGAGGAGAACAACCACTTCGGCACCCACGAGTTCATGGCCCTGTGCGAGCTGCTCGGCGCCGAGCCGTACATCAGCGGCAATGTCGGCTCGGGCACGGTGAAGGAGATGAGCGACTGGGTCGAGTACCTCACCCGGGACGGCGACTCCCCGATGGTCCGCCTGCGCAAGGCCAACGGGCGTGAGGAGCCGTGGCGGGTGCGCTTCTGGGGGCTGGGCAACGAGGCGTGGGGGTGCGGCGGGCACATGAGCGCCGAGCAGTACGCCGCCGAGGCGCGCCGGTACGGCACCTACTGCCGCAACCACGGCGACAACCGGCTGTACCGCATCGCCGCCGGCGCCAACAGCGACGACTACGCCTGGACCGAGACGCTCATGAAGCAGCTGGGCGACCTGGGCTGTGCCTACCGGCCCCAGCCGTTCTACCAGGCGCTGTCGCTGCACTACTACACGATCCCGGGCACCTGGCAGGACAAGGGCGCCGCCACGGTGTTCGACACGGACGAGTACTACCGGACCCTGGTCAAGGCCGCCCACACCGACGAGCTCCTCACCGGCCACTCCAACGTCATGGACTGCTACGACCCGGGCCGTCAGGTGGGCCTGGTGCTGGACGAGTGGGGCACGTGGTGGAACGTCGAGCCGGGCACCAACCCCGGCTTCCTCTACCAGCAGAACACGCTGCGCGACGCGTTGGTCGCGAGCCTGCACTTCGACATCTTCCACCGCCACGCCGACCGGCTGGTGATGGCCAACATCGCCCAGACGGTGAACGTGCTCCAGGCGATGATCCTGACCGATCCCGACTCCGGGGCGCTCGTGCTCACCCCGACGTACCACGTGTTCGAGATGAACAAGGGGCACCAGGACGCCACGTCACTGCGGGTCGATCTCCTCTCGGACGTGCCCACCCGCGAGGTGGGGCCGGACACGCTGGCGACCGTCTCGCTGTCGGCGAGCCGCAAGGACGACAAGGTGCTCATCTCGCTGTCCAACCTGGACACGGCCGACGCGACCGACGTCGAGCTGGACCTGCGCGGGGGTGATGTCGGCGGGGTCGTCTCGCGGATCCTCACCGCCGGGGCGCCGCAGACCCACAACACGCCCGACGCGCCCGCCGCCGTCGCCCCGCGCTCCCACGAGCAGGTCACGGTCACCGGTACGCGCGTGCGGGTGCACCTGCCCGCCCACTCCTTCGTCACCGTGCAGGTCGACGTCGCATAACCGGCACCCTCGCGGGGCGCAGTAGGCTCCAAGCAGCGGCGGCCACAGTCGGAAGCGGCCGGATCGGATCCGGCCGAAGGAGCAGGACCTGAGGAGCGGCATGGTCACCATGGGCGACGTCGCCAAGCTGTCCGGGGTGTCGAAGATGACGGTCTCCAACGTCATCAACGACCGCGCCGGGGTCAGCGACGAGGTCCGCCGCCGCGTGCTCGAAGCGATCCGCGAGTCGGGCTACCGCGTCAACGTCTCCGCCCGGACCCTCAGGTCCGGGCGGACCGGCGTCATCGGGCTGGCCGTTCCCGAGATCGACCGGCCCTACTTCGGCCAGCTCGCCGCCCACGTGATCGACGAGGCGCGGGGACGCGGTTTCCACGTCGCGATCGAGCAGACCGGCGCGGCCGCGGCCGGGGAGATCGACGCGATCTCCCATTCGTCCACCCTGCAGTTCGACGGGCTGATCCTCAGCGCGGTCGGGATCGACCCCCAGGACTCGCGGCTGACCGGCGGCGACTATCCGATCGTGATGCTCGGCGAGCAGGACTTCGCCGCGCGCTTCGACCACGTCGCCATGCCCAACGAGGAAGGCGCGAAAGCGGCGACCACGCATCTGGTCGACCGAGGCTGCCGCCGGATCGCGATGGTCACCGGCGAGTCCCTCGACGGCGTGAACGTGGTGACGCGCCGCCACCGGGGCTACCTCGCCGGGCTCTCCGAACGGGGGCTCGCTCCCGATCCGGCGCTGCGGTTCGCCGTCAGCGGGATGACGCTGGAAGGGGGCCGCGAGGCGGCCCACCGGCTCGTCGACTCGGGTCTCGAGGTCGACGGCGTGGTCGCGGTGAGCGACACCGTCGCCCAGGGGGTCTTCCGGGGCCTCGCCGACCGCGGCGTCCGGGTGCCCGACGACATCCGCCTCGTCGGGTACGACGACATCCCGGAAGCTGCGTACATGGTGCCCTCGCTGTCCACCGTGGCCCCCGACCACCGGTGGATGGCCGCGAAGGCGGTCGAGCTGGTGACCGCCCGCATCCAGGACCCGTCACGCCCGGCCGGAGAGCACACCGCGCCCTTCGAGCTGATGGTCCGCGAGTCCACCCGCTGACGACCCCGGGCGGGGTCAGGTCCTCGGGTCCGGGCCGGTGAGCACGTCGAAGGCGTGGAGGCGGTGGGCGGCGAAGAGCGTCAGGGCGCGCTCGGTGTCACGGGCGCGCAGGGCGGCGGCCAGCTCCCGGTGCTCCTCGGGGATGTGCGCCAGGTAGTCCGCGGAGCGGACGCCGATCCGGGTCAGCAGGAACAGGTGGACCTGCGAGCGGATGGCCTGCCACGCCTCCTCCAGGCGCCGGTGCCGGGCGGCGGCGTAGACGGCGTCGTGGAAGGCGATGTCGCAGCGCACCATCTCGTGCTCGTCCTCGACGCGCCTCATGCGCTCGGCCGCCTGCTCGACGGCCGCGAGGTCGTCGTCCGAGGCCTGGGCGGCCACCTGCCGGACCGCGAGCTGTTCCAGGGCGGCGCGCAGGCTGTCGAGCTCGGCGACGTCCGCCGGGGAGAGCGTGGTGACGGTGGCGCCGCGGTGCCATGCGCTGCGGACCAGGCCCTCGCGCTCCAGCCGGAGTAATGCCTCGCGTACGGGGCCGCGGCTGACATCGAGCGCGCCGGACAGCTCCACCTCCCGCAGCTGCGCCCCGGGGGCGTAGGTCCCGGCGAAGATGGCCTCCCGGATGCGGTCCGCGACCTCGTCGGCCAGCCCCCGGCGGCGGGCCGGCGCCACCCTGCCCCGTTCACTCATGGCTCCAGCCTCTCACGGGCGCCCCTACCGCGAGCGTTTGTCGTGATGTTAACATTCGGACATTCTAGGCAGAAGGGAAGTCCCCATGACCTCGATCCCCCGGTTCCACCTGGCCATGCCCGTCGACGACCTGGCCGTCGCGCGCCGCTTCTACGGCGAGGTGCTGGGCCTCGAACAGGGCCGCAGCGCCGACACCTGGGTGGACTGGAGCCTGCACGGCCACCAGTTCGTGACGCACCTGGCGCCGGCCCGCGCGCAGCGGATCCACAATCCGGTCGACGGCCATGACGTCCCCGTGCCGCACTTCGGCCTGATCCTGACGATCCCCGAGTTCCACCGGCTCGCCGACCGGCTGCGCGCGGCGGACGTCGAGTTCGTCATCGAGCCCTATGTGCGTTTCGAGGGGCAGGCGGGGGAGCAGTGGACGATGTTCCTGCTCGACCCCGCGGGGAACGCGCTGGAGTTCAAGGCGTTCGCCGACGACTCCCAGGTCTTCGCCGTCTGATTCGGCCCGTCGCCGCCGCCCGCCGGTTGACCTCAATTCCGGTTGAGGTTGCACGCTATGGGGGTCATGTCGGAAAGAGGGCAGGAGTGAGCGGTAATGCGGGTGGTTCGGGTGACCGGGTTCGGCGGGCCTGAGGTGCTGGTGCCCGGGGAGGCGCCGGATCCGGTGGCCGGGCCGGGGCAGGTCGTGGTCGAGGTGGCGGTCGCGGGCGTGACGTTCGTCGAGACGCAGATCCGGCGTGGCACCGACCAGTGGCATGCCCGGCCGGAGTTGCCGTACGTGCCCGGCGGGCTGGTGGCCGGCCGGGTGAGCTCGGCCGGAGAAGGGGTGGATCCGGCGTGGGTGGGCCGGCGGGTCATCGCCGGGACGGGGGAGACCGGCGGTTTCGCCGAGCGGGCCGTGGCCGCGGCCGAGGACCTGTTTCCGGTGCCGGACGAGCTGGAGTTGCCGGAGGCCGTCGCCCTGCACAGCGACGGCAGCACCGCGCAGGGACTGATCGAGGGCGCCAAGGTCCGTCCCGGCGAGTGGGTGCTGGTCGAGGCGGCGGCCGGCGGCGTCGGCAGCCTGCTGGTGCAGCTGGCCCGTACGGCGGGCGCGCGCGTCGTCGGGGCCGCCCGCGGATCGCGGAAGCTCGACCTGATCCGGGAGCTGGGCGCCGAAGCCGCGGTCGACTACTCCGAACCGGGCTGGACCGGGCGGGTGCTGGAGGCGACCGGCGGGGCCGGGCCGGATGTGGTCTTCGACGGCGTCGGCGGGGAGATCGGGCGGGCCGCGTTCGAGGTGACGGCCCGTGGCGGCCGGTTCTCGGTGCACGGCGCCTCCAGCGGCGAGGTCACCGTCGTCGATCCCGCGCGACGCGAGGACGTGGATGTGATCGGCATCGAGCAGCTCTTCGACTTCGGCCCGCACCTGGCGCGGTGGGCGGAGCAGATGATGGCGCAGGCGGCCGCGGGGCTCATCCGGCCGGTCATCGGGCAGACCTTCCCCTTGGAGCGCGCCGCCGACGCGCACGCCGCGATCGAGCACCGCACCGCCCTGGGGAAGACCCTGCTGCTGATCTGACGGCGCCGGCTACGGGCCACCAGCCGTGCGGCGGCCTCAGGCGCGAGAGCCGCGGAGGTGGGCGATGCCCATGTCCAGGGCGGCCTCCAGGTGCGTGACCTCGCCGGTGGACATCTGGATCAGGACGCCGCCCTGGATGCCGGCGAGCAGGGCGGCCGCCGCGTGGTCGGGGTCCAGGCCCGGGTCGATCTCGCCGGCGTCCTGCATGTGCCGCACGCCGGTGGCGATCTCGGCCTGCCAGCGGCGCATGAGCTCGATGACGACGGCCTGGGCGGCGGGCGTGCGGTTGCCCAGCTGCGAGGTGACCGAGTTGAGCGGGCACCGGCGGCCCTGGCTGCGGTAGTGGTCGACGACCGTGTCACGCCACCGTTGCCAGGCGGGCCACGAGGTCAGCTCGCCGAGCGCCGGCTGCTGGTTCTCCAGCACGCGGCCGGCCTCGAGGCGGGCCACCGCCAGCAGCAGCTCCTCCCGCCCGCCGGGGAAGTAGTGGAAGAGCTGGCTCTTGCTCGTGGCGGTCGCGGCCAGCACGTCGTCCAGGGTCGTGGCGGCCACGCCGAACTCGCGGATGTGCGCGGCGGCGCCCTCGAGGATGCGCTGCCGCGTCGCGGCCCCCTTGCGGGTGAGCGTGGGCATGGAGACCTCCCAGATTGGACTTGCTGGTCCATTTTAGCCTCGGCATCCTGGACCGCGAATCCGCACTTTCGCAAGGGAGAATCACCATGTCCGCACGTCTGCAGGGCCGCACGGCCCTGGTCACGGGCTCGACCGACGGCATCGGCACGGCCATCGCCCGCGCGCTGGCCGCCGAGGGCGCCCACGTCATCGTCAGCGGCCGGGACACCGCCAAGGGTGAGAAGGTCGTCGCGTCCATCGCCGAGGAGGGCGGGCGGGCCTCGTTCGTCCGCGCCGACCTCGCCGGAGGGCTGCCTGCCGTCCGCGAGCTCGCCGACGCCGCGCACCGGCTGGCCGGCGGCCCGCTGGACATCCTGGTCAACAACGCGGCGCTGCTGATCAGCCCCGCCCCCACGGCCGAGGTGGCGGAGGAGCTCATCGACCAGGCCCTGGCCGTCAATGTCAAGGCCGCCTTCCTCCTCACCGGCCTGATCGCCCCCGCCATGGCGGCCCGCGGCAGCGGGGCGATCATCAACCTCGGGTCCATCTCCGGGCTGTTCGGCACGAGCGGCTCCGCCCTCTACGGCACCACGAAGGCCGCCGTCCACTCGCTGACCAAGTCCTGGGCGGACGAATACGGCCCCTCCGGCGTGCGGGTCAACACCGTCGCGCCGGGCCCGACGTTCACCGAGAAGGTCGCCGCGATGGCGGAGTACCTGGCGCCGATGATCGCCGCCATCCCCTCGCGCAGGCCCAGCACCCCGGAGGAGGTGGCCAAGGCGGTGGTGTTCCTGGCCGGTGACGACGCCGCCAACATCCACGGCGCCACCCTCTCGGTGGACGGCGGGCGAGCCGCGGTCTGAGGCGGTCGGTCGCGTACGGCGGTCAGCGCGGGACGTCCCCGGTGGGCGCGAAGGTCTGCCGGTAGTGTTCGGCCGCCTGGGCCATGTCGGCGCTGATGAGCTCGAAGAACCGGCTGGCGGTCGCGAGCCGGACGCCCGCCGGGGTGTCGGCGCCGAGGATGTCGACACCCTCCCGGACCGTCTCGGTCCACAACATCATCGACCGGGTGCCCATCTGCCACGCCCGGTACCAGACCTCGGCGTCGATGATGTAGCGCTCGCGCCGGTTGTCCCGCTCGCGCCTGACGAGCCCCACCTGTTCGAGCCAGCCGACGCCTTTGGAGATCGACGCGGGGCTGACCCGCAGCCGCTCGGTCAGCTCGGTGACGGTCAGGTTGCCGGTGTCGCTGGTGAACAGGCAGGCCATCACCCTGGCCGCCATCGTCGGCACACCCCCGAACGTCGTCGTGAGCCGCTCCTCGAACTCCCGCACCGCCTGGGGGTCGCGCCTGCCCGCGTCCCCCGCCGCCGTGCTCGCCGGCGCGGCCGGCCGGCGGCGGGCGCGCCATCCGGTCGCCTGCTGCGCCCGGCCCGCGTGGTAGCCGTGCGGGCCGCCGTTGCGCGCGATCTCGCGGCCGATGGTCGACCTCGGCCGCCCCAGGCGACGGGCGATCTCCGCGTAGGTGAGCCCTTCCGCCAGCCCTTCCGAGATCTTGCGGCGGTCGTCGTACGTCAGGTGGCCTCCCGGCATGCGCCCTCCCGGCACGTCATCGTCAGGCGCAAGTATCGCCTCCGGTGGACCTGATTGCGACACCGCATCGGGGATTGTTGCATTTGCTGACACCGTCGTTGCGCCAGTTAATCCGCTCTGACCTGGGACAACGGCGTTCGTAACTTGCCGAATCCGCGAACGCATTCGTAGCGTTTCTCCATGCGTGAACGATCGCCGTTCACGCGGAGGGAAACCGACATGACCCAGCCTGGCATGGTTGCCAAAGTATGCCTCGTGACCGGCGCCTCGTCCGGCATCGGCCACGCCACCGCGCTCGAGCTCCTGCACGCCGGCCACTTCGTGTACGGCGCGGCGCGGCGGGTGGGCAGGATGGCGGCGCTGCGCGACGCGGGCGGCCACCCGCTGCCGGTGGACGTGACCAAGGAAGAAGACCTCAAGCGCGCCGTCGACACCATCCTGGACGAACACGGACGGATCGACGTCCTGGTCAACAACGCGGGAGCCGTCGTCCACGGCGCCGTCGAGGACACGCCGCTGGCGATGGCGCGAGACCTGTTCGAGGTCAACGTGTTCGCCGCGGCCCGGCTGGCCCAGCTCGTCCTGCCGCCGATGCGGCAGCAGGGCTCGGGCACGATCGTCAACGTCTCCTCGATCGGCGGCGAGCTCGCCTTCCCGCTCGGCGCCTGGTATTACGCCTCCAAGCACGCCCTGGAAGCCTTCTCCGACTCGCTGCGCATGGAGACCGCGCAGTTCGGCGTCCACGTCGTCGTCATCCAGCCCGGCATCATCAAGACCGACTTCGAGGCCGGGACCGCCCGGCAACTGCGGGAGATCTCCGGGAACGGGCCCTACCGGCAGATGGCCGAGGCCATGGCCGGCGCCGCCGAGACGCCGGCGGGCCACCAGAGCGACCAGGCCACCGACCCCGCCGTCGTCGGGGCGACGATCCGGGAGGCCGTCGAGTCGGACCGCCCGGAGACCCGCTACGTCGTGGGCTGGCAGGCCGAAGCCCTCCTCCAGCTCAACAGATCCCTGCCGGACCGCGAATTCGACGCGCGCATCACCGGCTCCCTCAGATAACTCCGGCTCCACGAGAACCGCAATTCGGAGAAACCCATGACCCCTGCCATCGCCGTTTCCGGGCTCGTCAAGGCTTACGGGCCCGCGCGCGCCCTCGACGGGCTCGACCTCACCGTGAACCCCGGAGAGGTGCACGGCTATCTCGGCCCGAACGGAGCGGGCAAGAGCACCACCATCCGCATCCTGCTGGGCCTGATCCGGGCCACCTCCGGCAGCGCCAGGTTGCTGGGCGGCGACCCCTGGGCCGACGCCGTCGCGCTGCACCGGCGGCTGGCGTACGTGCCGGGCGACGTCGAGCTGTGGCCCAACCTCACCGGAGGCGAGGCCATCGACGTGCTCGGCCGGCTGCGCGGCGGGCTGGACGACCGGCGCAAGAACGAGCTGATCGAGCGGTTCGAGCTCGACCCGAAGAAGAAGGCGCGGACCTACTCCAAGGGCAACCGCCAGAAGGTCGCCCTCGTCGCCGCCCTCTCCGCGGACGTGGACCTGCTGATCCTCGACGAGCCTACGAGCGGGCTGGACCCGCTGATGGAGGCGGTGTTCCAGCAGGTCGTCGCCGAGGCCAAGGCCGCCGGCCGGACCATCCTGCTGTCCAGCCACATCCTCGCCCAGGTCGAGTCCCTCGCCGACCGGGTCACCATCATCCGGGACGGAAAGGTCGTGGAGTCGGGGACGCTGGCGCAGCTGCGGCACCTGACCCGGACCACGGTCGTGGCCGAGACCGCCACCCCGGTGACCGGCCTCGACCGGCTGCCCGGCGTGCACGACGCGAAGACCGAGGGCGGGAGCGTGCGGTTCGGCGTGGACGCCGAGCACCTCGACGCCGCCATCCGGCACCTCACCACGTTCGGCATCGACGCGCTGGTCAGCCACCCGCCGACGCTCGAGGAGCTCATGCTCCGGCACTACGCGCACAAGGAGGCGGCATGACCACGACGGTCACGGGGACGCGCGGCCGTACCGGATCGAGAGTGGGGAGCAGCCACCTGACCGGCACCGGCGCGATGGTACGGCTGGCGCTGCGCCGCGACCGGATCAAGCTCACCCTCTGGCTGGTCGCGATCACGGCGCTCGTCCCGCGCTTCTACTACGCCGCCGTCGACGCGGTCGTCCCGACGCCCGAGGCCCTGGCCTCGGCCTCGCAGATGATCCGCGTCTCCTTCATGAGGGTGCTCGGCGGACCGCTGTTCGGCGAGGTCAGCACGCAGAGCTACTTCCTGGCCGCCTACTGGGTCGAGTTCCTGCTGGCCGCCGCGATCATGAACATGATGCTCATGACCCGGCACACCCGGGCCGAGGAGCAGACGGGCCGGGCCGAGCTCATCCGGGCGGCCGTCGTGGGCCGGCACGCCCAGCTGACCGCGGCGCTGATCGTCGCCGTGATCAGCAACGCCGCGCTCGCGGCCCTCACCACCGCCGCGACGGTCAGCATCGGGTTCCCCGCCGGCAGCGCGCTGCTGTTCGGCGCCTCCCTCGCCGCGACCGGGCTGCTGTTCGCCGGGGTAACCGCGGTCACCGCCCAGGTCACCGAGCACCCCCGGGGCGCGAACGGGCTCGCGGGCCTCGTGCTCTTCACAGCGTGGCTGCTGCGCGGCGCGGGGGCGCTGCAGAGCGAGGAGGGCGGCCCGCTGTTCTGGCTGTCGCCGATCGGCTGGTCGCAGCAGACCCGGGTGCTGGACGACGAGCGCTGGTGGCCGCTCGGCCTCTCGGTCCTACTCGCCGGGCTGCTGGTCGCGGGCGCCTACGCGCTGGCGAGTCACAGGGATCTCGGCGCCTCCTTGCTGGCCCCGCGTCCCGGCCGGGCGTCGGCGCCCTCCTGGCTGCGCTCGCCGTTCACGCTCGCGCTGCGGCTCCAGCAGGCGGCCGTCCTCGCGTGGGGAGCCGCGTTCCTCGCGGTCGGCCTCGTCCTGGGCGCCATGACCGGGGGCATGGCCGAAACCGACCTCCCCATCTTCTCCGGCGCGGACTTCGGGCGGGCCTGGATCAGCCTCATGGTGTTCACCGGGTCTCTCTACACCGGCGTCTTCGCGGTCCTGTCGGTCATCCGGCTGCGGGTGGAGGAGGTGCGCGGCCGGATCGCTCCCGTGCTGGCCGGGCCGACCGGCAGATCGACGTGGTACTGGTCGTCCCTGCTGGTCACCGCGCTCGCCGTGGTCGTCCTGCCGGTGGTGTACGGCGCCGCGCTCGGCATAGGGGCAGCCCTGTCGACCGGCGAGCCCGGCCTCGTGGGAGAGGTCACCTGGGCGAGCCTGATCCGCGCCCCCGAGGTGCTGGTGCTGCTCGCCGTGCCGGCGGCGCTGCTCGGGATCGCCCCGCGGGCCGTGAACGCGGCCTGGGCGGTGCTCGTCTACAGCGGGTTCATGCAGGTACTGGGGTCCTACATGAACCTGCCGGGGTGGCTGGTGAACACGTCGGTGCTGTCCCACCTGCCCTGGCACCCGCTGGGGTCCTTCGCCCCGGTGGCCACGGTCGTGCTGACCGTGCTCGCCGCGGCGCTGGCGATCCTCGGCCTGTACGGGCTGCGCCGCCGCGACCTCGCCGCGGGCTGACGGAGGACGGGTCAGTCGGCGAGCTCCCGACGGCCGTCCAGGAGCGGGCGCAGGAAACGGCCCGTGTGGGAGTGCGGATCGGCGGCCACGGCTTCCGGGGGGCCGTGGCCGACCACCTGGCCGCCGCCTGAGCCGCCCTCGGGGCCGAGGTCGATCAGCCAGTCGGCCGTCTTGATCACGTCGAGGTCGTGTTCGATCACCACGACGGTGTTGCCGGAGTCGACGAGCCGATGGAGCACGGCCAGCAGCTTGCGGACGTCGTCGGCGTGCAGCCCGGTGGTCGGCTCGTCGAGCACGTACAGGGTGCGGCCCCGGGAGCGGCGCTGCAGCTCGGCGGCGAGCTTGACGCGCTGGGCCTCGCCGCCGGACAGCGTGGTGGCGGGCTGCCCCAGCTTGACGTAGCCGAGCCCGACGTCGGCCAGGACCCGCAGGTGGCGCGTGATGATCGCGTGCTCGGCGAAGAAGGCCGCGGCCTCGTCGATGGTCATGGCGAGGACGTCGGCGACGGACCTGCCCTTGTAGCGGACCTCCAGGGTCTCCCGGTTGTACTGGGCGCCGTGGCAGACCTCGCACGGCACGTAGACGTCCGGGAGGAAGTTCATCTCGACCCTGATGGTGCCCTCGCCGTAGCAGGGCTCGCAGCGGCCGCCCTTGAGGTTGAAGGAGAACCGGCCCGGCTGGTAGCCGCGTACCTTGGCCTCGGGCGTCTGGGCGAAGAGGCGGCGCAGGTGGTCGAAGAGGCCGGAGTACGTGGCGGGGTTGGAGCGGGGGCTGCGGCCGATCGGCGCCTGGTCGATCTGCACGACCTTCTCGACGGCCTCGGCCCCGGTGATGTCGCGGTGCCGGCCGGGCACTCTGTGCGCACGGTGCACGCGCCTGGCCAGGGCGGCGTACAGGATGTCGTTGACCAGCGTCGACTTGCCCGACCCGGAGACACCCGTGACCGCGACGAGCAGGCCCAGCGGGAACGACACCGTGACGTCGCGCAGATTGTGCTCGGTCGCGCCGTGCACCGTGATCTCGTGACCGGCCGTCCTGGGGCGACGCCGGTCAGGGAGCGGGATCTGTCGGCGCCCGGACAGGTACGCCCCGGTGCGGGACGTCGGGTGCGCGGCGAGCTCCCGCACGGTGCCCGAATGCACCACGTGCCCGCCGTCGGCGCCGGCTCCCGGCCCGATGTCCACGACCCAGTCGGCCGCCTTCATGGTGTCCTCGTCGTGCTCGACCACGATGACGGTGTTGCCCCGGTCGCGCAGCCGCAGCAGGGTCTCGATGAGCCGCCGGTTGTCGCGCTGGTGCAGGCCGATGCTCGGCTCGTCCAGCACGTAGAGCACCCCCGCCAGCCCCGAGCCGATCTGGGTGGCCAGCCGGATCCGCTGCGCCTCGCCGCCGGACAGGCTCGCGGCCGGGCGGCCCAGCGAGAGGTAGTCCAGGCCCACGTCGAGCAGGAACCGCAGGCGCTCGTCGATCTCGGTGAGCACCGCCTGGGCGACCCGGCGTTCCCAGCCGGTCAGCTCCAGCCCGGCGAGGAACCGCGCCGCCTCGCCGATCGGCAGCGCGCTCACCTCGGCGATGCCGCGCCCGCCCACGGTGACCGCCAGCACGCCCGGCTTGAGCCGGGCGCCGCCGCAGGCCGGGCAGGGCACCTCGCGCAGGTAGCCGCCGAACCGGTCGTCGGAGCCGCCGGCCTCGGCGTGACGGCGCTCGATGTGCGGGATGACGCCTTCGTACCGGGTGACGTAGGAGCGCTCGCGGCCGTAGCGGTTCTGGTAATCGAGGTGGATCCGCCGCGGAGTCCCGTGCAGGACGATCGTCCGGACGGCGTCGGGCAGGCTACGCCAGGGTGTGGTGGTGCTGAAGCCGATCTCGGCGGCCAGGGCGTCGACCAGCCGGGCGAAGTAGTCCGCGCCGCTGGTGTTCGTCCACGGGGCGATGGCGCCTTCGGCCAGCGTCCTGTCCTCGTCGGGGATGACGAGGCCGGGATCGACCTCCGTCCGCGAGCCGAGCCCGGCGCACTCGGGGCAGGCGCCCCACGGAGCGTTGAAGGAGAACAGCCGCGGCTCCAGCTCCTCCAGGTCGAGGTCGTGCCCGCGCGGGCACGCCATCCGCTCCGAGAACCTCAGCTCGCGCCCCGGGTCGGTGGCCTCCAGGTCGACGAACTCCACGCCGACCACACCGCCCGCGAGCCCCAGCGCCGTCTCGACGGAGTCGGTCAGCCGCTGCCTGATGCCCGGCTTCACCGCGAGCCGGTCCACGACGACGTCGATGGTGTGCTTCTTGCGCCCGTCCAGCACCGGCGGCCTGGTCACCGGGTGGATCGCGCCGTCCACCCGGACGCGGCTGAAGCCGTCGCCCGCCAGTTGCCGCAGGACCTCGGCGTGCGTGCCCGCACGGTCGCGTACGACGGGCGCCAGCACCTGGAAGCGGGTCCCGTCCGCCATGGCGAGCAGCCGGTCCACGATCTGCTGGGGAGTGCGGCGGTGGACCGGCTCGCCGCATTCCGGGCAGTGGGGGCGGCCGACGCGGGCGTACAGCAGTCGCAGGTAGTCGTAGACCTCGCTGACCGTGCCGACCGTGGAACGCGGGTTGTGGCTCGTCGTCCTCTGGTCGATGGCGATGGCCGGTGACAGGCCCTCGATGACGTCCACGTCCGGCTTGTCCAACCGGCCGAGGAACTGGCGGGCGTACGCCGACAACGACTCGACGTAACGCCGCTGCCCTTCGGCGAAGATGGTGTCGAACGCCAGGCTCGACTTGCCGGAGCCGGACACCCCGGTGAAAACGATCAGCGCATCCCTGGGCAGGTCCACGGAGATGTCGCGGAGGTTGTGCTGGCGGGCGCCCTTGACGACGAGACGGTCTCTCACACGCTCGAACCTAGTGCGCACGCCGGCGCGTCGTTATCGCATCGTTATCTAGTTTCGCAGGATGATCTTTCCGACGATACGGCGGGCGGCCAGTTCCGCCGGTGCCTGGCCGGCCTGCGCGAGCTCGTACTCGCCGCCGGTCAGCGGGCGCGGGCCTTGCGGCGAAGCCCTGCCGCAGGCGCGGCCACTGTGTAAGTCTGTAAGCATGACCGAGCCCCCCATCGTCATCGAGCACCGCGAGCACGTGTGGTACCTGCTCGTCCAGGCCTCGCAGCTCGAGCACATGATCATGTGCCAGTACCTCTTCGCCGAGTTCAGCCTCAAGACCGATGGGCTCACCGGCGAGCAGCAGGCCGCGGTCGATCGCTGGCGCCAGGAGCTCCACGGCATCGCCGTACAGGAGATGCTCCATCTCGCCCTGGTGGCCAACCTCATGTCGTCCATCGGCGCCGCGCCCACCTTCGGCAGACCGAACTTCCCGCAGTCCTGCGGCGCGTTCCCGCCCTCGATCCAGATGCGGCTGCTGCCCTTCGGCGAGGCCGCCCTGGCCCACTTCCTCTACCTCGAACGGCCCGAGGGCATGGAGCGGCGCGACGCCGCCGAGTTCATCTCCTGCGATCCGCCGCCCGAGCCCATCGCGTCCGGCGAGATCTTCCCCCGCGCGCAGGAGTTCGCCACGGTCGGCCATCTCTACCGCGGCATCAAGGACGGCCTGACCACGCTGGTCGCCAAGTACGGCGAGGAGCAGGTGTTCTGCGGTTCGCCCCGGGCCCAGGCCACCCCGGAGCTGTTCCGCTGGCCCGAGATGGTGGCGGTGACCGACCTCGCGTCGGCGTGCGCCGCCATCGAGGAGATCATCGAGCAGGGCGAGGGAGCGCAGGGCGCCTGGCAGGACGCCCATTACGGCCGCTTCCTGAAGATCTGGGAGGAGTACCACGCGCTGCGCGCCGCCGACCCGGCCTTCGAACCCGCCCACCCCGCGCTCGGCGCCTTCACCCGCCAGCCCTTCGACGTGCGGGAGCCGCAGCCGCTCATCGGCGACCCGCGGACCCTGGCGCTGGCCGAGCTGTGCAACCTCGCCTACGAGGCGATCCTGTGGCTGCTCACCCGCTACTTCACGCACACCGACGAGAGCGAGGAAGAGCTCGAGGTCCTGATCGGCGCGGCGATCACGACGATGGCCGCCGTGCTGCGGCCGCTCGGCACCGAGCTGAGCCGGCGGCCCGCCGGCCCCGCCCATCCGGGACGCACGGCCGGGGCGGCCTTCGAGATGTACTACCTGATGGACAACGTGGTCCCCTGGCGCGAGGCCGCCTGGACGGTGCTGATCGAACGGCTGCGCCAGATCGCCGAGCGCTGCGCGTCCCACGCCGCCACGGACCCGGTGATCGCGGCGGCTTCGGAACAGGTCACGGCGGTGGCCGACTCGCTCGACGCCGTCCGGGCCAAGGCGGCCTCCGGCATCACGACCCCCGGCGGGCCCGCGTGACCCGCAGCGCGCAGGCCGCCCCGACCACGAGGAGGGCGGCGACGGCGGCGACGACCCGCAGGAGACCTTCGGCGGAGGAGGGGGCCGCGAAGTAGACGGTGCCGAGCCCGGCGACGGCCGTCACCCCGGTCAGCGTCGGGCCGGTGGAGTTGAGCGCCGAGATCGCCGAGGAGAGCCGCGGCTCCACCAGGTGCGTGATCCGCGCGATCAGCGGGCTGTAGCCGGCGGCGTGCCCGGCCCCCGCGAGCAGCAGCAGCGGTACGGTGCCGTACGGATGCCACTGGTCGCGATGGAGGAGCACCAGCAGGCCGGCCCCGGCCGCGAACGCGATCGGCCCGGCCACCGGCAGCGCGTTCCGCAGCCACCGGGGATAGCGGTTCCAGGTCAGGCTGAGCGCGCCGAAGCCGACGGCGTACGGGACGAACGCGAGCCCCGCCTGGAGCGGGGAGAAGCGCAGCGTGGACTGCAGATGCAGGGTCAGGGTCAGCAGGAAGACGGTGTAGCAGCCCATGACGATCCAGCAGGCCACCAGCCCCGGCTTCACCCCGCGCGGCCGCAGCGCCGCCAGGTCCAGCAGCGGGTGCCGCGCCCGGGTCTCGTAGCGGACGAACGCCACCAGCAGGGCGGCTCCGCAGGCGAGCGAGACCCATGCCCAGGCGGGCCAGCCCTGGTCCCGGCCGAAGATGAGCGGCATCGTGAACGCGGCCATGGCGACGGTCAGGAGAGCGGTTCCGGCCGGGT
The DNA here is from genome assembly GCF_053587055.1 of Nonomuraea sp. NPDC003707. NCBI lineage: Bacteria > Bacillati > Actinomycetota > Actinomycetes > Streptosporangiales > Streptosporangiaceae > Nonomuraea > Nonomuraea sp. NPDC003707. The sequence goes on along the minus strand of NZ_JBSFNK010000003.1, from coordinate 620,737 downwards.
CGAGGCGTACCCGGTCGTCCGGGCCGGAGCCCAGCAGGACGCGCGGCCCGACCGCCAGCAGCACCGCGCCGATCGGGACGTTGATCAGGAACACCGGGCGCCAGGAGAGGCCGAACAGGTCGGCGCCCGCGACCAGCCCGCCGATCACCTGCCCCAGCGCGACTCCCAGGGCCAGCACCAGGCTGTACAGGCCGATCGCCCGGCGGCGGGCCGCTCCGTCCCAGTGCCGCTGGATGAGCGAGAAGACCTGCGGCATCAGCAGCGCCGCCCCCGCGGCTTGGGCGACGCGGGTCACCACCAGCAGGGGCGCGTTCGGTGCCAGCCCGCACAGCAGCGACGCCACCGTGAACCAGCCCAGCCCGACGAGGAACGCGCGCCGGTGCCCGACGATGTCGCCGATCCGCGCGCAGGTGACCAGGAGCACGCCGGTGGTCAGCAGGTAGCCCGACACGACCAGCTGGATCGCGGTGCTGCCGGCGTGCAGCCCGTCACGGATGGTCTGCGCCGCCACCGACACGATCGATCCGTCCATGGACGCCATGGCCTGGCCGGCGAGCAGCACGGCCAGCATCGGGCCACGGCGGGCGACGGTCACGGCGGGAGGAACGAGGGCGGTCATGCGGCCGAGTATCGGCCGCGCGCGTCCGGGCGGTCTTGAAGATATTTGCGCGCCGGACGCGGTCCGATCAGTCGCGAGCCTCCGGGATCCAGACGCGCATGGCCGACGGGCCGCGGCGGGCCCACGAGCGGTAGGGGATCAGGGGCACGGTGCGGTCCTCGCCGGACCGGTGGTGCCGGGCGGTGGCCACGACGGATCCGTGCTCCGCGGTGACGGTGTCCGGCAGCAGTGTCGCGTCCTCCAGCGCCCACGACGGCGGCAGGTCGACCGACTCCATGGCGAGCACCTCCGGCCCGCGCCGTACGGCCACGCAGCCGCGGATCGCGTCGACGCGGTGGTCCGGGCGGACGACCCGGGGCCGCAGGTCGAGGGTCAGCTCCAGCCGGTCGCCCGGCTGCCAGGTCCTGGTCAGCGTCATGCCGGCGGGCTCGGCGGGTGCGCCGTTGAGGCTGAGGCGGGTGTCCTGGGACCACTCCGGGTTGCGCAGGGTGATCGACGCCGGCCGGGCCGGCGCCTGCCGTACGGTGATCGTCACCACGCCGTCGTGCGGGTAGTCCGTCGTGACGTCCAGCTCGAACGGCTCGCCGGCCACGACGGCGTCGAGGGTGGACGAGGCGTACTGGTGGATCTGGATGCCGTCGGACGTGGTCGTGGCGAGATAGCCGCCCAGGCTCGCGAGGGTGCGGGCGAGGTTGGGCGGGCAGCAGGAGACCTCGTACCAGGCCTGGCGACGGCCGGCCCCGCCGCGGATGCACACGCCGTCGTCGTTGAGCGGGACGTCGCCGCTCGGGTGGCGCTGGTGCAGGGTGTTGGCGTAGAAGAACGAGCGGCCGTCCTCGCCGAGCGAGGTCGCGACGATGTTGTAGAGGGTGCGCTCGATGAGGTCGGCGTGGCGCGGGTCGCCGGTGGCCAGCAGCAGGCGCCAGCTGAACATGATCGACGCGACGCCCGCGCAGGTCTCGCAGTACGAGCGGTCCGGCGGCAGCACGAAGTCCTCGCCGAAGGCCTCGTCCATGTGGTGCGAGCCCATCCCGCCGGTGATGTACGTTCGGCGCTCGACGGTGTTGTCCCACTGGGTCCTCAGCGCGTCCAGCAGCTCCAGGTCGCCGGTCTCCACCGCGACGTCGGCCGCCCCGGCGGCCAGGTAGAGCGCGCGTACGGCGTGCCCGCGCAGCACGTCGGCCTTGCGGACGGGGAGGTCGTCCTGCGCGAAGGCCCGCCCGAACTCGATCAGCGGCAACGTGCCCGTGCCGCGCCGCTCGACGAACAGCGCCGCCTGGTCGAGGTAGCGACGCTCCCCGGTGGTGCGGAACAGCTCCACGAGCGCGACCTCGATCCCGGCGTGCCCGCACACCCGGTTCAGCCCGCCCGGCCCGAACATGACGCACACGTGGTCGGCGAGCCGGACCGCCACGTCGAGCAGCGACCTGGTGCCGTACGCCCGGTGGTGCGCGACCGCCGCCTGGATCAGGTGGCCGGAGCAGTACAGCTCGTGCCCCCAGGTGAAGTCGCTGTAGCGGGGGGCCTGCCAGGGGCGGCCGAAGAGCGTGTGCAGGTAGCCGTCGGGCTCCTGCGCCGCGGTGACCCGCCGGATCAGGTCGTCGGCGATCGTGTCGAGCGCGCTCGGACCCGAGTGCGCGCGCTCCCAGGAGATCGCCTCGATGATCTTGTAGATCTCCGAGTCGGCGAACTCGCGGCCACGGTGCTCGTAGCGGGCGCCGCTCGCGGCCCGGTCGAAGTTGGCCACCCAGCCGAGGCGCTCCATCCACTCGACCGCGTGCGGGATGACCGTCGAGCGGCTCACGCTCTGGAGCCGTCCCCAGAATCCCTCCGCCGGCCGGGCCCGGTCGAGGGGCATTGGCTGGAGCAGGGCGTGCGAGGGCTGGACGGGTGGCGCTGACATGGCACTCCTGGCTGGTTCTTCAGAGGTGGGGGCGGGCGGAGGACTCACGGACGACGAGCGCGGGCCTGACGACGAGATCGGGTGGCTGTGACTGCCCGTCGCGCAGGTGCAGCAGCTGCCGGAACGCCAGCCAGCCCAGGCGCTGGAAGTCCTGCTCCACCGTGGTCAGGGCGGGGGAGAGGAACCGGCTGAAGGGCTGGTCGTCGAACCCCGCCACCGACTTCCCGCCGGGGAGCGCCACACCGGCGTCGCGGAAGGCGCGCAACATGGCGGCGGCGACGACGTCGGTCGCGCAGAAGACGGCCGTGACGTCGTCGCGGTGCGCCAGCTCCAGCCCGAGCTCGTAGCCGCTGCGCGGGTCGAAGGTGGCCGCCCAGGTCGGCGGCGGCTCGATCCCGCGGGCCTCCAGGGCCGCGCGCCAGCCCGCCGTACGGCCGGACGGCCGGCCGAACGGCGGCTCGGTGACGTGGTGCACCGTGTCATGTCCCAGGTCGAGCAGGTGCTCGGTGACCAGGCGCCCGCCGCAGTGCTCGTCCATCACCGCGTACGGCACGTGCCCCGGGCGGCCGTCGAACCCGGTGACGCCGATCATCGGCACCGAGCTCGGCATACGGCCGATGACCCGCTCGCCCTGGGCGTCGAAGTCGATCACGATGACCCCCGCGATCTCCTGGCTGAGCGCGCGCCGGATCGACCCCTCCACGTCGCCGTCCACGGAGTCGATCACGCAGACGGTGACCGCGTAGTCGTTGTCCCGTGCCGCCCGCTCGATGCCGGCCAGCACCTCCGCGTACCCGTAGCGGTTGAGGTGCGACGCCATGACGGCGATCATCGACCGCGACCCCGAGATCAGCGTCCTGGCCACGCCCTTGGGCCGATAGTCCAGCTCTTTGACGGCGCGCATGACCCGAGCCACGGTCTCCGGCCGTACCCCGGAGGAGCCGTTGAGCACCCGCGACACGGTCGGGACGGAGACCTCCGCCAGCCGCGCGACATCCGCGATCCTCGCTCCTCGTGACATGTCGCAAATATATACATGAGTTCTGAAAAAATCATCAAAGAGGGGCGGGGCCGACCGACTGGCCCGGCACCAGCGTGCAGGGGATGAGGATGTTCGGAGGGGCGTCCGGCACCCCTTCGAGCTGGTCGATGAGCGCGTTCACGCCGAGGCGGCCCAGCTCGGTGGCCGGCGCCGTCATGACGGTCAGGGACGGCTCGATCATCTCGCCGAGCTCGGCGGTGGTGGCCGCGGAGATGATCGACAGGTCGTCCGGCACGCTGCGGCCGAGCGCCCGCGTCTCCTTGACCAGCCCCGCCGAGGCGCCCTCGTTCACCACGACGACGCCCGTCACCTCCGGGAAGTCCTCGCTGAGCCGGCGCGCCGCCTTCCGCCCTCCGGCCGACGTGCCCTCCACGGTGATGACGGTGGGCGGCTCGCCGGCGGCCGCCATCGCGTCGAGGTACGCGGACTTCACCCGCATGATCCAGCCGGGCTCGTTCCCGGTCGAGGCCCTCATCCGCAGGGTGACGAGCGCGATGCGCCGGTGGCCGAAGGAACGGAGATGCCCGACGGCCTGGTCGATCGTGGTGGTGAAGTCCATGTCGACGAACGGCAGGTCTTCGTCCTCGGTCCGGCCGATCAGCGCGAAGGGCAGCCCGGACGCGATCAGCCGGTCCACGCGGGGGTCGCGGAGCTGGACCTCCATGAGCAGCGCGCCGTCCACGAGGCCGCCGGCGAGCAGGTGGGACATCTGCTCGTCGTCGTTCACGGGCCACAGCACGAGGTCGTAGCCGCGCTCGCGGGCGCCGTGGGCGGCGCTCATGAGGAACTGGTTGGCCGTGGCGATCGGCCGCGCTTCGAGGTAGGGGTGCAGCAGCGCGAGGATGCGCGTGCGCGAGCTGGCCAGCGCGCGGGCCACGACGTTACGCCGGTAGCCGAGCTCCCGGATGGCCGCCTCGATGCGGGCCCGGGTCTCCGGAGCGACCCGCTTGGTGCCGTTGATGACGAAGGAGACCGTGGCGATGGAGACGCTGGCTCGCTCGGCGACATCGCGCATCGTGACCATGGATTGTCCCGCCTCCCACCTTGTGAGGACGCGCGAGCAACTCTATCGCGGCGTCGTCGGTAAATCGCTTAACTAGTTATTGACATCACAGTGCGATGAGCGCAACATACTTCACAAGCAAGCGCGGTTAAGCGCTTTACCGACAGATGTCCATGTTTCGGGAGCGATGCCTCACGCATCCCCGGCTCTCTCCGTGACTCCATCCGCCAGTGGCCTGCAAGAACCACCCCCCTATGCCGCCAAGGAGTAGCTCACATGAAGACAGCGCGAAAGTGCCCAGGAAAGGCGCCCAAAGTAGCTGTCGCGGCAGCGGCCCTCGTTCCTCTCTCCCTGACCGCCTGCGGCGGCTCGGCCTCCTCCGGCACCGGATCGCTGACCGTCCAGGACTACTACGAACCCTCGCACGACGCGATCTACAAAGCCTGCGCGAAGAGCGTCGGCGTCGAGATCAAGATCAACCACATCCCGGGCGCCGGGCTGATCTCCAAAGTGCTCCAGCAGAGCTCCTCGCGCACCCTTCCCGACGTGCTGATGCTCGACAACCCCGACGTGCAGCAGATCGCCGCCTCCGGCGCGCTCTCGCCGCTGACCGACTACGGGCTGAACGGCGACGGCATGGTGGACGCCGTGGTGAAGGCGGGCACGTACGAGGGCAAGCTGTACGGGCTCGCGCCGGCCGTGAACACCCTCAGCATCTTCTACAACAAGGACCTGTTCGCCGCCGCCGGCATCACGGCGCCGCCCAAGACCTGGGACGAACTGCGCGCGGCCGCGAAGAAGCTGACCCGGCAGGGCCGCTACGGCTTCGCCATGAGCAACATCAACACCTACGAGGGCTCGTGGCAGTTCCTGCCGTTCATGTGGGGCAACGGCGGCTCCGAGCAGAACATCGCCACCCCCGAGACCGCGCAGGCGCTGCAGTTCCTCCTCGACCTGCAGAACGACGGGTCGATCTCCAAGAGCTCCATCAACTGGGGCCAGGGCGACGTGGTCAACCAGTTCGTCGCCGGCAAGGCCGCGATGGTGGTCAACGGCCCGTGGGTGATCCCGCAGCTGGAGAAGGAGACGAACCTGAAGTGGGCGGTGTTCACGATCCCCACGCGGCTGGCGTCGCAGACCACGGTCGCGCCGCTCGGCGGTGAGGCCTACGTGGTGCCGCGGACCGGCGACAAGGCCAAGATGGGCAAGGCCGGGGAGTTCGTGAAGTGCCTCATCTCGCCGGACAAGCAGCTCGAGTCGGCGAAGATCGAGCAGACCATTCCGTCGACCCTGAGCGTCGCCGCGGAGTTCGGCAAGACCAGCGAGGTGATCGCGCCGTTCGTCACGGCGGTGAAGACCGCACGCGCGCGCACCGCGATTCTCGGGCCGGACTGGCCGAAGGCGGCGACGAAGATCTACACCGCCGTGCAGGCCGCCCTGACGGGCAAGGCCGCTCCCGCGGAAGCGCTGCAGCAGGCGCAGAACCAGCAGTAGGGGTGGCTCGTGAGCTCGGCCAACCTTCGTCTCGCCGAAACCGGAGAGCCCCTCGAAAGGGATCGCCGGAGAACGGCCCGCCTGATCCGGCACGGCGCGCAGTGGCTCTTCTCGCTGCCGGCCGTCGTCTTCGTGGCGGTGTTCTTCGGGTATCCCATCGTGCAGAACGTCGTCATGAGTTTCCAGGAGTACACGACCTCGACCTTCTACACGGGAGAGGCGCCATGGGTCGGCCTGGCCAACTATGCGAAGTCCCTGTCGAGCGGCCTTTTCACGACCACTCTGGTGAACACGGCCCTGTTCACGGTCGGGTCGATCTCCTTCCAATTCGCGATCGGGCTCGCCCTGGCGCTGTTCTTCAAACGCAATTTCCCGCTGAGCGGTTTCCTGCGGTCGTTGTTGCTGCTTCCGTGGCTGCTGCCGCTGATCGCCTCCAGCGCGGTCTGGAAATGGATCCTCGACCAGGAGAGCGGTGCCCTGAACCAGTTTCTCGGCCTGTTCGGCGTCGATCCGATCCCCTGGCTGGTCAGCCCGGGCCTCGCGCTCGTCGGCGTCATCGGCGTGAACATCTGGCTCGGGATCCCGTTCAACGTCGCGATCCTCTACAGCGGCCTGCAGGGAGTCCCCCGGGAGCTCTACGAGGCGGGTTCGCTGGACGGCGCGGTCGGCTGGAAGGCGTTCCGGCACATCACCTGGCCGAGCATCCGTCCGGTGGTCAGCGTCGTCCTCGTGCTCGGCGTCGTCTACACGCTCAAGGTCGTCGACATCATCCTCGGCCTGACCGGCGGCGGCCCGGCCAACTCCACCCAGACGCTGGCCACGAACGCCTACAACAAGTCCTTCGTCGAGTTCGACTTCGGGCAGGGCGCCGCGCTGAGCAACATCCTCATCGTGGTGTCGCTCGTCTTCGCCATGGTCTACCTCTACCTCTCACGCCGGGAGCCCGACGAGTGAACACCTCATCGACCGCGCGCCGGCTGCCCATGACCGTGCTGGGCATCGTCTTCCTGGCAGTGATGATCTTCCCGGTCTACTGGATGGTCAACAGCAGCTTCCAGGCCAGCTCCGGAGCCGCGACCACGGACTTCTTCCCGATCCACCTGACGTTCTCCGGCTATGCGACGGCGATCTCCGAGCAGGGCCCGAACTTCGTCACGAGCCTGACCATCGCCCTCGGGGCGGTCGTGCTGACGCTGCTCGTCGCCGCCCCCGCCGCCTACGGCCTGTCCCGCTTCCGGAGCCGCGGCGCCAACGCGTTCGTGCTGGTGCTGCTGGTCACGCAGATGATCCCCGCCATGGTCATCGCGAACGCGCTCTATCCCCTGTTCAACTCGCTCAACCTGCTCAACAACGTGTTCGGCCTGATCCTCGCCAACACCGCCGGCGACATCCCGTTCGCGGTGCTGCTCATCCGCGCGTTCATGGGGTCCATCCCCAGGGCGCTCGTGGAGGCGGCGCTGGTGGACGGCGCGGGCAACTTCCGGGCGTTCGTCTCGATCGTCGTGCCGATCAGCAAGAACGCGATCGTGACCGCCGCGCTCTTCACCTTCCTCAGGGCGTGGAGCGACTTCCTGTTCGCGCTCACCCTGACCAGCACCCCCGAAGTCCGGCCCATCACGCTCGGCATCTACGACTACATCAACGCCAACAGCGAGGACTGGTCGGCCGTGATGGCCACCTCGGTGCTCGCCTCCATCCCGGCGGGCCTGCTGCTGATCTTCGCCCAGCGCTACATCGCGTCCGGCGCCATCAACGGCGCGATCAAATGAGAAAGGAACCTGTGTGAAGACCCACGTCACCGTATGGGGCGAGAACCGCCACGAGCAGCTCGAACCCCGGGTCGCCGAGATCTACCCGGACGGCATGCACAACGCCATCCGCCGGGGGATCGAGGGCTGGCTGGGTGACAGCGCGACCGTCGCCACGGCCACGCTGGACGACCCCGAGCACGGCCTGACCGAGGAGGTGCTCGCGAACACCGACGTGCTCATCTGGTGGGGTCACGCCGCCCACGCGGAGGTGGCCGACGAGGTGGTGGAGCGGGTGCACCGGCACGTCCTGTCGGGCATGGGGCTGGTGGTGCTGCACTCCGGCCACTGGTCGAAGATCTTCACCAAGCTCATGGGCACCACGTGCACGCTGCGCTGGCGCAGCGAGAACGACCGCGAGCTGGTCTGGACGGTGAACCCGACCCACCCCATCGCCCGCGGCATCCCGCACCCCATCGAGATCCCCGCCCAGGAGATGTACGGCGAGCAGTTCGACATCCCCACGCCCGACGAGCTGATCTTCATCAGCTCCTTCAGCGGCGGCGAGGTCTTCCGCAGCGGCTGCACCTTCCGGCGCGGCAACGGCAAGATCTTCTACTTCAGCCCCGGCGACCAGGACTACCCCGTCTACCACCACCCGGACGTGCTGCACGTCATCGCCAACGGCGCCGAGTGGGCGGCCGGCGACCGGTCGCGGCGCGAGCTGCCGATCCTGCTCCGCTACGAGACGGGCGACTTCTTCAACGGGCACGGCTACCGCGGCGCCCTGCACAACAAGGAGCACGCCGAGTGAACCGTTCGGGCGCGCGCCCGCTCCGTATCGTGCAGGTCGGGGCGGGCGCGATGGGCGTCGCCTGGCTGCGGACCCTGGCGGAGTCCGGCGACGTCGAGCTGGTCGGGGTGGCCGACCTCGACACGGACCGGGCGGCGCAGGCCGTACGGGCCGTCGGCCTGGACGCCGAGGTCGGCGCCTCGCTCAGCGAGCTCCTCGCGACCGGGCCGGATGCGGTCGTGAACGTCACGATCCCGGCGGCCCACACCGCGGTGAACGTCGAGGCGCTGTTCGCCGGGCTGCCGGTGCTGTGCGAGAAGCCGGCCGCGCCGACCCTCGCCGAGGCGCTCGTCCAGGCCGCCGCCGCCGAGGCGACCGGGCGGCTGCTGATGATCAGCCAGTCGCGCCGGTACTTCGCCGCCCTGGAGGCGTACCGGAGCCGGATCGCCGAGCTCGGCCCGATCGGGCTGCTCACCACCGGGTTCTTCCGCGCCCCGCGCTTCGGCGGCTTCCGCGACGAGATGGAGCAGCCGCTGCTGGTCGACATGGCCATCCACGCCTTCGACGCCGCCCGCCACCTGCTCGGCGCGGAGCCGATCTCGGTCGGCTGCGAGAGCTGGAACCCGCCCTGGAGCTGGTACCGGGGCGACGCGGCGGCGACGGCGACCTTCCTGTTCGAGGAGGGCACCCGTTACGTGTTCACCGGCAGCTGGTGCGCGGAGGGGGCGGAGACGTCCTGGAACGGGGAGTGGCTGGCCAGCGGCGCCCAGGGCACCGCCACCTGGGACGGTGAGGACCGCGTCACGTCCAGCACCGGCGGCGCCGTGGACGTGCCGCGGGGTGACCGGGAGCAGATCGCCGGGGCGCTCGCGGAGTTCGTGGCGGCGCTGCGCGCGGGGGTGGAGCCGCCGGGGGCGGTCGCGGGCAACGTCCGCAGCCTCGCGATGGTCGAGGCGGCGGTCCGCTCCGCGGAGACGGGTGAGCGCGTCGAGATCGACGCGCTGCTGGACCGCGCCTACCACGACGCGCTCTCGCACCCCCTACGCGAGGAGATCCGTACGCGGCTCGAGTCCTGGGGAACGGCGACGGCGGCGCTGCCGAGACAGCGGGCCGTCACGAGCTGACGCCGACGAGCTCCTCCAGCGCGGCGGCCATGCCGTCCGGCCGCGGTCGTTGGCCGCGGCCGGCCGCACCGCCGTCAGCCGGTCGGGCACAGGGCGAAGACGCGGGCCGGGAAGCCGGATCCGCCCTGGGGCTTGGGCCAGGTCGCCACGATCAGCGCGCCCGTCTCGGGCACCTGGTCGAGGTTGGCCATCAGCTCGATCTGCCACCGGTCCCGCGCCAGGACGTACAGCTCCAGGCTGAAGTCGCCTTTGGACGTGGCCGACCCGGGATCGGTGTCGGTCTGCTCATGGCCGATCGCGGTGACGCCGGCCTGCTCGAACAGGTACCGCAGCACGTCGGCCGACCAGCCGGGGGTGTGGCTGACCCCCGCAGCGTCCCTGTTGGCCATCGCGTCCCGGTCCGGCCAGCGCCGGCCCCAACCGGTCCGCAGCGCCACGAACGCCCCGGCGGGGATCCTCCCGTTGCGCCGCTCCCATGCCGCGACGTCCTCCATCGTCGGGGTGGCGTCCGGATCGGCCTCCACGCGCTGGGTGATGTCGAGCACCACCAGCGGCAGGATCATCTCCTCGACCGGGATCTCGTCGACGGTCCGCGCGCCGGCCACGAAGTGCACGGGCGGGTCCACGTGCGTGCCCCACTGCCCGACGAGCGTGTACAGGTGGACGTTGAAGCCGTCCCCGCGGTCCATGTCGAAGACCTTCTCGCGCCGCTCGTCCGGGAACGCGGCGAAGTGCGGCTGCCCCGGGCGGAAGGCGTGGGTGAGGTCCACGCAGGTCGTCTTAGCGGCGAGCTCGCGGTAGGCCGACCACAGAGGGGGTTCCATGAGCTTGGTTCTCCTTCGTCTGGACAGGGGCGGGACGCGTACGGCGTCCGTGGCACAGGTGGTACTACAAGTAGCAGATCGCCACGAACGGGACACCGAAGTACAAGGCGGCGACCTGGGAGCCGCGATTCGCCCGCCGGCTCGAGAACGCCCTGCGGGGAAGCCCGGACCAGCCCCGGTAATCGCGTCATGCGCTCGGATGAGCCGCCGGGCCCCCGGGCGGCTCGTGCGCCGTACGGTCCGCGCGTCGTGCAGCCCCTTCGGTCGGACGGGAACGTGCGGCGCGTACAGTCCTGCGGGTGGAGGTGCGGTGATGCCGGAATGGCTGGAGGCGGGGCTGTGGGGGTCGGTGGCCGGCGGGGCCCTGGTCGTGGGAGCCGCGGTCGCCTGGTCGGTGAAGGTCCCGGCGCGCTGGATCGCCATGATCATGGCCTTCGGGGCCGGTGTGCTGATCTCGGCGCTGTCGTTCGAGCTGATGGACGAGGCCGAGCGCGCCGGCGGGCTCTTACCGGCCGCCGTCGGCTTCCTCGCCGGCGCCTGCGCCTACGTGGCGGCCAACGCGCTGCTGGCCCGGTACGGCGCGCGGCACCGCAAGCGTTCGGGCGATCAGCAGCCGAGCGAGGCCGACGTCCAGGGGAGCGGGGCGGCGATCGCGATCGGCGCGCTGCTCGACGGCGTCCCCGAGTCCGTGGTGCTCGGCCTGTCCCTGGTGGGCGGGGGGAAGATCGGGCTCGCCGTGCTCGCCGCGGTGTTCATCTCGAACGTCCCCGAAGGGCTCTCCAGCGCCGCCGGGATGAAGCGCGCGGGCCGCGGCCCCGGCTACGTGTTCGGCATCTGGGGTGGGATCGCGCTGGCCAGCGGCCTGGCGGCGCTGCTCGGCAACCTGACCATGCAGTCCGCCTCGCCCGCGTTCACCGCGGTGATCATGGGGGTGGCGGCGGGCGCGATCCTCGCCATGGTGGCCGACACGATGATCCCCGAAGCCTTCGAGCGCGCGCACACCCTCACGGGGCTCATCACCACGATCGGATTCCTGGCGGCCTTCGCCATCGAGCGCCTGGCCGAGTGAGCCCTCACCGGCTGAGCCACCGCCGGGAGACGCGGATCCGCAGCCGGCCGTAGGGGAGCGTCCCGGTGACCAGGACGTGCGGAGCGCCGGGACGTGGACGGCCCGGCGCCTCGCAGGTCACGCGGCCCCAGTCGGTGCGCACCCCGTCGGTGTTCGCGGTCGCGCCGCGCGGCAGGACGATCGTGGCGGATCCGTAGTCGAGCCGAAGGCCGATCTCGATCTCGGCATGCGCGATGACGGCCCGGGACAGGTCCAGCCGTACCTGGCCGTACTCGGACTCGATCCGCAAGCGGCGCGGGACCTGCCAGTCGCCCGCCCGCCTGATGCGGCCGCCGGTGGAGCTCAGCTCCACCGTCTCGTCCGGGAGCTCCGGCAGGTCGGCGGTGACCGCCACCAGGTCGCCGTGGGAGGTGGCGGTGAGCGCCCGTTCGAGCCGCTCCTCCATCTCGGCGGAGCCTAGCCGGCCGTCGGCGAAGGCCTGCTGAAGTCGTTGGACGACCATGTCGCGGTCGCCGTCGGAGACTCGCGTCCGGAGTTCCATGGTTGCCTTCCTGTTCGGTCTGGGCGGCTCGCCGGTCAGAGGTCGAGGTCCTCGACGACGGGGCGTTCGGCGATCCCGGCGATCCGGTCGTGGAACTCGGCGGGGATCCTGCCGCGCAGCTCCTCGATCGTGCCGACGACCTCCACGACGGCATCGCCCGGCACGAAGCCCCAGCTCGTCTCGCCCAGGCCGAGGTAGCCGAGCCAGTCGTCGGACTCCGAGCCGCTCACCCAGTCGGGCGAGCGATCGACGTGCAGGACGAACGTGCCCTTGCCCGAGCGGTACACCCGGAACGTCTCCACCCGCCCGCTGCGGCTGGTGCGGCCCCACTCGCCGAGCAGCACCCCAGAGAAGCGCCGCTCGTCCCCGGCGACCTGGATGACGATCTCGTCGTATCCCTGCCGGCGGCCCTCCTCCGCCTCGACGTAGCGCCTCAGCGCCTCGCTGATCGCCGCCGCCGGCGTGCCGCCGGCCAGGCCCTGCGCCCGCTCCAGCAGCGGAAGGTCCTCGTCCGGGATCTCGATCGTCGTGCCGCGCACCATGGCCGCCCTCCTCGTGTATACGTATAAGCCTACGTATAAGGGAGGATGATGGCAACAGGGTCAGAACAGGCCCGGCTGCTCGCTCGGCCGGTGCGGCGGCCGTTTGGGCGCGAGGCCGCCGATGGCGTCGAGGTCGTACAGGGACCGCCAGCGCGTGCGGCCCCCCTCGGCCAGCAGGCGCCGCAGCAGCCGCGCCGTCACCTCGGCGTCCGGCAGGGCCCGGTGGCGGCCGGCCGGGCGGGGGATGCCCAGGTGCGCGAGCAGCGTGTCCAGGCTGTGGGAGGGTAGCCGCGGATACAGGTGGCGGGCCAGCCGTACGGTGTCGAGCAGCGGGGCGGCGGCCAGTCGCGGGCACCACGACCGCAGCCCGGCGATCAGGGCCGCCTCGGTCGCGGCGTGATGGGCGACGAGCCGGTACGGCGGTGCCGTCAGGCGGTCGTCGAGAGCGGCCATGACCTGCTCGGCCGGTGGGGCGGTGGCGAGCATGGCCTCGGTGATGCCGGTCTGCCGCACATCCCACGGGGTGACGGCCACGCCCGCCGGCGGGGCCATCAGCGACTCGAACCGCCACACCTCGGCCAGGTCGCCGCCGCTCGCTTTGACGGCGCACACCCCCACCTCGACCGGCACCAGGGGACGCCCCTGCGGCGTCAGCCCTTCGAAGTCGATGACGACCAGAGTGTGGCGGGTGAAAACGGCGTCGTCGTACAAGGCGATCCGTGCTGCGGGCGCGTCCACGCGGTGACGGTACCCCGTCGCCCGTCCGCACACCCGCGATGTGGAAGGTCGACTACCGCGCCTAGGAGGTCGCGCCGGCGCGAGTGACGAGGGTGACGAAGGTGAGGCGGGCCGAGCCCACCCGGCCGGTGACCTCCCAGCAGCCTTCGACGGGGAAGTACACGCCCGTGGCCTGGAAACCCGTGTCGCCGTAGCCGTCGGGCACGTCGCTGCGCAGCGGCGCGGCCGGTCCGTCCAGCCGCCGCCCGCTGATCTCCAGCTTGCCCGCGACCCCCCGCCACCAGCCGTACTTCATGGAGATAGAGCCGTCCGGCCGGACGAACTCGGCGCCGGCCTCGATGACGCCGTCCGGCTCCAGCCCGCCTACCCACAGGCTCCCGGCGCCGTGGGAGCTCTCCCTGCCGAAGAACGGCCCGGGCGTGCCGTTCGAGGAGGTCGGGGCGGGGCTGGGCAGCGTCACCGGGCAGTCGCCGGGGCCCGCTCCGGAGGAGCAGGCCGGGCAGGACAGGACGGCGGCGAGGGTGAGGACGACCGGCAATCTCATGCCCGGCATACACCGGAGAGGGCCGGACGGTTCCGGAGCCGCGGGCTCAGAAGGTGAGGAGGGAATGGCAGTGGTGGGCCACGAACGAGGCGAAGCCGGGCACCAGCGCCACCGCCGCCGGCCCGCTCAGCAGCAGGGCCACGCTCGCCACCCCGGCCAGGCGCTCCACGCGCCTGAGCGGGGAGGCGGGGTTGAGCATGCGGCGTACGCGCAGGAGCGCGGTGTCGCCGCCGGCGCCGAGCGCGAACGCGGGGGCCCGCCCGGTGGCCAGGCCGACGAGCGCGGCGGCGATCTGCACCCGGGGATGGCGCCGCGCCGCGACATCGTCCGCCAGCAGCTCGATCAGCCGGACGATCTCCGCCTCGGCCGCCCCGAACACGGGCACCTTCGGAAACGCCCTGGCCAGAGTGTGCGCCGCGGCGAGCGCCAGGTGATGCCTGCCGCGCAGGTGGGCGCGCTCGTGCGCCAGGACGGCGGCGACCTGCTCGGGGGTGAGGCTGCGCAGGGCCCCGGTGGTGATGACGGTCTGGGCGCGCCTGCCGGGCAGGCAGTAGGCCAGCCGCTCGTCGTGGTCGAGCACGATCGCGTCGAGGTCGCGGTCGCGCCGGCCGAGCAGGCCGAGCATGGCCGCGTGCGCACGTCGTTCCGTGCTCGTCCTGACCAGGACGAGCACGGCGCACGCGAGCAGCCGCGCCAGCACCGCGCCCGCGGCCAGGAGCGCGCCCGCGCCGGCCACGGTCAGGCCGTCGCCGTCCGACAACATCGCCGCGCAGATCTCGAACAGCCCGGCCAGCCCGTGCCCCACGACGTCGGCGGGCACGGCGAAGGCGAACGCGGCCAGGACGGCGGAGGCGACCACGGACGCGCCGGCCGCCTGCCACATCGCGATCGCCAGCCGGGGCGCCCGGTCGGCCCAGCGCGCGGTCCGCATCAGCCGGGGCAGCCAGATCGCGGCGACCACCGTGTAGAGCGCCAGGACGGCGGCTGCGATCACGCCTGCCCGCCCTTGGGCGGGAACACCTGCAGGGCCGCCTCCAGGGCGGTCGCCTCCTCGGGGGTGAGCCGTTCGAGGAAGTGCACCAGTGTGGCGGCCTGGTTGCCGCTGCCGGCCAGCGCGGCCCGCATCAGGTCGGCCGTGTAGGCCTCCTTGGAGGCGACCGGCTCGTAGATGTAGGCGCGGCGGACGGGCTCGCGCTTGAGCAGGCCCTTGGTGTGCAGCTTGTCCATCACGGTCATGACCGTGGTGTAGGCGATGGTGCGCTCCTGCCGCAGTTCTTCCAGCACGTCCCGGACGGAGGCAGGCTGCCGCCGGGCCCACATCCGCTCCATGATGGTGGATTCGAGCTCTCCTAGGCCGCGCGTCATGACGCGAATGCTATCCGCGGTCGTAGTTCCGGAACAGCGCTCATACGGAGGAGGGGTATAGTCGGCCCGGTAATCCGTACATGGATGTACGAGTTAAAGGGGTTTTCGGATGCCATCCATACAGGTGCGGTTGTCGGTGAACGGCCGCCGGCACGAGCTGGAGCTCGACACCCGCGTCAGCCTGCTCGACTGTCTGCGCGAACACCTCGGCCTGACCGGGACGAAGAAGGGGTGCGACCAGGGCGCCTGCGGCGCCTGCACGGTGCTGGTGGACGGCGAGCGGGTCAACTCCTGCCTCGTGCTCGCCGCCCAGTGCCAGGACGCGGAGATCACGACCATCGAAGGGCTCGGCGAGCCGGGGCGGGCGCTGCGGGAGGCGTTCGTGCGTCACGACGGCCTGCAGTGCGGCTACTGCACGCCGGGGCAGATCTGCTCGGCGGTGGCCATGCTCGCCGAGCACGACGCGGGGGTGCCGAGCGCCATCGGGGCGGCGAGCCTGACGGACGCCGAGATCAGGGAGCGGCTGGCCGGGAACCTGTGCCGGTGCGGCGCGTACAACGGGATCCTCGCGGCCGTGAGAGAGGTCGCCCGATGAACCCGTTCTCCTACG
This sequence comes from Nonomuraea sp. NPDC003707, assembly GCF_053587055.1. Classification (NCBI taxonomy): domain Bacteria; kingdom Bacillati; phylum Actinomycetota; class Actinomycetes; order Streptosporangiales; family Streptosporangiaceae; genus Nonomuraea; species Nonomuraea sp. NPDC003707. The sequence continues at coordinate 604,778 of NZ_JBSFNK010000003.1, read as the reverse complement.
TCACCGCCACCGACCCGGCGGCGGCCCGCTCCCTCGCCGCCGAGGGAGCGAAATACCTGGCGGGCGGCACCAACCTCGTCGACCTGATGCGCGAGGGCATCGAGACGCCGGAACGGCTGGTGGACATCGGCCGGCTGCCGCTGGCCGGGATCGAGGACCTGCCCGGCGGCGGGCTGCGGATCGGCGCCCTGGCCCGCAACACGCGCGTGGCCGCCGACCCCCGGGTCCGCGACCGCTACCCGCTGCTGTCCCAGGCCATCGTGAACGGCGCCTCGCCCCAGCTGCGCAACCGGGCGACGGTGGGCGGCAACCTCCTGCAGCGCACCCGCTGCGGCTACTTCTACGACCGCCACTCGGCCTGCGGCAAGCGGGAGCCGGGTGCCGGCTGCGACGCCCTCGACGGGTTCAACCGCATGCACGCCGTCCTCGGCGCGGGGGAGAGCTGCATCGCCGTGCACCCGTCGGACATGTGCGTGGCCCTGGCCGCCCTCGACGCCGTGGTCAACATCGCCGGCCGCGACCCCGTGCCGCTGGTGGACTTCCACCTCCTCCCCGGGGACACCCCGCACGTGGAGACGGTGCTCCGGCCGGGCGAGCTGGTCACGTCCATCGACCTGCCACCCGTCCCTCCCGGCCACTCGGTCTATCTGAAGGTCCGCGATCGGGCCAGTTACGCCTTCGCGCTGGTGAGCGTGGCCGCCTTCACCCACCTGGAGGACGGGCGGGCGAGCCGGGTGCGCATCGCGCTGGGCGGGGTCGCGCCCAAGCCGTGGCGCGCGTACGAGGCCGAACGGCTCCTCACCGGCACCACGCTCGACGACCACCTCATCGACCAGGCCGCCGAGCGGGCCCTGGCGGACGCGCGGCCGCGCGAGCACAACGCGTTCAAGCCCGAGCTGGCCAGGCGGCTGATCCGCCGAGCCCTGAAGGGAGCCCACTCATGACCCTCGCATCGCGCGGCTTCACTCTCGCCGGCAAGGCGATGGCCAGGCTGGCCAGGCTCCTCCCTGACGGCAGGCCCGACCCCCTGGCCCACCAGCGCGCCGAACTGGGCCGCCCCGCCGACCGGCTGGACGGCCCCGCCAAGGCCGCGGGCGCCGTCCGCTACACGGCCGAGCACCGGCTCCCCGGCCTCGTCCACGCCGTCGTGGTCGGCAGCACCATCGCCAGGGGCCGCGTCACCACCATCCATGTGCCCCCGGCGCCCGGCGTGCTGCTCGTGATGACCCACCACAACGCGCCCGCGATGAAGCGCACCGCCGCCTACGCCACCCTCCGCGGCCCGCTGGGCGCCGCCGCGATGAGCCTGCCCGTGCTCAATACCGACGAGATCTTCTGGTACGGCCAGCCCATCGCGGTGGTCGTCGCCGAGTCCCCGGAACAGGCCAGGTACGCGGCCTCCCTGATCCACGCCGACTACCAGCGGTGGCCCGCCGCGCTGTCGATGACCGGGCAGCGGCCCTTCACGCCCGCGCACGCCGTACTGGAAGAGCCGGTGACCAGGATCGGCGACCCCCGCACCGCCCCGGCGGCGGTCACCGTCGAGGCCGAGTACGCCACGCCGCTCGAATACCACAACGCGATGGAGCCGCACGCCACCGTGGCCCGCTGGGAGGGCGACCGGCTCACCGTCCACGACGCCTCGCAATACCCCTACGGGGTCAAGGAGATGCTGGCCGGGAAGTTCTCGCTGGCCGAGGAGAACGTCCGCGTGCTCGCGCCGTTCATCGGCGGCGGCTTCGGCGGCAAGACCGTCGCCTGGCCGCACGTCTGGCTCGCCGTGGCCGCGGCCAGGCTCTGCGGCCGGCCGGTCAAGCTCGTCCTGTCGCGCGCCGACCTGTTCGCCATGACCGGCGGGCGGGCCCCGACCCGCAGCCGCGTCTCGCTCGGCGCCGACGCCTCCGGGCGGCTCACCGCGCTGGAGCACCACGCCGTGTCGTCGTGCAGCGCCGACGAGTTCGCCGAGGCCGCGGTCATCGCCTCCAGGCATCTGTACGCCTGCCCCAACCTGCACAGCGCCCAGCAGGTGGTACGCCTGGACCGCATCCAGAACGCCTTTTTCCGCGGCCCCGGTGTCGCGCCGGGCTCCTTCGCAGTGGAGTCGGCCATGGACGAACTGGCCTGGCGGCTCGGCCTGGACCCGCTCGAACTGCGCCTGCGCAACGAGCCGGACCGCGACCCGGCCGCGGGCAACCGGTTCACCAGCCGCCACCTGCGCGAGGCGTACCTGCTCGGCGCGGACGCGTTCGGCTGGTCCCGGCGTCCGCCCGTGCCCCGCGCGACCCGCGACGGCCGCTGGCTCATCGGGTACGGCATGGCCGCCGCGATCAACCCCGACGCCGTGCTCATCGCCGGGGTCAAGCTCCGCCTGTCCGCCGACGGCACGGTCACCGTCCGCAGCAGCACCAACGAACTGGGCGCCGGCACCTCGACCGCGCAGAGCCAGGCCACCGCCGACCGGCTCGGCCTGCCCCTCGACCGGGTCCGCTTCGAACAGGGCGACTCCGACGTGGCCAGGACCCGCATCCCCGGCGCCTCGGCCGCCACCACGACGCTCGCCTCGGCCATCTGGTCGGCCCGCGACAACCTCGTCCGCGAGCTGCTGAAACTGGCGCGCGGCACCGGTTCGCCGCTGGCCGGACTGTCGCCCGGCGAGGCGGAGACCCGCGACGGCGGCCTGTTCGGCCCCCGGGGTGGAGAGACCTACGAGCGCATCCTGGCCAGGGCCGGGGTGGACGGGGTGGAGGTGGAGGGCAGGTCGGCGCTGCCGTACCAGACGATCAAGCGCGGCACCTACTCCTACGGCGCGCACTTCTGCGAGGTGCGGGTGGACGAGGACACCGGCGAGACGCGGGTCACGCGCTGGGCCGGGGCGTTCGACGGCGGCCGGATCGTCAACCCCAAGCAGGCCACCGGCCAGATGCGCGGCGGGATCATCATGGGCATCGGCATGGCATTGACCGAGGAGGCGCTGCTCGACGAGCGCACGGGCCTGATCGTCAACCACAGCCTGGCCGACTATCACGTGCCCACGCACGCCGACGTGCCCGACATCGACGTCCGCTTCGTCGACCGGCCGGACCCGCAGACCCCACTGGGCGCCAAGGGCATCGGCGAGCTCGGCATCGTGGGCGTGGCGGCCGCCGTCGCCAACGCCGTCCACCACGCGACCGGCAAGCGCGTCCGATCCCTGCCCATCACCCCGGACAAGCTCATGCTTTGAATACGGTAGGGGGGTATGGTACGTTCGAGGAGTCGGAAGGGGGAGACATGGTCGGATACAGCGGCAGCAAGCAGGACCAGTTGCGGCGGCTGCGCCGGATCGAGGGTCAGGTGCGGGGGTTGCAGCGGATGGTCGAGGACGACAAGTACTGCATCGATGTCCTGACGCAGGTGTCGGCGGCCACCAGTGCTCTGCAGTCGGTGGCGATCTCCCTGCTGGAGGATCATCTGGCGCACTGTGTCGCCGAGGCCGCCGCTCAGGGCGGGCCGGAGGCTCAGGCGAAGGTCAAAGAGGCTTCCGACGCCATCGCGCGGCTTGTTCGTTCCTGACGGACATCACTGGAGAGGGTTGATCGATATGGCTACCGCTACCTACACCGTCACGGGCATGACCTGCGGGCACTGCGTGAGTTCGGTGAAGGAGGAGGTCGGTGAGGTGTCCGGGGTCACTTCGGTGGAGGTCGACCTGGCGAGCGGCCTGCTGACCGTGGAGAGTGACAGCCCCGTGGACGCGGCGGACATCGTGGCCGCGGTCGAGGAAGCGGGTTACGAGGTGACGAGTCGGTCATGAACGCGGCGAAGAGTGATACCCCCGGGAGGCTCCAAGTGTCCGGGAACGACTACACGTGACCCGAGGAGAGATCACATGCGACGGCTCGCCGCGCTCGACCCCGCCGAAGCCCCGGAGAAGTCCCGGGAGTTGCTGAACGACATCATCGGCCGCACAGGCTCGGCCGGTGAGATGATCTCCACCATGGCGCACTCGCCGGCGATGCTCCAGGGCTACCTGGACCTGTCGCGGGCCATGAAGCGCAGCAAGCTGCCCCGCGCCCTCAGCGAGAAGATCTCGCTCGCCCTGCAGGAGTGGATCGGCTGCGGGCTCTGCCTCGACGCGCACGCGGCGGGCGCCCGGGCGGCGGGGCTGAGCGAGACGGACATCGCCCTCGCCCGCCAGGGCACCTCCACCGACGCCCGGGAGGCGGCGCTCATCGCGGTGGCCACCCGCGTGCTGGCCGAGCCGTCGTCGCTGACGGACGAGGACGTGGCCGAGTTGAGGGCTCATGGCTGGAGCGAGCGGATCATCGCGGAGATCCCCGGCCTGGTCGCCCTCAACCTGCTCACCGGCTCCTTCAACCTGCTGGCCGGCCTGAAGCCGGCCGAGAAGGCTACGTGAGCGGGCAGAAGCGGGTCTCGAAGAGCGTGCTGAAGGTTTTGAGGAAGTCGTTCCAGTCGCCGTTCAGGTTGGCGACCAGCGTGTGGGTGCCCTCGCGCTCGCCCATCGCGTACGTCACCGAGCCCTGGATGAAGCCGCCCCCGCCCCAGAGCGTGACCCCGCACGGGAGCTTCTGGGAGTAGACGCCGAGGCCGTACCTGGTGTTCGGGACCCAGTCCGCGCCCTCCGTCGAGACGGTGGTGAACATCTCCTTCTGCTGCGCGGGCGCGAGCAGGCGGCCGCGCAGCAGGGCCCGCAGGAACCGGTGCAGGTCGGAGGTGGTCGAGACCATCCCGCCGGCGGCCCCGGCCCAGCTCAGGTCCGCGTGGGTCACGTCGTGGACCTCCGTGGGCCGGCCGGCCTCGTCGAACTTCGAGTAGTGCCGGGCGTGCGGGTCGCGGATCGTGTTGTCGGCGCCGGGCAGGTACGTGCCCGTCAGGTGCAGCGGGCGGGCGATGCGGCGGTCGATCTCGTCGGCGATGGTCGAACCCGTCGCCCGCTCGACGATCATTCCCGCGAGGTTGTAGTTGACCTTGGAGTAGATGAAGCGCTTGCCGGGCTCCTCGGGGCGCGGGGTCTCCTGGCCGGGGACGGCGTCGGGGAGCCCGCTGGTGTGGTTGAGCAGCTGCCTGATCGTGATCTTGGTGCCGTCCCCGCCGAGGTGCTCCTCCACCACGCCGGGCAGCCACTTCGCCACCGTGTCGTCCAGGCTCAGCTTGCCGTCGGCCGCCACCTGCAGGACCACCGTGCCCACGAACGCCTTGGTGAAGCTGCCGATGCGGAAGTGCTCGCCCGGCCGGCGGTGGCGTCCGGTCTCCAGGTCGGCCACCCCCGCCGTCCCGAACCACGGTGCCGCGTCGCCGTCCCTGAGCTCGGCGACGATGCCGGGGCCGCCGCCGTCGGCCACGGCCTGGTCGAGCGCGCGCTGGAGCTTGGCGTGGCCCCGGCCGGCCGCGGCGGCGGGGATCGTCATCGTGGTGGCCGTCGCGGTCAGAGCGGCGACGAGCAGGCCGGTACGGAGCATGGACATGGAGCCTCCAGAGAGGTCGGAAAGGGCGTGGTCATCCACCGGGCAGAGGCGCCGGCGATGACAAGCAACGCTAGTTGACTAATCCGGTCTTAGTCAACATGGGTTGCTTGAAAGTCCTCTCCGATCCCCGGGCTCACGAAGGGCCGCTGACGTAACGGAGGGTCAGCTCGTCGAGGTTGAGCCAGTTCGCGCTGCTCTTGGACGCGTTGAAGATGACGGAGACGGTGTTGGCCCCTTCCTGGAGCGCGACGTTCGGCACGGTCACCGTGTTCCACGTGCTCCACGAGCCCGTGGAGGGGAACCGGAGGGCGTCCACGGCTCCGGCGCCGTTGACGAAGACGTGGCGGACGGCGTCGCCCGCGGCGGCCGCGTAGCGGAAGGTGAGCTCGTACGTGCCGGCCCGGCTGACGTCGGGCCGCAGGTCCACCCACTGGCCGTCGGCGTTCCAGCCGGCCACGTAACCGGTGCCGGTGAAGCCGGGGTTGGTGGACTCGGTGCCGACGCCGTGCAGGGTGCCCGACTCGGCCTGGAACTGGGCGGAGACGTCGAGGCGGTCGAGGTTGAGGTAGTTGCCCGAACCCAGCTCGACCCGGATGGTGTTGTGACCCCGGGCCAGCGTGACGCCGTTGAGCACGTCGGTGTTCCAGGTGCCCCAGCCGCCGGTGGACGGGAACGACTGGTCGGACTGGGCGCCGTTCACGACGATCCGGCGGGAGGCGTCCCCGGCGCCGGCGGCGTACTGGAAGCGCAGCTCGTGCGCCCCGGCGGAGGGCACGTTGACGTGGAAGGTCAGGGTCTGGCCGGATGTGTTCCAGCCGGCGAGGTAGCCCCGGCCGCTGAAACCGGGCTGGGTGCTCTCCGCGCCGATGCCCGACGACAGCGCGTTCTCGGCCTCGTACCGGCCGTTCTCCGGCTGGAGCCCGGTGTTGCCGTCGTGCTGGACGAGCTGGAGCGCGCTGACGGCGGCGGCCGCGGTGATGCTCTGCAGGTACGTGGCGGGGGCGGGCGCGGACCAGTCGGGGCCGGCGAGGCCGTCGCCGGTGCGGCGGTGGCGCCAGGCCTGGGTGGCGTTGCGCTGGAGGAAGGGCAGGTACTGGGTCTGGCCGTGCTCGGTGACGAGGGTGTTGAGTGAGCGGAACAGCAGCGATTTGAAGCCCCCGGCGTCGTCGGAGCCCTCGTGCATCATCGTGCCGCCGTTGGTGAGGTAGGTCGTGGCCCAGTCCGCCGCCGCGCGGGCGTCGGTCAGGTAGGAGGCGGTGCCGGTCGCCTCGTGGAGCGCGGCGGCGGCACTGATGTAGGTGCCGAAGTTGTAGCTGAAGTCCCATTTCACGAGGGTGCCCGAGCCCTCGATGTGGTCGTAGACGTGCCCGGACTGCTGGAGGTTGGCCTTGATCCAGGCGAACAGGCTCTGCGCCCGCGTCAGGTAGGCGGCGTCGCCGGTCGCGGCGTACAGCTTGGTGGCGGTGATCACGGCCGGGGCGTTGGTGGCCACGTTCTTCTGGGTGTGCACGCTCCTGCGCCACCAGATGCCGCCGCCGAACGTGGCGTCCTGCTCGGCCCAGATCTGGTCGAACAGGGCACGCGACCGGTTCAGGTACGTGGCGTCACGCGTGATCTCGTACGCCCGCGCGCACGCCAGGGCCCACCAGCCCAGGTCGTCGTTGAAGTCGTTGGCGAAAGTGGGGTAGTAGGCGACGAAACCGGCGTAGACGTCGTCGATCAGCTGCCGGTAGGCGGCGCCGCCGGTGCGCTGGTAGGCGTCCATCACCAGCTCCCACAGCTGGGCCTCCCACCAGAAGTCGGTGTACAGGCCGCCTTCCGGGCCGTGGGCGTGCTCGGCGTGGATCTGGTGGTCGCTGTTGGTGTAGAAGTACTTCTTCGCCGGATCCCAGAAGGCGGAGACGAAGGCCGACATCGCCGCGTCGGCGTCGGCGGGCACAGTGGCGTGAGCGGGAGCGGGAGCGGGGGCGAGGGCGAGGGCGAGGGCCGCGGTCAGCACGAGGCCGGCGGCCGCCGCGCGCGCCCTCATTGGTTGTTCTCCGTCAGCACCCGGTCACCCTGCTCCTGGGCCTTGGCCAGGGCCTGCTGGGCCGTGGTCTTGCCCTCCATGAGGAGCTGGAGGTTGGGGATGAGGGACTCCTCCTCCATCGGCGCGTAGCCCGCGCAGGCGGGGCGGATCTTGGCGTACTGCAGCGTGTCCAGGATCGGCTTCCAGAACGGGTCGCCCGAGAAGAAGGGATCCTGCGCCGCCTGCACGTTGCCGGGGATGTTCAGGCTCGTCCTGGCCCACAGCAGCGCGTTGTCCTTCTCGGCCGCCCACCACTTGGCGAACTCCCAGGCCGCGTCCTTGTGCTTGGCCGCCTGCGGGATCACCAGGCCGAAGCCGCCCATGAGGCTGGCGCTGCCGCCCTGCGGCCCGGTCGGCGGCGGCACGATGCCGAAGTCGAGGTCCTTGCCGTACTTCTGGTACGTGGTGATCTTCCAGGGACCCGTCAGGATCATGGAGACCTTGCCGGTCGCGAACGCGTCGGTGCCCTCGCCGAGCCCCTTCTCGAAGCCGCTCTGGTAGACGCCCGCCTTGATCAGGCGGCTCCACAGGTCGAGGACCTGCAGACCCTGCGGGCCGTTGAAGGTCGTGCGCGAGCAGTCGTCGCTGACCATCTGGCCGCCGGCCTGGCGCAGGTACATGCTGAACAGGCCGGTGTCGTCCATCGACAGGCCGGCGCGCACGAGCTTGCCGCCCTCGCGCCTGGTCAGCTTGACCGCCGCCTGCTCCAGCTCGGCCCAGGTGCGCGGCGGCTCGACCCCGGCCTCCTTCAGGTGGGCCTTGTTGTAGAACAGGGCCCGCGCGTCGACCGTGAGCGGCAGCCCGTACAGCTTGCCGCCGTGGGTGAGCTCGCGCAGCGCCTCGCCGTAGAAGCGCTCCCGCTCGATGCCGTCCTTCTTCAGCAGGTCGTCGATCGGGGTGAGGACGCCCTTCGGCGCATAGCTCGCCGTCCGCCAGCGGTCCCAGAACATGACGTCGGGGGCCTGGCCGGAGGTCGAGGCGGTGAGGAACTTGGTGAGCATGTCCTCCTGGACGACGTACTCGACCTGGATCTTGGGGTGCGTCTTGTTGAAGGCGGCGGTCATGGTCTTGAACTGCTGTTCGCCCTCGCCCGACCAGTCGCCCCAGAACTTCAGCCGCACCACCCCTCCCGCGGAGGAGGAGGGGGCGTCGGACGAGGCGCAGCCGGTCGTGATCGTCGAGAGTACGGCGAGGGCGGTGGCGGCCAGCCGCTTGACCAGGGTCGAGTGCATCGGCGGCGCGCTCCTTTCTGGGAGGGGGGTGTCACTGGAGGCCGGAGCCGGTGAAGGCCAGGCCGCGAGTCAGGTAGCGCTGCCCGAAGGCGAACAGCAGCAGAGTGGGCAGCATGGCGACGATCGACCCGGCCATGAGCGGGCCGTAGTCGGTCTGCCGGTTGAAGGAGAAGGCGGCCAGGCTCATCTGGATCGTGCTCATGTCCGGGTCGTTGAGCACGATCAGCGGCCACAGGAAGCCGTTCCAGCCCGCCACGAAGGTGAAGACCGCCAGGGTGGCCAGGGCGGGACGGCACAGCGGCAGATAGATCCGCCAGAAGATGCGGAACTCGGGGCAGCCGTCGACGCGGGCGGCCTCGCCCAGTTCCCTGGGCAGCGCGAGGAAGAACTGCCGCATCATGAACACCGCGAACGCCCCGACGGCCCCCGGCAGGATGACCGCCCAGTACGTGTTGAGCAGGCCGAAGCCGCCCTGGCCGGCGAGATCGTTGCCCCCGGCCAGCGGGAAGTTCTTGACGATGAGGAACGACGGCACCAGGGTCACCACGGACGGGACCATCATCGACGCGAGCAGCAGCCGGAACAGCACCCGGCTGCCGCGGAACGGCAGCCGGGCGAACGCGTAGCCGGCCAGCGACCCGAGCAGCAGGTTGGTGGCGACGCCGGCCACGGCGAGCAGCAGCGAGTTGGCGAAGTGCCGGGCGAAGGGGACGGTGGTGAACGCGGCCCCGTAGTGCTCGAAGGTGATCGTGCCGGGCAGCCACGTGATGGGCAGGGAGATGATCTCGTCGTCCGGCTTGAGCGACGTGCTCAGCGACCACAGGAACGGCAGCAGCATGAACAGCCCGACGACGGTGAGCACGGCATAGAACAGGGTGATTCTGATCGTCCGGATCATGTCTCGTCGCTCCGGTTGAGCCGCATGTTGAGCACGGTGACCGCCACGATGACGAGGAAGAGCGTGAACGCCTGCGCCGAGGCGTAGCCCATGTGCAGCCGGTTGAAGCCGGTCTCGTAGATCTGGTAGACGGGCGTCAGGGTCGAGTTGCCCGGACCGCCCTTGGTCATCACGTACGCCTGGTCGAAGAGCTGGAACGCGCCGATCAGCGACAGTGTCGTGACGAACATCGTCGTGGTGCGCAGCTGCGGCCACGTGATGTGGACGAACGCCGCCCAGCGGCCCGCCCCGTCCAGGGCGGCGGCCTCGTACAGGTGGCCGGGGATGTTCTGCAGCCCGGCGAGGTAGATCAGCATGTTGGAGCCGACCCCCTGCCACAGGGTGACCAGCACGATGGAGAGCATGGCGGTGCTGCTGTCACCCACCCACGCCGGGCCGGGGATGCCCAGGAAGCCGAGAATCTCGTTGACCGGCCCGTAGTGGCTGTTGAGCATCCAGGTCCACACGGTCGCGGCGGCCACGGGGGAGGTGACCACGGGGATGTAGTAGACGGTGCGGAAGACGCCCATCGCCGGGAGCCTGCTGTTGAGCGCCACCGCGAGCAGCAGCGAGACGGCGATCATCGCGGGCACGAACATCGCGCAGTAGAGCAGGATGTTCTTCAGCGTGAGGGCGAAGGTGGCGTCCTTCAGCAGCCTGGCGTAGTTCGCGAGGCCGGCCCACGTCGGCGGGGTCAGCACGTCGTACGAGGTGAAGCTGAGGCCGAGGGCGCCGATGACGGGCAGCACGGTGAAGACGAGGAACAGCACCATCGGCGGCGCGGCGAACAGCGCCCCGGCCCGCGCCTGGTGCCGGCTCAGCAGGGAGTCCCCGGGCCGGGCGCGGCCCGGGGATGCGCGGCCGGCCGCGGACCGGCCGGCGAGCGTCTGGGTCATGTCTGTGCCACCTCCATGGCGAACTGCGCGAACAGGCTGTTGGCCCAGCCGAACCAGGGGCGGGTGAAGACGCCGGGATCGTCGGGGTCGAAGCTCTCGTGGACGTATCCGGTGCCGGCCGTCGTGGCCGCGAGCACGGCCAGCAGCTCGTCCCGCTCCGACGCGTCGGTGGACGTCAGGCCCTGCATGATCAGCGATAACGGCCAGACATGTCCGGACTTGGTATGCGGGCTGCCGACGCCTCGCGCGTACCTGCCCTCGGCGTAGTGCGGGTTGCCGGGGCCGAGCACGAAGGCGCGCGTGTTGCGGTACGTCGGGTCGGACGCCGGCCGGTATCCCAGGTAGGGGATGGAGAGCAGGCTGGGGATGTTGGCGTCGTCCATCAGCAGGTGGTTGCCGAGGCCGTCGCTCTCGTAGGCGTAGATCTCGCCGTGGACGGGGTGGCGGACGACGGCGTGCCGCCGGATGCCTTCGTCGATCTCCTCACGCAGCCGTACGGCGTCCTCGGCCAGGCTGGAGTCCGCGTAGATCTCCCGCGCGAACTTCGCCAACTGGCCCAGCACGACGACGGCGAACATGTTGGCCGGGACGAGGAAGCCGTACGTGCACGCGTCGTCGCTCGGCCGGAACGCGGAGCGGACCATGCCCGTGTACCCGCAGGCCGGGCCGCTCCCCTCGTTGACCAGCGTGTCGGTGGGCAGCCCCGGATCCGGCCGGACGAAGCGGTACGGCGAGCGCTCGGGCCGCTGCTCGGCGCGCATCGTGCCGACGACGGCGACCAGCATGCGGTACACGGACTCGTCGAACACCGAGACGTCGCCGGTCGCCCCCCAGTAGAGGTGCAGCAGCCGGATCGGATGGCACAGGGAGTCCAGCTCCCACTTGCGCTCCCAGACCCACGGCCCCGCGCGCGGCACGTCGTCGTGGTGGCCCTGGCCGTCGGGGCTCTCGTTGAACGCGTTGGCGTACGGGTCGATCGCGACGTACCTGGCCTGCCGGTGGATCACCCCGCGCACCATGCGGCGGACCTCGTCGTCGGCGGCCGCGTGCCGCACGTACGGCTCGACCTGGGCCGCGGAATCGCGCAGCCACATCGCCGGGATGTCACCGGTGAGCACGAACGTCGTCCCGTCCGGCAGCGGCCTGACCGTGCTCTCCAGCGTGTTGAGCAGGCACTGCCGGAACATCGCGGCGGCCTCGGGGTGACGCCGCGCGAGCCGGGGCTCGACCTTGTCGGCGAGGTCATGTACGGCTTTCACACGGTTCCCTTCGACGTCGCTTGAGGGAAACGTAAGAATCAAGTTGTCATAAGTCAATATGTCTGAAACATCGAGATATAAGATGATATATATATGGATGGGTTGACATACCAACTGAATGGGCGAGGGGAAGAGTGGCTGAGAGAGGCCCGCTGCTGTACGAGCGGATCGTCGACTACCTGCTGGACGAGGTCAGGCGAGGCGCCCTGGCCCCGGGCGACCGCGTGCCCTCGGAGATGGAGCTCGCCGAGCGGTTCGAGGTCAGCCGCATCACCTCCAAGAAGGCGCTCGAACTCCTCCGGGAGGCCGGCGTCGTCCATCGGATCCGCGGCAAGGGCTCGTTCGTGGCCACGGACCTCCCCGACCTCGACCGGCTCACGCCCGCCGCGCGCCCCGCCGAGGGGGAGCGCGTCCCCGGGGCCATCGTGATGATCTATCCGGACGCGTCGGAGGCGTACGGGTTGGAGCTGCTGTGCGCGGTGGAGGAGCGCTGCGCCGAGCGGGGCATCCCCCTGGTGATCAAGCGCACCCGCGGCAGCCAGGAAGAGGAGGAGAAGGCGATCGAGTCGATGGTGGACTCGGGGCTGGCCGACGGCCTGATCGTGTTCCCCGTCCACGGCGAGTACTACAACGCCGGCCTGCTGCGGACCATCCTCGACGGCCACCCGCTGGTCCTCGTCGACCGCTACCTGGCCGGGATCCAGGTGTGCGCCGTGCACACGGACAACGCGGCCGCCGCCCGCGCGCTGACCGAGCGCCTGCTCGACCAGGGGCACCGGCACGTCGCCTTCGCCTCGCCCCCGCCGGAGAACACCTCCAGCATCGAGGAGCGGCTGGAGGGCTTCCGCGCCGCCTGCGCCGCCCGCGGCCTGCCGCTCGACCGGCAGCATCATCTGACCGAGCTGTCCAGCACCCTGCCCGGCGCCTTCACCCCGGAGAACGTGCGGGCCGACATCGAGCGGATCCGCGCCTTCCAGGCCCGCGAACCCCAGGTCACCGCGTTCGTGGTCTGCGAGTACAACCTGGCGCGGGTGCTGGACCGGGCGATCGACGGCCCGGTCATCGCGTGCTTCGACTCGCCGCTCGACCCCGTCGCCGGGCCTGCCTTCCTCCACGTACGGCAGGACCAGCGCGAGATGGGCAGGCGCGCGGTGGACCTGCTGCTCGCCCAGACGCGCGGCGAGCCCGTCCCCGCCCGCTCCATCGTGCCCTTCACCATCGTCGAACCCGTTTGATGAACGGAGAATCCTTGACCGACGTGTGGAACCACCGCGCCGACCTGGCCCAGCGCAGCATCGACCACTATTTCGCCGCCCCCGGGGAGCAGCTGTTCAACAACTGGCATCCGCTGGAGCCCGGTGACAACGACGTCTTCAACTACTGGTGGCTCGCCCACGCCGTCGACGTCCGGATCGACGCGTACCTGCGGACCTCCGACCCGGCCCGTCTGGAGCAGGCCAGGCACATCCACGACGGGATCCTGCGGCGCAACGGGGGAGAGCTGTTCAACGACTACTTCGACGACATGCTCTGGCTCGCCCTGGCGACCCTGCGCCTGGCCGAGGCGACCGGGGAGAGCGAGCTGTACGGGGAGGCCGTCGAGCTCTGGGAGCACGTTCTCGACCAGGGCTGGAACGACCACGAGGGCGGCGGCATCGCGTGGCGCGTCTCCCAGCCGTACTACAAGAACACCCCCGCCAACGCCCCGTTCGTCATCCTCTCGGCGCGGCTGCACCGGCACACGGGCGAGCGGCGCTACCTGGAGCAGGCGCGGCTCGTCATGGACTGGCTGGAGCGCACGCTCGTGCGGCCGGACGGGTTCGTGCACGACGGCGTCAACCGCCAGGAGGACCACGCGGTCGACGAGGACTGGCGCTTCACGTACAACCAGGGTCTGTACGTCGGCGCGTGCGTCGAGCTCGCCCGCGCCCTTGGCCTCGGCCTCGGCGAGGAGCCTGACCGCTACCTCTCCCGCGCTGCCCGGACCGCTCGGACGGCCATCGCCGAGCTGGGCGTGGACGGCGTGTTCGCCGCCGAGGGGGAGGGCGGCGACGAGGGACTGTTCAAGGGCATCTATTACCGCTACGCCCGCGAGCTCGTCGAGGCCGCCGAGGTGCCCGAGGTCAGGGCCTTCGTGCTGGGCAGCACCGAACACCTGTGGCGGTCGTGCGGCCGTGACGGCCTCGTCCTCGCGAGCGAGCAGTGGGACCGCCCGCCCCGGGCGAAGGTCCCCTTGTCGGCCCAGCTCAGCGCGGCCATGGCCACGGAGGTGTGCGCCGCCCTGACGTCGCCGCGCGTCCATCCGCCCGGGCAGCCTGACCGCATCGCCTAGTATTACCCCGGTTTCGCGTCCGAGTCGGCTCGCCGCTGAGGGGAGTGCGCCATGCAGGTCGTGGTCATCGGGGCGGGTCTGGGCGGCCTGTGCCTGGCTCAGGGACTCAAGGCGGCGGGGGTCGCCGTGACGGTCCACGAACGCGATCCCTCCGTCGGCCACCGGCCGCAGGGCTACCGCATTCACCTCGATTCCAGGGCCGCCCGCGCGCTGAGCGAGTGCCTGCCGCCGCGTCTCTACGAGCTCTTCACGGCCACGTCCGGGCAGCCGAGCAGGCGGGTCACGATCGTCGACGAGCACCTGCGCGAGCTGCATGCCGTCCGCTTCGGCGACGGCGCGTCCGGCGAGGCCCCGGAGACGTTCAACGCCGCGGTGGACCGGATGACGCTGCGCACGATCCTGCTCGCCGGGCTCGACGAGGTTCGCTTCGGTGCCGAGTTCGTCCGCTACGAGCAGGACGGCGGGCGGGTACGCGCCTTCTTCGCCGACGGCTCGACCGCCGCGGGCGATCTGCTGGTCGGCGCCGACGGCATCGGCTCGCGCGTACGCGGCCAGCGCCTGCCCCAGGCCCGGGTCAAGGACCTCGGGGTTCGCTGCCTCTACGGCCGGACGACCCTCGACGACCGGGTGGCGGAGCTGCTGCCGCCCGCGCTGGCGGAGGGCTTCATGTCGGTCAGGTCGTCCCGTGCCGGACTGGCGCTCGGCCTGGTACGGCCCCGCGAGAACCCCGCCGAGGCGGCGGCGCGGCTCTGGCCCGGCCTGCGGCTGGACTGGGCCGGTGACTACGTGATGTGGGCGCTGGCCGTGCCCGCCGCGGCGCTCCCCGGCACCGACCGCGAGCTGGCCGCCGCCGACGGCGCCCACTTGCACGAGCTGGCCGCCGGACACGTCGCCGGCTGGCACCCCGACCTCGTCGAGCTGGTCGCCTCCGCCCGGGCCGACCAGACCTTCTACGTCCCGGTCAGGAGCTCGGTCCCGCTCAAACCGTGGGGGCCGGACAACGTCACCCTGCTCGGCGACGCCGTACACGCGATGAGCCCGGCCCAGGGATCGGGGGCCAACTGCGCGCTCCTGGACGCCGCCCTCCTGTGCCGCGCCGTCGGCGCGGGCGGGCCGCTGGCCGAGGCGGTGGGTGGCTACGAGCGCAAGATGACCGAGCTCGGCTTCGCCGCCGTCCGCGCCTCCGAGCGGGCGGCGGCCGGCGGCGGGCTCCTGGCAAAAGTCCTGGCCCGGCTCGCGAGCGTCGTCGAGAACCGGCCGCTGCCCCTGTGAGCCCCCGGCCGGCTCGACGATCGGACCCTCCGTGTGGTCACCCGAGCCCGTGGTAGGCCAGGTTCACGGCCAGAGCGGCCACCGCCAGCGAGAAGAACACGGCCCACGGGCCGAAGTGATAGTCGCGGGCCCGCAGGTGGGCGGCGAACGCCCCGAGGAAGTACAGCACGAGGCCGGTGGCAGCGAGCGTGCCCAATGCCGGCACGGCGAACCCGGCCGGCAGCCCCAGCGCGCCTGCCCCCAGCAGCAGCCCCAACGGGAGCGTCCAGGACCGGGGGACGCGCATGATGTCCGCCTGGCGCTTCGGGTAGTCGTGGCCGATGAGGTTGGCGACGGCGGCCAGGCCGATGATCGCCGAGGCGAGGAGGGTGATGACGAGGTAGGCGGCGAACACGAAGGTCTCCTTCTCCATGAGGACGTCGGCAGGTCGATCGCCTCACGGACGGGGCAGCGCCCCAGAGAGTGACAACGTGCTCATGTGACTTAGGTCATGCCGCCACGCCGGCGAGCTTCTGCGGGTTGCTGACCACGTGCACCGTCTTGATCGCCCCGTCCAGCAGGTGCAACGTGATCGCCAGCACCGGCGTGCCTCCCGAGCGGACGACGATCCCCGGACCGCCGTTGACCTGGAGCACCTGAGCGTGCGAGTCGCCGGGCATGCGCTTGGAGAGGATGACGATCGCGCGGGCCACGTACTCGTGTCCGTGGATCGCCTTGCGGGGTGCGCCGGTGAGGCCGCCGCCGTCGCTCACCATCGTCACGTCCGGTGCCAGCACCTCCAGCAGGGCTTCCAGGTCGCCGCCGAGGCAGGCGGCCAGGAACCGCTCGGTGGCCTGCTGCCTGGTCGCCGGGTCGGCGTCGTAGCGGTGGCGCCGTTCCTCGACGGCCTTCCTGGCGCGGTGCGCGATCTGCCGCACGGCCGCGTGGTTGCGCCCGACGAAGTGCGCTATCTCGGCGTGGTTGTAGCCGAAGGCCTCGCTCAGCACGAACACCGCGCGCTCCGTCGGCGACAGGACCTCCAGCACGAGCAGCATCGCGGTCGACACCGAGTCGGAGAGCACCACGTCCTCGGCGACATCCGGGAGGGTGAGCATCGGCTCGGGCAGCCACGGCCCGACGTAGGACTCGCGCCGTACGCGTGCGCTGCGCAGCCGGTCGATCGCCAGCCGGGTGGCCACCCGCACCAGATAGCCTTCGGCGTCCGCGACGGTGGCCACGTCGACGCGGCTCCAGCGCAGCCAGGCGTCCTGCACCACGTCCTCGGCCTCGGTGACGCTGCCCAGCACCCGGTACGCCACGGCGTGCAGCAGACCCCGGTGCTCGGTGAACTTCCGCTCGGCCTCAGGCATTCGCGTCATGAGAAGGGCTTACCAGGGACACAAGCGGGCCGCATCACTTGTCAAGGTTCGGTGTCAGGGCTACGATCGCACCGATCTTTAGGAAACTTTCCTAAATAAGGAGTGGGGTCCGTGGTCCGTCCCCGTCGTCGCGGGATCCTGTCGTCGCTCGCCATCGCCCTGGCGATCCCCCTGATCACCGCCGTCCTGTCCCCGCCCGCCGCCGTGGCCCGGACGGCGCCGGCCGCCTTCGCGCATCCCGGCGTGCTCGTCAGCAAGGCCCAGCTCGACTTCGTCCGCACCAAGGTCAACGCCGGGGCCCAGCCGTGGAAGGGCGCCTACGACCAGATGATCGCGAGTCCGCTCGCGTCGTTGTCGCGGACCCCGAAGCCGCGGGCCGTCGTGGAGTGCGGCCCGTACTCCAACCCCAACAACGGCTGCACGGACGAGCGCCAGGACGCGCTGGCCGCCTACACCGACGCGCTGGCCTGGTACATCTCCGGGGACAGCCGGTACGCGCAGAAGGCGATCCAGATCATGGATGCCTGGTCGGCCGTGATCACCGACCACACCAACAGCAACGCGCCGCTCCAGACCGGTTGGGCGGGATCGTCCTGGCCCAGGGCGGCCGAGATCATCCGCTACACCTACACCGGATGGTCCGCCACGGGCGTCAACCGCTTCACGACCATGCTCCGTGACGTCTACCTTCCCGAGATCATCAACGGCAGCGCCCGCACGAACGGCAACTGGGAACTGACGATGATGGACGCGACGATCGGGATCGCGGTGTTCCTGCAGGACAAGGCCGCCTACGACAAGGCCGTGAGCACGTTCCGGGCCCGCGTACCCGCCTATATCTACCTCACCACCGACGGCGCCTTCCCCAAGGGCCCGGCGGGCAGCGGCATCGACACCCGGGCCGAGGTCGTCGACTACTGGCAGGGCCAGGACACCTTCGTCGACGGGCTCTCCCAGGAGACGTGCCGCGACTTCACCCACACCGGGTACGGCCTGGCGTCGATCGCGCACATCGCCGAGACGGCCCGGATCCAGGGCCAGGACCTCTACCCCGAGATCGCCGACCGGCTGCGGCACGCGCTCGGCCTGCACGCCAAGTACCAGCTCGGCACGGCCGTGCCGGCGTGGCTGTGCGGCGGAAGCCTCACCCTGGGCCTCGGGCCGGTCACCGAGGTCGGCTTCAACGCCCTGCACAACCGCATGGGCATCGCGATGAGCAACACGCAGGCCCTCACCGAGCAGCAGCGCCCGGCGGGCACCAACAACCTCTTCGTCGCCTGGGAGACCCTCACCCACGCAGGCAATCCCAACTAGGCCAGCCATAAATCTGCTACACAAGACTTTCGCAGCGCCATGAAACTGTGGCAAGTTGAGTACCTGTGAGCGTACGGGGCATGACCGCATCCAGCGCGTCCGCGCCCCGCGCCCAGGAGCTCGCCACAGGAGGACTGCGATGACCCAGACGTTGCCGGAGCGGTGCGGGGTGGTGGGCGGCGGGCGCATGGGCGCCGGCATCGCCCACGCACTGCTCCTCGCGGGCTGCCACGTCACGCTGGTGGAGCGCGACGGCGAGGCCGCGGCCGCCGCGCGGGACCGGGTGGCGCGGGCGGTCGAGGGCAGCGCGAAGCGCGGCCTGATCGAGGACGCCGGCGCGCCGATGGCCCGCTTCGCCACGGTGACGGACCCCGCCGGGCTGGCCGCGGCCGGGCTGGTGATCGAGGCGGTGCCCGAGGACGTCGACCTCAAGCTCGTCACGCTGCGCGCCGCCGAGGACGCGGTCGGGCCGGAGGCCGTGATCGCCTCCAACACCAGCAGCATCTCGCTCGACACGCTCGCCCAGGCGCTCGCCCGCCCCGAGCGCTTCCTCGGGCTGCACTTCTTCAACCCCGTCCCGGCCAGCAGGCTCGTCGAGGTGGTCATCGCGACCGCCACCGACCCGGCCCTGCGGGAGCGGGCCGTGGCGTGGGTCGAGGCCATCGGCAAGGTGGCCGTGGTCGTCCGCGACTCGCCCGGCTTCGCCAGCAGCAGGCTCGGCGTCGCCCTCGGGCTGGAGGCGATCCGCATGGTCGAGTCCGGCGTCGCCTCGGCCGAGGACATCGACGCCGCGATGACGCTCGGCTACGGACACCCGACCGGGCCGCTGCGCCTGACCGACCTCGTCGGCCTGGACGTCCGGCTGGGCATCGCCCGCTACCTCGAACGCGAGCTGGGCCCTCGCTTCACCCCGCCCGACCTGCTCGTCCGGCTCGTCGAGCAGGGCCACCTGGGGCGCAAGACCGGTAAGGGCTTCTACGACTGGAGCGAGTCGTGAGCACGCTGGAGAGCTACCTCGAAGGGGCCTGGCGCGCCGGAGGAGGCGAAGGCGTCCCGGTCGCCGACGCCGTGACCGGCGAGATCGTCACCCGGGTCAGCGGCGAGGGGCTAGACCTCGCCGCCGCCGTGGCATACGCCCGAGGCACCGGTCTGGCCGCGCTCGGAGAGCTGACCTTCCCGCAGCGGGCCGCCGCGCTCAAGGCCGCGGCCCTGGCACTGCAGGAGCGCAGGCAGGAGCTGTACGAGCTGTCCGCGCGGGCCGGGGCCACCCGGCGGGACGCGCAGGTGGACGTGGACGGCGGCTTCGGCACGGCCCTCGTGTACACGAGCCTGGCCCGCAAGGGCCTGCCCGGCCACACGCTCATCGTCGAGGACGACCCGATCCCGCTCGGCAGGGGCGGCACGTTCGCGGGCCGCCACGTCCTCACCACCCCGCGCGGCCTCTCCCTGCAGATCAACGCGTTCAACTTCCCGGTCTGGGGCATGCTGGAGAAGCTCGCGCCCGCGCTGCTCGCCGGGCTGCCCACGATCGTCAAGCCCGCCACCCCGACCGCCTACATCGCCGCGCACGCCGTGCGGATCATCGCGGACGCGCTGCCGCCGGGCGCGATCCAGCTCGTGGCGGGGAGCGTGCCCGGGCTCTTCGACCTGCTCGGCGGGCAGGACCACATCGGCTTCACCGGCTCGGCGGCCACGGCCGCCCTGCTGCGGTCCGACCCGGCCGTCACCCGCCGCTCGGCCCGCTTCAACGCCGAGGCCGACTCGCTGAACTGCTCGGTGCTCGGCCCGGACGCGGTGCCGGGGGAGCCGGAGTTCGACCTGTTCGCCGACGCCCTGGTGACCGAGATGACGGTCAAGGCGGGGCAGAAGTGTACGGCGATCCGGCGCGCGTTCGTCCCCGCCCAGCTCATCGACGCGGTGGCGGAGGCGATCGCGGCCAGGCTGGCGAAGGTGGTCGTGGGCGCCCCCGGCGCCGAAGGCGTGACCATGGGTGCCCTGGTCGGGCAGGCCCAGCGCAGGGACGTCCGGGCCGCGGTCGCGCGGCTCGCGTCGGCCGGCACGGTGGTCTTCGGTGACGCGCAGACGGTGGAGGTGGTCGGCGCGGACCCCGAGCGCGGCGCGTTCCTGTCGCCGCTGCTCCTGCGCGTGGACGACACCGTCCATCCGGAGCCGCACGAGATCGAGGCCTTCGGGCCGGTGAGCACGCTCATGCCGTACGGCGGGGTCGCCGGGCTGAACGACCTGATCGCCCGCGGCGAGGGCTCGCTGGCCGGCTCGGTGGTGTCGTACGACGCGGACTTCGTCCGGAAGGTCGTGCTCGGCGCCGCCGCCCACCACGGCCGCCTGCTGGTGCTCGACCGCGACAGCGCGGGCGAGTCCACCGGGCACGGCACACCAATGCCCCAGCTCGTCCACGGCGGCCCCGGCCGGGCGGGCGGCGGCGAGGAGGAGGGCGGCCTGCGCGCCGTCCACGCCCACCTCCGGCGCACCGCCCTCCAGGGCAGCCCGGCGACACTCGACTCGATCCTGAAGTAACGACAAACAAGCGTAGAGAGAGCAGCGATGAGCACCGACTCCCGTACCGGCGCCGCCCCCCTGCCCAGCGGCCCGCTCAGCCGCGTGGACTACAGCGAGCGCATCCCCAACAACGTCGACCTCGCGGGCGACCGCCGCCTGCAGCGGGCGCTGGAGGGCTGGCAGCCGAAGTTCCTGGACTGGTGGAAGCAGCTCGGCCCGGCCCTGCCGACCAAGGACGTCTACCTGCGCACGGCGGTGGCCGTGGGCCGCGACGGCTGGGCGCACTTCGACCACGTCCCCATGGAGGAGTACCGCTGGGGGATCTTCCTGGCCGAGCGCGACCCCGACCGCAAGGTCAACTTCGGCAAGCACAAGGGCGAGCCCGCCTGGCAGGAGGTGCCCGGCGAGCACCGGGCCGACCTGATGCGGCTCATCGTCGTGCAGGGCGACACCGAGCCCGCCAGCGTCGAGCAGCAGCGCGTCCTCGGCAACACCGCTCCCAGCATCTACGACCTGCGCAACCTCTTCCAGGTCAACGTGGAGGAGGGCCGCCACCTGTGGGCCATGGTCTACCTGCTGCACGCCTACTTCGGCAGGGAGGGCCGCGAGGAGGCCGAGCAGCTGCTCAAGCGCAACTCCGGCGACCTGGACTCGCCGCGCATCCTGGGCGCGTTCAACGAGGAGACCACCGACTGGCTGCAGTTCTTCATGTTCACGTACTTCACCGACCGCGACGGCAAGTACCAGCTCGGCACGCTCAAGGAGTCGGCGTTCGACCCGCTGGCGCGCACGTGCGAGTTCATGCTCAAGGAGGAGGCCCACCACATGTTCGTGGGCACCACGGGCGTGCAGCGGGTGCTGGAGCGCACGGCCGAGCTGATGAAGGAGCACGGCACGGCCGACGTCCTGCCGTACGGCGGCATCCCGCTGGACGTCATCCAGAAGTACCTGAACTTCCAGTTCTCGGTCTCGATGGACCTGTTCGGCTCCGAGCAGTCGACCAACGCCGGCAACTACTTCACCTCCGGGCTGAAGGGCCGCTGGATGGAGACCCGGCGCAAGGACGACCACGTGCTGCTGGAGGACACCCGCGAGCTGCGCCACGTCGAGGACGGCCAGATCAAGGTCAAGACGGTGCCGATGCTCAGCGCGCTCAACCTCGACCTGCGCGACGAGTACGTGGCCGACTGCGCCAACGGCGTGCGCCGCTGGAACCAGGCCCTGGAGGACGCCGGCCTGGACGAGCGGCTGTATCTGCCGCACGAGGGCTTCAACCGCAAGGTCGGCGTCTACGCCGGCCACCATGTGACCCCGCACGGCGAGGTCCTCGACGAGGCCGCCTGGCAGGCCCGCGCCCACGGGTGGCTGCCTACCCCCGAGGACCGCGAGCAGGTCGCCGCCCTCATGGTCCCCGAGTACGAGTACGGCAAGTTCGCCGGCTGGATCGCCCCGCCGAAGACCGGCATCAACGACCAGCCGGTCGAGTTCGACTACGTGCACCTGGCCGACGAGGGGTTGCTCTAGTGCCGGGCGGCGGCCTCTTCGTCCATGAGGTCCCATTCGGCCTGCGCGCGCCGGTGCCAGCGGTTGTGCAGGTCGTGGAAGACGGCCGCCGCCCTGGGCCCCGGCCAGGCGTGGTCGAGCAGCTCGGCCGGCAGGTCGGGGTCGAGGAACGGGAAGCGGCGCCACTCCTGGATGAGCAGCACCTGGTTGACGAACGCCTCCCGGCCGGAGACGACCGCGCGGCCCTCGAACTGCTCGATGAAGCTCACGTAGCGCTTCTCCACGTCGTCGAGGTCCCACGCGGCCGAGATCAGCTTGGCGGTGTCGCCGATGCCCGCCGACGGCCCGGTCCAGGCGTAGGCCCGGTCGGTCAGGTCCAGCTCGCGGATGACCTCGCGTACCGCGGCCTCCTTGGAGGCGTCGGGGATCACCCAGAGCGCGGGGGAGGGGGAGCCGAGCCCGAGCCAGGTCAGCTTGGTGCGCAGCCGGTGGCGGAGCTGGCGCTGGGTCTCGGGCACGCCGGCGGTGAGCACGAGCCAGCGGCCGTCCCACTGGTGGGGGGCGCGCATGAAGCCGTAGATGCGCTCGGTGCCCTCGCGCAGCAGCCGATCGCCGGCCTCGGTCAGCCTCCAGCGCACCTTGCGGCCGTGCCGCTCGGACTCCAGCAATTCCTCGGCGGCGGTGCGGGCCAGGGCCTGGCGCGCGGACTTCTCCTCCACGCCGAGCGCGCCGAGCGCGGCCACCAGCGTGCCCGTCCACACCTCGCCCCCGCGCGGCAGGACGAACTCGCCCAGGACCGTCAGCAGCGTCGACCGCGCGCTGGCGGACGCCTTCTCGCGCGGGCGCTCCGCGGACTCGGCCGGCACGGTTGCCCTCCCGTCGTTCGACACGCTCGTGACGCGCATTCTGCCAGGTCGGGCACCCTCGCGGATGCGCATCCAGGCAGAAGCACTACAAACACTTGACGCTACTCATGATAGACGTCGAATATTAGGACCAAGGTCCCACGCCCTCCCGGAGCACGCATTGACTGTCACCTTCGCGACCTCCCCAGACCGCTACCGCCACTGGACTCTCGCGGTGGACGGGGCGGTGGCCACCGTCACGCTGCGCGTGGACGAGCACGGCGGCCTCGTCCCCGGCTACGAGCTGAAGATGAACTCCTACGACCTCGGCGTCGACATCGAGCTGTACGACGTCGTCCAGCGCCTGCGCTTCGAGCACCCCGAGGTCAGGGCGGTCGTGCTCACCGGCGGCCTGGACCGGATGTTCTGCGCCGGAGCCAACATCCGGATGCTGGCCCAGTCCACGCACGGGTGGAAGGTCAACTTCTGCAAGTTCACCAACGAGACCCGCAACGGCATCGAGGACGCCACCGAGCACTCCGGCCAGACCTGGATCGCCGCGCTCAACGGCACCGCCGCCGGCGGCGGCTACGAGCTCGCGCTGGCCTGCGACCAGATCGTCCTGGTCGACGACGGCTCCTCGGCCGTCTCCCTGCCCGAGGTGCCGCTGCTCGGCGTGCTGCCGGGCACCGGCGGCCTGACCCGCGTGGTGGACAAGCGGCACGTGCGCAAGGACCGGGCCGACCTGTTCGCGACAAAGTCCGAGGGCTTCCGCGGCCGCACGGCCATGGAGTGGGGCCTGGTGGACGCCGCCGTGCCGCGCCACTCGTTCGAGGAGGAGGTGACCAGGCGGACGGACGCGGCGGTGGTGGCCTCCGCCCGGCCCTCGGACGCCACGGGCGTGGCCCTGACGCCGCTCGACCGCAAGGACGACGGCGACGCCATCACGTACCCGTACGTGACCGCCCGGATCGACCGGGCCGGCCGCCGGGTCGAGATCACCGTGGACGGCCCGAGCGACACCCCGCCCGCGGAACCCGCGGACCAGGGCGCCGGCTACTGGCCGCTCGCCGTGACCCGCGCGCTGGACGACCTGATCCTGCACCTGCGCACCAACGAGCCCGAGCTCGGCATCTGGGTGCTGCGCGCGGCGGGCGACCCCGACCGGGTGCTGGCCTACGACGCCCAGCTCCGCGAGCGGGCCGGGCACTGGTTCGTCAACGAGGTGCGCCACTACTACAAACGCACGCTCAAACGCCTCGACGTCACCAGCCGCAGCCTCATCGCCGTCATCGAGCCGGGCACGGCCTTCGCTGGCCTGCTCGCCGAGCTGGCCCTGGCCGCCGACCGGCAGTACATGCTGGAGGGCGTCTACGAGGACCGCGACGAGGCCGCCGTCCCCGCCACCCTCGTCCTCACCCCGTCCAACGACGGCCTCCTCCCGATGGGCAACGGCCTGTCCCGCCTGCGCTCCCGCTTCTGGGGCCACGACCAGGACCTGGAGGCCGCCCGCGCCCGGTTCGGCGAGCCGCTGGAGGCGGCCGCCGCGATGGAGCTCGGCCTGGTCACCCTCGCCCTGGACGACATCGACTTCGAGGACGAGCTGCGCATCGTGCTGGAGGAACGCGCCTCGCTCTCGCCCGACGCGCTGACCGGCATGGAGGCCAACCACCGCTTCGCCGGTCCGGAGACGCTGGAGACCAAGATCTTCGGCCGCCTCACCGCCTGGCAGAACTGGATCTTCGTCCGGCCCAACGCCTCCGGCCCCGACGGCGCGCTGCGCCGCTACGGCACCGGCCGCAAGGGCGACTACGACCTCAAGAGGGTCTGACATGGCCATCTTCAACGCGGGCGACTGGCTCGTCCACCGCCACGTCCGCGAGGGGCGCGGGGACCGGGTGGCGGTCCGCGGCGGCGCCACGCTCACGTACGCGCAGCTGTCGGACCTCGTGGCGACCGCCACCGCCGCCCTGCGGGCACTCGGCCTGCGGCGCGACGACCGCGTGGTCTTCGTCACCAGCGACGGCGTCCCCATGTTCGCGGGGATCCTGGCGGCCTTCTGCGGCGGGTTCGTGGCCGTGCCGGTCTCGACCATGCTGGGCGCCAAGGAGCTCGGCGCGATCATCGCCGACTCCGGCGCCGCCGTCGTCGTCGCCGGAGCCGAGTACGCCCCCCAGGTCCAGGAGGCGCTCGCCGCGGCGCCCGAGGTGCGGCACGTGGTGTGGGAGGGGGACCCGCCGCCCGGGAGCACGTCCCTGACGTGGGAGGAGCTGCTCCGCGCGGGCGAGGGAGAGCGGCGCGAGCCCGCTCCCACGCTGGAGGACTCCTGGGCCCTGTGGCTCTACACCTCCGGCACCACCGGCGTCCCCAAGGGCGCCATGCACCGGCACGCCAACGTCAGGCACGTCTGCCAGACCTACGGCGACCAGGTGCTCGGCATCCGGCCCGACGACGTCTGCTTCTCCGTCGCCAAGCTGTTCTTCGCCTACGGCATCGGCAACTCGATGTTCTTCCCGCTCTCGGCCGGAGCCGCGACCGTGCTGGAGCCGCGCCGCCCCGCCCCCGCCGTGACCGCCGAGCGGATGGCCGCCGACCGCCCGACCCTGTTCTTCGCCGTCCCCACCTTCTACGCCGCGCTGCTGGCCGCCGACCTGCCCGCCGGCACGTTCGCCTCCGTACGGCTGGGCGCCTCGGCCGGGGAGGCGCTGCCCGCGCCGCTCCAGGAGCGGTTCACCGGCCGCTTCGGCGTCGAGATCATCGACGGGATCGGCTCCACCGAGGCGCTGCACATCTTCCTGTCCAACCGGCCCGGCGACGTGCGCCCCGGCACCACCGGACGTCCCGTGCCCGGGTACGACATCGAGCTGCGCGACCCCGACGGCCGGTTCGTCGCCGACGGCGAGCCGGGCGCGCTGCACGTGCGCGGAGAGTCCATCGCCCTGGGCTACTGGCGGCGCACCGACGCCAGCCGCGCCGTGTTCGCGGGCCAGTGGCTCAACACCGGCGACACCTACACGCGCTCTGCCGAGGGCTACTACACCTGCCTGGGCCGCAGCAACGACCTGCTCAAGGCGGGCGGCATCTGGGTCTCGCCCGCCGAGGTCGAGAGCCGGCTGCTGGAGCACCCGGCGGTCCTGGAGGCGGCCGTGGTGGGCGTGGCCGACGAGCACGGGCTGGACAAACCGGTCGCCTGCGTCGTCGCCCAGGGGCAGGTCACCGCCGAGGAGCTCGTCCAGTGGTGCCGCGACGGCCTGGCCGCCTTCAAACGGCCCCGCCGGGTGGTCTTCCTCGACCGGCTGCCCAAGACCGCGACCGGCAAGATCCAGCGCTTCCGGGTCCGCGAGCTCCTCGCCGAGGAGGCCCGCGCGTGAACGTCGACGTGCTGATCATCGGCGCCGGTCCCGTGGGCCTGTACGGCGCCTACTACGCCGGGGTCCGCGGCCTGAGCACGGCGGTGGTCGACTCGCTCGGCCAGGTCGGCGGCCAGGTGAGCGCCATGTACCCGGAGAAGGAGATCTACGACATCGCCGGGTTCCCGGCCGTCTCCGGCCGCCGCCTCATCGCCAATCTGGTCGAGCAGGCCGCCCCGTACGAACCGGCGTACGTGCTCGGGGAGGAGGCCCAGCGGCTCGAACGCGCCCCGAGCGGCCGGCTCGTGGTCAAGACCGGCGCGGGCACCGAGATCACCGCCGGGGCCGTCATCGTGACCGGCGGCATCGGCACCTTCACGCCCCGCCCGCTCCCGGCCGGGGAGGAGTTCCTCGGCCGGGGCCTGGCGTACTTCGTGCCCGAGGCCGCGGACTACGCGGGCCGGGACGTCGTCATCGTCGGCGGCGGCGACAGCGCCGTGGACTGGGCCCTCATGCTCCACCCCGTCGCGCGCAGCGTCACGCTGGTGCACCGCCGCGCCGCCTTCCGCGCCCACCACGGCTCCGTGGAACGGCTCACCGCGTCGCCGGTCGAGGTCGTCGTCAACGCCCAGGTCACCGCCGCCCTCGGCGGCGACCGGCTGGAACGCGTCGAGCTCAGCACCGGGCGGGCCCTCCCGTGCCAGCGGTTGGTCGCCGCCCTCGGCTTCACCGCCAACCTCGGCCCGCTGCGCGAGTGGGGCCTCGACCTGCACGACAACCGCCACCTGGTCGTCGACTCCGCGATGCGCACCAACGTGCCCGGCATCTTCGCCGCCGGCGACATCGCCGACCACGACGGCAAGGTCCGGCTGATCGCGGTCGGCTTCGGCGAGGTGGCCACGGCCGTCAACAACGCTGCCGTGCACCTCGACCCCGCCGCCCAGCTCTTCCCGGGGCACTCCACCGACAACCCCGCCCCGGGTCCGTAACCAGGAGATTCACCATGCCGTACGTCATCGCCGAACCCTGCATCGACGTCATGGACAAGTCGTGCGTCGAGGAGTGCCCGGTCGACTGCATCTACGAGGGGGACCGCAAGCTCTACATCAACCCCAAGGAGTGCATCGACTGCGGCGCCTGCGAACCCGTCTGCCCCGTCGAGGCGATCAGCCAGGACCGGCGGGTGGCCGACGAGCACGCGGAGTTCGTCGAGGACAACCGCCGCTTCTTCATCGAGGTGCTGGACGGGCGCGACGCGCCGCTCGGCGCGCCCGGCGGTTCGGGCAGAACCGGCCGGATCGGGGTGGACACCCCCATGGTCGCGGGCAGGTAAGGAGCATGATCGACGGCATCCCCCTCATCGACGCGCACGTCCACGTGCCGCTGCTCGGCACCCTCAAGCCCGCCTGGCTGCGCTGGGCCCGCGACTTCGGCGAGCACGGCGTGCTGGAGGACGTCTGGGACTCCGCGGGCAGGCCGCGCCCCGACCGCCTGGACGAGCTCTTCGCCGCCCAGGGCGTGGACGTCGCGCTGCTGTTCTGCGAGTACAGCCCCAAGGCCACCGGCACGCAGGCGTTCGAGGACCTGCTGCCGATCGTCGAGCACAACCCGGTCCGCTTCCGGCCGGTCGCCAACGTCAACCCGCACCTGCACTTCCCGCTCGCCGACGAGCTGCGCCGCCAGCTCGACCTCGGCGCCGCCGCGCTCAAGCTGCACCCCGTGCACGGCGGGTTCCGCTGCGACGACGCCGCCCTCTACCCCGCCTATCACGTGCTGGAGGAGCGCGGCGTCCCGCTCGTCGTCCACTGCGGCACCAGCTCCTTCCCGGGCGCGGCCAACGAGAACGCCGACCCGGGCTTCCTCATCCCGGTCATCCGCGACTTCCCCGGCCTCAACGTGGTGCTCGCGCACGGCGGACGCGGCTGGTGGTACGACGCCGCCGCCTTCCTCGCCCTGTCCCACGACACCGTGTGGCTGGAGCTGTCCGGCCTGCCGCCCAAGCGGCTGCCCGAGTACTACGCCAGGTACGACCTCACGCGGCTCGGCCGCAAATGGATCTTCGGCACCGACTGGCCCGGCGTCCCCGGCACCGCCGCCAACGCCCGGGCCGTCGCGGGCCTCCTGCCCGACGAGGTGGCCAGGGCCGTGCTCGCCGGGAACGCGACGAAGGTGTACGCCGGCCTGCGCACGGGGGAGTGACCATGCCCGTCTACGCCCTCGGCGACCAGGTGCCCCGGATCCACCCGGACGCCTACGTCCACCCCGACGCCGTCGTCATCGGCAGCGTCGTCATCGGCGCCGAGTCGTCGGTCTGGCCGTCCGCCGTGCTGCGCGCCGACTTCGGCCGCATCGAGATCGGCGAGCGCACCTCCATCCAGGACGGCACCATCCTGCACACCACCGAGCAGTGGCCCACCGTGATCGGCAGCGACTGCGTCGTCGGGCACAACGCCCACCTCGAAGGCTGCACGGTCGAGGACCGCTGCCTCATCGGCTCCGGCTCGGTGGTGCTCAACCGCGCCGTGGTGCGTACGGGGTCGGTGGTGGGCGCCCAGGCCCTCGTACCCGAAGGGCTGGAGGTGCCGCCCGGCCACATGGCGCTCGGCGTGCCCGCTCGCCCCAGGCCGATGGAAGGGGCCGCGCAGAGCGAGTGGATCGGCTTCGGCGTGGACGAGTATCGCGCCAACGCCAAGCGCTACCGCCACGAGCTGCGCCGGCTCGACCCCTGACCTGCTCCCACGTCAGCGGCGCCGCTCCAGGAACGCGGTCATGCGCTCGTGCTTCTCCTCCGTCTCGAACAGCACGGCCTGCGCCACGTCGTCGAAGCGCGGGTGCGCGCCGGGCGGGGCGGCCAGCGCGAGCTTGGTCAGGCGCAGCGCGAGCGGCGCGTTCCTCGCGATCCGGGCGGCCAGCCTGTCCGCCGCGGCCGGCAGCTCGTCCTGTGGCACCAGCTCGTTGACCAGCCGGACGGCCAGCGCCTCCTCGGCCGAGAGCACCCTCCCGGCGAGCAGGATCTCCTTGGCGAGCGGCTCGCCGACCAGCTCGCGCAGCCGCCAGCAGGCCCCGGCGGCGGCCATGATGCCGAGCCCCGCCTCCGGGTTGCCGAAGCGGGCCCGCGGGGTGGCGAGGCGGAAGTCGCAGGCGTAGGCCAGCTCCGCGCCGCCGCCCAGGGCGGGGCCGTCGACGGCGGCGATCGTGGGCATCGGCAGCCGGGCGATCCGGTCGAACAGGCCGCTGTTGATGCCCGCCAGCGCGTCCTCGCGGCGGCGCTCGCGCAGCTCGCGGATGTCCGCGCCGGCGGCGAAGATCCCGTCGGAGCCGGTGAGCACGAGGATGCGCGGCCGCCGCTCCAGCTCGGCGCAGACCGCGTGCAGGTCCGTCACCATCGCCGCGTCGATCGCGTTGCGCACCTGCGGCCGGTCCAGCCGGACCAGCATCCGGTCGGGCCCGTCCTCGATCTTCACGGTGTCGTTCAGCGGCAGCACCGCGACCTCTTTCCTCGTCGTCATGTCTCAGCGGTGGATCACGGGCAGGATCAGGCGACTCGGGTGCCCGGGACCGTGGAGCACGCTGTTGGTCGCGACGACGACCTGGCCGGCGGTGTCCTCGGCGATGGTTCCGCCGGTGTTGGTGTTGCGGTCGTAGCGGGGGAAGTCGCTGGAGGAGACCTCGAGGCGGATCCGGTGCCCGGGCAGGAACACGTTGGAGGTCACCGACAGGTCCAGCGTGACCTCGTACACCTGGCCGGGGGTCAGCGGCTCCGGCTCGGCCAGGGAGTCGCGGTAGCGGGCGCGCAGGATGCCGTCGGTGAGGTAGATCGCCCGTCCGTCGGGGAAGACGTCGACGAGCTTGCCCGTGAAGTCGGTGTCGCGCGCCGACGAGGTGACGTGGAGGACGAGCGAGACGTGGCCGGTGACCTCGACCGGCTCCTCCAGCGCGGGGGTGGTGAAGCAGAGCACGTCGTCGCGGGCCTCGACCGGGCGCTGGTCGACCGGGCCGGCCCCGTTGACGGCGGCGGGCATCATGATCCGGCCGCCGCGGGTGGGCACCGGGTCGGCCGGATCGTAGGTGTAGGTGTCGGTCGCCTCCGCCGTGGGCGGCCGAGGGCTGAGGACGCCGTCGCCGCCGACGGTGTTGGCCCGGCCGGCGCCGTCGAGGAAGTAGTCGGTGTACTCGGTATCGGGCAGCGGCCAGTCCTGCTCGTCGCGCCACTGGTCGATGCCCATGACGAAGATCCGTACGGGCGCGCCGTCGGCCGGCGCGTCGGTGCGGCCGCGCAGCCAGCGGTCGAAGAAGCGGATGTGCGCCCCGGTCAGGTCGGCCGCCATGCCGCCGGCGCTCATCCCGAACCGCCGGTCGTGGTAGGCCCCGTCCTGGTACAGGTGGTCCCAGGGGCCGATGATCAGCCGCTGCCCCTCGCGGGCCTCGGCGCTGCCGCCCTCGGCGCGCATGCGGGTGTAGGTACGGACGGTGCTGTCGACGAACAGGTCGAACCAGCCGCCCACGTTGAGCGCGGGCACGGTCACCTGGTCGAACCGCTCGGCGACGGCGAGGTCCTGCCAGAACCGGTCCCGGGCCGGGTGCCGCAGCCACTCGGCCCACCAG
Organism: Nonomuraea sp. NPDC003707; assembly: GCF_053587055.1. Lineage (NCBI taxonomy): Bacteria > Bacillati > Actinomycetota > Actinomycetes > Streptosporangiales > Streptosporangiaceae > Nonomuraea > Nonomuraea sp. NPDC003707. The sequence goes on along the minus strand of NZ_JBSFNK010000003.1, from coordinate 573,825 downwards.
GGCGACTGCTTGTTGAGCAGCGGCTGGTCGCCGATCGGCAGGGTGGCCAGATGCGGCTGCGGATCGGCCGCCATGCCGGCCGCCTCCATGAGAACGCCCGGGTCGCCGGTGCCCGCGGCGAGCGCGGTCTGCGCCGCCGTCAGCGTCATCATCGTGGTCCACGTCCAGGTCGTGTGCCACGAGAGCGCGCCTCCCGCGGAGTACCAGGGCGCGTGGTAGAAGTCGGTGCTGGTCACCGTCGGGGCTATCGCCTTGAGCCCGGCGGGGGCCTGCGAGGCGCCGGCCCACTGCACGAAGCCGAGGTAGGAGGCGCCGTAGCCGCCGATGTTGCCGTCGCACCACGGCTGCTCCAGGAGCCAGGCGACGGTGTCGGCGCCGTCGTGCGGGTCGTCCGCGTGGGGGGTGAACTCGCCGTTCGAGCGGAACCTGCCGCGCGTGTCCTGCCAGACGACCGCGTACCCGGCTTCGAGCAGGGCCTGCAGGTTGGGGGTGATGGGAGATCCGCCGAGGCCCGGCAGGGCGTCCTTGCCGTAGGGGACGCGCACCAGCAGCGTGGGCGCGGGTGGTCCTTCGGGGATCCAGAGGTCGGTGGCGAGGGTCACCCCGTCGCGCATCGGCACCATGACGTCCTTCTCGACCGAGAAACGCATCCTAATCTCCTACGCCAGCACGCATCGCCGTCAGGATTTTGTAGCATTTTGCGTCCGCCTCTTTCTAGCGCACATCCTGACCGATCGGAAGGGCCGGCGCGAACGCCCGTGCGTCAGGGGCGCTCGTCGGATCGGGGCCAGCGGGCCTTCAGTTCGAGTTCGGCCTTGGCCATGGCGGCCTGCAGCTGGTCGGGGCTGCCGGCCTCGAGGACGGTGCAGCGGAGGGGGTCGCGGCATTCGAAGGCGGTGTAGGCCTGCCGCCAGGCCCCCCAGGTGATGACCCAGCCCGGCCACCGCGCCTGCAGGGCGTTCAGGTCGCGATCGATGGCGGCCGAGGAGCCGGAGGAGCCGGCGTCCTGCCGCGGGGGCGGTTGGGCGGGTCCACCGCGCGAGCGGCGATGGCGGGGTCGCTGCGATCTCTCCGTGAGGTCTTCCCGGGTGGGCTCTTCCCGGTCGGGCGGCATGGGTGCTGGCATCAAGATCTCCATCGAGGGGGTAGATCGTGGTGCGTGCGGACGCTTATCCTTCCCACTCGGCATTCCCCGATGCAAGTACGTCTGCACATGCATTTCAAGAAAATTGCATATGCACGTGCACCGGCTGCGCGTTGAAAGGGGGAAAGGGATGGAGAGTCCCATTTACAAGGGCATGTCGGCTTCTGTGTTGTATGGGGTGAAGTGTGCGGCGCGAATATCGATGCATGGTCAGAAAGAGCATGAAACAGTAGGTAACGTAAGGAGTAATGTGTGCCTCGCCCGGCAAAAGGATCAATGATGATCGTTGCAGAGCCTGACGGAGACGGCGTCCCCACCGGCGTCGTACGTGGTGCCCGGAGCGGGCCGACCGCGTTGCGGATCATGGTGGGTACCCAGCTGCGCCGGCTGCGCGAGGCCAAGGGCATCACCGGCGAGAAGGCCGCGGACACCATCCGCGCCAGCCACTCCAAGATCAGCCGGATGGAGCTGGGCCGCAGCCCCTTCAAGCAGCGTGACGTGGCCGATCTGCTCACCTTGTACGGCATCACCGCCCCCGACGAGCGGGAGAAGGTGCTGGAGCTGGCCCGCCAGGCCAGCGCCCCGGGGTGGTGGCACCAGTACAGCGACGTGCTCCCCGGCTGGCTCGAGCCCTACCTCGGGCTGGAGCAGGCGGCACGCACGATCCGCAACTACGAGGCGCAGTCCGTGCACGGCCTGCTGCAGTGCGAGCCGTACGCGCGGGCCGTCATCGGCATCCGGCACGGCGACGCGGACCCCGACGACCTCGATCGCCGGGTGGCGATGCGGATGCGCCGCCAGGACCTGCTCACCGACAGCGACGCGCCCATCCTGTGGGCGATCATGGACGAGGCGGTGCTGACCCGGCCGATCGGCGGCCGCGACGTCCAGCGGGCCCAGCTCGAGCACCTGCTCGCGGTCTGCGACCTGCCGAACGTCACCCTGCAGATCGTGCCCTTCCACATCGGCGGGCACGCGGCGGTGGGCGGCCCGTTCACGCTCTTACGCTTCGACGCCCCCGACCTGCCCGACGTGGTCTATCTGGAGCATCTCACCAGCGCGATGTACCTGGACAAGCCCACCGACATCGACGACTACAGCAAGGTGATGAACACCTTGACCATCCAGGCCGCTCCGAAGGAGGCGACTCCGTCGCTGCTCAAGGGCATGCTCGAAGAGCTCTGAGCGGCTAGCGTGCCACGTCCCGGGCGGCCGTGTGCCAGCTCGTCGCCCTGCGCGCCAGAGCGCCGAAGCCGAGGAAGACGGCCAGCCCGAGCAGGGACGCCAGCGCGACCGCCGCGAACAACTGCTCGGACTGCAGCCGGGACCGGTACAGGTCGATGAGCGTGCCGATGCCCGGCTCACCCTGCCGGAAGAAGAAGTCCCCGACCACCGCGCCGATGACCGACAGGCCGGCGGAGACGCGCAGGCCGGTGAGGATGTGGGGCAGCGCCGACGGCAACTGGAGCTTCCACAGCCGGGCCGCCCACCCGGCCCGCGCCAGCGTGAACAGGTCGTGGTGGGTCTCCTCCACCGACCGCAGCCCGAACAGCGTGTTGGTCACGATCGGGAACAGCGCGATCAGCGCGCAGACCAGGACGCGGGTGAAGAACCCGAACCCGAACCAGAACCCGAACAGCGGCACCAGCGCCAGGATCGGGATCGTCTGCAAGATCACGAGGTACGGATGCAGCGACCGCTCCAGCCAGCTCGCCTGCGCCATGGCGATCGCGCACACGACGCCGGTCACAGCTGCGATCGCCAGGCCCAGCAGCGCGACCTGGCCGGACAGCAGCAGACCGGCGAACAGCTCGGCGCGGTTGACGGGGTCGAAAAGCCCCACCCGCACCACGGCGTCCGGCGGTGGCAGCAGGAACCGACGGTCCGGGGTCAGCAGCACGTACGTGACCGCGTACCACAGGGCGATCACCAGGGCGAAGACGATGAGCGGCGGCACCCACCGCAGCCACCTCATGCGGTCGTCTCCCGCAGCCAGGCCGACACCTGGCCCGCGACCCGCGCGAAGTCGGGGCTGAAGCGCAGCTCGGGCGGGCGAGGGTAGGGGAACGGCACGTCGCAGGCGCCGACGATCCGCCCCGGCCGTTCCGACAGCACGATGATCCTCGTGGCCAGGAAGACGGCCTCGCCGACGGAGTGGGTGACGAACACCGCGGCGAAGCGGCGTAAGCCGAACAGCCGCAGCAGCTCCGACTGCAGCCGCTCGCGCGTGATCTCGTCCAGCGTGCCGAACGGCTCGTCGAGCAGGAGCAGGTCGGGCTGGATGGTGAGCGCGCGGGCCAGCGACACCCTCATCCGCATCCCGCCCGACAGGGTCCGGGGCCGGTGGTGCGCGAAGCCGGCCAGCCCCACCAGGTCGATCGCCTCGTCCGCGCGCCGCCGCCGCTCCGCCCTGGGCAGCCCGCGCAGCTCGCCGAGCAGCTCCACGTTGGCGCGGACGGTGCGCCACGGCAGCAGGGCATGGTCCTGGAAGACGTAGCCCACGGACGTGGTGTCCCGGCGCACCGAGCCCTCGGTGGCGTCGGTCAGCCCCGCGGCCAGGCGCAGGAGAGTGCTCTTGCCGCACCCGGAAGGGCCGACCACCGCGACGAACTGGCCGGGGGCGACGGTCAGATCGACCTTGTCCAGCGCCTGCGTGCCGTCGTCGTAGCGCTTGCCCGCGCCGGAGAAGGACAGCGCGGAGGGGGCGGCCTCACCGAGCACCGGGCCACTAGACCACATCGGACAGGACACGGGCAACACGCCGATCGGTCAGCCGGCGCCGTAGCCGATCTTCGGGCCGACGAAGTCGTTGGTGACCACGTCGGAGGGCTGCAGACCGTCCTTCACCGGCTTGTTCTGCTTGGCGAAGATCGGCCTGGTGATGTCGATCAGCCGCTGCACGCGGGCGGTGTCGAAGTTGCCGACGATGTCGTCGGGGCCGTTGCCGGCCAGCTTGAGGGCCTTCATCTGCTGGACCGAGAACTCCGAGCTCGGCTTGGTGTACTGGGTGGCGACCTTGTACGCCTGGTTGAGCCGCAGGGTGAGATCGATCGTGGGGCCCGGCTCGGCCAGCACGTCGACCTGCGCCTGCTGGAAGATGGGAATGAGCTTGCGCAGGCACGGCGCGAGCTTCTGCTTGTCGGCCGGGCGGATCACCAGCGGCGGGCCGTAGTTGGGATAGCCGGCGTCGTACACCAGCTGATACTTCACCGGCTTGCGCCACTGAGGCACGTCTTTTTCGTAGATGTACGGCTCGGCGTTGGCGTAGCCGGCCACCGCCGCCTTGCCCCCGGCAGCCACGAAATGCGACGGGGACCCGTCGTAGGATCCGTCCACCTGGCTGCGCTTCAGCAGCCCCGCCCCCACCAGATACTCCATGTAGGTGTTGCCGCCGAAGTAGAGGACCTTCGTGTCCGTCCGGCCGATGTCCTTGATGGTGTTGAAGGTGGGGTACGTGGCCGGGTCCCACAGGATGATCTGCGGGTGGATCTCCAGCAACGCCATGACCGCGAGGGTCGGCTGGGTGGCCGACATCTGGATGCCCTCGTCCATGCCGCCCAGCACGCCGAGGGTGATGCCGGGGTCGGTGTACATCTGCGCCGACGACTGGGTGAAGCCGATCGCCGGCCCGCCCGCCCGAAGCTCCAGCGTGACCCCGGTGTCCTTGCCCCGGACGACCAGCGGCGCGCTCACCCGCTTCCTGCCGGCGTCAACGGCGGGATCGGCGCCCAGGAGGTGGTACATCCCGCCCTCGACGGTGATGTGCGGCGTCCATTGGGTCTGCACCACGATGGTGGCCGGGCAGACGCCGCGCAGGTCGGTGGGGTCGTTGGCATTCCCCGACGCCGCCGGTTTCGGCTGGGGCGTCTGTTGCGTGCCGGTGCACGCCGCGAGCAGGAGGAACAGCCCGAGAATCGCTGTGGTCCTCGCCGTGTTACGTCCCGCATGCCGTGGCCGGCGCACGCGCATGGTGCCATCCTTCCGATGGGCGGCGATTGAATATTCGCGGCAGAAACCATGTCAAGCGCTGATCCGATATTGCTGGTCCTGCGCGCGCGGAAGACAATTCCCGGAACTTACCATGCTTTGTCGAGCGCCCGGCATTTCGGGTGAGCGCCTTTGGATGAAAGGCCCTCGGTGGGTGATTTGTCCAGTCGTGTGAGATTCAGATTCGGGAGAAGTACACTAACCGCCTCTTCGTTGCAAATGGGTATGATCACCTCGCGGGTGGGACCTTATGCTCAAGCCTGGAGACCTCTAAATGACAGCAGACAACTCGACCACGGACCGGTGGCCACCGGAGATCGACACGACCGTGGCGCACTCGGCGCGGGTCTGGAACTACTGGCTGGGCGGCAAGGACCACTACGCGGTGGACCGGGAAGTCGGCGACCGGTTGAGCCGGATAAATCCGGACATCGCCTTCACGGCCCGCGCCGACCGCGCCTTCCTCCACCGTTCCGTGCGCCATCTGGTGGCCGAGGCGGGGGTGCGGCAGTTCCTGGACATCGGCACCGGGCTGCCCACGGCCGGCAACACGCACGAGATCGCCCAGAGCCTGGCCCCGGAGACGCGCGTGGTCTACGTCGACAACGACCCCGTCGTCCTCGCCCACGCCAAGGCCCTGCTCGTGGGCACGCCGGAGGGCAGGACCAACTACATCCAGGCCGACCTCCACGACCCGGACACCATCCTGAGAGCGGCCGCCGACACGCTCGACTTCACCCAGCCGATCGCGATCATGCTGCTGGGGATCGTGCACTTCATCAACGACGACGACGAGGCGTACGCGATCATCAAGCGCCTGCTGGACGCCGTCCCCTCCGGCAGCCACCTGGCGCTCGTCCACATCACCGCGTTCTTCAACCCGGAGGCGAAGCGCGAGGAAGTGCGCCACTGGAACGAGCACGGCACGCCCAAGCTGACCATCCGCTCGCCCGAGCAGGTCGGGCGCTTCTTCGACGGTCTGGAGATCCTGCCCCCCGGCATCGTCTCCACCACGCGCTGGCGCCCCGACATCGACGACGTCCCGGAAGTGGATGGATTCTGCGGGGTCGGCAGGAAATAGGGGGTCGGTGCCGCTCGCCCACACGTCGTCCTTGCCGAACGCGGTCAGGTCGTGCAGGGCGCCCTTCCACGGCGCAGGCGGCCAGCAGGATCAGGCAGGCCGTCGCCGCCGCGAGACCTTGCATGATCTTCATCGTGTTATGCCGTTGAAACTTTCACGAACAGGAATCTGCGTCCCAGGCCCCGCGGCAACCCCGAAACCGCCGGTGAAAGGAGAGACCGGCCCCCTTATCAGCCGGGCGTTCGGCCAGGTTAGCGCGCGCCCGATTCCGGCCCGACGAATCCTCTAGTGGACGGCTCGACGGCCCCCAGCGCAGGGTGATGCCGACGCCACGTCAGACAGAAGGGGGCGGGAATTGTTACCCGACATCCTGCGACGCCGCACGACCAGGCTCCTGACCGTCGTTCTCACGCTGCTGGCCGCGGTCGCCGTGCCGGTCGTGCCGGCCCACTCGGCCACCGCCCAGGTCCCGATCTTCCTGGAAGTACGCGGGGACAACAGCCGGAAGCTGGCCGGCATCTACGGCTGGATCGAGTTCAACGACAGCACGACGTACACCTACCAGTTCTACCTGTGCCGCGAGTCGAGCTACAGCGCCGCCGGCGGGTACGTCCTGATCAACGACCGCGCCACCCTCCGCGCCTCGTACAGCTTGAACTGGGGGGACACGACGATACCCGAGTGCCTGTATCCGGCCCAGCTGTACGGCACGACGGATTCCGTCGGCGGCACCGTCAGGAACGTCACGGTCGAGGTGGAAGGCGTCAACTTCAACGGCCAGAACCAGGCCACCTGGAAGAGGAAGTCGTTCACCTACGACAACCCCTTCAACTGACGATCCTCTCGCCCACCGATCCGCGCACCACGATGTGCGTGCCCAGGATGACGTGCTGCGGCTGGCCGGGGTCCAGGGCCAGCCGCACGGCGGTGCGGCCCAGCTCCTCGGTGGGAATGTGCACCGTGGTGAGCCCGGGGACGAGGTCGGCGGCGAGCGGGATGTCGTCGTAGCCGGCGACCGACACGTCCTCGGGCACGCGCAGGCCCGCCTCGCGCAGCGCGGCCAGCACGCCGGCGGCGACCATGTCGGTGCCCGCGAAGATCGCGGTGAACTCCGTCCCCGCCGCCAGCAGCCGCCTGGTCCCCTCGTAACCGGCGCCGCGGGAGAAGTCGCCGGGCAGGACGAGGTCCGGATCGCAGGGGACGCCGTAGTCCTCGTGCGCGCGGCGGAAGCCGGCCACGCGGTCGATCTTGGTGGTGTTCTGGTCGTCCGCGGTGGCGGCGCCGAGGTAGACGATCCGGCGGTGGCCGCGCGAGAGCAGGTGGCCGGTCATGGCGTACGCGCCGGCCTCGTTGTCGTACTCGACGACGGTGGTCGGCACGTCGTCGCCGAGCGGCGGGCGCCCGCACAGCACGAGCCGGGAGCCCGCCTTGTCGAGAGCGTGCGCGAAGTGCGACATCCGCGCGCGGTAGGCGTCGTCGGCCGAGCCGCCGCCGACCAGGATCACCGCGTCGGCGCGCTGCTCGCGCATGGCCTCGACGACCGCCAGCTCGCGCGCCGGGTCGCCGTGCGTGGCGCACACCAGGCACAGCCGGCCCTCCTCCGTGGCCTGCTGCTCGACGCCCTTGGCGACATAGGCGAAGGAGGGCCCGGTGACGTCGTCGAGCACGAAGGCGACCATCTTGGTGCCGGCTCCGGACAGGGCGCGGGCATGCACGTTGAGGACGTAGTCCAGCTCGCGCATGGCCCGCAGCACACGGGCGCGGGTGGCCTGCGCGACCGGATAGTCCCCTTTGAGGACCCGGGAGACCGTGGACGCGGAGACCCCGGCGAGGGCGGCGACGTCCCGGATGGTGGCCCGCTCCAGATCATCCACGGGCGCGGCCCTCCAGGCGGAGCAGCGCCGCGGAGTACGGCTCGGGCAGCACGACGCCGATCGTGCCCGCCTGCCAGCCGGCCTCGGTCGCCGACGGGAAGAGCGGGGTCACCTCGCAACCGGAGGGCCAGGGCAGCTCGATCGTCGCGGACGGCGCGCCCCTGCGCCACACGGCGAGGTAGACGGTGTCCCCGCAGTCCACGGCCAGGGCGAGGCGGTCGTCCTGCCAGCCAGGCAGCCCGAGCGGCCAGCGCGGCAGGCCGTGCGCCAGCTCGCCGCGGTAGGACTTGTAGACGCCGATCGCCTCGGCGACCTCGGCCAGTTGGTCCGGGGCCAGCAGGTCGAGCCGGCCGCTGAGGTGGATGCGGCCGAGCATCGCGGTGACCATGGACCAGGCGACCCGCTCGGCGGGGTAGGCCCACATCGCGCCCTGCTCCGGCGGCACCGCGGCGGGCGCGGCGGCGGCGATGGCGGGCAGCAGCAGCTCGTCCTGCTGGTCGGTGAGCGAGGCGATGGAGTGCCTGGCCAGGGTGGCGCCGTCCAGCCGCATGCCGCCGGCCGCGCAGGACTCGATCACCAGGCCGGGGTGGCGCTCCAGCAGGCGTTCGACCCAGGCCAGGTAGGCGCGGTTGTGCTCGAGCAGCCGATCGGCCGGGCCGATGTCGATGTTGTAGTCGAACTTGAAGTAGCCGATGCCGTGCTCGCGGACCAGCCGGTCGATCACGGCGTCGAGGTGGGCGACGGCGGCCGGGTGGCTGAGGTCGAGCTGGTGGCGGCCCCACTCGGACAGCCTGGTTCCGGCCCGTCGCAGGAACGCCTCCTCGGGCAGGGCGACCCCGCTGCGTACGCCGATGACCTCGGGCTCCAGCCACAGCCCCGGGACCATGCCGTGGCCCTTGATCGCGTCGATGACCTCGCCGATTCCCCCGGGGAAGCGCACGGTGGACGGCTCCCACGCGCCGACCGTGTCCCACCAGCCCGGCACGCCGCCGTCGCCGGGCCCGGCCAGCGAGTCGTCGTACCAGCCGGCGTCGACGCAGAAGTACTCCGCGCCGACCCGGGCGGCGGCCTCGATCAGCGGCAGCAGGCGCTCGGTCGAGGGGTCGCCCATCAGGCAGTTCATGAAGTCGTTGAACACCACCGGCAGCTCGGCGTTGTCGCGGTGCGGCCGGCGGACGGCCCGGCGGTAGGCGGTCAGGGCGGCGACGGGGTCGCCGGCCACGGTGAACGCGGCGGTCGCGGTGGTGAAGCTCTCGCCCGGCGCCAGCCGCGCCGACCAGCCGTGCTCGCGCTGGGACGGTCCCGACAGCGCCAGGTAGACGTCGTCGAAGCGGTCGGCCAGCTCGGCGTGCCAGGGGCCGTTGTGCTCGATCTGCCAGGCGAGCGTGCCGCCGGCGCACTCCAGCCACCCTGTCGGCAGGTGCTCGGAGGACGGCCAGGAGCCGGTGCTGGTGAGCGCGACGCGGTTCTTGGTCCCGGTCTGGCCGAAACGCGTCATGCCGACGTCGTGCAGCTCCAGCGGCCGGCCCGACCAGCGGAACTCGCCGCTCCACGGGTTGCGCGCGCTCCACACCGTCAGATCCCAGGGCAGCCCGGCGAACGCGAAGCTCGACACGTGCTCCAGGACCAGCTCGTCCGTCGCGGTCACCGTCGACCAGCAGCGGACGACCTGTCCAACCACCTGTCCGATCACTGGGCCGACCGCCTGGAAGACGGTCGTCACGGAGACGCCGTCGCCGCCGGAGCGGATCGTCAGGCGCTCGTCCTCGGCGCGGTGGCTCTCGTAGCGCAGCTTCAGCCCGTCCACGTGCCGCTTGCCCGACGTGCCGCTCCTGCCCCGGCCGGTCACCTCGATCTGCACCACCGGCAGCGCCGAGCGGCCGTTGCCCCGGAACGGGCCGATCGCCAGCAGCCGGGGCGGAGCGCCGGCGGTCAGGTCGAGGACGAGGTCGCGCCAGGTCACCTCCATCAGGCCACCCGGTCCAGGTCCTCATGCGTCACCTGGTGCGCCAGTGGCAGCCCGGCGATGAGCCGTTCCAGCTCGTCCAGGGCGACGGCGCCCATCCGGGCCAGCTCGTTGCCGTGCGAGCCGGCGATGTGCGGGGTGAGGAAGGCGTTGGGCAGGTCGAACAGGGGCGAGTCGGGCTGCAGCGGTTCGGGCTCGGTGACGTCGAGGATCGCCGACAGCCGCCCGGACTTCAGCTCGCCGATCAGCGCGTCGGTGTCGACCAGCGACCCGCGGGCGGTGTTGATCAGGACCGCGCCGTCCGGCATCAGCGCCAGCCGCGCCCGGTCGAGCATGTGCTCGGTCTCGGGGGTGGCGGGGGCGTGCAGGCTGACGATGTCGCTGCGGCGCAGCAGCTCCTCCAGCGACTCCTGCCGTACGCCGGGAACCCGGGTGTAGGGGTCGTACAGGCACAGGTCCAGGTCGTACGGCGCCAGCAGTTCGAGCACCTTGCGGCCGATGCGGGAGGCGCCCACGATGCCGACCGTGCGGCCGTTGTTGCCGATGCCGGGCTCGATCTTGGCCAGGGTGAAGGAGCGGTCGCGCCGGTAGCGCTGGTTGAGGGCGAAGACCCCCTTCCCGGCCAGCAGGATCGCGCCGACGGTGTACTCGGCCACCGGGACGGCGTTGGCCTCGGCGGCCGAGGAGACCAGCAGGCCGCGTTCCCACCAGGCGGGGCTGATCATGCCCTTCACCGAGCCGGCCGCGTGCAGGACGGCGCGCAGGCGGGGCGCGGCGGCCAGCAGCGCCTCGTCGATCGGCGGGCAGCCCCAGCCGGTGATGAGGATCTCGACGTCGGCCAGGGCCACGCGCGGGTCGTCGAACCGCTCGGCGACCACGGCGACGTCGATGTCGGCCAGCGTGTCCAGCCGCCGCAGCAAGGGCGCGGGGAAGAGCAGAGCGAGATGTTCCTCGCGCATGGCGAACAGCGCCTTCGGGCGTGGGGACACGGGGGAAGCCTTCCATTCGATAGAGACCGGTTTCTAAACTAGGAGCGCAGCCCTCTGTGGTCAACGGGCAATCCCCGATTAACTCGAAGGCGCGTCTTACCAGGATCTCCCGGCTGGCCTGCGCTGATCTGTAACGTCTCTGTAACGCAGCCTTGAACGTGCTGGCCGGTCGGACGTAGCGTTCGCAGCGACCGGTTTCTATCAACCTAGAGAACCACCTGCTGCCGCCTCAGACGGGACTTCGGTGATGAGCACGCTACAGACGAGGCCAGAGCCTCAGACGAGACCGCCTTCCGGGCCGCCGGACAGGCGCCGCGTCCGACGCAAGGCGGTCCGTACGAACTGGACGATCGGGCTGCTCGCCCTGCCGGCGGTCGCCTTCTTCCTTGTCTTCAGCTACCTGCCGATGTCCGGCCTGGTGGTGGCGTTCAAGGAGTTCGACGTCAGCCTGGGGATCTTCGGCAGCCCGTGGAACGGGCTGGAGAACTTCAGCTACTTCCTGGAGTCCGGGGACGCGGCGAGGATCCTGTTCAACACCCTCTTCCTCAACATCCTGTTCCTGGTCGCGACGCTGGCCGCCGGGATGGTTCTGGCGATCATGCTGAACGAGATCCGCAGCACCTTCTTCAAGCGGGTCTCCCAGTCCGTCGTCTTCTTCCCCTACTTCGTCTCCCCGGTCGTGATCAGCATCATCCTGCAGGTGCTGCTGGCCGGGGCCTCCGGCGGGGGCGGGGCGGTCAACGACGCGCTCGGGGGCCTCGGGTTCCCCTCGGTCGACTGGTACACGGAGCCGGGGCCGTGGCCGTGGATCCTCACCGTGGTGAAGATCTGGCAGCTCGGGGGCTACCTGAGCGTCATCTTCCTGGCCGCGATCACCGGCATCCCCGAGGAGGTCTACGAGGCCGGGATGATCGACGGGGCCTCGCGGGCCCAGATGGCCTGGCGCATCACGCTCCCGCTGCTGAAGCCCACCGCGGCGGTCCTGCTGGTGCTGGGTGTCGGCCGGATCTTCTACGGCGACTTCGGCACCATCTACGCGATCGTCGGGGACAACGGCACCCTGTTCGACAGCACGGACGTCATCGACACCTACGTCTTCCGCGCCCTGCGCCAGCTCGGCGACTTCGGCACCACCGCCGCGATCGGCCTGTTCCAGTCGGTGGTGGGTTTCGTCCTCGTGGTGATCGCGGTGCTGATCCAGCGCAAGTACTCGAAGGAGACCAGCATCCTATGAGCGGCAAGAAGCTGGAACCGTTCACGATCGTCAGCGTCATCGGCGTCTCCTTTGCCATGCTGGCCTGCGCGATCCCGTTCTGGATGATCATCTCGGGGTCCCTCACCAGCGAGTCCGAGCTGGCCACGACGGGCTACAGCCTGTTCCCCGCGGCCTTCGACCTCACCGCGTACAAGATGATCTTCACGGGTCCGGCGGTGCTGAACGCCTACTTCGCCAGCGTCTTCATCACGGTCGTGGGCACGGCCCTGTCCCTGGCGGTGACCTCGGGGCTGAGCTGGGTGATCGCCCGGCGGCTGCCCGGCATCAGCCGGCCGCTGACCGTCTTCTCCTACCTGCCGATGCTGTTCTCCGGCGGCCTGGTGCCCCTCTACCTGCTGGTCACGCAGTACCTGAAGCTGCAGAACAGCTACTTCTCGGTGATCCTGCCGCTGCTGGTCATGCCGTTCCTGGTCTTCGTCCAGGTCAGTGCCTTCCGCCAGCTGCCGGAGTCGATCTTCGAGTCGGCCAAGATCGACGGCGCGGGGGAGCTGCGCATCTTCTTCACGATCGCGATCCCGCTGTCCAAGCCGATCCTCGCCGTCGTCGGCCTCTTCTACGCCGTGCACTACTGGAACGACTGGTTCATGGCGCTGCTGTTCATCGACGACGTGCACAAGTTCCCGCTGCCCCTCGTGCTGCAGAACCTCATCTCCAACATCTCGTTCACGCAGATGCTGCCGCAGCTGGCCGAGGCGGCCACCCCCGTCTACCAGCTCCGGCTGGCTCTCACCACCGTCGCCATCGGCCCGATCCTGCTCGCCTACCCCTTCGCCCAGCGCTACTTCGTCAAGGGCATCACCCTCGGTGCCACCAAGGGCTGATCCCGCTCCCCCCACCTCAGGAGTTACCGTGTCCCACCACCTCATGTCGCGGCGCCGCCTGCTGGCCACCGGCGGCGGCCTGTCCCTGGCCGCCCTCCTCGCCGCCTGCTCGGACGACTCCCAGAAGCCGCAGGCCACCGGCGGCGCCCAGAGCGCCGGCGCGCTCGCGCTGAGCCTGCTGCTCCCCGGCGACGTCCCGGCCGGCTGGGACGCCGTCCTGGCCGAGGTCAACAAGAAGCTCCAGGCGGACCTGGGCTTCACCATCAAGCCGCAGTTCATCCCGTGGACCAGCTACGGCCAGCAGGCGCTGCTCAAGTTCACCGCGGGGGAGAAGTTCGACACCGCGCTGCAGGCGCGCTGGCTCAACATGACCCAGCTCGCGGCCAGCGGCTCGATCGTCGAGCTGAGCAGCCTGCTGTCCAGCGGCAAGTACCCCAACCTGACCGCCACGATCGACCCGAAGATCATCGAGCTGAACCGGTGGAGCGGCAAGCTCTACGGCCTGCCCCAGATCAACTCGGTCGCCCGCTTCCACCACTTCAGCATCCGCCAGGACCTGGCGGAGAAGCTCGGCATGAGCGACATCACGGACTTCGCCGGGCTGGAGAAGTTCTGGTACGACGTCAAGCAGAAGAACAAGGACATCATCCCGATCGGGGTCAGCTCCCGGATGCCCAAGCTGCTGGTGGCGTGGAACCCGGTCGGCTGGCTCAACCCCTACATGTGGGACAACCCCACCATGAGCATCGCCTCCTTCACCGGCGACTCGCTCAACTTCGTCCTGGCCGCCGACGGCAAGCAGACCGGCTCGTCCAACCCGATCCCGTGGTGGGAGGCCCCGGGCATGGTGGACGCGCTGCGCAAGATCCGCAAGTACTACCAGGACGGGCTGATCAACAAGAACGCGCTCACCCTGGACTCGAAGGCGCTGGACTCCCAGTTCAAGGCCGGCCGTGTCGCCACCGGCTGGGCCATGACCGACGGCCTGTCCTCCACGGGGCTGTCCGAGCTGACCAAGAACGTGCCGGGCGCGATGATCGCGAACGTGATGCCGCTCAAGGGCGGCGAGAGCGCCAAGCCATACCAGACGTTCCAGAGCGACAACTTCGTCGTGCTCAACGCCAAGGGCGAGAGCAACGAGAAGGCCATGCAGCTGCAGGACTGGGTGTCGATCAAGGAGAACCACGACCTGATCAACTACGGCCTCCCCGGCAAGGACTGGAACCCCGTCGGCGACGACAAGTACGAGCAGCTGTCCACCTACACCTTCCCCGGCTTCGCCCTCGCCTGGCGGGCCAAGCTGGAGCGCCGGGTCAAGGGCATGACGGAGTCCGAGGCCAAGTGGTTCGACTGGGCGCAGGACATCGACAACTTCACCGTCGACCCCTACGCCAGCTTCGTCCCCGACCCGGAGCCGATCAAGCGGGAGAACACCCAGGTCACCGCGGCCATGACGCAGTTCGCGAACCCGCTGTTCATCGGCGCCGTCGACGTCGACCAGGGGCTGGACAAGCTGAAGAAGGCGCTGGAGCGGGCGGGCCTGGCCAAGGTCCAGGCCGAGATGGCCAAGCAGGCCGACGCCTACCTGAAGGGCCAGTGACGATGGCGCTCCCCATCAGCCGGAGGACCGTGCTGGCGTCCTCCGGCGCGCTGGCCGCCGCCACGTGGTTATGGAACGGCGAGGCCGCCGCCGCCACGACGGGCCGTGAGGTCCCGCTGGACGTGGTGGTCTTCGGCGACGAGGCCTCCGAGAGCGCGCACGCGGTGACCGCCGACCGGTCGGCGGTGGTGGCCGGAGCGCTCGGCCGCTCCGCGCGCGTGCTCAACCCGCAGGAACCCGCCGGGGTCTGGGGCGGCACGGTCTCCTTCACCGTCAAGTGCGCGCCGCGCGGCACCACGTACGTCACGATCAAGCTGTGGGGCGGCGACCGGGCCGCGAGCGAGGCCGACCAGTCCCGGCTCCAGCTCTTCTGCGCGGGCGCGCAGGTCGGCCACTACCACCTGGGCGCGGTCGACCCGCTGGACATCCTCAGCCAGGACGCCCACTCGCCGGGCCGCTTCCACTTCCACACGCTGCCGCTGCCCGAGGCGATGACGCGCGACCGCGAGCAGGTCACGCTGGAGATCCGGTCGATGGGCCGGATCTGGGGCTACGGGCAGAACGCGGCCGAGTTCTACCGCTCGATGGACAAGCCCAGCCGCCCCTTCTACCGGATCTACACCCATACCGAGCCCTACTTCCCCGGCGACGGCATCCAGGGGCCGGCGCCCGACGCGCCCGTCCGGCCCGCGCCCGGCCCCGAGGTGCTGGCGGACATCAAGGCCAGGGTGCTGCGCGAGCACCGCAACTGGCTCGACGGCAACCCCGCCGCGCTCGACTCCTGGGCCTTCCAGGGGCTGGCCGAGGGCTACTTCTGGCCCGAGAGCCCCGCCCACCAGGCTCCGGACGCGATCGACCAGGTGCTGGCCGCCATCGACGCCCGCTACACCAAGTGGCTCACCGACCCGATCGTGCTGACCGCCTCCGACCAGCAGTGGGAGGGCTTCGCCAAGGTCGGCACGGCGCTCCTGCTGCTCCGCGACGTCCTGGGCGACCGGCTGGAGCGCCCGGTCGGCGGGCGGCCCGTGGGCGCGCCCAACCCGGGCTTCGAGCGCGGCGGCACCGCCCCAGCCTCCTGGAACACCGCCCGGTGGGCCGGCACGGCCACCTGGCTCTGGGACGACACGGTCAAACGCGGCGGCTCGCGTTCGGTCAAGGTCACCGTCGCCGCCGGGGCCGCCGCGGGCTGGAACACCGCCCAGAACCGCACCCTCATCGGCCAGGGCCGGCACCGCTACGGCGTCTGGGTCAGGACCGAGGACGTCGTGGCCCCGGGCGCCTACCTCGACGTGCTCTTCTACGACGCCGCCGGGAAGATCGTCGGCACCGACAACAAGTTCTACGCCCCGGCCGGCACCCGGGACTGGACGCAGATCACCGCCGAGCTGACCACCCCGGCCACCGCGGTCGAGCTCCGGCTGGACGTCCGCGTCGAGGGCGGCGGCACCGCCTGGTTCGACGACGTCGAGGTCACGCCGCTGGACGGGGCCACCCCGCCGGTCCAGGGCGATCTTCCGGTACGGCGGGACGCGTACACCAGGATGCTGGCCGAGTCGATCTCGTACTGGCGCCAGCACATGCCGCACTACAGCAACCAGACGATGATCTGCGCGCTGGGCATCTACCGCTGCAACCGCGCCCTGATGCTGATAAATCCGGAAAAGGCGCCGCTCACTGAGGAGAAGGCCCGCGACTACATTCACCAGTCCGTCGGCCTGAAGCCCTTCCTCGGCCGCGAGGACGCCTCCGGCACCCCCAGCAAGATCCTCGGCGAGCACTTCCACCAGGTCACCCGCAAGGGCCTGACCAGAGAGCTGGGCTACGTCGGCAACTACGGCGAGGTGACCGACTGGCTGGTCCTGCTCTACGAGGCCGTCACCCGCTTCGACGGCGTCGAGGACGCCGAGCTGAAGGCGCACCTGATCAAGATGATCAATGCGCGGGCCGTCTTCCGCTACCCCGAGGTCGACAACGACGGCTACCGCACCATGCGCATGGAGGCCGCGGTCGGCTGGCGCGACGACCACTATCCCGGCGACGTCGTCTACGCCCAGCGCCTGGCCTGGGACGGCCACCCCGCCATGGCCGCCGCCGTGCTCGGCGACCCCGCGATCACCGGGCACGCCCAGCGCATGATCGCCGACAACCAGTTCTTCGGCCACCTCGACCTGCTGCTCACCAACACCTGGCCGCGCGTGGGGCTCAACGCCCTGCGCCTCGTGCAGCGCGACTGGCCCGCCTTCCAGGCGCTGCCGGCGAGCGGCACGCGGTTCCCCATGGACTGGGACGCCCCTGCCTTCGTCTTCTCCGACGAGGAGAACGGCGTCGTCGCGATCAAGAACGGCAAGGAGATCCTCTACGCCTCTCTCTACTGGCGCGCCCGGCAGGCCGTCAACGACCTGGCCCGGGTCCACCACATCACCCCGGACACCCACCGGGTCGCCACCGTCCGGCAGCAGTGCCAGGTCACGCCCACCGGCGACACCTGGACCGAGGCCGACTGGGTCTGCTTCTCCTTCGCCATCAACGACCCCGCCGCCTCCCACATCCCGCCCGGCGGCTTCCCGCCCCCCGGTCCGCAGGTCCACCAGGCCTTCGCGGGCGAGGTGCTCAAGGTCGGGCCGCATCCCGCGGACGTCCCGGACCCCGCGCTCGGGGTGGACTTCCCGGGTGTGGAGAAGCTCTTCGTCGGGAAGGCCCAGTTCTACCGCTGTTCCTACGGCCGCTACCTCATCGGCATGAACACCTCCGAGGACCGGCCCCGCCGCCTGCACACCACCGGCCCCGGCCACGCCCGTGACCTCGTGACCGGCCGCCGCGTCCGCCTGGGAGCCCCGATCGAGGTCGCGCCCCTCAGCACCGTGGTGCTCTTCCTGGAGGACTGATGCACTCCTTGCCCGGCCCGTCGCCCCCCTGGGGCGACGGGCCGGGATCATCTCGCTGACCGACCAGACCGTTACCGTTGTTCACCGTGCCTCGGGCCTGCGCCGAGAAGTTGAGCTTCCTGCTGGAAAGAGTGTGGAGATCATATGATCCGCAATCCCGTCCTGCCCGGTTTCGACCCCGACCCCTCGATCGTGCGGGTGGGCGAGGATTACTACCTGGCCACCTCGACCTTCGAGTGGTATCCGGGCGTCCGGGTGCACCACTCCCGTGACCTGGTGAACTGGCGCCCGCTGGGCGGCGTCCTGACCGGGCGCGAGCTGCTCGACCTGTCCGGCGTGCCCGACTCCGGGGGTATCTGGGCGCCCGACCTGACCTATCACGACGGGCTGTTCCACCTGGTCTACGGTGTGATGGACAACTACGCCCTCGGCTACAAGGACATCGCCAACTACCTGATCACCGCGCCCTCGATCGAGGGGCCGTGGTCCGACCCGGTCCGGCTGCCGGGCCGTGGCTTCGACGCCTCCCTCTACCACGAGGACGGCCGGAGCTGGCTGCTCAACATGGTCTTCGACTCCCGGCCGGGCCGCGGGTTCGCCGGGATCGAGCTGCAGCCCCTCGACGGCGGCAAACCCGAGCTCATCCTGCCCAACCGCAAGGTCACCGAGGGCCCGCACCTCTACAAGATCGACGGCTGGTACTACCTGATGGTGGCCGAGGGCGGCACCGGCTACGAGCACGGGGTCACGGTGCTGCGTTCCCGTTCGATGTCGGGGCCGTACGAGGAGGACCCGGCGGGGCCCATGCTCACCTCGCGTCACGACCGGAGCCTGGAGCTGCAGAAGGCCGGGCACGGCTGCCTGGTGGAGACGCAGACGGGGGAGTGGTACCTGTCCCACCTGATGGCCCGGCCGTACCACAACGGCAGGTGCGTGCTCGGGCGCGAGACCGCGCTGCAGCGCGTGACCTGGGAGGACGGCTGGCCGCGCGTGGCGGGCGGCGTGCCCGCCGTCGAGGTGGCCGCCCCCGAGCTGCCCGCGCACCCGTGGCCGGCGAACGAGGGCTGGAACGGCGGCTCGCCGTCCCCCGGCGGGCTCGGGCCGGACTGGAGCACGCTGCGGCGGCCCGCCTCGCCCGACTGGCTGACCGCCGACCAGGGCGGGCTCACCGTCCAGGGCGGTCAGTCACCGTACGGCCTGCGCACCCCGAGCCTAGTCGCCCGCCGGGTCACGGACCGGAAGTGCTCCCTGGAAACGGTCATGCGGTTCGAGCCGGACAGCGTCCACCAGTGGGCGGGCATCGTCGCCTACTACAACTCGCGCAACTGGCATTACCTGGCCGTGACCGCCGACGGCCTGGTGCTGACCAGCAGCGACCAGGGGACCCGCACCGAGCGCCTGCTCGGCCCCGTGGGGGGCCCCGCGGGTGGCGACGTCGAGCTGCGCGTGGAGTTCGACGGGCCGGTCGTGCGCTTCAACCACGGCCCGGACCTGGACGCCACGATCCTGTCGGACGAGCACGCCGACGAGTTCGTCGACGGGAAGGTGCGGGCCTTCGGCTTCACCGGCGCGTTCGTGGGGTTCTGGGTGCAGGACCTGGCGGGAGAGGGCTGCTCGGCGCGCTTCGAGCAGATCAGCTACCGCACATGAGCAACACCGGTCTCTTCAGCACCTCGGGCACCCCATGAGGGTGCACGTCGAGACCTGGGGCCAGGGCGGCCCGCCGCTGCTCCTGGTGCACGGCTGGGGCGGCGACCACCGGCTGTGGCGCGCCCTGGACTTCGGGGGCCGCCGGGTGATCGCCCCCGACCTGCGCGGCCACGGCCGCTCCCCGGTCCCGGCGACCGGGTACCGGCCCGTCGATCTGGCCCGCGACCTGGTGCCGCTGCTCGACGAGCCGGTGCTGGCCGTCGGGCATTCCATGGGCGCCCAGGTGGTCACCGCGCTGGCGGTCGAGCACCCGGAGCTGGTCAGCGGGCTGGTCGTGGTCGCCCCCGCCTACGGCGCCGACGAGGAGGAGGAACGGCTCATCCCCGGGCGCCTGGCGGCGTTGCGCGCCGACGGCGTGGCCGCCGCGCTGCGGCAGCTCGGGCCGCTGCCCGCGCCGATCACCGGGCAACTGCTGGCCACGCCAGGTCACGTGCTGGCCGAGTGCTACGCCGGGATGTACACCGTGCCGGGTGCGTTCGGGGTGCGGCGGGAATCCGAGCGATATCTGGCCAGACGGGCCTGTCCGGTGCTCGCCGTGCACAATGTGCCGGAGGCCGCGCGGTGGGAGGCGGGTCTCCCCGGTTACCCGCGATCCAGGACCGTGGTGTGGCCGGATGCCGGGCATTTCCTGCACGTGGAGCATCCGGCGACGTTCGTGGAACTGGTGGCCGGCTGGGACCACTGAGTCTCCTGGGGTTCGCGCCGTCGCCGTGATGACGGTCTCACAACTCGGGTTCGGCAAACGTGAAGACCATCACATACACTCTGACCAGCGGTTACGTGGTGGCCTTTCGTGCCGCCGCCCGGCCTCAGCGCAGCGGCCGGGCGGTCACGGGTGCCTGTGAAGCGCGCTCGCCGCCCGCGTCGGTGCCCTTTCGCAGCGGGGCTGAAGCCCAACGAGAAGATATGATCATGCGAAGTCTCGCGTACGCCATTGCCGGTCTCGCTCTGGGCGCGGCCGCCTGCGGCGTGCCCGCCAACGGCGACGCCACGGAGGGCCTCACCATCGGCCTGTCGGTCTCGACGATGAACAATCCGTACTTCGTCCAGTTCCGCGACGGGGCAGAGGCGGCCGCGCAGCGCTTCGGGGCCAAGCTGGCCGTCGCCGACGCCCAGAACGACGCCTCCCGGCAGGCGACGCAGATCAAGGGCTTCACCAGCCGCAAGCTGAAAGCGGTCATCATCAACCCGGTCGACTCCAACGCGCTCGCCACGGAGGTCAGGGCGGCGAACCTGGCCGGCATCCCGGTGATCGCGGCCGATCGCGCCATCAACCACGCCTCGGTGGCGCAGACCCTGACCTCGGACAACCTGGCCGGAGGCAAGCTCGGCGCGCAGGAGCTGGCCAAGCAGATCGGCGGGAAGGGCGAGGTGATCGTGCTCCGCGGCACGGCCGGCACCTCCGCCTCCCGAGACCGCAGCAAGGGCTTCACCGACGGCATCGCCGCGTACCCGAAGATCAAGGTCGTGGCCGCGCAGCGGGCCGACTTCGACCGGGCCAAGGGCCTGAACGTCATGACGGGCCTCATCCGGTCCCACCCCGGCCTCGACGGGGTGTTCGCGGAGAACGACGAGATGGCGCTGGGCGCGATCCAGGCCCTGGGGCCGAAGGCGGGCCACGTCAAGGTCGTCGGCTTCGACGGCACGCCGGACGGGATCAAGGCGGTGCGGGCGGGCAGCATGGCCGCCACGGTCACCCAGCAGCCGCGCCTGATCGGCTGGCAGGCGGTGCAGGACGCCATCAAGGTGGCCAAGGGCCAGACGGTCGCCAAGACGGTGGCGGTCCCGGTCAAGCTGGCGACCAAGGAGAACGCGAACGAGTTCTGGACTTTCTGAGCCAGCGAGCGTAGTTAACGGTACCTATCAGAGTGCGCTCAGCGTAAACGCGTCCCAGCGGGTCGGCAAGAGGGGAAAGCGCATTCCTGGATTTCCGGTTATCAATCACGCCTCTGAACTGGCAAAACGCCGGGCTTGAACTGATCGCCTATGTAACGCCTGGGTAACGGGTTCTTGTCGGGCACCTCACTGCGGCCTAATCTCCGGGGAGAACGTTTTCTATCGGGAGATCCGCCATGCTCATACGGCACCGGTTAGGCGGCCCGCTCGCCGCGATCCTGCTGCTGCCCTTCCTCGCCGCGCCCCCCGCGATGGCCGCCCCTCTGCCCGCCGGACACGTGGACGTGGTCACGTTCGGCGACACCGAGTCCGAGAGCGCGCACGCGCTGCAGGCGGCCTCCACCGCGGTGGTCGAAGGGGCGCTGGGGGAGCCCGCCCGCGTCGCCAAGCCGACCTCGCCGCCCACCGTCAAGGGCGGCGAGCTGCGGTTCAGGGTCGCGGTCGATCCGGTTGCGCAGAACTACTTCACGCTGAAGTTCTGGGGGAGCGATGTCTCGCCCTACAAGACGATCGCCTACGTCAACGGCGAGCAGATCGGCTACCGGCGCTCGGGCGACTACGAGGCGATCAACCTCGGGTCGAGCAAGGCGCTGCCGGGCCGGTTCTACTACAACACGATCATGCTGCCGCTCGGCCACACCCTGGGCCGGCGGGTCGTGGAGATGACGGTCCGGACGTACGACGCCGGGTTCGCCCAGCCCGTGACCGCCGACTCGCGCGGCTACTATCGGGCCTACACGCACACCACCGCGTACCTGGACGTCTCCGGCGAGAAGCAGGGGACGGTCACCCCGGACACCACGCCCGCGCCCGGGCCGGCCGACGCCGAGAAGCAGGCGATGGTCGACCGCTACCGGAAGAGCCAGATCGACCTGTTCAACCAGTACAGCGGGCAGCTCGACGCCTCGCCTACGGCGAAGCTGTCGATCGTCCGCTACCAGGACGACCTGCGCTTCTACGCCTCGGCGCTGCTGGAGCCGTGGACGCCGGCGAACACGCCGGAGCTGAAGAAGGCGGCGCTGGGACGGCTGTTCAAGGCGATCGACAACCACGTCAAGGACTACTACGCCGACACCCGGCTGCTGCTGCGGGGCGGTCACCAGGGCGACTGGGGCGGCTACTACGGGGCCCTGGGCGAGGCGCTGTACATCGTGGAGAACCTGATCCCCGAGGTGTACGGCACGAAGGAGTTCGAGGCGTTCCTGGACGAGCCCTTCGTCACCGGCACGCAGGACGGGCCGTCCTCGCTCAAGGGCGTGGACTGGGACGGCGGGGAGCTGTCCCGGCGCGAGGCGTACGAGCGGGTGCTGAAGGCCAACTTCGACTTCGCCCGCGCGCGCCTGTCCTACATCTACAACCAGGTGATGTACACCTACGAGGGCGCGTGGGAGGCGCACGAGGGCCTGCGGGTGATCGGGTCGCGCTTCTACGAGGGCAAGGCCAGGAGCCACCGGATCCTGCTGGAGGCGCTCGGCGTCGAGCCCTTCCTCGGCGAAGAGGTGCTGGTGGGGCCCGACGGCAAGGACCTGGACCTCTACCACTCGCTCTTCTACCACGACACCACCGCCCGCTTCACCGACGACTTCGCGCAGATCGTGGGCAAGGGCCTGGCCAGGAGCAAGCTCGGTCCCGACGGGCGCGTGGTGCGCCGCCTGCCGTACGGCGAGCACTACACCGGCATCACCAAGGCCGGCCTGACCAGGGAGAACACCTTCGTCGCCAACTACGGCGAGGCCACCAACTACCTGCCGGAGTACTTCTTCCGCACCTGGGGCCACCAGGGCGACGAGAAGCTCAACGACGAGATCCTCAAGCTGGCGCTGAAGAACCTGCACGCCCGCGGCTTCACCCGCTACACCGGCACGGACGACGACGGCAAGCGGGTGGCCCTGGCGGAGATGGCCGTCGACGAGCGCAACGCGGCCTACCCGGGCTGGCCCGCCTACGCCCTGCGCAACACCGAGGGCCGCACGATGGAGTACGTCACGCTGGACAAGCACATGTCCGAGCACGCCGAGCGGTACGCGGGCGCGGAGTGGGAGCCGTACCGGCGCTACGCGAACGAGGCGGCCGGGTTCGTCCAGCAGCAGATCGCCGACAACCAGTACTTCAACACCTTCTCCTCCGTGGAGGCGAAGCGGAAGTACGACATGTGGCTGCCCGAGACCTACGCCTACCTGCGTGCCCGTCCGGCGGCCGGGGCCGTGCTCCCGCAGACGGACTTCGCCGCGTACACGCCCGCGGAGCTCGCCGCCCTGGGCGTCGACCCGGCCCGCTACGAGCGGTTCGCGTTCGCGGACGTGGACGACATGTTCGTCTCCGTACGCGACGGCGACACCCGGATCTTCGGCTCGCTGTTCGAACGGCAGCGCGGTGTAGCCGGGAACGGGCGGCTGCACGTCCTGGACAAGGACCACCACAACGTCGTGCAGATCGCCACGGACACGCAGTTTGCCTACCGCGACTACAACCTGCGGATGGACAACATCGACGTCGACTTCATGGAGGACCAGCAGAAGGGCGACGGCGGCCTGCCGCAGGCGCTGGCCGGTGAGATCCTGCCCGCCGCCTACCAGCCGGGCGTCGGCACCGTGCGGCGGGAGAACTACGAGTTCGACACCCCCTACTCCGGATACGCGGACTTCCTGACCGCCCGCTACGGGAACTACGTGTTCGCCTTCAACACCACCCGGGACGACTACGGCAACAAGCGCTCGTTCTCGCTGGACGTGCCCGGCGACGCGGTCGACCTGGTCTCGGGCAGGCGGGTGGCCGGGGGCGCGGTGAGCGTGCCGCCCGAGACCGCGATGGTGCTGAGGCTGGACGGCGCCGTGGCCGAGCGGCCGAAGCCGCACCACGTGGACTTCGTCCAGGCGCTGCGCGACCGCGACGGCGTCACCCTCACCTGGAAGCCCGCCGCCGGCGCCGAGTCGTACACGATCAGGCGCGACGGCAAGGTGGTCGCCACCGGGGTCCGCGGCACGACGTACGAGGCCGGCAAGCAGTCCGGCGCCTACACCGTGACCGGCGTGAACCGCCACGGCTCCGGCTGGGCCTCGCAGGCCGTCCAGGCGCCCGCCGCGCCGGTGGACCGCGTCGGCGAGGTCGCGGGCCGCGTCAAGGCCGACGGGCACCGCGTCGAGCTCACCGGGGGCGACGGCAAGGGCCTCGGCGACGGCGACGACTACTACCTGGACAAGCGTGACATCAAGGACACCCTGCTGTTCTCGAACGAGGTGCTCACCGGCAGCGGGTCGGTCAGCGCCCGGATCGAGCAGGCGCGGGGCCCGGCCAGTGGCGTGCTGCTCCGGGCCGACGCCCGCTACATCTACTTCGGCGCGGACGCCTCGGGCCGGCTCGTCCTGCGCAATCGCACCCGCGACTCCCGGCACGACTGGCAGGACGACCGGCGCAGCCCGATCGACGCCGGCATCCAGGGATACACCGCGGCCGAGTACCCGTTCGTCAAGCTCGTACGCGACGCCGACGCCCAGATCGTGCGGGCGTGGGCGAGCAAGGACGGCCGGTCGTGGTCGTACGTGGCGGAGCTGTTCACGCCTTTCCCCGAAGGCGTGTACGCCGGGGTCGCGGCGGCCACGGCGGCCACGTTCACCCACGTCACGGTGTCGCCCGACCGCGAGGGGACGCTGTACGCACGGGTGGAGCGGGCCCGGGACCGGGTGACGCTGCGCTGGAGCAAGCCGGACGCCGCCACCCGGTTCACCGTCTACCGCAAGGACGGCGCGAGCGCCGCCTGGCGCCCCGTGCTGTCCAGCGCGCTGGCCTTCGACTTCACCGACGAACCGCTGCGGCACGGCACCCGCTTCTACCGGATCGCGGCGATCGGCGCGGACGGCGCCGAACGGCCGGGCTCGGGCCTGCTGATGGCGACGGCCGAACCGCTCGCCACCGTGATCGCCGAGACGGAGAAGCTGCCCGCCGCCGACTACACCAAGGGCAGCCACTACCTGCTCACCCGGGCGATCGCCGAGGCGCGGGCGGGCGGCGACGAGGACGAGCTGATCGACCGGATCTACGCCGCCGTCGAGCAGCTCGTGCCGGTCGGCACGCTGCTGAAGAAGGTGACCGTCGAGCCGTCCATGGTGGAGGCGTCCACCGAACCGTGGGGAGGCGGCGGCACCAAGGCCCAGAACGGCTGGCGAGCCTTCGACGGCGACCTGGCCACCGCCACCGACACCACCACCTCGGCGGGCTGGATCGACGTGCGCCTGCCGGCGGCGGTGGCGCTGGACGCGGTCCGCTACCACCCGCGCTCCACCCACGTCACGCGGCTGAACGGCGCCGTGTTCAGGGGATCCGCCGACGACGGCGCCACCTGGACCGACCTGCACACGGTCAGTGGGGTCGACGCGGCGCAGTGGTACTCCGTCCCGCTCCCGCGGACCGCGGCCTACCCGTGGCTGCGCGTCGCCTTCCCGTCGGGCAACACCAACGTGGCGGAGATCGAGTTCCTGTCCATGAGCGACGACCGTACCCTGCTCGACCTGCTCATCGAGGAGGCCGAGGCCGTCGATCCGAGCCGCCGCACCCCCGAGCTGACCGCCGCGCTGGAGCACGCCCGCTCCGAGCTGACCGGTCAGGAGCAGATCGACGCCGCGGCCGAGCGGCTGCGCGTCGCCCTCGCGAGCCTGTGACCCCGTACCCTCCAACCCCCTAAGGAGAGGTCATGTCCGCACGCACCCCCCACGTCACCCGTCGCGGAGCCCTCAAGACAGCGCTCAACACCGTGCTCGCCGCCGGCGCCGGCGCGGCCCTGCTGGGCCGCGCCGAGCCCGCCGCCGCGGCAAGCCACCCCGGCCTGCTGCACACGCAGGCCGACTTCGACCGCATGCGTTCGATGGTCAACGCCGGAGCCCAGCCGTGGAAGGCGGGCTGGGACCGGCTCGTGGCCAACTCCCACTCCCAGAGCACCTGGACGCCCAACCCGCAGGCGACGATCGTCCGCGGCGGCGACGGCCAGAACTACGGCATCCTCTACAACGACATCCACGCCGCCTACCAGAACGCGCTGCGCTGGAAGGTCAGCGGCAGCACCGCGCACGGCGACAAGGCGCGCGACATCCTCAACGCCTGGTCAGGCACGCTCACCACGGTCACCGGCAACGCCGACCGGTTCCTGGCCGCGGGCATCTACGGCTACCAGTTCGCCAACGTCGCCGAGATCATGCGCGGTTACGGCGGCTTCGACCTGGCCCGCTTCCAGCGGATGATGCTCAACGTCTTCCACCCGCTCAACGAGAGCTTCCTGACCAACCACAACGACGCCTGCATCACCAACTACTGGGCCAACTGGGATCTGTGCTCCATGAACTCGATCCTGGCCATCGGCGTGCTCTGCGACCGGCAGGACCTCATCGACCGGGCCGTCACGTACTTCAAGACGGGCGCGGGCAACGGCTCCATCGCGCACGCCATCCCGTTCCTGCACAGCGGCGGGCTCGCGCAGTGGCAGGAGAGCGGGCGCGACCAGGGCCACACCATGATGGGCGTCGGCCAGATGGGCGCCTTCTGCGAGATGGCCTGGAACCAGGGCATCGACCTGTACGGCTACGACGGCAACCGGTTCGCCAAGGCGTGCGAGTACATCGCCAAGTACAACCTGGGCGAGGACGTCCCGTTCACCGCCTACACCTGGGGCACCGGCCAGAACTGCGCCCAGCAGACGCACACCGCGATCTCCTCGGCGAGCCGCGGCGAGGTGCGGCCCGTCTGGGAGACCGTCTACCACCACTACGCCGTCAGGCGCGGCCTGGCGATGCCGTACTCGGCCGCGTTCGTCGCCAAGGTGCGGCCGGAGGGCGGCGGCGGCGACTACGGGCCCAACAGCGGCGGCTTCGACCAGCTCGGGTTCGGCACGCTCACGCACGCCAGGGTCCCCGGCGCCGCCACCCTCCCGACGGGGACGACCAGGTCGCTGCGCTCGGTCAACTATCCCGCCCGCTACGCCAGGCACCAGAACGACCTCGGCTACCTGCACGAGGTGAGCGCCTCCAGCGACGCCCAGACCCGCCAGGACGCCACCTTCACGATCGTGACAGGGCTCGCCGCGCCGAACGGCTACTCCCTGCGCGCCGCCGACGGCCGCTACCTGCGCCACTCCGGCTGGCGGGCGCGCCTGGGCAGCGACGACGGCACCGCCGTGTTCAGGGCCGACGCCACCTTCTACGCCGTCCCCGGCGCCGCGAGCGGCTCGGTACGCCTCGAATCGAGCAACTACCCCGGCCGCTTCCTGCGCCACCGCGGCTTCGAGCTCTGGGTGGACGCCTACGACGGCACGACCGGGTTCCGCGACGACAGCTCCTTCACGGCCGTCACGGCCTGGGCCTGACCCCGTCACGGGCGGGCGGCGCCACCGACTGGGTGCCGCCCGCTAGGGGCTACTGAAGGTGATCACGTCCTTCCTTTCTGGTTGTTTCCGGGAGATCGGCGGATCTTCACTGCTACCGTCCGGCTTTTCCGGCAGTAAACCCGAGAGAAAGAGAGACGGACCCCTATGTGGATCGCATTGGGTGTGATCGTCGCCCTGGTCGCGGGCGTGGCTCTGTGGTGGAAGTTCCGAGATCCGCTCAGAGGCGAGGACTTCTACAAGTTCCACGTCGAACGCAAGTGGGCCTGGGAGCTCATCCTCGACGACGAGCAGGAGCGGGCCTTCATGGCCGGGCTCGAGGCGTACGACGAGGAGAGCACGGTCTACCCGCACCGCGAGGCCGGCGCGCTGCGCGTCTACGACCCGTCCATGATGATCTCGCTGTACCTGCTCACCGAGCAGTTCGCCGCGATGGGCCCGCAGGCCCTGGCCGACCCGGCGGGCGCCGTACGCCACCTGATCGACCGCGCCGCGCAGAGCGAGACCGGCGGCGTGCTGCACCTCGACGACGACTGGATGGCCCAGCCGGTCGACGGCATGGACAAGTACGACTTCACCAGCGCGATGATGAGCGCCACGCACGCCCAGGGCGTGGACGGCGGCGTCGGCGGCTACGGCGACGAGGACGGCGGCTACGGCATGCTCACCGTGCTCGTGGAGATGCCGCAGCACGTGGCCCGCATGTACGACGACGCCCACAGCCACGCCGCCCCCGGCGAGATCCGCAACCGGCTCGACGTCTACAAGGCCGTGATCGAGGAGCCGGAGCCCGAGTTCGTGGCGGGGCTGGAGAGCGCCGACGCCGAGCGCAGCCGCTTCACGAACACGCTGATGTACGACTACGGCCGGGTGCTCGCCGGATACCGGTCGATGCGCCCGCAGATGCCGCAGGCGCAGCCGTCCGACGTCATGTCCATGGTCATGGCGCGCATGCTGTCGGACAGCCTGCCCGGCATGACCTGGACCCGGCAGCCGTCGACCGAGCAGTACCAGCGCGCCCTGGAGCTGATCTCAACGAGAGGCTGACCCGCCGCGGGCGAACCGGCCCGCGAAGGTCCGCACGTCCGCCGACCTGCCCGCCAGGTCGGCCGCCCACTTGACCGCCGTCCTCAGCGACGGCTCCGGGGCGTGGTAGGACCTGTCGACCGACCACCACCAGGCCCGCTCCCGGGGCGGCTCGGCGGCCAGCTCGGCCGCCGCCAGCCCCGCCGGGTGGCCCGCCCGCTCCCAGAGCTCCTCCCACTGCGCGCGGCGCAGGCGCAGGTAGAGCAGGTTCTTGAGGTCGGCGAGCACGCCGAGGTCATTGACGGTGGCCTCGGACAGGTCCAGCCCGTACAGGCGCGGGCACGACACGAGCGGCGCCAGGTCCACGGGGTTCGCGGTACGCAGCGTCAGCAGGCGCAGCGTGGCGTGGCCCGCCAGCGGCCACAGGTCGATCGCGTCCATGGCCAGGTCGAGCAGCTCCACCGGAGTGTCGCGGAGCGGGCCCAGGTCCGCTCCGGGCACGTTCTCCACGGTGATCTGCCACAGCGTCGGCGTCCCGCGCAGGGGCCGGAAGTCGGCCCAGGGAGCGTTCAGCACCGTCAGGCGTTCGATCCCCGCGCGCATGCCGCGCATGGAGGCCGCGTCGGCGCCGGCGACGACCAGCGCGCGGGGCTCCTCCTCCGGCTCCTCGGCGTCGATCCACAGCTCGCCCTGCTCGATCCGGTACGCGCCCGCCCGCAGCGCGGCGACGTGCCGATGCAGCAGGCCGGTCACCGAGTCGGCGACGTACACCGGGCCGTCTTCGTGGTGCACGCCCATGCGGATGACCTGGCCGGAGCGCCCGCCGGGACCCGGCGCGAGGTCCACGGCCAGGAAGTCGCCGCCGGTGCTGGTGGCGAACGGGATCCAGCCCGGGTGGTCCGACGCCCGGCGCACCGCCAGCGGCGGGCCGGTGCTGGTGATCAACGGGGTGCGCAGGTGGTCACGCCAGGCGCGGCCCGCGGCCCACCAGCGGTTCTCCGGGCGGCTCTGGCTCACCAGCCTCTCCAGGCCGAACCAGGGGTGCCGCTCCAGCAGCCCCTCGCCGCCGTCGCCGTCGATGTGCGCGTACAGGGCACGGAGGTCGTCGGGGAGCCCCATCGCGAGCTCGGCCCGGCGCGCCTCCGGCAGGGCGGGCGGCGGCGCGTACGTGTCCCGCCCCAGAATCCGGTCCCGCTCCCGTAAATAGGCGCCGAGCAGGGCGACCGCCTCCCGCGGGTCTCCCGCCTGCGTGGACTCCACCGGGCCCTTCTGGAACGCCGCCGGCTCGGCCGGGAGCGCGTGCCGGTCGAGCACGTACAGGAACCCGCCGCCGTGGGCACGCTCCAGCGACTCGCTGACCACCGCCTCGAACCGCCCCTTGGCCTCCACCACCAGTTCGACGGTCAGATGATCGCCGGCCGGCCCGGCCAGCGTGTGCACGGCGCACAGCTCGGCGTGCAGGTCGACGTCACCGCCGCCGGCGCCGGGCTCGTACGTCAGGCCGTTGTGCCCGGACCCGCCGCCGCCGGTCGCGAACCCCCGCAGTTCGGCCCGGCGCCACTTCGGGGGCGCCGCGGCCGCGATCTTCTCGGCCATGGAACGGAGTACGTCGTCGATCACGCGGCCTTTCCCCACCCGACTCGATCTTGTGAACGGCCGGATCCGCACCCGGTCGCTTTGTCGGTGATGATCTCTAATCTCCCGCCCATGACACAAGTGATCCCGTCACCCGCCTGGCAGGAGCTACGCGGCCTCGTCGCCGAGGGCAGGACCGCGGACCTGGCCGACCGCGTGATTGCGCTGGACGAGGCCGAGCGCCCCGATGTGGCGCGGCGCCTGCCCGCCTTCCTCAAGGAGCTGCGCCAGACCGCCGGGCGGATGGCCGGTGAGCACTGGGAGTCCCTTGACGAGGGCGAGTCGCTCTCGTGGGACGGGACGATGCCGGGCGTGCTCGCCGGGTTCGGGATGTCGCTGCGCATCGTGGGCGCGGGCACGATCGCGGGCTCCGCCGCCGCGGCCACGTGGCTGGGCCGGCGCGAGTTCTCCCCGCGGTGGGTGACCGCGCAGGACTCGGCCGACCTGGTCCGCGTCATCCTCTCCCGTCCCGCCGGGCCGCGCGCTGCGCGAGGAACGGCTCGAACCGGCGCCCTCCCCGTGGTTGTCCCGGATGCGGGAGCTCCTGGCGTCCGGGCAGGTGTCGCGCGGGGAGCTCCTCGACGGCTGCGTGAGCCGCTTCCTGCGCGGGGGCGACGCCATCGACCTGCGCTTCTTCGTACGGCTGTACACGCTGATCGACCCGTCGCCGCAGGAGGCGGGCGCGCGGGCGCGGGACTACCTCCGGCTGCTGCCCTCGGCGCCCGGCACGGTCGCCGAGCTCGCGCTCGCCCAGGTGCGCCGCACCGGGCCGCACGACCCGGCGGAGGTCGCCGAGGCGATCGGCGCGCTCACCTTTCGCCCGGAGGCCAAGCTGGCGCGGGCGGGGCTGAGCTGGCTGGAGGCGGAGGTACGGCAGGCGCCGGGGCGGGCCGCCGGCCTGGCGCCAGCGCTGACGACGGCGTTCGCCCACGCGTCCTACGAGGTCCAGGGGCGGGCGGCCGCGCTGGCGATCAGGCACGCCGCCGCGTTCGGCGTGAGCGCGGCGGAGATCGCCGGCGCGGTCCCGATGCTGCCCGAGGCCCTGGGGGCGCGGGTGGCCGCGGTCCTCGGCGGCGAGGCCACGCCTGAGGAGGCGGGAGTGGTGACATGTTTGCCTCCTGACGGCCGTTACTGAACCGGATAAGCTTGGGCGGTGATCCTTGATCAAATCCTGATTTATCCGCTGAAATCGGGTCAGGGTTGGGCGCGGTCCGAGGCGGTCGTTCACCCCTGGGGCCTGGACGGGGACCGGCGGTGGGCGGTCGTCGACGAGAACGGCGACAACCTGTGGCTGGGCGAGTTCCCGCGCCTGGCGTCCGTCGCCGCGCACCCCACCGACGAGGACGGTCTGCGGCTCGCGGCGCGCGGCATGGAACCCCTGACAGTGCCGCCCGCCACCGGTGCGGCCACGCGGGTCGGTTTCACCGGCCTGGACAAGGCGGTGCTCGCCGACGACGCCGCGCACGCCTGGTTCAGCGAGCTGCTGGGACGCCCGGCCCGGCTGGTGTGGCTGGACGACCCCACGCGGCGGTCGATCGACCCGGCGCACGGCGGGTTGCCGGGTGAGGTGGTGAGCTTCGCGTGGGACGCGCCGCTCCTGCTCATCTCGGAGTCGTCCGCGCTCGCCCTGGACGGGTGGCTGGCCGAGGAGGCCGCCAGGCACGGCGAGGATCCGCCCGGCCGGTTGTCACGGGTACGGTTCCGTCCCAGCGTGATCATCGAGGGCGCGGAGGCCTTCGCGGAGGAAGGCTGGCGCGAGGTGCGGATCGGCGACGTCCCCTTCCGGGTCTCGGAGATCTGCGACCGTTGCGCGGTGACGACGATCGATCCGGAGACCCAGGTGAAGGGCAAGGAGCCGCTGCGGACGCTGGCCCGGTACCACAAGTGGGACGGCAAGACCTGGTTCGGCATCCGCCTCGTCACCCTCGAACCGGGCACGATCCGGGTGGGCGATCCGGTCAGCGCCCGCTGACCGGATCGATCGCGCACCGTGGCCGGCGAGGTGCCGGTCTCAGCAGTCGAGGTTCGGGCAGTTCAGGGCGAGTACGAGGCGGTCGCTGTCGTAGATGGCGTCGTAATCGCCGCGGAACTCGTTGACCAGCCACATCTCTCCGCTGGCCGGCCAGTAGGCGACGTTCTGCGCGTTGCCCGGAGCGGTGGTCATGTAGTGGACGTCGAGCGTGCCGCGGTCGGCGGAGATCGTGACGCGGTGCAGGCAGGACTTGCGGTAATCCCCTGAGATGTTCGCCGTGCCGCCCGGCATGTAGGTGACGGCGGGCGCGCCGTCGGGGCACAACCCGACGAGGACGCCCTTGTCGCCGGTGAACACGCCGCCCTGCAGCTCCCAGACCGGGCTGGTCCATCCCTCGGTGGGGTGGACGAGCCCGTCGGAGCCGGTCCTGAGCAGGGCGGTGGACGGGTCGAGGGGCCAGCGCAGGATCTTCCCGCCGGAGGCGCCCCTCTTGTACTCGACGGTGGTCAGGTGGTCGGCGCCGCTCCGGTCGAGCGAGACGCCGTTCAGGCAGGGCCTGGTCAGGTCGAGGCTGGCGCACACCGCCGGGGAGTTGAGCCGGTAGTAGCCGATCTGCGGCAGGGCGAAGCCGGAGTACGCCGCCGAGCAGACGCCGCTCACGCAGCCGACGTTCCCCGACGTGGTGGAGTTCATTTTCCAGAAGTGGGTGAGGTCGAAGACGCGGACCAGCCGGTCGCCGCCGGAAACGTCCGGGTCGCCGCCGGTGACGAGGAAGAGCTTGTTGCCGTACCACGAGATGCCGTCGGCGTGGGTGGCGATCTCGCGGAAGCCCTCGGCGGTGCCGTCGGGTTCGACCAGGACGACGTGGCGGTAGGGGGCTCCCGACATTCCGGCGGTGACGTCGGCGAAGGTGACCCTGGCGAGCCGGTTGGCTCCGTACTCGTGGGAGGCGCCGCTGCGCCAGCTCACCGCGACGATCTTCCGGCCGGCGCAGCCGTCGCAGGGCGGGTAGAGCACCGAGCCGTTCATGCCGTCGCCGCTGCCCGTGATCCCCTGCGGGAACCAGTTCGCGGTCGTGTCGTCGGTGGCGTTCCAGCAGAATCCGCTGACCGGGACGGAGACGTGGAGGTCGGTGGGGTGGCAGATCGCGCGGGTGGTGTAGCCGCCGGCGATGACGGTGTCCATCCGCACCTTGGTCACCGGCAGCGTGGAGACCACCGCGTCACGCGCCGACATGGTCGAGGTGAACGCCAGCGGCCTGACCTGAGCCAGTTGCGCGGCCGTCAACGCGTAGCCGGTGGCCGCCTCGGCGGGCAGGGGGACGGCCAGCAGGGCGGTGAGGAGCAGGACCAGTGCGGCTAATCGCGTGACCACAGGTGGCCTCCGTCGTTATGAAGGTTTCCTGCATTAGTAACATCAACTGGAGGGGTGGTCAACGACATGGGGGAGGAATCGGGGGCTATTTAGTGAGGGGTCCTTCTAATGTCGAGTGGTCGGCATTGGCGGGCCGGCGACGGCGGTGAGGCGGAGCTTGGTCTCGTCCTCGCTGCCGGGCACGGCGGTCATGATGACGATCTTGAGCTCGGAGTCGCCGTCGGTCAGGATGTCGCAGTCCACCGTGACGGGGCCCACCGACGGGTGGTAGATCGTCTTGTGGTCCTCGCGGTGCGCGGCCACCTCTCCGGTCGGCCGGCCCGAGTCGCACGTCATCGCGCCGCTGTACACCTCCTCGAAGGCGGCGCTGACGATGTTGACCACGCAATACGCGAAAGGGCTCAAAGGCATCCGCGTCAACGCCGCCGATCCCGGCTACACCGCGACCGACCTCAACGGTCACAGCGGCCCCCAAACCGTTGCCGAGGGCACGGACGCGATCGTCGCCCTCGCCACCGAGGAGCCCGGCGCCGGCACCGGACGCTTCGTCTCCCGCCATGGCGAGATCGCCTGGTCCTGAAGCCGTGCCGTGCCGGGGTCGCCCCGGACCGGTGGAATGCGCCGCCGCACGCCGTCGCCGCCGGCCGGCGCCTGGTGCTCACTTATTGGGGCTCACTCGGGCTTGTTGTCGGCCGAGCCGCCGACCGTGAACCGGGTGGTGACTCCCTCGTACATCAGATGGGCCGTGAGCCCTTCGGAGGCGTGGGGCAGGTTGTGGCAGTGGTCCATCCAGACGCCGGGGTTGTCGGCGACGAACGCGATCTCGTACGTCTGGCCGATCCCGACCTCGAGGGAGTCCACCCACCAGGGGTTGCCGGTGGCGGCCACGCCGTCGCGCGTGAGCACCACCGCGTGGTGGCCGTGCAGGTGCATGGGGTGCGCCTCGCCGCTGTTGTTGGAGATGCGCATCCGCACCACGTCGCCCTCGGTCACGTGGAACATGGGCACGTCGGGGTAGAGGTGGCCGTTGATCGTCCACCACACTCCGGGGACCCCGTCGAGGAAGCCGGGGCGGCGGCCCACGTCGTACTCGAAGCGCCGGTCCGGCTTGGCGGGGTCGAACCCGAGCGGCGCCCGGGTGCCGTACGTGAGCGGGTCGAGCGTCGCCGCCGGCCGTGGCACCGGGGGCGCGTCGTACGACGTCGAGCCGAGCACGACACCGGCGGGACCGCCGAGGTGGATCCGCACGGGGGAGCCGTCGGCGGGCATGGTGACCTCGAGGTCGGCGCGTCCGCCGGCGGCCACCGCGACCGCCTGGTCCCGCACCGGCGCCGGCCCGCGGACCTCGGTGCCGTCCACGGCCACGAGGCGGTACGGCGCGCCGCTCACCCAGGCCGGCATGACGCCGTACTCGGTGTTGATCACCCGTATCCGGGTCCGCGCGCCGGGCGCCGCCCTGACCTGGACGTCGCCCTCGCGCCCGTTGACGGTGCGGATGCCGCCGTACAGGTGCACCAGCGCCACGACGTCTTTCACGCCGGCGGTTCTGGCCGGCGCGACGACCAGCGCGCCGAGCAGGCCGCCGCGGACCTGTTCGTGTGACATCTGGTGCGAGTGGTACCAGAAGGTGCCCGCGCGGTCGGCGACGAACCGGTAGGTGAACTCCTTGCCGATGCCGACCGCGTCCTGGGTGACGCCCGCGACGCCGTCCGCGGCGTTGGGGACGTCGACGCCGTGCCAGTGCAGCGTGATGCCGCCCGGCACCGACTCGTTGACCAGCCGGACCTGGACCAGCCGGCCTTGGACGGCCTTGATGACCGGGCCCGGCGACTGCCCGTTGAGCGTGTAGCCGTCGAAGTCGCGGCCGGAGGCCAGCCGGAACCGCTGCTTGCGGGCCACCACGGTCATCGTGACGTCGGCCGGGCGGTCCGCGTCGGCGACCAGTTCCGTCACGTCGCGCCCGCCATGTTGAGCAGGGGCGTGGGTTGCGGCGCCTCCCATCGCATGCGCTCCGTGGTTCTGGGCGCCTCGCGGCCCGCCGCCGTAGTCCGCGTACCCCATGTCCATGACGGAGTACGCGGACGGCAGCAGGCTGGCCTGCCAGAGCCAGATCAGCGGCCCGAGCACGGCCGCCGTCGCGGCGCACGCGACGGCGGTGCGGACCCGGCCGCGACCCGGGCGGTTGCGACGCATGGGACGCGCCGTCAGCCGCGGGCCGCGTGCTGCGACCCCGGCACGGCGGCCGGGCTCACGGCCGCGCCCCGGCGCGCCGCGTAGAGCGCCACGGTGAACAGCAGCAGCGCGTTGAGGCCGTGCACGAGGCCCACCATCGGGATGCTGTGGCCGACGAGGCCGAAGGTGATCTGCAGGACGACCAGCAGCAGCACCAGCCCGGCCGCCTTCACGGCCCCGGGGAGCTTCGCCCAGAACGAGGAGATCAGCAGGAGCAGCGCGAGGACCGGGATGACGAAGATCCCGTTCATGCCGTGGATCATGAGCCCGAGGGCCTCGGCGAACGGCGTCTCGCCGCTCTCCATGAGCGTCTTGTCGACCACGCCGCCCCCTTCGACCCACAGGCCGAGCCCGGCGTCGGCCCAGACCACCATCGACGCCTGCACGGCGACCTCGATCGCCACCAGGTAGGCCAAGACCTTGTAGACGTTTTTCATCGCATCCTCCCTGTCCGGTGTTGTCGCGAGTCACGTTAGGGAGGGTGACTTGGGGCGGAATGGTGGCAGACTTGGGACGGACTGAGAAGAGGTCAGACCGGTCGTGCCAGTCGATACTGGGTGGGCGTGACGCCGTAGGAGCGGGTGAACCAGCGGGTGAGGTGGGCCTGGTCGGTGAACCCGGCCTCGACGGCCACCCGGGCCGCCGGATGGCCCTGGGCGAGCAGGCGGCGGGCGGCGCGCAGCCGCAGCTGGCGCTGGTAGTCGCTGGGCGCGAGCCCGTAGGCCGTGCGGAAGGCCCGGTAGACGGCGTACCGGCTGGAGCCGGTCCAGGCCGCGAGGTCGTCGGCGCTGATCGGCTCGGCGTGGCGGTCGTGGATCAGCTCGCGCGCCTTGGCGGCCAGCCGCGTGACGGCGGGTGCGCTGAGGGCGGCGGGCGGTCCGGGCGGCGTGCGCGCGGCCAGGTGCACGAGGGCGGCGACGGTGGAGGAGAGCAGCTCGTCGCGTTCGAGCGGGCCGGCGCCGTGCTGCAGCGCGGTGTGCAGCCGGCGCAGCCGCTCCGCGAGCACGGGTGAGCCGAGGACCGGCGCGGCGAACAGGGGCAGCCCGGCGGGGCGCCCGGTCAGGTCCCGGAGCACGTCGGTGATCAGGTCCTCGCCGATGTGCACGATCCGGTACGTGAAGCCCAGCTCGTGGGCCGCGTGCCCGTCGTGCACCTCGTCGGGGTTGAACGCCATCACCATCCCGGCCGCGCTCGTGTGCCCGGCGCCACGGCAGGTGAAGGTCTGCGCGCCGTGCTCGGTGACGCCGAAGGAGTAGGTCTCGTGGCTGTGCCGGTGGTAGCGGTGGCGCAGGAAGCTCGCGTACATGGCCTCCAGCGGCATCCCGTCCGCGCGCCAGTAGCTGGTCCACTCCCGGGGCCCGCGGCGCTCGCCGGTCATCGCATCACCATCCGGTCGTCGCCGCGCACGAGCGTACAAGACCGGCATGGCGCCCCGGGCGCAGGCTGGATCGCTGCCGCCGCGCCCGTCTCCTCTGTCCCCCGGCGCGGAACGGCGTGTCGCGGAGGTGAACCCATGGCAAGCACTGTAACGAGCGGCACCAAGCCGTACCTTCTGCTGGTCACGACGATGCTGCTGTGGGGGAGTGGCTTCGGCGCCTCCAAGGTGATCGTCGACCACCTGCCCCACTCGGTGGTCGCGACCCTGCGCTTCGGCGGCGGAGCCCTGGCGCTGCTGATTGCCCTGCGGCTCTCCCGGCAGCCTGGCGGCCGGCGGCGACCGCCGGTGCGCGACTGGGCGCGGGCGGCCGGCGCGGGCGTGCTGGGCGTCTTCGTCTACAACGTGCTGTTCTTCTGGGGGCTGTCGCTGGCTCCGGCGATCGACGGGAGCACCATCGTCCCGGTCATGAGTCCGGTGCTGACCACGTCCTTCCTGCTGGTCATGGGCCAGGAGCGGGCGTCGGCGGCGCGGGTGGCGGGGCTGGCGATCGGCGCGGCCGGCGCCGTGGTCTTCTTCGTGGGCTCGGGCGGGGAGGCGGGCGCGGGCCAGGGCCGGCTCGCCGGGGACCTGCTCTTCCTGCTGAGCGCCTGCTGCTGGGCGGCGTTCACGCTGATGGGCCGCCGCGTGCTCGCCGGCATCGACCCGCTCAAGGCGACGACGTACGCGACGGTGAGCGGGGCGGTGCTCCTGGCGATCTACAGCGCGCCGTCGGCCGTCGAGGTCGCCTGGCACGACGTGCCCGCCTACGTCTGGCTGAACGTGGCCTTCGTGGCGCTCGGCCCGACCGCGGTGGCGAACCTGCTGTACTACCGGGGCATCCGCGACGTGGGGCCGGCGTCGGCGTCGATCATGATGTTCGTCGTGCCCGTCGTCGGGACCGCGTGCTCCGCCCTGTTCCTGGGGGAGTCGTTCGGCACCGTGCAGGCGGTGGGCGCGGCCGTGCTGCTCATCGGCGCCGTTCTCGCCGTCACCCAGGGCAGGCTCCCGGTACGGCGGCGCGCTATCGTTCAAGAGCCCACGTCACCCCGTCATTGAGGAAGCATGACCATCTACCGGTTGCCCGCCAACACACCCCGCTCGTTCTACCGGGGCGAGGGGCGCATCGGCAGGTTCCGCGGCGTCCGTCCCGCCGATGACCCGTACTTCCCGGAGGACTGGATCGCCTCGACCACGAGCCGGCACGGCGCGGCTCCCGCGGGGCTGACCACGCTGCCCGACGGCCGGTCGCTGGCCGAGGCGATCGCCGCCGATCCCGTGTGGTGGCTGGGGGAGCGGCACGTCGCCGAGCACGGCGCCGACCCGGCGATCCTGGTGAAGCTGCTCGACGCGGGCGAGCGCCTGCCGCTGCACGTACACCCCGACCGCCGTTTCGCCGCCGCCCACCTGGCCTCGCCGTACGGGAAGACCGAGGCGTGGGTGATCGTCTCGGCCGAGCCGGGGGCGGCGGTGCACCTCGGTTTCGCCAGGGACGTCGAGCCGGGCGAGCTGGCCGGCTGGGTCGCGGACCAGCGGATCGACCGGATGCTCGACGCCACCAACCGGGTGCCGGTGCGGGCCGGCGACGCCATCCTCTGCCCCGCGGGCCTGCCGCACGCCATCGGGGCCGGGGTCCTCATGGTCGAGGTGCAGGAGCCGACCGACTTCTCCGTGCTGCTGGAGTGGGCGGGCTTCGACATCGACGGCCCGGCCGCCGGGCACCTGGGGCTCGGCTACGATCAGGCGCTCGCCTGCGTCGACAGGAGCGGCTGGGGTGAGGAAGGGCTCGCCGAGCTGAGCCGCGCCCGCCGCCCGTCGGCCGACGCCAGGCCCGGGGTCCAGCGGCTCTTCACCGAGCTCGCCGACGAGTTCTTCGCGGCCGAGCGGCTGCGGCCCGATCCGGTCAGCGTGCTGGAGCCGGCGTACTCGGTCGTCGTGATCACCGCCGGTGCCGGCTCCGTCGAGTGCGAGCACGGCGCGCCGCTCCAGGTCGGCGCCGGGGACACGCTGCTCGTCCCGTACGCGGCCGGGAAGTGCGCGCTGCGCGGCGACGTCGCGGCGGTGCGCTGCAAACCGGTGTGAACCGACGGGAGTCAGGCGATCCGCGGCAGGTCGGCGAGGCGGACCTGCCCGTGCAGCGGCCGTCCCGTGACGAACCGTTCGACCTCGCCCACCGCGTACTCTCCCAGCGCGCGCAGCTCCCTGCCCCGGGCGCCGCTGACGTGCGGGGTCACCCAGACCCCGGGCGCGGACAGCAGGGGATGGCCCGCCGGCAGGGGCTCGGGGTCGGTGACGTCGAGGATCGCGTTGAGCCTGCCGGACACGCACTCGCCGGTGAGCGCCTCGGTGTCGACGAGCGTGCCGCGGGCGGTGTTGATCAGCGTGGCGCCGTCCGGCAGCAGGCCGAGGCGGCGCTTGTCCAGCAGCCGGTACGTCTCGGGCAGGGCGGGCGCGTGCACCGTCACCAGGTCGGAGCGGCGGCACAGGTCGTCGAGCCCGACCGGCTCGCAGCCGAGCTCGCGTGCCCGGTCAGCGTCCAGGTAGGGGTCGTTGAGCAGCGGCGTCACCCCGTACGGTCTGAGCCGCTCGATCACCAGCCGGCCGACGCGTGAGGCGCCGATGACGCCCACGGTGGCGGCGCCGAGCCCCGCGCGTTCGCCGGGAGCCGGCACGCCGCCGGGGCGGGGGCCGTCCGGCCAGCCGCCCGTGGCGTAGGCGTGGACCCGGCGCGGCACGGACTTGGCGGCCAGGACCAGCATCGAGATCGTGTAGTCGGCGACCGGCACCGCGTTCGCCGCGGCGGCCGACGACACCACGATGCCCCGCCGGAACACCTCGGCGGTGACGTGCTCCTTGACGCTGCCGGCGGCGTGCGCGATGGCCCGCAGCCTGGGCGCCCGCTCCAGCACGGCCGCGTCGATGCGGGGGCACCCCCAGCCGGTGATCAGCACCTCCACGTCGGCGAGCGTCCCCCCGAGGTGGGGGAGCACGGCGTCGGGGGCGTCGACCAGCCCGGCCAGCCGTTCGCGCACGTCATCGGGGAACAGCTCGCCGAACAACGCGCCGTGCATCGCGAAGGCGGCTCTCACCGCACGCTCCGCAGGCGCCCCACCGAGCTCCTGACCACGATGTGCGTGCCGAGCGTGATCGGCGGCTCGGCCAGCGGATCCTTGCCGGACAGCGCGAGGCGTACGGCGGCCCGGCCCAGCTCGGCGTGCGGCAGGTGGACGGTCGTCAGCCCAATGTCCTCGGCCGGGGGCACGTCGTCGTAGCCGACGATGGAGACGTCCTCGGGGACGCGCAGGCCGTGCTCGTGGATCGCCTGTACGGCCCCGGCGGCGATCACGTCGGTGGCGGCGAAGACCGCGGTGAAGTCGTCGTGCCCGGCGGCGAGCCGCCGCTTCATGGCCGCGTACCCGCTGGCCCGGTCGAAGTCGCAGGGCACCTCGAGCGCCGGGTCGTGGTCGAGCCGGTGGTCGGCGAGGGCCGCCCGGTAACCCGCCACGCGGCTGTCGGACGTGGTGTGGCCGGGGCGCAGCCCCAGGTAGAGGATGCGCCGGTGCCCGGCAGACAGCAGGTGGGCGGTGACCGCGTGGGCTCCGCCCGTATTGTCGAACCCGACGGTGAGCGCCGGGACCCCCTCGCCGAGCGGCGGCCGGCCGCACAGCACCAGGCGCGAGCCCGAGGAGGCCAGCCCGTGGGCGTAATGCGTCATTCGTTCGCGGTAGTCGTCGTCCAGGATCACGCTGCCCACCAGGATCACCGCCTCGGCGCGCTGCTCGCGCATCATCCGGACGATGCTGAGCTCGCGCTCCATGTCGCCGCCGGTGGTGCAGATGAGCGACAGGCGACCCTCGGCGGCGGCCTGCTCCTCCACGCCCTGGGCGATGTAGGCGTAGTAGGGCACGGACACCGAGTTGACGACGATCGCCACGGCTCCGGGCGAGGCCACGGACAGGGCCCTGGCCTGGGCGTTCGGCACGTAGTCCAGCTCGCGCACCGCGCGCAGCACCTTGTGCCTGGTGCTCGGCTGCACCGGGTAGTCGCCCGCCAGGGTGCGCGAGACGGTCGCCACCGAGACCCCGGCCTGCTTGGCGACGTCGCGGATGGTGACGCGTTTAGCCGGTCCAGACAACGCGCTCCCCCACGGGTCCGTTGCGGGTGTAGCCGGGCTCGCGGCC
The DNA here is from genome assembly GCF_053587055.1 of Nonomuraea sp. NPDC003707. Taxonomy (NCBI): domain Bacteria; kingdom Bacillati; phylum Actinomycetota; class Actinomycetes; order Streptosporangiales; family Streptosporangiaceae; genus Nonomuraea; species Nonomuraea sp. NPDC003707. The sequence continues at coordinate 532,395 of NZ_JBSFNK010000003.1, read as the reverse complement.
GAGCGCGACCGTGACCCTTGATCCAGCGGCATCATTCCACGAGACCTCGTCGCCCTTCACCCGGATATCCGGCGTCTGCGCGGGGGAGCCGCGGCCCAGCCGCACCGCCGAGACGTAGACCGCGGCGCCGCCCGGGTGGGCGCCGACCAGGTACGGCGTGGCGGAGTGCGGGCCGATCGCGTTCTCGTCCTGGCGCAGCGCCGCCTGGGCGGTGCGCCAGCCGTGCAGCCCGGCGATCTCGCTCACCAGGCCGCTCACGGGCCCGCTCCCTGGGCCGCTCCCTGGGCCGGTCGCCACTGACGTGGTGAGCCCGGCCAGGGTGACCACGCACGGCTCGCCGGAGGCGAGGGCGTGACCGCCGTCGCGGACCACGCTGCCCGCCGGGGCGGTGACGCGGTGCACGCGCACCTCCCACGGGCCGTCGAGCACGGAGGCGGTCTCCACGACGACCTCGCCGTCGGCGTAGCGGGAGGCGGCGAAGCCGTGGGCGATGCCGATGCGCTCGATGCGGCGGCGGCGGGTGGCGCGCCCGTCGGGGAGGAGCACGGCGAGGTGGTTGTCGACGTTTTCGGCCCGGCCGCCGGGGCCGGTCTCGGGCGCGGTGTGCGTGGAGTAGCCGAGTTTGGCGTAGTGCGGGTCGTCCTTGGCGGAGTCGGGGTCGTTGCCGTCGCTGCCGTGGTTGACCAGGCGGGTGACGCCGTCGGTGCGGTGCAGGAGCCAGCCGGGCGCGGGCAGGGCCAGGGCGAGGTCGCCCTCGCCGGGCGCGGTGGCCGGGGCCGTCCAGACGGGGTGGTCCGGGCCGAGCAGCAGTCCCAGGAATCCCTTGCTCGCCCAGTACGGCGACGCGGGACCCGAATATCCCTGCGTCGCCGGCAGGTGCGGCCGGTGCCACCCCAGGGTGAGCAGGCCGCGCTCGTCGGGCACGCCGTGGGCGGCGAAGTGGTCGAGCGTGCGGCCCGCCATCAGGCGCGTGGTCCCCGGCCCGACGGGGGAGGCGTCGAAGATCGCGCCGAGCCAGAGCGGGGCCAGGCTCGCCATCCGGTACGTGAGCGACCGGCCCTGGTGCATCGGCGCGCCGTCGGGGGCGAAGAAGTGCCGGTAGCCGTCCAGGAACGTGCGCAGCCGCTCCTTGTGGACCGTGGCGTCGGCGCCCGACATCCTGGCCCACCACAGCGTGTAGAGGTGGATCGCCCAGCCGCAGTAGTAGTCGTAGTTCTGCCCGGCGCCGTCGGTGTACCAGCCGTCGCCGACGTACCAGCGCTCCACGTCGGCGAGGTGCCCGTCGATCTCGCCCTGGTCGTACGGCCCGCCGACCCCGGCCAGGAACTGCTCGACGATCACCTTGAACAGCACCCAGTTGCACGGCCAGGCGCGCTTGCCCACGATCCCGCCCAGCCAGGACACCACCCGCTCCTGGACGCCGGGGTCGAGCCGGTCGAACAGCAGCGGCCGGGTCTCGTGCAGCGCGATCGCGATCGAGGCGGCCTCCACGATCGTCTGGTTCAGATCGGTGATGGCCGGCCAGGCGTACTCGTGGCGGGGGTCGGTGCCGTGCGCGAGCCCGTCGGCGTAGCGTTCCAGCAGGCCCGCGGGCGCGCCGGCCGGGTCACCCGCGAGGCGGAACGCGGCGAGCAGGAAGGTGCGCGCGAACCCTTCGAGCCCGTCGGAGCCGGGCCCCGACCAGCTCGTCCGGCCCGGCAGCCGGTACTGCGCGAAGCCGGGGGAGGCGTACGGCAGCACGGCGTCGAGCAGCCCGTCCGCCGTCTTCACCCAGTGCTCGCGAGGGCGGTCAGCGCGCACGACTACCTCCAGGTAACCGGTTACTCGTCGGCTCGGGCCGAACATACGCACGCGCCACAAGCGCCGTCAAGGGCAGTTCTGTCCGAAGGTAACGAGATGCTAACAACTCCGCCTAGCCGCACGGTGAACCTGCTGCTAAGTCCGGAATTTCGGGAATCTTCGCCGCGCGGACGGGTCTTGACGACCGTGTCAACGGCTTTTAACGTTCAGCGCAACTTGTCGAGTAACCGGTTACCAAGCCATCCGCCCCCAGCCGTTCTTGGAGTCTCGACATGGCCTATCGACCCGATCCCTCCAGCCTCAGCCGTCGCGACCTGATCAGGCTCGGCGGCGGCGCCCTCCTCGTCACCACGTCGCTGTCGGCGTGCACCGCCACCGGATCACAGGGCGGATCGCAGCCGTCGAAGAGCGCGCCTCCGGCCGATCGCCCGCTGGAGGCCCCGATGCTCGCCGACCAGATCAAGGCGGGCAAGCTGCCCCCGCTCGCCGAACGGCTGCCCGAGATGGCCGACCGCCTGGTCGTGGACGGGCCCCAGGGCCTGGGCGGCTACGGCGGCACGTACCACGGCGCCTGCCTCGGCGAGGGCGACGACCCGTGGCTGGAGCGCCTGATCGGCTACGAGCCGATGCTGCGCATGGACCCCTCCGGCAAGACGACGCTGCCCGGCACCCTCAAGGAGGTCGCCGCCAACGCCGACGGCACCGAGTACACCCTGCACATGCGCAAGGGCATGCGCTGGTCGGACGGCGAGCCGTTCACCGCGGACGACGTGATGTTCGCGATCGAGGACGTCTACTTCAACGAGCAGGTCACCGCCACGGGGGTGCCGCCGCTGCTGCACGTGAACGGCGAGCGCGCCAAGGTGGAGAAGGTCGACGACCACACGGTGAAGCTCACCTTCGCCAAGCCCAAGGGCGACTTCGTCGACGGCTGCCGCACCGCCACCTGGACGGGGGCCAACTTCGGCTTCTACCCCAAGCACTACCTGAAGGACTTCCACCCGACGTACAACAAGGACGTCGACAAGGACATGGAGAAGAAGGGGTTCGGCGAGTTCGCGGCCTACTGGGAGGACCGGATCAAGTGGTGGAACAACCCCGAACGCCCGACCCTGCACGCGTGGGTGGTGACCGACCCGCTCAACACCGGCGACCGGGCGGTGGCCGAGCGTAACCCGTACTACTGGAAGGTCGACTCCGGCGGCGCGCAGCTGCCCTACATCGACAAGCTGGAGTTCGCGATCATCCAGGAGGCCGAGGTGATGCTGCTCCAGGGCGTGGACGGCAAGCTCGACTTCCACGCCCGGCACATCAACTCCGACGTGAACAAGCCGGTGCTGGCCGAGGGACGCCAGAAGGGCGGCTACCACTTCGTCAAGGTCGAGCCCACCACGATGAACCGGATGATCATCTCCCTGAACCTGTGCCACAAGAACAAGGAGCTGCGCGAGGTCTTCAGGAACAAGGACTTCCGCGTCGGCCTGTCCCACGCCATCGACCGGCAGAACATCATCAACACCGCCTACCAGCGCCAGGGCGAGCCCTGGCAGGCGGCGCCGCACCGCAACTCGGAGTTCTTCGACGAGCAGATGGCCAAGCAGTACACGCAGTACGACGTGAACCTGGCCAACCAGCACCTCGACAAGGCGGGGCTGAGCAAGAAGGACGGCGAGGGCTTCCGCCTGCTGCCGGGCGGCGACCGGCTGCGCTTCTCGCTCGACCTGATCACGCTGTTCCCCGAGTGGGCCAACGCCGCCGAGCTGGTCCGCCAGAACTGGGCGGCGGTCGGCGTCGAGATGAAGGTCAACCCGATCGAGCGCACCCTGTTCTACGACCGCAAGGCGGCCAAGGCCAACGACCACGACGCGAACGTCTGGGCCGGGGACGGCGGCCTGCGCATCGAGATCGACGAGCCGCGCTGGTGGTTCCCCAACGGGGAGGAGTCCAACTACGCCACCCGCTGGGGCATGTACTTCCAGACCCTTGGCAAGAGCGCGGACGGGGAGAAGCCGCCCGCGCAGACGCTGCGCCAGATGGAGCTCTACTGGCAGATGCGGACCGAGCCCGACCAGGCCAAGCGCAAGGAGCTGTTCCGGCAGGTCCTCGCGATCGCCAAGGAGCAGTTCTACGCCATCGGGATCGTCCTGCCCACCGACGGCTACGCGATCGTCAGCAACAAGCTGAAGAACGTGCCGGCCGGCTATCCCGACGCCTTCCAGTTCCTCTCGCCCGGGCTCGTCAACGTGCCGACCTGGTACTTCGGGGCCTGAGACGATGCTGCGCTACCTCGGCAGGCGCGTCCTCGTCCTCATCCCGACGCTGGTCGCCATCTCCGTCATCACGTTCGTGGTGATCCAGCTCCCGCCGGGCGACTACCTGACCACGCTGACCGCGCAGCGGGCCGCCCAGGGCGACGCCGTGCCCACGGGCGAGGTGGCCCGGCTGACCGAGCGCTACGGGCTGGACCAGCCGGTCGTCGTGCAGTACTGGCAGTGGATCTCCAACATCCTGTTCCACGGCGACTTCGGCGAGTCCTTCGACTACGCCCGGCCGGTCACCGCGCTGCTCGCCGAGCGGCTGCCGCTGACGATCACGCTGTCGCTGGTCACGCTGATCTTCATCTGGGCGGTGTCGTTCCCCATCGGCGTCTACTCCGCGATCCGGCAGTACTCCGCGGGCGACTACACCTTCACCTTCCTCGGCTATCTCGGGCTCGCCGTGCCGAACTTCCTGATCGCGCTCGTGCTGATGTGGGTCGGGCTCAAGTTCTTCGGCCTGAACGCGGGCGGGATCCTGTCGCCGGAGTACCGCGACGCCCCGTGGAGCCTGGCCAAGGCAGGCGATCTGGTGGCCCATCTGTGGATCCCGATCGTCATCTGGGGCACGGCCGGCACCGCGGGCAACATCCGCGTCCTCCGCGCCAACCTGCTGGACGAGCTGCGCAAGCCGTACGTGGTCGCGGCCAGGGCGCGCGGCATGCCCGAACGGAAGATGACGATCATGTATCCGGTGCGGGTGGCGATGAACCCGTTCTTCTCCACCATCGGCTGGGTCCTGCCCGGCCTGATCGCGGCGGACGCGATCACCTCCAAGGTGCTCAACCTGCAGACCACCGGGCCGCTGATGCTGCGCGCGCTGCTCGCCCAGGACATGTACCTGGCCGGGGCGATCCTGCTGATCAGCGCCGTGCTGGTGGTGGTCGGGACGCTGGTCTCCGACCTCGCGCTCGGCTGGCTGGACCCGCGCGTCCGGCTCAGGTACTAGGAGGGCCCGATCGTGAAGGATGAGACCCTCGCCGTCGCGTCACAGTGGAAGCTCGTCTGGTGGGGCTTCAAGCGCCACCGGGTCGCGCTGGTCTGCGGCTTCGTCACCGTCGCCATCTACCTGGTCGCGGTCTTCGCGCCGTTCCTCGCTCCCGGCTCCGGCCAGAAGACCAACGCCGACTACACCTACGCGCCGCCGCAGGCGCTGCGCTTCGACACCGATACCGGGCTGTACGTCCACCCGTACACCTTCAAGCAGGACCCGGAGACGCTGGCGCTGTCGTTCGAGGCCGACGAGGGCAAGAAGGTGCCGGTCGGGTTCTTCGTCAGGGGCGAGCCGTACGAGCTGCTCGGGTTCATCCCCTGGGACCGGCACCTGATCGGCCCTTCGAGCGGGGGACACATGTACCTGCTGGGCACCGACTCGGTCGGCCGTGACCTGCTGTCCAGGATCATCCAGGGCACCACGGTCTCCATGTCGATCGGGCTGGTCGGCGTGCTGCTCTCGCTGGTGCTGGGCATCGTGCTCGGCGGCGTGTCCGGATACGTGGGCGGCCGGACGGACACGGTGATCCAGCGTGTCATCGAGATCATCATGTCGATCCCGACGATCCCGCTGTGGATGGCGCTGTTCGCGGCCGTGCCGGCCTCGTGGAGCCAGCTCGAACGCTACTTCGCGCTCACCGTCGTCATCTCGCTGGTCGGCTGGACCGGCATGGCCAGGGAGGTGCGGGGCAAGTTCTTCGCCGTACGCGGCGAGGAGTACGTGATGGCCGCGACCGCCGACGGCGCCGGGCGCCTGCGCATCATGTTCCGGCACATGCTGCCGTCGTTCACCAGCCACATCATCGCCAACCTGTCGCTGTCGATCCCGTCGGTGATCCTGGCCGAGACCGCGCTGTCGTTCATCGGGCTCGGCCTGCAGACCCCGATGATCAGCTGGGGCGTGCTGCTGCAGGAGGCGCAGAACATCCGGGCCGTGTCCACCGCGCCCTGGATGCTGATCCCCGGCATCGCGGTCGTGGTGACCGTGCTGGCCATGAACTTCTTCGGCGACGGCCTCCGTGACGCGGCCGACCCGTACAAGCACTGACGCGGGAGGACCTCGTGGAAGAGCCGCTGCTCAGGATCGAAGGGCTGCGCACCCACTTCTTCACCTCGGAAGGCGTGCTCAAGGCCGTGGACGGGGTGGACCTGCCGGTGCCGGCGGGCAGGACGGTCTGCCTGGTCGGCGAGTCGGGATGCGGCAAGTCCGTCACCGCGCGCTCGATCCTGCAGCTCGTGGACCGGCCGGGCCGGATCGTCGAGGGCTCGATCCGCTGGAAGGGCGCGACCGACCTGGCAGGGCTCGACCCGGCAGGGGAGGAGCTGCGGCGGGTGCGCGGCGGCGAGATCGGCATGATCTTCCAGGAGCCGATGGCGTCCCTGTCACCGATGTACACCGTGGGCGCGCAGCTCTCCCAGGCCCTGCGGCTGCACCGCGACCTGACCAGGCAGGAGGCCCGGCAGGAAGGCGTCGCGTTGCTGCGCAAGGTCGGCATTCCGGACGCCGAGCGGCGCTTCGACGCCTACCCGTTCCAGCTGTCGGGCGGCATGTGCCAGCGCGTGATGATCGCGATCGCGCTGTGCTGCGACCCGGCGCTGCTGATCGCCGACGAGCCGACCACCGCGCTCGACGTCACCACCCAGGCGCGCATCCTCGACCTGATGATGGACCTGCGCGCGCAGAACGACATGGCGATCCTCTTCATCACCCACGACCTCGGCGTGGTCGCGGAGATCGCCGACGAGGTCGCCGTGATGTACCTCGGCAAGATCGTCGAGCACGGTACCGTGGCGGAGATCTTCTCCGACCCCCGCCACCCGTACACGCGCGCCCTGCTCCGCTCGATCCCGGAGCTGCGGGGCAGCGGGGCCCGACGGCGGCTGACCGCGATCCGCGGCATGGTGCCGTCGCTGCACCGGGTGCCGGACGGGTGCCCGTTCCACACCCGCTGCGACCACGCGATCGACGGGCTCTGCGACACCACGCCACCCCCGATCAGGAGGTACGGCGAGGCGCACGTGGCCTCCTGCCACCTCGACGAGGTCCCGGCCGAGCCCCCGGCCGAGCCCCCAACCGCTGTGCTCCAGGTCGCCGAGCGGGCCGCCCCCGCCCCCGAGGCGGCCGGACCCCTGCTCAGGGTCGAAGGGCTCGCCAAGCACTACCCGATCGGCGGCGGTCTGTTCCGCAGGCCGACAGGGGTCGTCCGCGCCGTGGACGGGATCGATCTGACGATCCTGCCCGGCCGGACGCTCGGCCTGGTGGGGGAGTCGGGCTGCGGGAAGACCACGCTCGGCCGCTGCGTCGCGCGACTGGCCGACCCGACCGCGGGGCGGATCCTCTACCGGACGGAGTCGGGGGACGAGGTCGATCTCGCCACGGTGACCGGGGCCCGGCTGAAGGAGTTCAGGAGGCAGATCCGGGTGATCTTCCAGGACCCGTTCTCCTCGCTCAACCCCAGGATGACGCTCCAGCAGATCGTCGGCGAACCCCTCAGGACCCACGGCATCGCCTCCGGCGGCGAGCTGACGGACCGGGTGGCGGACATGCTGGCCCGCGTCGGGCTCCGACCGGAGTACATGCGGCGCTATCCGCACGCGTTCTCAGGCGGCCAGCGGCAGCGCATCAACATCGCGCGTGCGCTGATCACCGGGCCCCGGCTCGTGGTGGCCGACGAACCGGTCTCCGCGCTGGACGTGTCCGTCCGCGCCCAGATCCTGAACCTGCTCACCGACCTGCAGGAGGAGCTGGGGCTGACGTACCTGTTCATCTCGCACGACCTGTCGGTGGTGGAGCACATCAGCGACCGGGTCACGGTCATGTACCTGGGCAAGGTCGTGGAGGACGCCGGCACGGCCGACCTCTACCGGCAGCCGCGCCACCCGTACACCGAGGCGCTGCTGCACGCCGTGCCGGTGCCCGACCCGGGGCGGCGGCGGGAGCGGCACGCGTACGAGATCGCCGACGACCTGCCCGACCCGGCCGCGCCGCCGCCCGGGTGCCGCTTCCACACCCGGTGCGCGCACGTCCGCGCCGAGCTGTGCCGCACCGACGTGCCCGACCTGCGCGCGTACGGCGAGCGGCGGGCGGCCTGCCACCACGCGGCCGAGCTCACCCTCGCCGGGGTGGGGTCAATGGCACGTGAAGCGGAGGTCGACGGCCGGATGGCCGGGCGGGACGTGTAGCCGCAGGCGGTGGACGGTGTCGGGGCGGCCGTGGTGGTCGCGGGTGGCGAGCGTCTCGACCGTCGCCGCGAACCCGGGATGGTCGAGGGTGACCAGGCCGTCCCAGCTCACCCTGTCGCCGCGCGCCTCGGGGCGGATCCGGCTGATGAACACCTCCTCGACCGGGACGTCGCCGGTGAACTCGTCACGCAGGTCGAGCCGGCCGTCCCGGCGCCAGCGGAAGCGGCGGACCACGGGCGACGGGTACGCGGAGCTGAGGTCGAGCGCGAAGGTCAGGCCGCCGGGCGTCTCGGCGTACTCCAGCACCTCGGCGCGCCCGCCGCGCTGGGGGACGCCGCCGACGACCGGAAGCGAGTGGCCCTCCGCCGAGGGGTGCAGGAAGGTGTGGCGCCGGTCGCCGAAGTAGTCCCGCGTGTACTCGCCGGCCCCGAGGTCGTCCAGCACGTTGCGGCCGCCGGCCCTGAGGACGAAGTGGCCGAGGTCGTCGTGGTTGTGCGGCTCGTCGTTGTGCCCGCCCTTGGCCGCGAAGCCGTGGCCGTGCTCCCCCCGGTCCACCACCCAGGCCAGGTCGGGCAGGTAGCTGGTGGTCTCCACCGGCCGTGATGGCACCGGGCGGTACCAGGCGAGCGTCCTGGACAGGTGGCCCCACCGGTAGCAGTGGTCGGCGTGGAAGGAGGGGACGGCGTCCGGCCCGGGGGTGCCGAAACGCTCGGCCAGCCTGGTGAGCAGGCCGGCCGGGAGGAACGGGTCGTCCGTCGTGTCCGAGAACGGCACGTGCCCGCCGTCGGCGAAGCGCACCCGGTGCGGGAACGCGGCCATCGCGGCCACCTTGGGCTGGTCGAGCAGATCCTCCCCGGTGCGCTCGCGCAGCGCCTCGGCGAAGTAGACGAAGTAGCCGAACCCGTAGACCCAGTACGCGACGCCTTCGACGCAGCCGCCGTCGTCCCCGTACCCGTCCAGGAACCGCCGCATCGCGGCCCGGCACCGCTCGAGCACCGGATCGGGGTCGTCCAGCACGGCGAGCGCCGCCATCCCGGCGGCGCCCCCGCACACCGCCTCCCAGTTGTTGCCGAACCCCTCCCACTCCATGGGACGCGGGTCCAGGAACCGGTCGAGGACCCGTTTCCGGACCTCGGCGCGGGCCCGCTCGCCGACCACCGGGTCCACCCGCCCGGCGAGCTCGGCCAGCGTGTGGGCGGTCTCGCAGGCGAACAGGTCGACGGGCATCGACCGATGGGCGGGCAGCACCCACGTGTACTCGTCGCAGGTCGCCCACACCACGTCGTCGAGCGCATCCCCGAAGGGGTCGAGCAGGGCCAGGGCCGCCAGCCTGGCGCGGCGGCCGAAGTAGCGCCGCTCGTAACCCAGCCGCTCTCCCGTGCGCCCGTACTCGCGGAAGGCCGTGTACGGCAGGCCGGGCAGCGGCTCGTCGCTCGCCGCGACCTCGCGGATCTCGCGTTCCAGAGCGGACAGCACGGTCCGATCATAAGGAACGGGCGGCCCGCGGCATCCCGCCGGGGCCGCCCGCTTCGCCGGGTCAGCCGCTGGTGAGCGTGAAGCCCTGCTCGGTGCCGAAGGCGGTGATGCGGTCCTGCCACGCCTTCAGCGCGCCGGCCAGGTCGCCGCCGCCGTCGATGGCCTGGCCCACGGTGTCCTTGAAGACGCTGTTGGCGTACACCTGGAACGGCAGGTACTGCCAGCCGGGGTTGACGGCGGCCGAGGCGTCGCCCAGGACCTGGTTGATCTTCTGCCCGCCGAAGAAGTCCTGCGGCGCGTCACGGAAGGCCGGGTCGTCGAGCAGCGCCTTCGTGGCGGGGAACAGCCCGGCCTCGGAGTTCAGCGACTTGACGGCCTCCGGGTCGGAGTTGAGCCACTCGGCGAAGGCGACGGCGGCCGGGATGTTCTTGCTCTGCGGGATGACCGCGACCGACGAGCCGCCGTTCTCGGCGTTCATCGGCTTGGCCGCGTCGAACTGGGGCATCGGCGCGACCGCCCACTTGCCCTTCGTCTTGGGGATGGAGCTGATGATGCCGTTCGGGGCCCAGGCGCCGGTCAGCCAGGCCGCGTACTTGCCGGAGCCCATGCCCTTCCACCACTCGTCCGTCCAGCCGGGCTGCGGGTCCACCAGCTTCTCGCCGAGCAGAGTGGTCCAGGTGCTGACCCACTGCTTGGCGCCGGGGTCGGAGGACAGCGTGACGCCGACCGAGCTCTCGCCCGAGGTCTTGAACGGCGCGCCGCCCGCCTGCCAGATCATGCTGTCCACGCCGCCGGCGTCACCGGGGTCGATGGTGGTGAGGAAGTTGTCCGGGTTGTCGGCCTTGATCTTCTTGGCCGCGTCCACGAACTCCGCCCACGTGGTCGGGGGCTTGATCTTCAGCTTGTCGAAGATGTCCTTGCGGTAGAACATCGCCATCGGGCCGGTGTCCTGCGGGATGCCGTAGACGCCGCCGTTGAGCGCCACCTGGCCCCACGCCGCGGGGGCGAACTTGTCCTTCAACGAGGCGGCGCCGTAGTCCGCCAGGTTGACGACCTGCTTGGCCAGCGCGAACTGCGGGAGCGCGAAGTACTCGACCTGCGCCACGTCGGGCGCGCCGGATCCGGCCTTGATCGCGGTCTGCAACTTGGTGTACTGGTCGGCGGACTGCCCCGCGTTCACCACGTTGACCTTGATGTTCGGATATTTCGCCTGGAAGCGGGCGACGGTCTTCTCGATCCCCGTGACCCAGGTCCAGAACGTCAGCTCGGCCGGCTTGCTCAGCGCGTCCTGGACGGCCGCCGTCGCGCTCGGGGCGGCGGCCGGTGCGGTGGCGCCCCCTCCAGAACCGCCACCGCACGCGGCCAGCGCCAGCGACAGGGCCGCGGCGACACCGGCGGTCATCGCATGTCTTCTCATGATGTTTCCTCACTCACGGGGGTTACTGCTTGACGCTTCCGGTGGCCAGGCCCGACTGCCAGTACCGCTGGAGCACCAGGAAGGCGACGATCAACGGCACGATGGACAGCAGGCTGCCGGTCAGGATGAGCTGGTAGCTGGCGTCGCCGGCGCCCGAGGTGCCGCTGTTGGCCTGGGCGTTCCACTGGTTCAGCCCGACGGTGAGCGGGAACCAGTCCGGCGAGTTCAGCACGATCAGCGGCAGGAAGTAGTTGTTCCAGGTCGCGACCAGCGCGAAGAGCAGCACCGTGACGAACCCGGGGGCCAGCAGTCGCAGGGCGATGGTGCGGAAGATCCTGAACTCTCCCGCGCCGTCGATGCGGGCCGACTCCAGGATCGAGTCGGGCACGGCGTCGGCCGCGTAGACCCGCATCAGATAGAGGCCGAACGGGCTGCACAGCGCCGGGATGAGCACCGCCCACGGGGTGTCGACGAGCCCGACCTGGCTGAAGAGCAGGTACGTCGGCACCGCCAGGGCCGTGCCCGGGATGGAGATCGCGCCGAGCACCATCGCGAACAGCAGCTTGCGGCCAGGGAAGTCGTACTTCGCCAGGGCGTACCCGCCGAGGGTGGCCAGCAGGGCGGCGCCGCCCGCGCCCACCACGGCGTAGAGCACGGTGTTGCCGAACCAGCGCAGGAAGATGCCGTTCTGGTAGCTCAGGGTGTCGCCGATGTTGGCGAACAGGTGGAAGTCCCCGCCGAACCAGAGCCCGAAGGTCGAGAACAGGTCGCCGCTGCTCTTGCTGGCGTTGGCCAGCAGCCAGAACAGCGGGAGCACCGCGTACCCGAACATCACCAGCATGAGCACGGTGAGGGTGGCGCTCTTCCTGCGGCGCTTGGCGGTGGGGGATCGGTGCGCGCCGGACCGGCGCGTGGCGACCGCGGTCACAGGGTCTGCTCCCTTCTCGCCGTGATGAGCTGCACGGCGTACGCGACCACGACGGTGACGAGGCCGAGGACCACGGCGACGGCGGCCGAGTAGTTGATCTGCTGGCCGTTGAAGGCGAGGTTGTAGGCGTACATGTTGGGCGTGTAGCTGGTCGAGATCACCGCGGGCGCGAGCTTCTGCAGGATGTTCGGCTCGTTGAAGAGCTGGAAGCTGCCGATGATCGAGAAGATCGTCGCCACGAGCAGCGCGGGGCGCAGGGCGGGCAGCTTGATGCTCCAGGCGACGCGGATGGCGCCCGCCCCGTCCATCTCGGCGGCCTCGTAGAGCTCCTCGGGGATGGCCCGCAGCGCGGCGTACAGGATGATCATGTTGTAGCCGACGTACTCCCAGGTCACCATGTTGCCGATGGAGGTCAGCATCCAGGGGCGCGACAGCAGGTCGGGGGCCGTGACGCCGAGCGCGTCGCCGATCTGGCCCACCAGGCCGAACTGGTCGCCGTACATGTAGCCCCACATGAGGGCCGCCACCACGGCCGGCACCGCGTACGGCATGAAGATCGAGATGCGGAACAGCGACGGCCAGCGCAGCCGGCCGCTGTCGATGGCGAGCGCGCACCCCAGGGCGATGAGCAGCATGACGGGCACCTGCACGACCAGGAAGAGCGCCACGCGGAGCAGGCCCGCCCCGAACAGCGCGTCGCCCAGGGCGCGGGTGTAGTTGGCCACTCCGGAGAAGACCGTGCCGCCGATGAGGCGGTCCTGGAAGAAGCTGAGGTAGATCGCGTACGCCAGCGGCGCGACCACCGCGACCAGGAAGACCACGAAGAACGGCAGGAAGAAGGCGTAGCCGGCGACCCGCAGGCGCAGGAGCGGCCGGCCGAGGCCGGGCCGCGCGGCCCGCGCGGTCATGTCGCGCTCCTCTGCGATGTTCGCGCTGCCACGAATACTGGCACTGAGCTCTCCTTGTCGGGGGCCATCTGCGGCGGATGAGCCGCGCTGCTACCTGCGCCACCGTGGGCCTGCCCGCTGCGGTAGCTGCGATGATCGTGTGTTTACGTAAACATGAAGAAGGTGTCCCGTAGTCTGGAGCCGCCGCAGGATCATGTCAATAGGTAACCGTCAGTTAACATACGTGGCGATTTGGTGGTCTTTTATGTCGATCTCTCGGGGCCATTGACGGCTGGGGCATGTTTACGTAAACATCTGGCGAGAGCATCGGACGATCAGAGGTGGCAGTTGGACGGGACGACCCAGGAATCACCGGCGGGACGACGCTCGCGCAGGCGGCCGTCCATGGCCGACGTCGCCGCGATGGCCGGGGTCTCCAGCCAGACGGTCTCCCGGGTGGTCAACAACCGCAGCAACGTCGAGGAGGAGACCCGCCAGCGCGTGCTGTCGGCCATGCGGGTCCTCGGCTACCGGCCCAACACCGCTGCGCGCGCCCTGGTCACCGGCCAGTTCCGCACCCTGGGCCTGATCAGCTTCGGGCTGTCCAGCTTCGGCAACGCCCGCACCGTCGACGCCGTCACCCGGGCGGCGCAGCGCGCCGGCTACACCGTGAACATGATCGCCGTCGAGTCGCAGACCGAGCAGGCCGTGCACGAGGCGTTCGACCAGCTCACGGTGCAGGCGGTCGACGGCATCGTGCTCATCGAGGCGCAGATCCTCGACACCCCCTCGCTCCGGCTGCCGCCGGGCGTCCCGGTCGTGATGGCCGACGGCGACGTCAGCCACCGCCACCCCATGGTGGACACCGACCAGGCCCTCGGCGCCCGGCTCATCACCCGTCACCTGCTCGACCTCGGTCACGAGACCGTCTGGCACGTCGCCGGGCCCGAAGACTCCTACGCCGCGCGGCGCCGGGCCGAGTCCTGGCACGCCACCCTCAAGGAGGCGGGGGCCGCCACTCCGCAGTTACTGTTCGGCGACTGGAGCGCGGCCAGCGGCTACAAGGCAGGACGTGAGCTGGCGCGGCGGCCCGGCGTGACGGCCGTCTTCGCCGCCAACGACCAGATGGCCCTCGGCGTGATGCGCGCGATGATCGAGGCGGGTCACCGCGTCCCCGAGGACGTCAGCATCGCCGGCTTCGACGACCTCGACGAGTCGGCCTACCTCTCCCCGCCGCTCACCACCGTCCGCCAGGACTTCGACGTGGTGGCCGAGAAGATCGTGGCGCTCATGATCGGCCAGATCGAGACCGGGGCGGCCCCGTCCGCCACCGCTTTCGTCGCCCCCGAGCTGGTCGTCCGGCAGAGCACCGGCGCGCCGCCCCGTACGTGACCCAGAAAGAAGGGAGGAGCGGCGGACCTCGCCCAGGCGAGGCCGCCGCGCCGACGATGAACGCCGTTCCTCGCGATGTCAGCCCGGTCCCCGGGACCGCCGGCGCCCCGTCACCGGCCGACCGGCTCCGGCGCCGGCTCGGCGGCGTGGCCTTCGGCGGCGACTACAACCCCGAGCAGTGGCCGGCCGAGACCAGGGCGGAGGACCTGCGCCTCATGGCCGAGGCCCGGGTCAACCTCGTCACCGTCGGCGTGTTCGGCTGGGCCCGCGTGGAGCCGGCGCGCGGCGCGTACGACTTCTCCCTCTTCGACCAGGTCCTGGATGACCTGCACGCGCACGGGATCACCGCCGACCTGGCCACCATGACGGCCTCGCCGCCGCCCTGGCTGGTCCACGAGCATCCCGAGATCCTGCCGGTCACCGCCGACGGGACCGTGCTCGGCCCCGGCGGGCGGCAGCACTTCTGCCCGTCCAGCCCGGTCTACCGCGAACGCGCCGCGCTGCTGGCGGAGCGGCTGGCCGAGCACTATCGCGGCCACCCGGCCCTCGGCCTCTGGCACGTCGGCAACGAGTACGGCTGCCACATCCCCGCCTGCTACTGCGAGGTGTCGGCGGACGACTTCCGCCGCTGGCTGCGCGAGCGGTACGGCGACGACATCGAGGCGCTGAACGACGCCTGGTCGACGGATTTCTGGGCGCAGCGCTACGCCACCTTCGACCACATCCGGCCGCCCCGCGTGGCTCCGACGTACCCCAACCCGGCCCAGCAGCTCGACTACCTGCGCTTCGGCAACGAGGCGCTGCGCGCCTGCTACGACCTGGAGGCCGGCATCCTGCGGCGCGTCACCCCCGACGTGCCGATCACCACGAACTTCCTGGCCGGCCTGAAGGCCGTGGACGTCTTCGACTGGGCGCCCGGGCTGGACGTCGTCGCGGTCGACTCCTACCCCGACCCCCACGACGAGCGGCCGCACCTCGGCCCCGGCCTGGTGTACGACACGATGCGCGGAGCCGGCGGCGGGGACCCGTGGATCCTCATGGAGCAGGCGCCGAGCGCGGTGAACTGGCGGGCCAGGAACGCCGTCAAGCAGCCGGGCCAGATGCGGCTGTGGAGCTGGCAGGCGGTCGCGCACGGCGCCGACGCGGTCCTCTACTTCCAGTGGCGGCAGTCACGGGGCGGCGCCGAGAAGTTCCACTCCGGCATGGTGCCGCACGCGGGCGCCGACAGCAGGGTCTACCGCGAGATCGTGGCGCTCGGCAGGGAGCTGGCCTCGGTGCCCGACCTGGCCGGCACGCGGGTGCGCAACCAGGTGGCGATCCTGCTCGACTGGAACAGCTGGTGGGCGCTCGAGCTCGACTCCCACCCCTCCGACGGCGTGCGCCAGCAGGACCGCCTGCTCGACCATTACGGACCCCTGTTCGAGCTCGGCGCGGGCGTGGACGTGGTGCCGCCGTCGGCCGACCTGACCGGCTACCGGCTCGTCGTCGTGCCCAACCTGTACCTGCTGGCGGGCGAGGACGCGCGGCGCGTCTCGGCGTACGTCGCCGGCGGCGGCGCGCTGGTCGTCTCGTTCTTCAGCGGGATCGTGGACGAGCACGACCGGGTCCACCTGGGCGGCTATCCCGCGCCGCTGCGTGAGGTCCTCGGGGTGCGGGTCGAGGAGTTCTGGCCGGCGGCCGAGCACGAGACGTTCCCCGTACGGGGCTGCGGTGCGCTGGCGCACCTCGAGGGGACGGCAGACCTGTGGCGCGAGGACCTGCGTCTCACCGGGGCCGAGCCCGAGGTCGTCTTCGACGGCCCCGACGGCCGCCCGGCCGTGACCAGGCACGACTTCGGCGAGGGAACCGCCCGCTACCTGTCGACCCGCCTCGACGAGGCCGCCATGCGGGCGGTCCTCGCGCGGGCGCTCGCCGAGGCGGGCGTCACCCCCGCCGTCGAAGGGCTGCCTCCGGGGGTCCAGGCGAGCGTGCGCGCCGGCGCCGGCCGCCGCTTCCTGATCCTGCTGAACCACACCGGCGAGAAGCACGACGTGACCCCCGGCGGGGAGTGGACCGACGCCCTCTCGGGCGAGGACGTCGAGTCCGTCACGCTGCCGCCCTCGGGCGTCGCCGTGCTCCGGTCCGTGGCGGGTCAGTAGACGAAGGGCCAGCCCGCGCTGTCGTACCCGAGGAGGTTGATCCCCAGCAGGGGCGCGCCGTTGTCGGCGTAGTAGTGGTAGTAGAGCACCTCGGCGTCGCTGTCGGGGACCACCGCCTGGTGGCCCGGCCCGTGCACGCTCCCGTGCCCGGCCAGGACCTGGGTGCCACCGCCCGAGGTCATGGCGACGCCGTTGCGGTCCACGTACGGGCCGGTGACACTGGTCGAACGGCCGACCATGATCCGGTAGGTGCTGCTCGCCCCCTGGCAGCAGGCGTCGAACGACACCCACAGGTAGTAGTACGAGCCGTGGCGGAAGATGAACGGCGCCTCGATCGCGGTCGTGCCGGTGCGCTGGGCCAGGCCGGTGATCGAGGTGCCGAGGCGCTTGCCGGTGGCGGGGTCGAGCTGGATGAGCTTGATTCCGGTCCAGAACGACCCGAAGGAGAGCCACCAGCGGCCCTGGGCGTCCACGACGAGGTTCGGGTCGATGGCGTTGTAGTTGCTCGACGAGGTGGTCGAGATGATCATGCCCTGGTTCGCCCAGGATCCTGACGCGCCCGTGGTGCTGGTGGCCAGGAAGATCGCCGAATTGCGCGAGCCGAACGTCGAGGCCGAGTAGTAGAGGTAGTAGCGCCCGTTGCGGTAGGAGATGTCGGGCGCCCACAGGCTGGCGCTGCCGCCGGTGTACGACGTGGTCCACGGCGCGCCGCCGGGGAAGACCACGCCGGCGTTGTGCCAGGCGGTCCGGTCGGTCGAGGTCTTGATCGTGATGTTGTCGCTGGTGTGCACCAGCAGGTAGGAGCCGTCGGGCCGCTTGACCACGCTCGGGTCATGCACGCCGATGTCGCCCGTCACCCGTCCGGGGTTGGGATAGGCCGCCGGGGGAGTGGTCGGCGTGGCCAGGGGCACGGGCTCGGGCCGCACCGCGGCGGCACCGAGCAGGAGGGCGACGAGAGCTCGTTTCCACATGACGTGACCTCGGCGGTGGGGGGCTTGACTGCGACAGTCAGGGTTACCGGTCACATGAGTGGTGTCAAGCACGCCTGCCGCCCTCGCAGGTCGGGCGCCTGAAACTTTCACACCCGACCTGCGCTCCGCTCATGACGAGGGCGGTTCGGTCAGCTCGCGCAGGCGGCGCAGCAGCGCGGCCTGGCGGGCGTGCGCGCGTACGACCAGCACCAGCGCCCCCGCGACGAACAGCCCTCCGACCGCCAGCGGCAGCCCGAGCCCGGTGCCGCGCTGGACGGCGAAGGCGGCCAGCACGCCAGTGGTGGTGAGCGAGGCGGCCAGGCCGAGCCAGGCGGCGATCACCCGGTCGGCGGCGAACAACGGCACCCGGCGCGTCACCAGCCAGCCGCCGTAGCAGGCCCAGGCCAGGCAGAACACGGTGAGCGTCGCGAAGGCCAGGTGCGTGCGTCCCGGCAGCGGCCCGGGCTCGCTGCACCACAGCGCGCCCGCGAACAGCGCCCCGGCCGACCCGGCGGCCAGCGCCACCACCGCCCGGAGCCGCCGCTTCGGCGACAGCGCGGGCTCGAGCCGCTCGATCATCTCTCGCGCCGACAGGCGCGGTTCGTCCTCGGTCATGCCCGGGATCCCTTCTCCTCGAGGTGTTCACGCAGCAGGCGACGGGCACGGTTGAGCCGGGACTTGACCGTGCCGGCGGGGATCCGGCAGATCTGCGCGCAGTCCTCCACCGACAGGTCCTCCAGGTAGAACAGGACGAGGATCTCCCGCTCCAGCACCGGCAGCTCCGACAGCGCGCTCACCAGCTCGGCCCGATCCACCACAGCCTCCACCGGGTCTTCGGCGACCACGGCGCGGCCGGCGAGCTCCTCCCGGGCGTACTGGCTGCGCAAGCGGTCGGTCACCGACCGGCGGGCGATCGTGAACAGCCAGGGCGCGAACCGGGCGGGCTCCCTCAGCCGCGGCAGGCCCCGGATCACGGCCAGCCACACCTCCTGGCTCACGTCGTCGGCCCGCTCGGCGTCCAGCATGCGCCGTACGTACGTCCACACCGGCACCCGCCAGCGCTCCACCAGCTCGGCCAGTGCCGCCCGCTCACCCAATTGGGCGCGGACCACCAGCAGCTCATCGGTCATCTCGTCCTCCCGTCACCCAGCACAGTCGGACGAGAAGCCGGCCAGGTTCACCCTTCGGCCGAAAGTACTACGCTGCCGGCGGCCGAAAGGCGGAACGAGCACGAGCCCTTCCGCCGATGAACCGGCCCCGCCCCCGTTGCCACCATCGAGCCATGACCCCTACGAAGGCGGGCCGGCTCATCCCGGCCGGACTGCTCGTACTCAGCGCCGTCCCCGTGCTCGCGGGCGCCGCCCGCGCGGCCGAGCTGGCCGGCGGCGCCGCCATCCTCCCGGACGGCGCCCGCTTCCACGCCGACCCCGTGCCCGTGATGCTGCACATCGTCGGCGTCACCGTTTACAGCGTCCTGGGCGCCTTCCAATTCGCGCCCGGCTTCCGCCGCCGCAGGCCCGCCTGGCATCGGGCGGCCGGGCGGGTGCTGGTGCCGTGCGGCCTGCTCGCGGCGCTCACCGGCCTGTGGATGACCCTGTTCTCCGACCTTCCCGCCGACGACACCGGACTCCTGACCGTCTTCCGCCTGGCGGCCGGCACGGCTATGGCCGGCTCCCTCGCCCTCGGCTTCGCCGCGATCCTGCGGCGCGACGTCGCCCGGCACCGCGCCTGGATGATCCGCGCCTACGCGCTCGGCATGGGCGCGGGCACGCAGGCGGTGCTCTTCGCCGTCTGGTACGCGGCTACGGGCGGCGAGGCCCATACCGTCGCCAGGGCACTGCTCCACGGCCTGGCCTGGGGCATCAATCTCGCCGTGGCCGAATGGGCCATCCGCAGGACGGCCCCCGGTCAGCCGGTCGGCGGGGCGGATCAGCCGTTCGGCGGGGTGAAGGGCTCAGCCGCCGATTCATGACATGGACGGATGTGTGGCTCGCTGCCGGATTGAGAGGCTGACGGCCCCTAGCCAGTCGGAAGGAGCGAGAACACATGCCAGAAGCGAGCGAGGGAAATACGGGCGCGGCGGTGAGCCGTCGTGGGGTGCTCGCCGGTGCGGGCGCCGCGGCGGTCACCCTGCTGGGCACGGGCGACGCCGAGGCCCAGACCGCGCCGGAGGTGTTCGGCCCGGTGACCGTACGTCCCGGCGACATCCGCTACGACCAGCTGCTGCGCGGCAACAACTTCCGCTTCGTCGGCCGCCCGGACGAGATCCGCGTGGCCGGGTCGACCGAGCAGGTGGTGCGCGCGGTGCAGGAGGCGGTGCGGTCCGGCCGGCGGGTCGCGGTACGCAGCGGCGGTCACTGCTTCGAGAACTTCACCGCCGACCCGGCCGTACGGGTGCTGCTGGACCTGTCCCCGATGGACGCGGTCGGCTACGACGCCGGCCGGCGGGCGTTCTCCGTGCAACCCGGCGCCACCCTCGGTCACGTGTACCGGACGCTGCTCACCGGCTGGGGCGTGACGATCCCCGGCGGCAGCTGCCCGGAGGTGGGCGCCGGCGGGCACTTCGCGGGCGGCGGGTACGGGGCGCTGTCCCGGCGGTACGGCTCGGTGGTGGATCACCTGTACGGCGTGGAGGTCGTGGTGGTCGACCGCGACGGCACCGCCCGCGCGGTCGTCGCCACCCGCGACCCGGACGACCCGAACCACGACCTGTGGTGGGCCCACACCGGCGGTGGCGGCGGCAACTTCGGCGTGGTCACCCGGTACTGGCTGCGCTCGCCCGGCGCGACCGGCACCGACCCGTCCCGGCTGCTGCCCCCGGCGCCGCGGCGGATGGTGCAGCACGTGGTCATCTGGTCCTGGGAGCACATGACCGAGCAGGCGCTGACCGGGCTGATGCGTAACTTCGGGACCTGGCACGAGCGCAACAGCGCCCCCGGCTCCCCTTACGCCGGGCTGTACGGGCTCCTCCAGCCCTCCCACCGCTCCGGCGGGACCGTCATGCTGGTCGCGCAGATCGACGCGGACCTGCCCGGCGCCGACGACATGGTGACCGGCTTCGTGTCGGCGGTGACGGACGGGGTCGACCTCACCCCGGTGTACGACCAGCGGCGGACGATGCCGTGGCTGCACCGGATGACCTGGCCGGGCAGCGGCGAGCCGGGCGACGTGATCACCCGGCGGTACAAGATCAAGGCCGGCTACCTGCGCCGCTCGTTCACCGAGACCCAGCTGGCGGCCGTCTACCGCAACCTGGAGAACGAGACCGGCGGGCCGGGCGCCGGCATGCTGCTGGTCGGCTACGGCGGGCAGGTCCGCGCGGTGGCGCCCGGGGCCACCGCGATCGCCCAGCGCGACGTGGTCATGAAGGCGGTCTACCAGACGATCTGGGACGAGGAGAAGAAGGACGGGGCCAACCTCGCCTGGGTCCGCGAGTTCTACCGCGACGTGTACGCCGGCACCGGCGGCGTGCCCGTGCCCGGCGAGGTCAATGACGGCTCCTACATCAACTACCCGGACGCCGACCTGGCCGACCCGGCGTGGAACACCTCGGGCGTGCCCGCGCAGACGCTCTACTACAAGGACAACTACCCGCGCCTGCAGCGGGTGAAGGCCCGTTGGGACCCGCGCAACGTCTTCCGGCACGCGCTGGCCGTCGAACCTCCCCAGGCCGGTTGACCGGCATCCGGGCTAGATTGTCCGCCGGGGGCAGGCGCCGGGGAGGAGGACGCGGATGAGCGATCCGCCGGCACGGTGGTCCGTGGCGTTGACCGTCGGGCCGTACGCGCTGCTGGCGCTGCTGACCGGTGTCACCGTGGCCATCAAGGGTTCGGCGGGCGAGTCCCTGATCGTCGACCTGGTCCTGTGCGCGCTGATGGCGGCGTGGATGCTGGGCGTCTTCACGCTCCGTCCCGCCTGGCGCGAGCGGGCGCCGGTGATGGCGGTGTTCTGCGCGGTGCTGATCCTGCTCATGGCGATCCTGGCGATCAGGGACCCGTGGTTCGGGGCCTTCACCCCCGCCGGGTACGTCTACGTCTTCCGGCTCCTGCGCTGGCCGTGGCAGCCGGTCGGCGTCGGCGCGGTGGCGGTGGTGGCGGGCACGGCGCAGGCGTACGGCGTGGACAAGACCACGGTCGCCGGCCTGGCCACCTACGCCGCCGTCGTGGCCGCGAACGCCCTCCCCATGTGCGTCTTCGCCTGGTTCGCCAGGCGCGGCGCCCGGCAGAACGAGGAGCGGGAGCGCGCGCTCCAGGAGGCCCGCGAGGCGAACCGCAGGCTGGCGGCGTCGCTGGCGGAGAACGCGGCCCTGCACGAACGGCTGCTGGCGCAGGCGCGCAACGCCGGCGTCCAGGACGAGCGGCAGCGCATGGCGCGGGAGATCCACGACACCCTGGCGCAGGGGCTGACCGGCATCGTCAGCCAGCTGCGCGCGGCCGAGCACGCCGCCGACGATCCGGCGGCCTGGCGCGGGCACGTCGCCGCCGCGACCAAGCTGGCCAGGGAGAGCCTGTCGGAGGCGCGGCGGTCGGTGCACGCGCTGCGTCCCGAGCCGCTGCGGTCGGCCATGCTGAGCGAGGCGCTGGCGGGCGTCGCCGAGCGCTGGTCGGCGCTGCACGAGATCCCGGTCCAGGTCACGACGACCGGTACGGCGCGGCCGATCCGGCCGGAGGCGGAGGCCGCGTTGCTCAGGATCGCGCAGGAAGCCCTGGCCAACGTGGCCAAGCACGCGCGGGCGACCAGGGTGGGGGTGACGCTGTCGTACCTGGAGCACGAGACGGCCCTGGACGTCCGCGACGACGGCGGCGGCTTCGACCCGGCGCTGCTGGACGCCGCCGCCGACGGCTTCCGGGCCGATCGCGGCGGGTTCGGCCTGATCGCGATGCGGCAGCGGATGGAGAGCCTGTCCGGCACGCTGCAGGTCGAGTCGGAGCCGGGCGCCGGCACGGGCATCTCGGCCCGCGCCCCCGCCGAGCGGGCGGAGGTGAGCGCGTGAGCCGCCCAGCCGGCCCGATCGGGCTGCTGATCGTGGACGATCATCCGGTGGTCAGGGACGGGCTCGCCAGTATGTTCGCCCGCGACCCGGAGTTCGAGGTGCTCGGCGAGGCCGCCGACGGGGCCGAGGCGGTCCGGCTGGCCCAGGCCCTGCGTCCGGACGTGATCCTCATGGACCTGCGGATGCCCGGCATGGACGGGGTGAGCGCGACCAGGGAGCTCGCCGAGCGGGGCAGCGAGGCCCGCGTGCTGGTGCTGACCACGTACGACACCGACAGCCACGTGCTCCCCGCGATCGAGGCCGGCGCCACCGGATACCTCCTGAAGGACGCTCCCCGCGACGAGCTGCTGCGCGCGGTCCGGGCGGCGGCCCGGGGCGAGGCGGTGCTCGCGCCGTCGGTGGCGGCCCTGCTGATGAGCCGGGTACGCCGGCCCGCCCCGGGGCCGCTCAGCCCGCGCGAGGTCGAAGTGCTGCGACTGGTGGCGGCCGGAGCCACGAACCGGGAGGCGGCGGCCAAGCTGTTCCTCACCGAGGCCACCGTCAAGTCCCACATGCTGAACATCTACGCCAAACTCGGGGTGAACGACCGCGCCGCCGCCGTCACCGAAGCGTTCAACCGGGGGCTGCTCGTCCCACGAAATCCCGGGTCCTGACGGGTCATCGCCGGATACGGTCTGATCATGCACGTTCATCGACCTGGATTCGTGGCACTCGCCGTACTGGCCGCGTTGTCCGGTGGGTGCGGTGGCGCCGCGCCGGCCCCTGGTGGGGCGGGCCTGCCGGCGCCGCCGGGCACGGGCAAGGGACCGCTGGCAGGCAAGGTCGTGGTGCTCGATCCCGGGCACAACGGCGGGAACGCCGCCCACCCCGAGCAGGTCGACCGCCAGGTCGACATCATCACCAAGAGCAAGGCCTGTAACGCCGTCGGCTTCAAGACCGCCGACGGGTACGAGGAGAACGCCTTCGCCTGGAGCGTCACCCAGCACCTCAGGCCGCTCCTGGAGACGATGGGAGCCCAGGTCGTGCTCACCCGGAGCAACGACGAGGGCATCGGCCCCTGCGTCACCGAGCGGGCGGCCATCGGGAACGAGGCCAGGGCGGACGCGGTGGTGTCCATCCACGGCGACAGCGGCAAGCCGAGCGGGCACGGGTTCCACGTGATCACCCCCGGGCTGATCGCCGGGCGCAACGACGAGGTCATCGAGCCGTCCCGCAAACTCGGGCTGGCGATCCGCGACGCGTACCGAGACGGCACCGGCATGCCGTACGCGAACTACCGAGGCGAGGACGGCCTGCGGTCCCGCACCGACCTGGGCGGGCTCAACCTGTCGACGCGGCCGGTCGTGTTCATCGAGTGCGGCAACATGCGCAACGCGGGCGACGCCGCCAAGATGACCGACGTCGCCTTCCGCAAGCGCATCGCCGACTCGCTGGCGAACGGGATCAAGAACTATCTCACCGGCGCCTGACCGAGCCGCGGCGCCGGTCAGTACGTGGCGGGCAGCTGGGTGGTCAGGCCGGCGGTCACGGCGAACGAGACGGACGTGACGCTCGCGGTGGCGGCGGTCAGGCCGGTGGCGGTGGCGCGCAGGGCGATGGTGCCCGGCGTGCGGGAGGCCCGGATGAAGACCCGGTTCACCCCGCCCTCGGTGTCGAGGTAGGGCTTGTGGACGCTGCCCGGTTTGCCCGGGTTGAAGCCGCCCAGGAAGGCGGCCGGGCCGGTGAGCGTGAAGTCGACCCGGGCCTGGTGGGTGGGCATCCGGCGGCCCTGCGCGTCCACGGCCTCGACGTCGAAGAAGGCGATGTCGCTGCCGTCCGCGCGTAATCCGCCGGGCGCGGTGCGCGGCGTCAGCCGGAGCGCGGTGGCGGCGCCGGTGGTCGTCTTGGAGGCGCGGACGATCTCCTGACCGGCCGCGTCGTAGCCGACGGCGGTGATCGTGCCGGACTGCCAGCCGACCCCGGCGAAGGAGTACAGGAAGTCCTGGGTCGCGGACGTGTCGTTTCCCACCTGGGCGCCGTTGACGAGCAGTTGCACGCGGCGGACGTGGGAGGAGGCCATGACGTACACGGTCTTGGCGGTGCCGGCGGGGTAGGTCCAGTGCCCGATGATGTGGATGTCCGGGGTGGGGCTCTGCATGACGCGGAAGGTGTGCAGTGACTCCTTGGGGATGCGGACCGCGTCGACCCGGCCGGACAGCCGGGCGCACTCCCAGTTGTACTGGCGGCCGTGCTGGTTGGAGTCGGCCCAGACGAGGGCGGCGGCGCCGGAGTAGCGGCGATCGCCGGGCCCCTGGATGCGCTGCCCCCAGAACTCGTAGCGGGTGGCGGCGGCGTGCGGGCCGGCGAAGTCCTCGGAGGTCAGGTGGTACGTGACGTCCGGGCCGGTCACGTAGCCGAAGTCCGGGGGAGAGTAGTCGTCCCAGACGCGCCGCGGCGCCTCGTCCCGGGTGTACTCGCACTCGATGATGGGCTTGCGGTCACGGGCGTAGGCCGAATAGTGCCGGTTGAGCATGGTGCCGACGTATTCGGCGGCGTCCACCGCCGCGGTCCCGCCGTACGCGGAGTCGTCGGAGATGGCGCGGCAGCCCATAGCCCGGCCGCCGTTCGGGTCCCAGGTCTTGCGCAGATCGGTCATCTGGCGCATGTGATCGGCGGTGATCCAGTTGTTGCCGGCCTCCCAGAACAGGATGCTGGGGCTGTTGCGGAAGTAGATGAGCACGTCGCGCATGAGCTCGACCCGCTGTTCCCACTGCCGGCCGGTGGCGTCGGACTCCTTGTCGCCCGCGGGCTGGACGGAGACGATGCCGTACCGGTCGGTCATGCGGATGTTCGCCGGGGAGGTGGCGACGTGCATCCAGCGGATCAGGTTGGCGTTGCTGTCGCGGATCATCTCGCCGTCGAGGTGCGTCATCCACTCCGGCACGGCCCCGCCGATGGCGGCCCACTCGTTGGTGGCGCGGACGGCGTAGCCGGTGAGGAAGACGTGCTTGTCGTTGATGTGGACGCCGCCGCCGCTGGTCCCGCCCTTGAACTCCGCCTTCCGGAATCCGGTGACGATCGGGTACGCGTCCAGCACGGTACCGCCCTCCGAGAGGACCACCTCCACGGTGTAGAGGTACGGCCGGCCGGGCTCCCAGAAGCGCAGCCCGCTGATCCGCTGCGACAGCTTGACGATCTGCGTCTGCCCGGCGGCCAGCGTGACCGGCGATCCGGTGATGGTGGCGCGGACCTGGCCGTCGGCCTGGACGACGTTCGCGGAGACCGTGACGGTGCGGGCGGAGGTCTGCTCGTTGCGGACCTGGGCCTCGACGTTGACGGTCGCCGTCGCGCCGGAGACGTTCACGACGCTCGGGTAGACGTACGTGCCGGCGGTCCGCAGGTTGGTGTATAGCGGCAGCGTGAAGTACGTCCTGGGCAGCACGTACATGCGCACGTTGCGGGTCAGCCCGCCGTAGGTGGGGTTGAAGTCGCGGGTGTCCCACTGGAAGGCCGTGCCGGTGGACTGCTCGGGCCGCCATTTGGTGTTGTCGGCCTTGACCGCGATCACGTTCTCGGCGCCGAAGAGCACCTGGCCGGTGATGTCGAAGCCGAACGGCGTGACGCCGTACTCGTACAGGCCCACCTGGGTGCCGTTGACGTAGACCGTGGCCGCCTGCCGGACGCCCTCGAACTCCAGCAGCACCTTCTGCCCGGCGTGCGCGGCCGGGAGGGTGAACCGTTTGCGGTACCAGACCGGCTGCATCGCGACGGCGGACTCGCCGGAGCTGGTGATGTAGTTGTCGAAGGAGTCCACGTCGTTGAAGGTGTGCGGGACGCTCACGGCCGCCCATGCCGAGTCGTCGAACGAGGGCGCCTGCGCGTTCGCCACGTCCTGCTTGACGAACCGCCAGTCCGGGTTGAGGTTGTAGACCACGCGGCCGCTCGCGGTCGCGGCGGTCGCCTCGTCGGCGCGGGTGAGCCCGGCGGCGCCCAGCGCCAGGGCGCCGGCGGCGGCCAGCACGGTCCTCCTGCGCACGCCGGAGGCGGGTTCGATCGTTTGTCCCATGGGTCTTCTCCTGCCGGGTCAGACGTTGAGGAATCCGTCCATGGCGGCGGTGGGCCGCAGGGTGGCGGGGTCCCACGCCCCGCTGCCGTAGGTCGCGAACGGCGAGTAGACCTCGGGCTCCCAGTAGAACGTGCCGAGGCCGCCGAAGCTCTTCAGGCCGGTGATGAAGGCGCGGAGCGAGTCGCGTACCTGAGTGGGCTTGTTCAGCGGGCCGCCGTACTCGACGTGCATGACCGGTTTGCCGTACGTGCTCTGGATGGTGTGCATGTTGTCCAGCACGGGGGCCACGTTGCCGCCCTGGGCGTAGGAGGACAGGCCGGTGATGTCCCACCGGCCGCCGTTGTCCCGGTAGGCGTTGAGGAAGTTCTGGACGCTGGCGAGGTTCTGCGGCTGGGCCAGGTGCACCAGCACGGGCGTGGCAGGGAAGACGTGCTTGACCATGTCGTAGGCGGCGTTGAGCAGGCCGGTCATCTGGGCGGGGCGGCTGATGCTCCCGACCGGTTTGCAGATGCCGGAGTTGGTCTCGTTGCCGATCTGCACCCATGCGGGCGTGACGTTGTTGTACTTGATCACGTTCATGGTGTGGTAGACGTAGTCGTACATCGCGTCCAGCATCTGGCTGTAGCTCATCGAGGCCCAGGCGGCGGGCGGGTTCTGCACCCCGACCGAGTTCCAGGTGTCGCCGAAGTGATAGTCGATGAGCACGGACAGCCCCGCGTTCTTGCAGCGTACGGCCATCGCGGCCGTCTCCTCGACGGCACAGTGGCCGTGCACCGGGTCGCCGGAGGGGTTGACCCAGGTCCGCAGGCGGATCGCGGTGATGCCGTACCCCTTGAGGATGGTGAACAGGTCCTGGGCGGTCCCGGCGCCGTTGCGCCAGCTCCGGCCCTGCGCCTCCATCTGCGGCATCCAGCTGATGTCGGCGCCCTTGACGAAGGTCGCCGCCTGAGCCTCCGGCGTTCCCGTGCCCGCGCCCAGCGCGAGCGCGCCGGCGCCGAGGAGGACCGCCCGCCTGCTCAGCTCGGCGGGTACGGACGTGCGCATGTCTGCCATGACCGACTTCCCCTTCCTAGGGTTAAAGCGGTTTAACCGTAAGAATCGAGTCTGGGAGCGTCAAGGTCGGCTGTCAGTGACGTGGTGAGAGCGGGGAGACGGGCCTGCTGGGCCGGGGATGCCCGCTGAAAGTTTCATGTCGCGTGAAAGCGTTTCCGCGCTCACCGGGCCCGGATGCGGACGTCCCGGAGCGCGCTCCGCACGAAGCTCTCGTCACCCGAGGCGGCCAGGTAGAAGCCCGCGCGGCAGGCGTTGCCCGAGATGGCGTGGCGCGGGTCGAGGGCGACGGACGCTCGGCCCTGCCGTTCGCAGTCGGGGACCGGGGCCAGCACCAGCATGCGGCGGCTCAGTCCGCCGAGCCACAGCTGCGGTCCGACGAGCACGCCGTCGCGGATCTCGCCGGGGCGCGACAGGCGCAGCGGCCCGCCGGCCGACAGGGTGAGGAAGCCGTCGGGGGTGAGCGTGCCGCGCAGGTTCTCCGCCCAGGCCCGCCGCTGCTCGAAGGTCATCCCGGCCCGCTCGTCCTGCAACGCGATCCGCCAGTCGCCGAACGCGAAGAGCAGGACCGGGCCGGCGGTGTCCACCCCGAGCGGCCCGGGCCAGAGCGTGACGCCACCGGTGAGGCGGCGGATCATCGGCCGGCCGGCGGCGGTCTCGGCCTCGCCGTACAGCGGGGCGGTCAGGGAGCGGAACTCCCCGCCCTTCCCGGCGCCGGTGAGGGACCGGTGCCCCTCCGCCTTCCCGGCGCCGGTGAGGGTGCCGCCGGTGTACGGCCGGGCCCCCAGCGAGGCCAGGTTCAGGCCGGCCGGGTAGGTCACCTCCGCCCGCGACCCGTCGGGGAACGTGACCCGCAACGTCCTGGTCCCGCCCGTCCCGCTCGCCTCCGGGTAGACGGCGTTGGGATTCACGGTGACCGCCTCGCGCACCGGCTTAGGCTCCGGCGGCTCCGGCGCGGGGCGGCTCGTGTCCCGGCTCGTGAGAATCCCGATGAGCGACCCGATGAGCGACACTGCCGCGAGAGCGACCAGCACCGCGATCCCTGCCCGGCGTGGCCTGCGCGGGCCCTGCTCGATGATGTCGACCCGGCCCGCGGTCATCGGCCTTCCCCTGTCGTACGGCTGTCCCCACCCCAGTTCAGACCATCGGCGGGTGCGACGCCACGCCGGGCACGGGAATGTGATCCAGCGCACTATTCCCGTTAACTTCTCTGACGGGCGAATGTCGGTTTGATCGACATACTGTCGGCGAGGCCGCACCCCCTCAAGGAGGTTTCGTCGATGGAACGCCGTAATTTCCTGCGCGCGACCGTGCTCGGCGCGAGCACCGTCGCCTTCTCCGGCAGTCTGTGGCAGGGCGCCGCCCTGGCCGCACCGGCGCAGAACGCCCCCGGTCCCTACGGCCCGCTGCAGGCCGCCGACGCCAACGGCATCCAACTGCCGGCCGGCTTCACCAGCCAGGTGATCGCCCGCTCCGGCCAGTCCGTCCCGGGCACGTCCTACACCTGGCACAACGCCCCTGACGGAGGCGCCTGCTTCGCCGACGGCAGCGGCTGGATCTACGTCTCCAACTCCGAGATCAACCCCGGCGGCGGCGCCTCGGCCATCCGTTTCGACTCCGGCGGAGCCGTCACCTCGGCGAACCGGATCCTGTCCGGCACCCGGCAGAACTGCGCGGGCGGGAAGACGCCCTGGAACACGTGGCTGTCGTGCGAGGAGGTCAGCCTGGGCTTCGTCTACGAGACCTACCCGTTCGGCGGCACCGCCGTGCAGCGGCCCGCGATGGGCCGCTTCAAGCACGAGGCCGCCGCGGCCGACCCCGTACGGCAGGTGATCTACCTCACCGAGGACGAGACCAACGGGCGTTTCTACCGGTTCGTCCCCACGACGTGGGGCGACCTGTCCTCCGGCACCCTCCAGGTGCTGGTGGCGGGATCGGCCACGTCGGGCTCGTTCACCTGGGCGAACGTCCCGGACCCGGACGGCTCGCCGACGGCGACGCGCAGCCAGGTGTCCGGCTCCAAGTCGTTCAACGGCGGCGAGGGCTGCCACTACGCCGACGACACGGTCTGGTTCACCACGAAGGGCGACAACCGGGTGTGGCAGGTCAACCTGGCCGGCAACACCTACGAACTCGCCTATGACGACAGCCTCGTCAGCCCCGGCACCCCGCCGCTCACCGGCGTCGACAACGTCACCGGCTCCACCTACGGCGACCTGTACGTGGCCGAGGACGGCGGCAACATGGAGATCTGCCTGATCACTCCCGACGACAAGATCTCCGCGTTCCTGCGGATCAGTGGCCAGAGCTCGTCGGAGATCACCGGCCCGGCCTTCAACCCCGCGGGCAACCGGCTGTACTTCTCCTCCCAACGCGGCACCTCGGGGTCGTCGTCCGGCGGCATCACCTACTGCGTGACCGGCCCGTTCCGGACCTGACCCGGAAAAGCCTGAATGGGTCGCCGGAGTGATCCGGCGACCCATTCATGTCAGCCGCGCGGGTTCCAGCCTGCGACGTCGACGTCCAGCCCGAGACGGCGAGCGATGTCGTCCCACTTCACATACTTGAAGTTGGTGTTCTCGCGCACCTCGCCCTCCGGATCCGTCGCCTCGGGGGTGTTGGCGCCGTCGTGGGTGACGAACAGGCCCTTGGGGAACCGGCGGCCGAGCGGCACGTTGATGACCATCGTCCCGTCGCTGCCCTGCACACCGTCGATGCCGCCGCTCTCGCCGACGCTGAAGGAGCCGAGGTAGGCGTTGTCACCCCTGCGGTCATAGACGGCGAAGGTGTCGCTGCCCTGGCTGGAAGCGATCACGTAGCCCTTGCCGTCCTTGCCGTAATAGATGGTCAGGCCCTCGGCGTCCGCCGTCAGGTTGTCGCCGCCGTATCCGGGGTCGGCTCCGGGGGCACACTCCTCGGTGGCGGGGTCGTAGGTGGCCGGTACGCCGTACTCGCGGACACGGTCGGCCAGCTTCGGTGAACCGGTGAGATCGCCGGAGACGCGCCAGATGCCGACGTCCTCCTGGGCCGCGTAGAGCGTGCCGGTCTGGGCATCGACGACCATGCCTTCGATCTGCGGGCCCACGCCCGGCTCGTCGCACGGGCTCCAGCTCTGGCCGTTCGGGAGGGTGAAGCTCGACGGGAGATCGATGGTCCGGAGCGTCGTGTAGCCGATCTTGCCGCCGGGGGCGTCGGTGAGCTTCAGCAGCGCGAGCCTCGTGGTGTGCCGGCGGCTGACCAGGACGTAGGTGCCCGAGCTCCGCTTCCACGTCGCGAGGCCGTACACGGTCTCGGCGTCGTTCACCTCCGCCTGGGTCGCGTTGAAGATGAACGGCGCGGCAGGGTCGGTGACGTCGGTGAGTGGCTGCCGGTTCTGACCCGCCTTCGCCGGATTGATCCGGTAGACGCGCAGCTTGTCGGAACCACGGTCGGAGGCGACGAAGACGTCCGACCGGCCCGCCTTGGACGCGTGCCCGTAGACGACGTCCACGTTGTTCAGCCGGCCCGGCTCGTCGTCCTGACCCGGCGCGGCCGGTGCGGGCAGGTGCTGGAGCTGCCTGCCGTCCAGGTCATAGAGGTACAGACCGCCCTCCTTAGCGGTGGTCGCGATCAGGCTCTCCGCCGGAGAGGTGGGGTGGACCCAGATCGCCGGGTCGTCGCCGTTGGCATTGCCGCCGGCCTCGTCGTCGAACAGCGGCGGGGTCTCGACCCGCGGCTCGACGGCGGGCAGGTCTTGCGCGGTCGCCGGTGGGACCAGGGCACCGAACAGGCCGATCGTCAGCGCTGCGGACGCCAGCGAGGTCAGGGGGCGCATCGACTTCTCCTCATCAAGGAACCTTGCTGCCTTGATCCTCATGAGCGAAGCCGACCGGACCATGAACCGAACCGGAACTTCCGCCCAAATCGCGGCGCGAGTCGCAGGGGCGCCCGTCAGGGCTCGCGCGTGACGGGCGCGAGCCACATCCCGACGAGCGCGTCGATCAGCCCGGTCGCGGCGTCGTGCCAGGTGGCACGGGGTGTGGGGGCGCCTTCGGCGAGCGCGCGCTCGCGGTCGGCGCACGTGAGCACGATCAGCTGGCGGGCCATGTCGCCGCGCTCGGCCCGCACCTCGGCGGGCAGCTCGGGCAGGCACCGGTTGAACCCCTCGACGGTCTGCCGCAGTGAGGGGGAGGAGCGGGTCTCGTCACCCATGATCGCGCGGAGCGCGGGGTCGGTCATCACCTGGGCGACGAAGCGGGCGTACCAGGTGGGGGAGCCGAGGTCCGCCAGATGCTCGGTGACCGGGCGCACCATGCAGGCGACCCAGTCGCGCACGTCGGCGGAGTCGCCGAGCTCGGCCACCATCCGCTCGCGGATCCGCTCGACCGGCTCGGCGTGCTTGCGGGCGATCGCGCGTACGAGGTGGGTCTTGGTGCCGAAGTGGTAGCCGACGGCGGCGTTGTTGCCCTGCCCGGCGGCCTCGCTGACCTGACGGTTGGAGACGGCGAGCACGCCGTGCTCGGCGAACAGCTGCTCCGCCGCCGCGAGAATCCGCTCGCGGGTCACTCCGGCGCGCTCGGCGCGTACGGTCTTGCCGGTCATCGGCACCACCGTACCGGAACGTCACGCCTGCTCACGAGGACCTCCTTCGGGGGCCTGACCGTCGGTTGTGTTCAGTAAATCGACGCTGTTAGCCTTAAGTCAAGCGACTGATTTACTAATACCTCGTCGTTTGCTTCCCTCAACCCCGCAACGGAGACCTCGCATGGCCAACATCCCCGCCCGCCGCGCCCACGCGGCCGACCCCCCGCGGTCGAGCACCTTCGTGGTGGTGCTCGCCTTCGCCGGGATCGTGGTGTCGTTGATGCAGACCCTGGTGATCCCGCTGGTTCCCGAGCTGCCCAAGCTCCTGGGAGCCCCGGCGTCCGACACCACCTGGGCGATCACCGCCACCCTGCTCGCCAGCGCGGTCGCCACACCGGTGGTGGGACGGCTGGGCGACATGTTCGGCAAGCGGCGCATGCTCCTGCTCAGCCTGATCCTGCTCGTCGCCGGGTCGGTCGTGTGCGCCTTCAGCGACTCCCTGACGCCCATGATCGTCGGGCGGGCCCTGCAGGGCCTGGCCTCCGGCGTGATCCCGCTCGGCATCAGCATCATGCGCGACGAGCTGCCCGCCGAACGGCTCGGCTCCGCGACCGCGCTCATGAGCGCCTCGCTCGGCGTGGGCGGCGCCCTGGGCCTGCCCGCCGCCGCCCTCATCGCCGAGAACGCCGACTGGCACGTGCTGTTCTGGACCGCGGCCGGGCTCGGCGCCGTGGCCCTGGTCCTGGTGCTGGCCCTCGTGCCCGAGTCCGCGGTACGCAGCGGCGGGCGCTTCGACCTGGTCGGCGCCGTCGGGCTGTCGGCCGCGCTGGTGTGCCTGCTCCTGGCGATCTCCAAGGGCGCCAGTTGGGGCTGGGGCGACCCGCTCACGATCGGGCTGTTCGCCGCGGCGGTCGTGGTGCTGCTGCTGTGGGGCTGGTGGGAGCTGAGCACCCGCGAGCCGATGGTGGACCTGCGTACCACCGCGCGGCGTCAGGTGCTGTTCACCAACCTCGCCTCCACCATGATGGGCTTCTCGATGTTCGCCATGTCCCTGGTGCTGCCGCAGCTGCTGCAGCTGCCGGAGGCCACCGGCTACGGACTGGGCCAGTCGATGCTGGCGGTGGGCCTGGTGATGGCGCCGTCCGGCCTGGTGATGATGGTGCTGGCGCCGCTGTCGGCCCGCCTGTCCGCGGCCAAGGGGCCCAAGGTCACCCTGATGATCGGCGCCGTCATCGTCGCCGCCGGTTACGCGCTCAACATCGGGCTGATGTCCGAGCTCTGGCACCTCGTCCTGGTCTCCTGCATCATCGGGGCCGGCATCGGATTCGCCTACGCCTCCATGCCCGCCCTCGTCATGGGGGCCGTGCCGGTGTCCGAGACGGCCGCCGCCAACAGCCTCAACACCCTCATGCGCGCCGTCGGCACCTCCGTCTCCAGCGCCGTGGCGGGCGTCGTCCTGTCGCAGATGACCACCACGTTCGGCCCCGTCGCCCTCCCCTCCGAGGACGGCTTCCGCGTCGTCATGGGCATCGGCGCCGGAGCCGCCCTCCTCGCCTTCGTCCTGGCCGCCTTCCTCCCGCGCCGGAGCGCCGCCGCCCCCGCCACGGCGCACGCCGCGGCTCCGGCGCCTTCCGCGCACGGTTCCGCGCAGGGGCCAGCGCACGTGGATGAGCCCGCGTACGCGTCGGTGGGCACCGCCTGGACGGACGCGCCGGACGGCGGCGTCGAGATCCGCGGCATCGTCAGCGGCGACGACGGCCACGCGGTCGGTCATGCCACGCTGACGCTGATCGACTCGCGTGGCCGCCAGCTCTCCCGGGCCGTGACCCTGGCCGACGGCGGGTACGCCATCTGGACGCCCGGCATGGGCACCTACGTCCTGATCGCGTCGGCCGCCGAACGCGACCCGCAGGTGGCCACCCTCGTCGTGGGCGACCGGCCGGTCGACTTCAACCTGATCCTCACCGGCTCGAACAGGCTGACCGGAGTGGTGCGCGACCTGGAGGGCAAGCCGGTGCCCGGGGCGGTCGTCGTGCTGACCGACGTCCGCGGCGAGGTCGTCACCACGGGCGCGACCGACGGGGAGGGTTCCTACAGCCTGTCCGGCGTGACCTCGGGCGGCTACACGCTCGCGGTCAGCGCGGACTCCTTCCGCCCGGCCGCCGTCCCGGTCGAGGTCGCCGGCGCCGGCCAGACCAGGCAGGACGTCGAGCTGCGGCCCGGCGCCCGGATCCGCGGCACCGTACGGGTGGGCGACGGCGGCCCGCTGAACGACGCGCGGGTGACGCTGCTGGACGCGGCCGGGAACGTGGTCGGCACCACGACGACCGGCGAGGACGGCGCGTACGCCTTCGCCGACCTGACCGGCGGCCAGTACACGCTCATCGCCACCGGATACCCGCCCGTGGCCGACACCGTGAGCATCAACGGCCGCGACGACGACGACCGCGACCTGTGGCTGGTCCACGCCGACTGACACCCGACACCGCGACGACCGCTCGAAGGGACGAGCAAGGAAAGCAGGGAGAGCAGGAGCACCATGTACACCAGCCAAGAGCAGGCCGGGCGGAACGCCACGGCGAGCCGGCAGACCGAGCGGAGCGCTCCGGGGAGCCCTCAGAGCGCCCCGGCGGGTCGGCAGGGCGAGCGGGGCACTCCGGGGGACCGGCAGAGCGCCCCGGCCAGCCGCCGGGGCCTGCACGCCCTGATCCGCACCAAGGACGGGTGGGCCGTGCAGCACGCGATCGTCACGGTGACCGACCTGACCGGGCAGCAGGTCGCGCGGGCCGAGGCCGACGCCGAGGGCGTCGTGTCGACCGGCCCGCTGCCGCCCGGCGTCTACACGGCCGTCGCCACCGCGGCCGGATACACACCGGCCGCGATGACGGCCATCGCGACCGGGTCCGGCGCCGCCGAGCTGGGCACGGTGGTGCTGGCCCGGCAGGGCGGCGTCGACCTTCCCCCACCCGGGATCTGGACGCTCGACCCGGCCCACTGCACGATCGCGGCGACCGCCCAGCATCTGGGGCTCAGCACCGTACGGGGACGGTTCACCCAGTTCGCCGGGCGGATCGAGGTCGGCACGGACCCGGAGACCTCGTCGGTGGCCGCCGACATCGTGGCCGCCTCGATCGAGACGGGGAACGGCACCCGCGACGACCATCTCCGCTCGGCCGACTTCCTGAACGCCGCCGCGTACCGGATGATCTCCTACCGCAGCACCGGGCTCACGCCCGCGGGCCCCGACCGGTGGATCGTGCACGGGACGCTGACGCTCGCCGGGGTACAGCGGCCGGTCGACCTCGACCTGGCTTACCTCGGCACCGGCCCCGACCCGTGGGGCGGCCTGCGGGCGGCGTTCCGGGCCGAGACGGAGCTGCGCCGCGAGGACTTCGCGATGACGTACAACCAGGTCGTGCGGGCCGGGGTCAACCTCATCGGGTCGACGCTGAAGGTGGAGCTGGACATCCAGGCCGTGCAGGGGGCGTCCCTGCCCTAGGCGAGAGTTTCCTGGGACCGGCAGACCAGGCAGGCAACCAGACGACGGGCGGGCCCGCGGACCGTGCCGCCCGTGCGGAACCCCGGCGATGGTGGGTTCCGTCGCCTACACCAGGTCGAGGTCGCGCAGGCTCTGCGCCGTCTGCGCAATCGTCGTCTCGGCGGGCCGCGGACGCCAGCCGAGCTCGCTGCGGGCCCGGTCGTTGTGGATGATCGGCCGTGGCGGGTCCTCGCCCGGCACCTCCTGCGTGGGTACGCGTGCGCCCGCCGGGCCGAGCCGTCGGCGCAGGATCTGGGCCACCTCCAGGAAGCTCAGCGTCGCGCCGTCGGCGACGGCCAGGAAGCGCTTGCCCGCGGCTTTGGGCTCCGCCATGGCGCGAAGGTGCAGGTCGGCCACGTCGCGCACGTCGACGACGCCGAATCGCCGGCGGGGCGCGAGGCTCATCGTTCCGTCGAGCATCGCCTTGATCAGCTGCGTCGAGGAGCGCAGGCCGGTCGTGAGGGTGGGCCCGAAGATGGCCGTCGGGTTGACCACGACGAGTTCGGTGTCGCCGCCGTCGCGCTCCATCAGGGCCCATGCGGCCCGCTCGGCGATCGCCTTGGAACGCGGGTATGGCGCCAGGCCCGGCGTGTCGGGATCGGTCCAATCGTCTTCGGTGAACTCGGCGCCCGGCTTGGGCGTGTATCCGACCGCGGCGAAGGACGAGGTGAGCACGACGCGCCGGGCATCCGCGTCGCGCGCGGCACGCAGCACCCGCAACGTGCCCTCCCGGGCGGGGACGATCAGCTCGTCAGGGTTCTCGGGCTGGGCGACCGGGATGGGCGAGGCGACATGATGGACCTCCTCGCACCCGGCCACCGCGGCGGGCCAGCCGTCGTCGGCCACCAGGTCGGCGGTGACGATCTCCAGGCCGGCGTCGTCGGCGTCGCCGCGGCGCACCGCCGCACGCAGCTCGGCCTCCTGAGCCGTCCGGCGCACCGTGGCGCGTACCGGTCTCCCGGCCCGCAGCAGTGCGGCGATCAGGTGCGTCCCCACGTAGCCGGCCCCGCCGGTGACCAGGACCCGGCTCATCACAGCACCCCCAAGCGACCGGCCGCGTCGATGGAACGCCGCGTCGCCTCGGACTCCGCGGCCGTGTCGCCGCGGTCGCGAGCGTCCCACAGCGCCGCTTTCTCCCGCAGATAGGCCAGCCGGGCATGCTGGGCGAGGATCTCGGCCTCGATGCGCTCCGCGTGACGCAGCAGCAGATCGCGCTGTTCGGCCGCCGCCAGCCGCCCGCGGGTACGGTTCGCCAGGTAGGTGCGCATGTCTTCGATGCCCACGCCGACCGCGCGAAGGCAGGCCAGCGCCTCGATCACGTGAAGATCCTGGTCGTGGTAACGCCTGTGCCCGCTGTTCTCGTCACGGTCGATCGGGCCGACCAGCCCGACCTCCTCGTAGTAGCGCAGGGTCGGCTCGCTCAGCCCGCTGCGCCGGGACATCTCATGGATGGTCAAAACTGCCATGCGGTCAGCGAAACACACCTCAAGCGCTTGAGGTCAAACGCGGGGTCTGTGCGCCCGGACCGGTGACGTCCAGGTACAGCGCCGGGCGCCGCCACCGATCTCAGCGGGTGCCGCCCGGTCCGGCGCACTGAGCGGAGAGCGACAGCGTCAACATCGGGTCACACGGTCTCGGCACGGGTCAGGTCGCTGATGGCGGCGAGACCTTCGCGTTGCAGGTCGAGCAGATCGCGGGTCTCATCGGGCGCGATCCACCGGGCGAAGGCCGTTTTGAACACCAGAACGCCCAGCTCGCCGGCCAGGGAAGCGGTCACCTGGGCGATGCCGCGGGCGACGAGCGCGGCGGTCACGGCGTGGGAGAGCTTGGCCAGCTTGAGTAGCTCGCGCTCCCGCAACTGCTCGTTCGCCGTGATGATCCCGTTTCGCATGCGGGAGAAATCCCGGCCCCGTCCGTCCTGCAGGACCCGGCCCCCGGCATCGAGCGCCGCGGCGAGCAGACCGGCCATGGACGCCTCCGCCGGGGCGTCGGCGATCGCGCCCACGAAGGCGGCTTCGAGCTGCTCCCCGCCGGCGAACAGCACCTCGCGCTTGTCCGCGAAATGCCGGAAGAACGTCCGCTCGGTCACCCCGGCCCGCCCGGCGATCCCGGCCACGGTCGTCGCCTCGAAGCCGTCCTCGGCGAACAGCTCCATCGCCGCCCGCTGCAGACGATCCGACGCTCCAGGTGCCCAACGTGCCATGTCCGGATCGTAGCCCGAACCGAGGTGATGACAGAGCCTGACATCACGGCTATGCTGGTGATGTCAGCCCCTGACATCATTCTTGGAAGCGAGCCCAACCATGCACGTTTTCGTCACCGGAGCTTCCGGATTCATCGGCCGCGCCGTCGTCGCCGAGCTCATCGCCGCCGGTCACGAGGTGACCGGACTGGCCCGTTCCGAGGCATCGGCATCCGTCATCAAGGACCTCGGGGCGGACGTCCACCCCGGCGACCTCGACGACCTCGACCAGATCCGTCAGGGCGCGAACGCGGCCGACGGCGTCGTCCACCTCGCGAACAAGCACGACTTCGCCCACCCCGAGATCTCCAACCGCGCCGAGCGGGCCGCGGTCCAGACCATCAGCGACACGCTCGCCGGGTCCGATCGGCCGTTCGTGCTCGCGGCCGGCCTCGCTCTGCCCGGCCTCGGACGCCCGTCGACGGAGCGGGATCCCAGTCCCGCCGTCGGCCCGGACTCACCGCGCGGCGGTGCCGAGAACCTCGCCCTCACCTACGCCGACCGTGGCGTACGGGTGATTTCCGCCCGCTTCGCCCCCACCGTCCACGGCGAAGGCGACCACGGCTTCATCTCCATCATCGCCCAGGCCGCCCGACGGCGCGGAGCCTCCGTCTACCCCGGCGAGGGGCACAACCGCTGGCCCGCCGTCCACCGCTCCGATGCCGCGCGCCTGGTCCGGTTGGGGCTCGAGGACGCCCCCGCCGGCACGATCCTGCACGCCGCCGCCGAAGAGGGCGTGCCCGTCCGGCGGATCGCCGAAGCGCTCGCCGACCGCCTCGGCGTGCCGGCGAAGCCCGCCCCGGCGAAGCAGATCGCCGACGAGATCCCGTTCATCGGCGGGTTTCTGGCCGCCGACTTCCCTACAACGAGCACGATCACGCGCGAACTGCTCGGCTGGCGGCCCACCGGCCCCACACTCCTGGAGGACATCGCCGCGGGCCACTACGACCAACCCTGAACCGACCGTGATCACGGGCGACGCGGTGCCGGCCGCGCCGCCCACCCCCACCGGCATCACCGGCGCAGGCCCACGAGCAGCGTCCACGCGGGGAACATCGTCCAGACGACGGCGCCCGGGATCCCGCCGGCGGCCCAGGCCCACGACACGTCGAAGACGACCGTGACGAGGAAGCC
This sequence comes from Nonomuraea sp. NPDC003707, assembly GCF_053587055.1. NCBI lineage: Bacteria > Bacillati > Actinomycetota > Actinomycetes > Streptosporangiales > Streptosporangiaceae > Nonomuraea > Nonomuraea sp. NPDC003707. Next base: position 493,330 of record NZ_JBSFNK010000003.1, on the reverse strand, counting down.
GACGCCGAACGCCCCGACGGCGACCGGCAGCCCGATCACGATGGCGCGGCCGAGGCGGGTCACGGCCGCGGGCAGGGTGCCGGTGCGCGCCCCCGCGGCGCTGATCGCGCCCGCCCAGCACATGCCGGCGACGGCGCTCAGGCTCACCGGGACGACCTGGTACTCGAACGGCATCAGGCCCGTGAGCAGCAGCGCCTGCAGCACGACGACCAGGACGGCGGAGACCAGGCCGATCCTGGTCCACCCGCGGGCGCGGGCGTCGCCGGCCATGAGGCGGCCCAGGCCGCGGACCACCGGCACGAGCGCCAGGTACTGGAGCAGGACGAGGACGTCGTTGGCCGGGCCGAGCCAGCTGTCGCCGGGGTCGTCGGCCCAGGGCCGCGCGACGACGTAGAACAGGACCAGGAACGCGTCCGCGACCAGGCCCGTGACCCCGCCGGCCACCGCCTGCCGGCGCAGCGACGCGGGCAGCGGGTGCGGGTCTGTCTTCACCGGTTTCCTCCTTCACTCTCGCGAGTTGCCCGCCGGGCCGCCGATGAGGAACGGGGTGGTGACGTTCTCGTACATGAGGTGGACGAGCAGCCCCTCACGCGCGTGCGGCAGGTTGTGGCAGTGATCGACCCAGATCCCGGGGTTGTCGGCGAGGAAGGCGATGTCGTAGGACTCGCCGTCCTCGACGTTCAGGGAGTCGACCCACCAGGGGCTCCCGGTGGCGGGCACGCCGTCGCGGGCCAGCACCACCGCGCGATGGCCGTGCAGGTGCATGGGGTGCACCTCGCCGCTGTCGTTGACGATCGTCATGCGGACGACGTCGCCGTCGGCGACCGTGAACATCGGCACGTCCGGATACATGTGGCCGTTGACTGTCCAGTACAGCCCGGGGACGCCGTCGAGGAAGCCCGGCCGGCGGCCCATCTCGTAGCGGAAGGCGCGGTCGGGGTGCGCCGGGTCGAAGCCGAGGGGCGCGGGGGTGCCGTAGGTCAGCAGGTCGAGCGTGGCGGCCGGGCGGGCGCTCGCCGGGACGTCGGACGGGCGGCCGAGCACCACCGACAGCGGCCCGCCGATCTGCACCCGTACGGAGCCGCCGCCGGACGGCATGGTCACCTCGAGGTCGGCCCGGCCGCCCGCCGTCACGAGGACGGCGGCGTGCTCGACCGCCGTGGGGCCGTGCAGGTCGGTGCCGTCCACGGCGACCAGGCGCCACGCGGCCCCCGTGACCCACACCGGGGTGGGGCCGTTGTCGGTGTTGATCACGCGTACCCGCGCCGTGGCACCGGGCGGGGCCGGGGCGGTGACGTCGGACTCGGACCCGTTGACGGTGCGGATCCCGTGGTAGAGGTGCGACAGGGCGACGACGTCGAGCGCGGCCTGCGGGCGCGCGGGCCGCACGACCAGGGCGCCGAAGAGGCCGCCCGCGACCTGCTCGTGCGACAGCTGGTGGGAGTGGTACCAGAACGTCCCGGCCCGGCGGACGACGAACCGGTAGACGAAGTCCCGGCCGATCCGGACCGCGTCCTGGGTGACCCCGGCGACGCCGTCCTCGCCGCCCGGGACGTCCACGCCGTGCCAGTGCAGGGTGACCCCGCCGGGCACCGACGCGTTGACCAGCCGTACCTGTACGAGCTGGCCCGCCACGGCCGTGATCTGCGGGCCGGGGGAGCGGCCGTTGAAGGTGTACCCGTCGATCTCGCGGCCCGACGCCAGCCGCACGCGCTGCTCGCGCGCGGTCAGCGTCACCTCGACGTCCGGCCTGCGCGCCGGGTCGGCGACCAGGGTGGTGATGTCGCGGGTGGCGGCGTTCCGGTGGTGGTGCGGCGCGACCGCCTGCCGGCCGCCGTCGGCGTACCCCATGTCCATGACGGAGTACGACCGCGGCAGCCGGCTCGCCTGCCACAGCCAGCCCAGCGGGACGACGACGGCCAGCGTCGCGGCGCAGGCCGCGACCAGCCGCACGCGACGGGTGAGGACCATGACCCTCACACCGCCGCCGAGGCGGGCGCCTCGGCGGCGACGGGCCGGGCGCGCCGGGCCGCGTGCAGGGCGACCGCGAACAGCGCCATCGCGTTGAGCCCGTGCAGCCCGCCCACCCACGGCAGGTCGTGGCCCGAGTAGCCGAGCATCGCCTGGACGGCGACGAGGAGCAGCACGAACGCGGCGAACTTGACCCCGCCCGGGATCCGGGCGAAGAACGAGACGATCAGGAGGAGGAGGGCGACGACGGGAATGACGAGCCCGCCGTTGATGCCGTGCACGATGAGGCCGACGACCTCCGGGAAGGCCAGGTCGTCGCTCTCCATGACGGCCTTGTCGAACACGTTGCCGGCCGAGACCCACTTGCCGAGCCCGGCGATGGCCAGGACGATCGCCGCCGCCTGGACGGCGACCTCGACGGCGACGGCGTACGCCAAGACCTTGTAGACGATTCTCATGGTTCCTGTCCTTTCGACGGGGAGCGGAGCGCCTTGACGAGCAGGGCGGCGCCGAGCGGGGCGGCGCCGAGGAGGTAGGGGACGGCGAGGTCGGCGGTGAGCGCGCCGAGCAGGGCGGCCACCGCCGCGATCCCGCCGATGACCGGGTGCGCCAGCCCGGCCCGGCCCGCCACGTACGACAGCCCCGCGAGGGCGGAGGCCGCGCCGACGGCCAGCGCGGGCGGCAGGACCGGGCCGGCGACGTGGAGCGCCGCCTCGACCGTCGCCGCCGAGGCGACCAGGCCCAGCAGGGCCAGGACCACGGCGGCCGGCGCGCGGCCGGCGTGGCGGGGTCCCCACGCGGACAGGTCGCGGTACACGAGCGAGACGGCCACGACGGCGAGCCACGCACCGGTGACGCGGACGAACCCGAGGGCAGGCCCGCCCGCCAGGCGCCCGGCCGGGCACAGGGCCGGCTCGCCCGCCAGGCAGCCGGCCAGGCAGAGCGCCGACGACGCCAGCAGGCACAGCCCGCCGGCCACCCGCGTCCTCATGACCGCCAGCGTCGGCGCCACCGCGTCCCGGCGTCACGGGGCAGATGTCCCAGCCGGCCCGGGAGGCCGGGCCCCGCTATCGGGGTTCGCCGCCGAGTCCCGCTTCGCGGGCCCGGACGATGGCCGCGGACCGGTCGGTGACGTGCAGCTTCGTCAGGACGTTCGAGACGTAGTTGCGTACGGTCTTGCCGCTCACGCCGAGCCGCTGGGCGATCGCCATGTTGTCCAGGCCGCGGGCGACGAGCCCCAGGACCTCGTGCTCGCGCTCGGTGAGCTGCGGGAACGGCGACGCCACCGCGACCCGGGCGAAGTGGGCCAGGATCCGCGCGGCCACGCCGGCGCCGAAGACCGCCTCGCCACGGGCGACCGCGCGTACCGCGGCCACGATCTCCTCGGGCCCGGCGCCCTTGAGCGCGTACCCATGGGCGCCCGCGCGCAGGGCGGCCAGGACGTTCTCGTCGTCGTCGTACATGGTCAGGATCAGCGAACGGGTGGGCAGGCCGGCGGCGCGCATCCGGGCGGTGACCGTGAGGCCGTCGCCGCCGGGCATGTTCACGTCGAGCACGGCGACGTCGGGCCGGTGGTCCACGGCCAGGCGCAGGGCGTCCGCGCCGGTGGCGGCCACGGCCAGCACGGTCATCCCGGCCTCGGCGTCGAGCAGGGCCCGCAGGCCCGACACGAAGACCGGGTGGTCATCGGCGAGGATCAGCCTGATCATGGTCCCCTCCCAGGCTCGTCGGCAGAAAGGCGCGGATGTGGGTGCCGCCGCCGGGCGGGGAGCGCATCGACCAGGCCCCGCCCACTTCGGCGGCCCGTTCCCGCATGGAGCGGATCCCCACGCCGGCCGTCCGATCGGGGTCGAGCCCGCGGCCGTTGTCCCGCACCGTCACCTCCACGCCGCCGTCCGACGGCGTGACGGTGGCCGTGCAGTGGGTCGCCTCGCTGTGGCGGACCGCGTTCGTGATCGCCTCGACGGCGATCCGGTAGGCCGCCGTCTCGACCGCGGCCGGCAGCGCGGGCAGCGGTTCGGCGCCGACGACCTCGATGGACATGGCGCCCGACAGGGCCGCGGCCCGCGCCCGGATCGCGCCGACGACGCCGAGCTCGTCCAGCGCGGGCGGGCGCAGCGCCTCGACCAGGCGCCGCACATCGGTCAGCGACGCGGCGGCTTCCGCGGAGATCTCGTCGAGCAGCGGACGCGCCGCCGAGCCGGGCGGTACGTCCCGCGCGGCGAGGCCGGCCTTGATCCGGATCGCGGCCAGGGTCGGGCCGAGACCGTCGTGCAGGTCGCGGCGTAAGCGGCGGCGCTCGTCCTCGCGCGAGGCCACGACCTCGGCGCGGGACCTGACCAGGTCGTCATGCAGCCGCACGGCCTGCACCGCGGTGCCCACCTGCTGTGCCAGGGAGGCGATCAGGCCGAGGTCGACGGGGTCGAGCGGATCGTCGCTGCCGCGGGCCGAGACGCGCAGGTGCCCGATGAGCGTGCCGTGGTAGCGCAGCGGCTCGACGTGCACCTCGCCGACGGGGACGCCGTACTGCGTGGCCAGGTGACCGGCGCCGGAGCCGTCCACCAGGTCGATGGCCGCATGCGGGACCCGCAGCGACCGGGCCACGGTCTCGACGATCGCGGGCAGCACGTCGGCGGGCAGCAGCACCGCCTGTAAGCGGGTGCCGAGGCGGGTCAGTGCCGCGGACGGGTCGCGGCGGTCGCCGTACATCACCCGGTTGACCGTGCTCTGCGCCAGCGCGCGCAGCGGCGCCAGCGCGAGCGCCGCACCGGCCGCGGTGAGCGCGGCGGCCACCGGCTGCGACAACCCCAGCCCGCTGACCAGCAGCGCCACGACGGCCGCGTACCCGGCGACCAGGATCGCGACCACGCTGGCGTACACGAGCGACCGGTTCGCCAGCCGCTCGATGTCGAACAGGCGATGGCGGCGCAGCGCCACCCCGATCCCGGCCACGAACGGCAGCCCCGACAGCCCGAGGGCTCCCGGCGGCAGGGGATGCGCCGCGGCGAGCAGCTCGGGAAGGTGCCAGCCGGCCAGGCTCAGCAGCGTCGCGACCGCGCCGCCCGCCACCAGCCAGCGCATCCTGGCGCGCATCAGCGGATCGGGGTTGCGGCGGTAGGCGGCGAGGCCCCACACCGTGCTGGTGACCAGGACGGCCGCCACGACCGCAGTCTGGCCGCCGTGCACCAGCCCCAGCCAGCCGAGCGCGTTGGGCACCAGTTTCGCGGCGAGCGCGCTCCAGAGTGCCATCGCGGCCGGCGGAGCGGCGTACGCGAGGGCCATGGCCCGGCGGCTGCGGGCCGGCAGCGGCCGGGGCGCGGTGAACGCGATCGTGAAGGCCAGCAGCCCTCCCCAGGAGATCGAGTACGCCACGATCGTGTTGAGGTGGAACAGCCACAGCTGGGCGCCGCCGGTGGCCAGGGCCAGGACGGGCAGCCCGGCGGTGACGGTGAGCGTGCTGCCCAGCAGGCCCGCCGCGAGCACGAGCAGCGGAGCCGTCGCGGGCTCCTCGGGCCGCCGCAGATACAGCGCGACGGCCAGCCCGGCCAGCGCGAGCACGAAGACGAGGTCGCCCCAGCCCTCCATGAGCAGCGGGTACGGATCGGGGCGGCCGACCCGGACCGCCACCGTCGTCGGCCGCTCGCGGACCACGTCGTAGACCAGGGTCGTGCCCGGCCGCGGACGGGGGACGACGCCCAGGCCGTCGGCGAGCCGATGCCCGGCCACACCGGTCACCAGGTCACCGGTCCGCAGCCCCACCCCGCCGGACGCGCCCGGCGCGCTCACGGGGGCGCCGGGGACGTCCACCGGAGTGCCGGCGACGTCTGCCGGGGTGCCCGGGACGTTCACCACCACGCCGTCGGCGCGCCAGCCCAGCGGCACCACGCTGCCGTCCGACGGCGCGTCCAGCCCGGCGGCGGTCGCCACCACGCCCAGCACCACCAGGAGGATCGCCGCTCCCGCCGGAATCCGGCGCGACCACCCTGACGGGCCCGGCCACAGTCGCCACATGGACACGCACACATCGTGACCGACACCCCGGCCGGAAAACCATCACCCGGACGCCTACGGTTTGGATGGAAAGGCGTGTCAGGGGCCGGTTCTATTTCCCGGACAACGTGAGAGCCCAGGCGAGCAGGCCGAACGCGGTCGTGGAGACGACCACGCGGACGAGGTTCCAGCTCCGCCACCGCATCTCGCCGAACGCCTCGCGCGCCGCGGCCACGTCGATGCGGCCGGGATCCCCTGCCGCCTTGAGCGCGTCGTTGAGCGGCACGTTGACCACCAGCGTGATGACGACGGTGATCACGTACAGGACGAGCGCGGCGACGATCCACGGCAGGGCCGGGCGGCCGAGATGGGCCACCGCGGCGAGGAGCGTGAACAGCAGAGCGCCCAGGAAGCCGCCTCCCATGAACCACGGGTTGATGATCGCCCGGTCGAGCGCCTGGAACGCGCCCACGAAGGTGCGGTCGTCGGTCCGCTCGAGGCCCGGCATGACCGTGTGCGCGTACAGGGCGAAGGCCCCCGCCACGAGGCCCATCGACAGCGTGGCGGCCATCAGCGCCGTGATCCGCATGCCTTCCACAGAGTCCTCCCAGCGGGCTCAGCGATGTCGTCCGGTCCTCACGATCCCATCGGCTCCTTTCGTGGACCTGTCCTGAACCTGTCGCCCGGGCCACGCCGAAACCCGGCGAAAGGAGGCGGTCCGCGCGACGCAAGGTTTGTGCAAGAACGATGGCGTCGCCGGTGGCTACCGTAGTTCGTAGCGGCACGTGTCGATGGACCGGTTGCGGCACGACGACGTCCCACCCGCCCGTGCTGTCGTCCATCACTTCGCGACGTCAGGATGAATGTGGACATAAGGTCGAATGCCGGATTTCGGTTCGGGATTTTGGGCCCGCTCGAAGTCGTACGTGACGGCCGGCCGATCTCCCTTCCGGCAGCCAAGCAGCGGATCGTGCTCGCCACGCTGCTCCTGCGCGCCAACCGGAACGTCTCGCCGGACGAGCTGATCGAGCGGCTGTGGGCCGACGACGTTCCCCACAACGCCCGCAGCGCGTTGTACACCCACGTGGCGCGGTTGCGGCGCGCGCTGGGCGAGGACCCGGGCGGTGACGGCTCCCACCGGCTGATCCGCACGTCCGACGACGGCTACGTCATCGATGTGCCGCCCGAGGCGCTGGACCTGTCGCGGTTCCGGGCGCTGGTCGCGCGCGCCGGCGCCGGCACGGACGCCGCCGGCGCGGCGGATCTCCTCGGCCGCGCGCTGGGGCTGTGGCGCGGCCCCGTGCTGGCCGGCGTTCCTTCGGAGTCGCTGCACCGTGACGAGGTGCCGCCGGTCGTGGAGGAGCGGCTGCGGGCCGTCGACCGGTGGTTCCAGCTCGGCCTGCGGCTCGGCCGTGACGACGAGATGGTCAAGGTGCTCAAGGAGGCGACCGCGGAGCATCCGTTCCACGAGCGGCTGTGGGCGCAGCTCCTGGTCGCGCTGCATCGGTCCGGCCGCCGGGCGGAGGCGCTGGAGACGTACCGGAGCGTCGTCGCCCTCCTGCGCGATGAGCTGGGCGTCGACCCCGGCCAGGAGCTGGTCCGCCTGCACTCCGCCATCCTGGCAGGCGACCCCGAGGCGGCGCGCGTGCTCGATGACGGCCACCTCCCGCCGGCCTCCCAGCCGGACGACCCGCCGCCGAGCCCGGTACGCCCGCGGCAGCTTCCCTCCGACCTCGCCTCCTTCACCGGGCGCCGCGACGAGCTCGCTGCCCTGAACGCCCTCCTCGACCGCGAGGACGCTCACGCGTCGCCGCCGATCGTGATCGCCGCCGTCAGCGGCATGGGCGGAGTGGGCAAGACGGCGCTGGCCGTGCACTGGGCGCACTCGGTCGCCGACCGATTCCCCGACGGCGTGCTCCATCTCAACCTGCGCGGCTTCGGCCCGGGCAACCCCGTCGAGCCCCATGCCGCGCTGGAGCTGCTGCTCAACGCGCTGGGCGTGGTCGGGCAGCGGGTTCCCAAGGAGACGGACGCCCGCTCGGCGCTGCTGCGCAGCGTGCTGGCCGGGCGGCGGGTCCTGATGCTGCTCGACAACGCCCGCGACGCGGCCCAGGTGCGTCCGCTGCTGCCGGGCTCGCGCTCGTTCGTGCTGGTCACCAGCCGCAACCAGCTACGCGGCCTGGCCGTACGGGAGGGGGCGCGGCCCCTCGTGCTCGGCCGGTTCTCGCCCGGCGAGTCGACCGCCCTGCTGGCCGCGATCCTCGGCCCGGAACGGATCGGCGCCGAGCCGTGGGCCGCCGCCGAGCTGGCTCGGTCGTGCGTCCACCTGCCGCTGGCGCTGACGATCGCGGCCGAGCACGCGATGTACCGCCCGGACAGCCCGTTGCAGAGCCTGGCCGAGGAGGTGCGGGCCCAGCGGACCCGGCTGGACGCGCTGGACACCTCCGACGACCACGAGGCGAGCGTGCGGGCGGTGCTCTCCTGGTCGTACCTGGCGCTGGAGCCGCCGGCGGCCCGGATGTTCCGCCTGCTGAGCCTGCATCCCGGTCCCGACGTCGGCCCGGGGGCGGCGGCCGCGCTGGCGGGCGTCCCGGTCGCCGAGGCGCGGCGGCTGCTCGACGTCCTGGCCGACCGGTCGCTGCTCGAGAGGCCCAGCGGTGAACAGGGCCGGGAACAGGGCCGGGAACAGGGCCGGGAACGGCACCGCTTCCACGACCTGCTCCACGCGTACGCCGCCGAGCAGAGCGCCCAGACCGACGGCGCGGCCGAACGGACGGCCGCCGTCCGTCGCGTGCTGAACTGGTACCTCCACACGGCGAGCCGCGCCGCGGACCTCGTCGAACCCACCAGGAGACGCTTCCCCGACGTGATCGACCGCGCCCCCGCCGAGCCGCCCGCGCTGGAGGGCCCGGAAGGCGCGCTGATGTGGGTGGAGGAGGAACGGGCCGGCCTCGTGGCGGCCGTCGCGCTGTCGGCCGAGCACGGCTGGGAGGACTTCACCTGGCGGCTGGCGCATGCGCTCTGGCGGTTCTTCCTCATCACCGGGCACGTCCGCGACTGGGTCGACACGCATCTCCGGGCGCTCGACGCCGCGCGCGACATCGGCGACCCCCGCGTCCTGGCCGAGACGATGAAGAACCTCGGCTTCGCGTACTGGCGGGCCGGGCACCTCTCCGAGGCGCTGGACCACCACAGGCGGGCGCTCGTCCTCGACCAGGAGAGCGGCGACGGCTGGGGCGAGGCCAAGACGCGCAACCATCTGGGGTTCATCCACGACCGCGCGGGCCACTTCGCCGAGGCGCTGCGCCAGCAGCAGCGCTCCCTCTCCCGCTACCGGGAGGCGGGCGACCTGTGCGGCCAGGGCCGCGCGCTCGTCGGCATCGGCAACGCCTACCGCCAGCTCGGGCACCACAGCGCGAGCATGGTCCACCTCAAGAGGGCGCTCGCCATCACCTGCGAGATCGGCGACCGCTGGGGCGAGAGCCTGGCCCTCACCGCCATCGGCTTCACCCGCCTGACCGGCGGCTACGGCGCGGAAGCCACCCGCCCTCTCTACCGGGCACTCACCATCTCCCGGGAGATGGGCGACCGCTGGGGGGAGAGCATGGCCCTCATCGTGATCGGCCTCGGCCTGCTGATCAACGGCGAGTACGGGGACCCGTCCCACCCGCTGTGCCAGGCGCTCGCCATCTCCCGCGAGATCGGCGACCGCTGGAGCGAAAGCCTCGCGCTCACCGCCATGGGGTTCGCCAGCCTGGCCTCGGGGCGGAACGCGGAGACCACGCGCTACCTCCGGCGCGCTCTCACCGTCAGCCACGAGATCAGATGCGTCGCCGGCGCCGACGACCTGCTCCACGAGGCGTTCCGCACCGCCATGCCGCGGGCCGGCCACCAGACGCTCGTCTCCACGCTGTCCTTCCACACCCGCCTGCAACTCAGGCTGGCCGCCGTGGACGCCCCTCGCGCGCTCGGCCCCTCCCCGCGATGAGCGCTGATCAGGGCGCTTCGCGCTCCCACTGCCGGTAGGCGGCGACCGCGGTCGGGAGTGTGGGGAAGAGCCGCTGCTCGCCGACCGTGGCGGTCAGGCCGTAGGCGTCCAGGTACGTGCGCAGGTCCTGCTTGACCCTGGCCATGGCGAAGACGATGCCGCGCCGCTCCAGCTCCTGGCGCAGGGAGTCGACGGCGTCCAGGGCGGTGATGTCCACCTCGACGTTGGCCTCGGTGTTCAGGACGAACCAGCGGACGGGGGTGTCCTGCTGGTCGACGGCGGCCAGGGCGCGGCGGTGGAAGTCCTGGGCGTTGGCGAAGAACAGCGGCGAGTCGTAGCGGTAGATCACCAGGCCGGGGATGGTGCGGGCGGCCGGATAGTCGTCGATGTCGTGCATGCCCGCCAGGCCCGGCACCACGCCCAGGATCGCGTCGTGCGGGCGGGCCACCCGGGCGAGCATCTCGGCGACCGACAGGGCCACGGCGAGCAGGATGCCGTACAGGATGTCGAAGATCAGGACCCCGGCGAAGGCACCGAGGGCGAGCAGGAGCTCGGTGCGGCGGAAGCGGGCCAGCCGCACGAAGTCGGGCAGTGAGACGAGCCGGGTGGCGGCGTACACGACGATCGCGCCGAGGGCGGCGGTGGGGAAGTCGGCCAGCAGCGGCCCGGCGAACATGAGCACCGCGACGACGGCGACCAGGCAGATGAGCGAGTACAGCTGGGTGCGGGCGCCGGCCGCGTCGGCGAGGGCGGTGCGGCTGCCGCTGCTGCTGACCGGGAAGCCGTGCAGCGCGCCCGCGCCCAGGTTGGCCGCGCCCAGCGCGAGGAGCTCCTGGTTGGCGTCGACCTCCTGGTGGTGGCGGGCGGCGAAGGAGCGGGCGGTCAGCATGTTGTCGCTGTAGCCGACGAGGAAGACGCCCACGGCGGGCAGCAGCAGGTTCTCCAGCGGCGGCAGCGAGGGGGCGGGCAGCCCGGCGGGGATCGCGCCGACCACCTTGATGCCCCGCACCTCCAAATGGAACACCGACACGCTCAGCGTGGCCAGCAGCACGGCGAGCAGGGGCGCCGGGGCCGCGGGCAGCCGCCACTGCAGCAGGAACAGGAAGGCGAGCACCGCGGCCGCCATGATGACGGTGCCGGGATGAGCGCGGGGCAGCAGGCGGACGAACGACGACACCTGGTCGATGAGGGACTCTCCCGTCACCGGGGCGCCGATGAGCTTGCCGAGCTGGCTCGCGATCATGATGACGGCCACGCCGGCGAGGTAGCCGACCAGGATCGGCCTGGACAGCAGGTCCGCGACGAAGCCCAGCCGCAGCAGCCGGCAGCCCAGGCAGAGCAGCCCGACGATGAGGGCCAGCGAGGCGGCCAGGGACGCGTATCCGGCCGGGTTCCCGGCGGCCAGGGGGCCGATGGCGGCGGCGGTCATCAGCGCGGTGGTCGACTCGGGCCCGACCGACAGCTGGCGGGAGGAGCCCAGCAGGGCGTACAGGGCCAGCGGGGCCAGGATCGCCCACAGCCCGGTCACCGGCGGCAGCCCGGCCACGGTGGCGTAGGCCATGACCTGGGGGACGAGGTAGGCGGCGACGGTCAGCCCGGCGAGCAGGTCGCCACGCAGCCATTCGCGCCGGTAGGCGGTCAGGGTGGCCAGGCCGGGCAGAAAACGGATCACGCCCGAGGATGGCGCATGATGGCACGCGGGCGCCAGCATCACGCGCCCTGACCGGTGGAGGGAGTCCGAAGGCATGAGTTCTGACGGGTTGCGGCGCAAGCCTTACGAGAAGCGGCTGCTCCAGTTGCAGGGTGAGCTGGTGAAGCTGCAGGAGTGGGTGAAGGCGGAGGGGCAGCGGGTGGTCGTGGTCTTCGAGGGGAGGGACGCGGCGGGCAAAGGGGGCACGATCAAGCGGGTCGCCGAATATCTCAACCCGCGCGTGGCCAGGATCGCGGCGCTGCCCGCGCCCACCGAGCGGGAGCGGACGCAGTGGTACTTCCAGCGCTACGTGGAGCACCTGCCGGCCGCGGGGCAGATCGTGCTGTTCGACCGGAGCTGGTACAACCGGGCCGGGGTGGAGCGGGTCATGGGGTTCTGCACGCAGGAGGAGTACACCCGCTTCCTGCACCAGTGCCCGATCTTCGAGCGGTTGCTGGTGGAGGACGGGATCCTGCTGCGCAAGTACTGGTTCTCGGTGAGCGACGACGAGCAGGAGCGGCGGTTCCGGTCGCGGCTGGAGGATCCGATGCGGCGGTGGAAGCTGTCGGAGATGGACCTGGAGTCGATCACGCGGTGGGAGGAGTACTCGCGGGCCAAGGACGAGATGATGATCCACACGCACATCCCCGAGGCGCCGTGGTACGAGGTGGAGAGCGCGGACAAGCGGCGGGCCAGGATCAACATGATCTCCCACCTGCTGTCCACGATCCCGTACGAGGAGGTGCGGCGGGCGCCCCTGAAGATCCCGCCGCGGCCCGCCCCCAGCGGCTACCGGAGGCTGCCGCGGGTGGAGACGCCGGTCCCGGACGTGACCGGAGACCTCACCTGATCAGGGGCCGGGCTCGCGTCCGACGGCCCTGGAGCGGAACTGCGACGGCGAGACGCCGGCCCACGCCACGAACGCCTGCCGTAAGGACTCGGCGGAGGTGAACCCGCACCGGCGGGCGATGGCCGCGACCGGCTCGCGCGATCCGGCGAGCAGCTGGGAGGCCGCCTCCAGCCGCGCGTCGCGGACCAGCCGCGACGGGGTCCGGCCCACGTGCTCGACGAACAGCCTGCTCAGGTGCCGCTCGCTCACCCCGGCGAGCGCGGCCAGCCGGGGCACGCTCAGGTCGCCGGTGAGGTTGCTGATCACGTGGTCGATGACCCGCCGGACCAGGGCCTGGTCGGAGCGCGGGATCCGGTTGAACAGGCTCACCTGCGCCTGGTTGCCGGGGCGCTTCAGGTAGGCGACCATGCCCATGGCCACGCGGCGGGCGAGCTCGGCCCCGTGGTCCTCCTCGATGAAGGCCAGCGTGAGGTCGAGGGCGGCGGTGACCCCGCCCGAGGTCGCGACCGCGCCGTCCCGGATGAAGATCGGCGCCGGGTCGACGTCGACCCGCGGGTAGCGCGCGGCGAGCTGCCCCGCGTAGTGCCAGTGCGTGGTGGCCCGGCGGTGGTCGAGCAGCCCGGTGGCGGCCAGCACCGTCGCCCCGGTGCACACCGACGCGACCCGCCGCGACAGCCCGGCGAGCCGCAGGACCTGGCTGACGAACCGGGGGTTGGCGGCGGCGGCCGCGTGTCCCCGCCCGCCGGAGACGACCAGGGTGTCGATCGGGCCGTCCATCCGGTCGATCCGGTGCTGCCCGGACAGCTCGAGCCCGGAGTCGCAGCGCACGGGCCGGCCCATCGGCGTCGCGAACACCACCTCGTACGCCGGGTCGGCGCCCTGCTGGTTGGCGTGGTCGAACCCGGTCGTCACGGACGCCACGTCAACGAGCTCGATGCCGTCGTAACCGATCATGACGATCAGCCGTGCCACCATGGCCACATCGTACGGGTGCGCCGCTCGCCACGGCGATCCCGGACCTCCGGCCCAGCCGGCGCGGGCGCCGCGGCCCACTACGATGATCAATAATTGTGGTCGTCACCCGGGGGCGGTAGAAGTTGTCAGGGCCAGAACGCGTTCGTGCCGTCCTGGAGAGCAAGTTCGTGCAGCGCGGCGTCATCGCCGTGATCGTCATCAACGCGATCACCATCGGATGCGAGACGAGCGCGGACCTGATGGCGCAGGTCGGCGGGCTGCTGCACGCCGTCGACCGGATCGCGCTGGCGATCTTCACGGTCGAGATCGCCGCCCGCCTGTACGCCTACCGCAAGTCGTTCTTCGCCGACCCGTGGAACTGGTTCGACGCCGCCATCGTGGGCATCGCGCTCGTCCCGGCCTCCGGGCCCACGTCGGTGCTGCGGTCGCTGCGCATCCTGCGGGCGCTGCGGCTGGTCTCGGCGGTGCCCAGCATGCGGCGCGTGGTGGGCGCGCTGCTGACCGCCATGCCCGGGATGGCCTCCATCATCGGCCTGCTGGTGCTGATGATCTACATCGCGGCAGTGATCTCCACGAAGCTGTTCGGGGAGCTCGTGCCCGACCGCTTCGCCGACCTGCCGCGCTCGCTGTTCACCCTGTTCCAGATCATGACCGGCGACGACTGGGGCAACGTCGCGCAGGAGGTGATGGAGCACAAGCCGTGGGCGTGGGTCTTCTTCATCGTCTACATCCTGATGTCCACCTTCGTCGCGCTGAACCTGTTCATCGCGGTGGTGGTCAACGCCATGCACGAGACGGAGCCGTCCCCGGCGGAGACCCGCGCGCAGGCGGAGCTGGAAGAGGTGAAGCAGGAGCTGGCGGCGGTCAACGCCAAGCTCGACCAGCTGCTGACGCGCGAGCCCACGCCCGCGGGCGGCAAGGGCCCCTGACGGGGACGGCTGCCGCCGCTACCTTCGCCGCTTGCCGCCGTAGAGGCCGACCGTCAGCGAGACGCCGAGGGCCGCCAGGGCGACCTGGATGGCGAGCTCGATCCAGTCGACGCCGCCGGTCTCGGCGACGCCCAGAACGGAGGCGATCGCGGTGCCGACGAGCGCCGCGACGACGCCGATCGCGATCGTCAGCCAGACGGGGATGCGCTGCCGCCCCGGGATGACCAGCCGCCCGAGGGCGCCGATCACGATGCCGATGATGAGTCCGGAAATGATGCCGGTGATCGCCATGCTGAACTCCCCGACGCTCGGTGGTCCGTCTGTCCCGCACAACGAACGCGCTCCACGGCCGGTTCCTGACGCTCCCAGCACGGTAGCAACGGCCCTTCCCGGGGAACATATGGCCAGGTCAGCCCCGCGTAGACGGCTTGGGCTGACGTGCTGAAATCGGGGGGTTCAGCGGCGATGACCATAAAACCAGCGGCAGTGCACGGCGTCTCACTGGCCACGTCCTTGGCGGTGGGGGCGTTCGCCCTCGCCGCCTGCGGCAGTAGCCCGGCGCGGCGGGACACGACCATGATGTCCGGAGCCGTGCCGGTCGCGACGGCGAGCGCTCAGTCGAAACCCGCTTTCGACGACGCCGACGTGATGTTCGCGCAGATGATGATCGCGCACCACCAGGAAGCCATCGAGATGGCCGAGCTGGCCACGACGCGGGCAACGTACGAGGAGACCAAAGAACTGGCGGAGAAGATCAAGTCCGGGCAGCAGCCGGAGATCGAGACCCTGCAGGGCTGGTTGAAGGAGTGGGGCAAGACCACGCCGATCAGCGAGGCGGGGCACGAGGCGGCGGCCGGCATATCCGACGCGAACATCAAGACACTGCTGGACGCCCGGGGCTCGGCCTTCGACAAGGAGTTCCTCACGATGATGGTCGATCATCACGAGGAGGCGATCGCCATGGCGCGGGTCGAGCGGAAGCACGGGAAGAGTTCGAAGGCGAAGAAGCTGGCCGATCGGATCATGAAGGAACAGCAGACCCAGGTGACGCAGATGAAGAAGCTCCTCGCCCGGATTCCATGACGCGAGGGTCTCGACCGGGCGGGAGGTCACGGGTGACCGGCCTCGCGTCCGGGCGGGGGACGCTGGTCGGGGCGCGCGACGGGGAGTTGCCCGTCAGCCGCGCCCTGACTGTTTTCGAGGTCGCGTGCGCTCTGGTGGCCAGCGGCACGGTCACAGCGGGATGTCCGGATATGGCCGGACCTGAGCCTGCGGCACAGAAGATCCTTTGGTGTCCGTAGAGCTGCTTCGCCAAGGAGATCCGCATGACGCCGACCACGGTCACCCAGGCCGCCCGGTTCAGAGACCTGCACGAGGGCACGGTCCTCGTGCTCCCCAACGCCTGGGACGCCGCCTCCGCCGCCCTGATCGAGGCCGCGGGCGCGCAGGCGATCGCGACGACCAGCGCCGGCGTGTCCTGGGCCAACGGGGCGCCGGACGCGGAAGGGCTCGGCCGGGAGCGGATGGTGGCCGCCGTGTCCGCCATCGTGGCGGCCGTGACGGTGCCGGTCACCGCCGACATCGAGGGCGGGTACGGCGACGTCGCGGGCACCGTTCACGCGGTGATCGAGGCCGGCGCGGTCGGCGTCAACCTCGAGGATTCCCCCGGCCCCGACGGCGCACCGCTGCTGTCACCCGCGGACCAGGCCCGGCGCATCGCCGCGGCGCGGGCGGCGGCCGACGCCGCGGGGGTCGAGCTGTTCGTCAACGCCCGCACCGACGTCTACCTGGCCGGTGCTCCGGGGGACCGGCTCGCCGAGGTCGAGGAGCGGGCGCGGGTCTATGCCGAGGCCGGGGCCGACGGGCTGTTCGTGCCGGGCCTGCTGGACCTGGACGCCATCGCCCGCCTGGCCGGCGGGCCGCTGCCGCTGAACGTGATGGCCGGGCCCGGAGCCCCGCCGGTGGAGCGGCTGGCGGCGGCCGGCGTGGCGCGGGTCAGCGTCGGTTCGGCGATCGCCCAGGCCGCCTACGCCTGCGCCGCGCGGGCGGCCGCCGAACTGCTCGGCGGCGGCACGTACGCGACGCTCGACGGCGGCCTCGACTACGGCGGCCTCAACGCCCTCCTCCGATGAGGACACCGTCCTCGCCCGCGCTCACCGGTCCCGAGGTCACTTCTCGCAGGTGAGGCGGGGTTCGGCGTCGTAGACGGTGTGGAAGCGCTGCTTGCGCAGGACCTTGCCGTCCTTCTTGAAGATGCGCCACACGTCGATGGCGAAGCCCTCCGAGCCGTCCATGGGGATGCACTCGTCCCCCTTCTCGCTGAGGGTCTCGACGGGCTTGACGTTGTAGCGGTCGGAGCTCTGCGACTCGATGTCGTAGCGCTTGGTGCTCCAGAACTGCACGGTGACCGCGGTGCTCGTGTACGAGGTCTTGATCAGGACGCCGTGGCGGGAGTCGTTGCGCCAGCGGAAGTCCGGCTGGGGGAAGGAGACCGTGGACTCGCGCCCGGCCGGGTAGCGGGAGATGTAGTACTGGTGGGCCCGGTGCTGGACGTCCTGGAAGCCGCCGAAGAAGACGGCGTTGAACATGGTGGTGGCGAACTGGGAGACCCCGCCGCCGACGTCGTTGACGAACCGGTTGTTGAGGATCATCGGCGCCTCGACGAAGCCGCGGGCCTTGTCGCGCTTGCCGACCACGTCGTTGAGGGAGAACGTCTCCCCGGGCTGCACCACGTAGCCGTCCACGATGTCGGCGATGGTGTGGATGTTGGTCACGCGGGGCGCGCAGCACGGGTGCTGGGTGGTGAACGAGCTGACCTGCTCCTTGACGCCGAGCTTGGCCGCCTCGGCGGTGGTCACCCGGGGCTGCCGGGCCGTGGCGGGCAGGTCGACGCGGCGGCTGCCCGCCGCGACGGCCTCGGCGATGGCCGGGCCGAGTGTCTTGATGTCGGCGCCGTGGCCGGCCCGGGAGGGGACGACCTTCGGCTTGCCCTTGACGATCGTGAAGGAGGCGTCCTTGGGCGGCGTGATCAGCAGCGACTTGGCCATGTCCGCGGCGATCTTGCCGGCGTCGTACGACGGGCGCAGGCCGCCCTTGCCGTCGGGGACGAAGCGGAGACCGGCGGCCAGCTGCTCCCTGGACACGGTGGCCTGCTTGCCGCCGCTGGCCAGCGTGAGCGGGGAGGCGATCGCGGTGCGCGCCGTGGCGGAGGCGACCTCCTTGACCTGGGCGGCGGTGAGCGCGGGAGGAGTCACCTGGAGTTTCAGCTCGACGGAACTGCGCCCGGCCGCGAAGGCCGCCCGCACCGCCTGGGCCGCTCCGTCGCGGTCCAGCGCGCGTCCGGGCTTGGGCAGGACCGTGCGCGGCTCCAGCCCCTGGTAGCGGACGCCGCCCTGCACCGGCTTGGTGTCCACGCTCTTGGCCAGGCCGGCGAGTCCGGCGGCCAGCCGCTGCTCGTCCACGATGACCCGGGGCGGGAGCTGCCGGCTGCCGAAGAGGGAGCGGGCGATGCCGGCCGGGGTGGCGGCCCCGGCCATCGCGGCCTCGATGGTGGCCCGGGCGTCGAAGTCCAGCCCCAGCTCGGCGGGCGTGAGCTGGACCCGCTTGTCGCCCGCGACCAGCGTCATCGGCTGCCGTACGCGCTGGGCCAGCTGCCGGTCGAGGTGGGAGCGGGCGGCCTCGGGCGCCAGCCCGCCGATGTCCACGCCGTCCACGCGCGTGCCCGGGGGAACCTTGCCGGAGAGAGAGATGGCGGGCACGGCGTAGCCGAGCACCGCGACCAGGACGACGGCGGCGGTGATGATGAGCACGCGCCGCGAGCGAGGGGCGCTCACGACGGCGCCTGAGTGTGCATGTGGCCCGGGTGCGGGCCGCCGGCCGGGAGGGGCCCGGATCCGGTAACTGTGATGTCCATTTGGTCTTGGATACGGCTGGCGACCCGTTGAGAGTTCTCCGCCGACCTGACCTGCGATGATGCCCGGGGGTCGCGCATAGTGACGGAGTGTACTAGCAGATGTAGTAGGCGCGTCACCGCCGGACGACGGGCACCGGCTGGTCACGGCGGGCGGCCTCCGCCCTGACCCGCTTCCGCAGTTCCTTCGCGTGCCGGACGAACGACCAGGTACGGCCCACCGGACCGCCGGCCAGGCTCCAGTCGTTCAGCGCCCGCTCCACCTCGACCTCCAGCAGGTCGCCCGAGCCCGTCGTCGATCCCAGCAGCACGACGTTCTCCTGCCCTCCGGTCCCCGAGGACCGGTGGAACGTCAGGCACACCGGCCCCGGCGAGCCCGTCACCCCGGCGGGCAGCAGCACCTCGAACCCCCGCCTGGTACGGACGACCGAGCGGGCACGCACCGTCACCGGCAGGCCGTCGGCCACCATCGAGACGACGGGGGCGCCGAGCCCCATCGCCCGCGCGGCGTAGGGCCGCCAGTCCACCGGCGGCGCCGACCGGCTCGGCAGCCGGGGCCCCGACGGCGCCAGGTCGGACCGGGGGAAGCTCGTCCCGCCCGGGCAGGTCCAGGTGCGGGGCGCGGAGGAGAGGTCGCCCTCCGGCCACCAGGTGACGCGTTCGGGGGTCACCTCCACGTAGATGCGGGCGAAATACCAGGTCAGCCCCCTGAGCAGGAACAGCGGCGCGTCGGCGAGCCCGCTCCCGGCCTTGGTCAGCGCCTCGCGCACGTACCGGTCGGTGTTGGCCTGCAGGTCGGCGTCGCGTACGGCGGCCCGTCCCTGGACGAGCACCACGGGCGGCCGGTCGAGGCCGCTGCCCGCCGGGTCGGAGTACAGCAGCGCCACCCGCGGGTCACGGCGGGCGCGTTCGGCCTTGTCGGGGTAGGACAGGCCGGTCGTGACGTCGAGCGTCCCGCCCTCGCCGACGTACGGCGTGACCGGCCAGGTCACCGGGCGGCCGGTCCGGGTCAGCGAGGTGTACTCGCACACGGACGAGCGCTCGAACACCTGCCGCACCTCCGCGGGCAGGACCCCGCCCGCAGGGGCTGTGGTCGTGAAGCCTGTGATCATCGCCTGTCTCCCTTCCGTCCCTCCGGAGACAGTGTGCGGAAGGCTTCTCCTGAACGTCTTGGCGCTCACTTGCGGACGTCTTGGACCCCGGCTCGACGCCGTATCGAGCCGGGGAGCGGGTCAGGCTAGGGGGTCCATCTGATGCCGGGGTTGACGCCGCCGGTCCAGTTGAAGGTGGCCATGTTGTCCCACTGGTCGCCGGTGCCGTTGATGTTGGCCGGGTCCCAGCCGTTGCCCTGGATGGCGTACCAGGTCGGCTCCCAGTAGAAGACGCCGATCGCCCCCGCGCCGCGGGCGGTGTTCTGGACGGCGGTGAAGTTGCTCGCCTGCCCCGCCCAGGTGGCCGGGTAGCCGGAGCACGGCGCCGAGCCGTTGATCGCGTTCGGCTCGCTGTCGGCGTTGTTCGCGGTGAACGGGTAGGCGGTCTCCGCCACGATGACGGGCTTGCCGTAACGGGTCCGCACGTCGTTGATCACGCTGGACAGGGTGGACTGCGAGCCGTGCCACATGCAGTAGTACGACAGGGCGGTGATGTCCCACGGCACGCCCTTGGCGCGGATCCCGTCGTAGAACCAGCGGGCGTTCGCGAGGCTGTCGGCGTCCGCGGTGTGGATGATCACCTGGGTGCCGCTGTTGCACGCCTTGGTCGCGTTGTAACCGGCTTTGAGCAGCAGGCTGAGGTTGGTGAAGTCGTTGTTGATGACCTTGCCGTCGTTCCAGAGCATGCCGACGTTGATCTCGTTGCCGATCTGCACGCTGTCCGGCGTGGTGCCCTGCGCCTTGAGGCTGGTGCAGATGTCGTACGTGTAGTTGTAGACGTCCGTCTGGAGTTGGGCGATGCCGTGACTGGCCCAGGCCGCCGGCTTGAACTGCTTGCCCGGGTCGGCCCAGGTGTCCGAGTAGTGGAAGTCGATCATCAGGCCGAGTCCCTTGGCCTTGACCGTCCTGGCGTAGGCCAGCACCTTCGCCTTGTTGTTGTAGCCGCTGGCCGGGTTGTTCCAGATGCGCAGCCGGGCGTAGTTGACCCCGGCGCCGATGAGGATGTCCAGCGGGTCGGCGGCCGTCCCGGAGGCGTTGTAGTACTTGGCCCCCAGGTCCAGGCTCCGCTGGAGCGAGGAGATGTCGGCGCCGCGCATGCTCAGCGTGGCGGCCTGGGCGGGCGTCGCCGGCGCGACCGCGATCAGCGCCGCGAGTGTCAGCAGGAGGGTGACCCGGATCCTTCGTAAGTGGTACGTGGTCATGATCGGTCCCGTTGATAGAGCCGAATTCCGGACTGTGTGCACGTTCACGGACGCATGTGGCGACGAGCAGCCCGAAAAATGCGCCTTTGGGGGGCGAAATCGGCCTTATGCATACTGTGAACGTTCACAGACTGCTTGAGCATGAGGATAAAGAAGAATCCGGCACTCGGGAAGGGCGAGTTTTCCGGCATCCGGGAATCGTTGTTCCGCGCTCCGGGCGGCCGAGCCACCATCGTTCCCACCGGCAGCCGCACCACGAAGGAGTCGCCGTGTCGAGCATCCCCCGCGATCAGTGGTACGTCGCCGCGTACGGGCGAGAGATCGGCCAGGAGCTGTTCACCCGCACCATATGCGGCGAGTCCATCCTGTTCTGGCGCACCCGCGCCGGGACCGTCACCGCCATGTCCGACCGCTGCGTGCACCGCCGGTTCCCGCTGTCGCAGCCGCCCAGCCGACTCGTCGAGGACCAGGTGGTCTGCGGGTACCACGGCTTCACCTACGGCGCCGACGGCGGCTGCGTCGCCGTCCCCGGCCAGACCAGGGTGCCGCGTACCGCCCGGTTGAAGAGCTACCCGGTCGTCGAGCTGGACTCCTTCGTCTGGGTCTGGATCGGCGACCCCGCCCGGGCCGACGCGGCCCGCATCCCGCGCGCGCCCTGGCTGGACTCGCCCGAGTACACGACGGTGTCGGGGATGGAGCCGCTCCAGGCGCGGTTCGGGCTGCTGGCGGACAACCTCATGGACCTGTCGCACGAGACGTACCTGCACGGCGGGTACATCGGCACCCCCGAGGTGGCCGCCACCCCGATCACCACCACGGTGGACGAGGAGGCCGGGATCGTGCACGTCAGCCGCCACATGGACGACGCCGAATGCCCGCCGTTCTACGCCAAGTCCACCGGGCTGACCGGCCGCATCATGCGCTGGCAGGACATCGAGTACACCCCGCCGTGCCTGTACAAGCTGCACTCCCGCATCGCCCCGCTCGGCGTGCTGCCGAACGCCGACGGCGGCGACCCGGACGCCTTCCACGTCGAGGTCGTGTACGCGATCACGCCCGAGACCGAGCACTCCACGCACGACTTCTGGGCGGTGGCCCGCGACTTCGCCCTGGACGACCAGGGCGTGTCCGACTTCCTGGCCGAACAGAACCGCACGGTGGTGCTGCAGGACGTGGCCGCGCTCGACGTGCTGGAACGGGTGATCGCGACCGAGCCGGCGGGCTACCAGGAGCTGTCGATCAACATCGACACGGGCGGGCTGGCGGCCCGGCGCATGCTGGCCGGACTGGCGGGGCAGGGCGCCCCGGCCCGGCAGGCGTGACGGGCATGGAGCCCGGACGCGTGCCCACCCGGCGTGGGCTGCTCCGCGTGGTGTGGCTGCCGGGGAGCGACCTGCTCCAGGGCACCTGCCACTGCGGCGCCGTACACGTCGCCGACGGGCCCGTCGAGGTCTGGGAATGGCTCCTCGGCCACCCGACCGGCCACAACACCCCCACGAACCCGCCGCCACCCGGCGCACCTATCGGGACGGCGCGTCCGGACGCCCTGTCGGGGACGGGAGCCGCCCGATGAGCGCTGAGCGCAAGCTGGTCGTGCAGGCTCGGGACCCGGTCGCCGACGGGGTCGTCGCGCTCGACCTGCGCGACCCGGCGGGCGCCGAGCTGCCCGCGTGGGAGCCCGGCGCGCACATCGACCTGGTGCTCGGCGGCGACCGCGTCCGCCAGTACTCGCTGTGCGGCGACCCGGCCGACCGCACGACCTGGCGCGTCGCCGTGCTGCGCGAGCCGGACGGCCGGGGCGGGTCGGCGTACGTGCACGAGGACCTCCACCCGGGCACGACGGTCCTCGCCCGAGGCCCGCGCAACCACTTCCCGCTCCACCCGGCGCCCCGCTACCTGTTCGTCGCCGGAGGCATCGGCATCACGCCCATCCTGCCGATGGTGCGGGCCGCCGACGCCGCCGGCGCCCGGTGGCATCTGGCTTACGGCGGTCGTACGGCGGGCTCGATGGCGTTCGCCCGCGACCTCGAAGCCGCGCACGGAGACCGGGTGGAGCTGCGCCCGCAGGACGAGCACGGCCTGCTCGACCTCGACGCCCTCCTGGCGCGGGCCACCCCGGACACCCTCGTGTACTGCTGCGGCCCCGCCCCGCTGCTGGCGGCGGTCGAGAGCCGCTGCGCGGACCGGCCGTCCGGCACGCTGCATGTGGAGCGCTTCGAGCCCAAGGAGGCGGCCGACCCCGTAAGGGCGGAGTCCTTCGAGGTCGAACTGGCCGTCACCGGCGTCACCCTCACCGTGCCCCCGGACCGCTCGATCCTCGACGTCGTGCTGGAGGCCGGCGTTCAGGTCCTATCCTCGTGCCATGAGGGGACGTGCGGCACCTGCGAGACCGCGGTGCTGGCCGGCGCGGTCGACCACCGCGACTCCCTCCTCACCTCCGAGGAGCGGGCGGTGAACGACACCATGTTCGTCTGCGTCTCCCGCGCCGCCTGCCCCAAGCTGGTCCTCGAACTCTGACCAGGGAGCCGCCGATGCAGATCCCAGCCCCCAGGCAAACGGCCGAACGCACCGGCCCGGTCGTGGCCCGCGCGCTGCAGATCCTCGGCGCGTTCACGCCCGACCGGCGCTCGCTCACCCTCAGCGAGCTGTCCCGGCACTCCCGCCTGCCGGTCTCCACGGTGCACCGGCTGGCCGCCGAGCTGCTGGCCTGGGGCGCGCTCGAACGGGATCCGGCCGGGTGCTACCACATCGGCCTGCGCCTGTGGGAGATCGGCTCGCTCGCCCCGCGCGGCCTGGGCCTGCGCGAGGCCGCGCTGCCGTACCTGGAGGACCTGTCCCAGGTCACCCGCGAGAACGTGCAGCTGGCCGTCCGGGAGGGCACCGAGGTGGTGTTCGTCGAACGGATCGCCGGGAGCAAGGCCGTCCCCGTGCTGACCCGGGTCGGCGGCCGCTTCGCGCTCACGGCCACGGGCGTCGGCCTGGTGCTGCTCGCGTACGCGCCGGCCGAGGTGCAGGAGCAGGTCGTGGCCGGCCCCATGACCCGCTACACCGAACGGACCATGACCACCCCGCGGCAGATCCGCGCCGCGCTCGCCGACACCCGTGCCCGCGGTTACGCCGTCAGCGACCGGCAGGTCACCATGGACGCCGTGTCGGTCGCGGCGCCGATCCACGACGCCCGGGGCGACGTCGTGGCCGCGGTGTCCCTCGTGGTCCACCACGGCAGCACGTCGCCCCACGCGCTCGCCCCGCTCCTGCGCACCAGCGCCCGCGCCATCTCCCGCGCGCTGCCGCCGTCCACCCGAGGCTCGTGACGGGCCCGGTCACTTTCGGCTCGTGACGGGCCCGGTCACGCTCGGGTCGTGACGGTTGAGGTCAGCCGAGGCGGGCCAGTTCCTCCTCGGTGAGCTCCAGGTCGGCGGCGCCGATGGAGTCGAGGATCGTCTCCGGCCGGCTGGCGCCGGGGATGGGGATGACGACCGGGCTGCGGGCCAGCTCCCAGGCGAGGCAGACCTGTTGGGGGGATACGCCGCGCGTCTCGGCGATCTCGGTGAAGGCGTCCCTCTGGCTCAGCTCCCCGGTACGGCCGATGCCGCCCAGCGGCGACCAGGGCAGGAACGCCAGGCCGAGCTCGGCGCAGACGTCGATCTCGGGCTCGCTGGAGCGGAAGCGCGGAGAATACTCGTTCTGCACGCTCACCAGGCGCTCACCCAGGATGTCGTGGGCGAGCCTGATCTGCTCCGGATCGGCGTTCGAGATGCCGGCCATCTGGATCTTGCCGGCGTCGTGCAGGTCTTTCAGCGCGCCGATGGTCTCCGCGTACGGCACCTTCGGGTCAGGCCGGTGGTGCTGGTAGAGGCCGATGCTCTCCACGCCGAGGGCCTTGAGCGAGCGCTCGCAGGCCTCCTTGAGGTACGACGGGTCGCCGTTCACGGACCAGCCGCCCCCGGCGACGCGGGTGTGGCCGCCCTTGGTCGCGACCAGCACCGTGTCGGCGTCGCCGCCCCAGCGGGCCAGCGCGAGGGCGACCAGGCGCTCGTTGTGGCCGACGTCGTCGTGCGAAGGCGTGTAGGCGTCTGCCGTGTCGATCAGCGTGACACCGGCCTCCAGGGCCGCGAGCAGGGTGCGGATCGACTGGTCCTCGTCGGGCATGTGCCCGGCCACCGACATGGGCATGGCGCCGAGCCCGACGGCCCCGACCTGGCGGTTTCCGATGGTGCGCGTTCGCATGGCGTTGTGCATGGGTCCACCCTGCCTGCTGGAGCGCGCTCCAGGTCAACTTTCGCGCGCCGGCGTCCAGCGCATGGCCAGGAGCAGGGTGTCGTCGCTGTGCAGCACCTCGCGGCGCATCATCCGTACGAGGGTGTCGGTCAGCTCGTCCACCGGCAGGTCCCGGTGCCGGCCCGCCAGCTCGGCCAGCTCGTCCAGCCCCGCGTTGAGGTCGCGCCGGGCCTCCACCAGCCCGTCGGTGTAGAACAGCACCAGCGTGCCGGGCCCCAGCCACCGCTCGGCCACGTGGTCGCTGCCCGGATCCGGGTAGCCGAGGCCGCGCCCCCACGCCTCCAGGTACGTCGCCGGCTCGCCGGGCGCCACGATCAGCGGTGGCGGGTGGCCGCCGGTGGCCACCCGGAGCACGCCGGTACGGGGGTCGAAGCGGGCCACCAGTACGGTGCCGGCCAGATCGGGGTAGACCGGCTGCAGGATGGCCGCGGCGCGCTCCACGACGTTCTCCAGCGGCAGCCCGGCCAGGGAGAGCACGCGGACGGCGTGGATGATGTTGAGCGCGGCGCGGGTGCTGGCCACGCCGTGGCCGGCCGCGTCCACCACGACGACGTGCAGTTCGCCGCCCGGCATGATCACCACGTCGTAGAGGTCGCCGCCGGTCGGCGCGTCGTCCTCGGAGGAGGAGTAGTAGACCGCCAGCCGCGCCTGCTCCACGTGCGGGATCGGCGGGCGCAGGGCGTCCTCCAGCTCGCGGAAGATCGCCCGGTGGGCCCGCCTGAGCCGTACGTCGCGCTCCTCCAGCTCCGCGACCAGGGCCAGCACGTCCTGGCGGGCGTCGGCCAGCTCGCCCTCCAGCGTGCGGATCCGCCGCAGCGGCTCATCGGGGACGGACTTCACACCGCCCCCCGCCCATGCCGAGGCTGCTCGACCACCAGCCCCCCTGTCCGTAGCAGTCGCGGGCCAGCTCGCTCACCGCCGTGATCAGCTTAGACCGGGAGGCCGGGCCGAAGCCGTCTTCCGGGGCCGCGGCGCGTACGGCGTGCCGCGCGGCGAAGCAGACGGCTGGCGACAATGCGGTGATAAGCGCATTTGTCGGGCCGGATCCGCCCTATGATCCTGATGATCGACTCCGTGAGGAAGGGCACCTGTGGGCGAGAAGTCGGATGAGTGGAAGAGCGCGATCGACACGACCAGGCCCAGCATCGCCAGGGCCTATGACGTCGTCCTGCACGGCAAGGACAACTTCGAGGTCGATCGCGCTTTCGTCGCGGAGATCGTCAAGGTCATCCCGGAGATCTACGACGTGGCGGCCTACAACCGCCAGATCCTGGACCGCGGCGTCCGCTTCATGATCGACCAGGGCATCACGCAGTTCATCGACCTCGGCTCGGGGCTGCCGACCGTGGAGAATACCCACCAGGTCGCGCAGCGCGCGAACCCCGAGGCCCGCGTGGTCTACGTCGACAACGACCCGATGGTGCTGGCCCACGGCCGGGCCCTCCTGGCCGAGAACGAGCGCACCGCGGTGGTCACCTCGGACCTGCGCGACCCGGTGGCGATCCTCGGCGACGAGGCCGTCAAGCAGCTCATCGACTTCGACCGCCCGGTCGGCGTGATGCTGGTCGGCATCCTGCACCACCTGCACGACGACGAGGACCCGCAGGGGATCGTCGATGCGTACATGGCCGCCGTCCCGCCGGGAAGCTACCTCTTCATCACCCACTTCTGCGACTCGAGCCAGGAGTCCCGCGACGCGGAGAAGCAGTACCTCGCGCTCCTCGGCACCGGCAGGTTCCGCACCGTCGCGGAGATCACCGGCTTCTTCGAGGGGTTCGAGCTGGTGGAGCCGGGCGTCGTGCCGCTGCCGTTGTGGCGTCCGGAGACGGACGTCCCCGAGGAGCTGACCGTGGGCCAGCGCCTCATGTTCGGCGGCATCGCCCGCAAGCCCTGACCGCGGCGTGAGGACCGCGTTGAGCCGGGCGGCCATGGACCTGGCCCGGCGGCAGGGCGCGGCTCCCGAGCTGATGTACGTGGTGGACCTGCCCGGGTACGAAGTGTCCGAGCAGTCGGTCGGCGTGATCAACGACGACGGTTTCGGCGCGGTCTACACCTCGCCCGACGGCAAGCGGGTGGAGCTGCGGATCGACCGCGGGCCGTACGTGCGCACGGGCCCGTGCGAGCGCGACGGCGGCGGCTGGTACGTCGTGAACGGCGGCGACCAGGAGTACGTCGCCGTGCGCAAGGACCACCACATCCGGCTGATCTGCCCGGTCGGCCAGGTGGACCGGGCGGTGCTGAAGCAGGCCGCGCAAGGCGCCCGCCCGGCGACCGGCACGGGCCCGCCCGCTCCCTCGCCACCGGCCCCGGTGGAGCGCGGCGATCTGCCCCGGAACGGCGACGCCGCTCCCATCCGGCGGAGAGGACCCGGCGGCTGAGAGCGGGGGCCAGGGGTGTCCCGGCCCCCGCTACCGCCCTCACTTCACGAGGTAGGCGTCGGAGAGGATCTGCTGGACGGAGTTGCCGTCCTTGTCCTGCGCCTCGACCTTGATCGAGATGCTGCCGGGGCCCTTGGGGTTGAGCGCCAGCACCTTGCCGCCGGGCAGCACCGTGGCCCGGGTCCAGTGCGCGCCCTTGTCACCGGAGATCCAGACCGCCCGCAGCGACGACGAGCGGCCGCCCTCGGTCCTGACGGTGAAGGCGAACGGCCCGCCGCCCTGGACCGTGTCGTTCTCCGGCAGGCCGAGCTCGTACCGCAGCCGGATCATCGGCACCTGCGCGCAGGGCTGCTTGTCCTCCCACAGCACGGAGTCCAGGCAGGGGTAGGGGTTGCTGTCGCCCGTGGGGCGGGCGGAGCGGAACGTCCAGCTGGTCTCCACGCCGGTGCCGGCGTGCTTCCCGGGGAACGCGTCCTTCCACGAGCTCGTCAGCCGGTACGTGCCGGACCCGGCGGGGACGCCGTAGTAGGGCACGCCCAGGTCGTCGTACTGCGGCTTGACCTCGGCGGCGCCGCTGAACAGCCGGAGCTCCTCGGTCCCCGGCGCGCCCTGGTACATGTGGGTCGGGTCGGAGGCGTCGGAGTAGTAGCCGAAGCCGATCGGGCTGAGCGCGCGCAGCCGCAGCCGGTCGCCCTGGCGGCAGCCGTCGCAGTAGATGATGGGGGTGACCCAGTCCGGCAGGCCGGCGCCGGCCGCGAACTGCGAGGGCATGATGGCCTCGTTCCAGTCCTCCCGCTCCTTGGTCGCGTGGTTGAAGCCGCGGGCCGAAGCGGCGAAGCGCGCGCCGCCCGAGGCAGGGTCGATGAAGGTGAACTCACGCTCCCACAGCACGTCCCGGCCGGGCGCGTTGTAGTACTCGGTCCTGGCCGTGGGCCCGGCGAAGGCGTGCGAGCCGCGGATGCTGAAGCGCTGCTCGGGGTTGTAGGTGTGGTTGACCTCGGTGAAGTTCGTGTACGGGCCCCACGTGCCGGGCTGGGGGGCGAACCGGGCGTGGTAGGTGGTGTCGATCTCGGTGAGGTCGCGCGCCTTCGGGGCGAAGTTCAGCCGGCCCGCCGTGGTCCCCTTCACGTAGTAGGCCAGCTTGTACTCGAACGGGGTGGTCGGCGTGACGCGCAGGGCGGCGCTCGGGTACGGCTTGCGGGCCAGGGCCTTGCCGAGCCGGTCCGCCTCGCCGCTGTCGATCCACAGCACCGGGATCTTGTTGTGGTCCGTGTAGTGCGAGTCGCTGAGCAGCCAGGCGAACCGGTCGCTGGTGACCACGCCGGCGGCCCCCACCTTGATCGCCAGGTCCACGTCGGCCGTGAAGAGGTCGAGCGAGTCCCTGGCCGGGAGGTAGACGAGCTTGCCGCGCGCGTCCGCGCCGCCGCGCACGTCGTCGCCCGTGGTCAGGCTCAGGCGCTGGTCGGCGGCGAACTTCGGCACCAGCGGGTCGTGCTCGCTGACGTAGTGCGGGTTGAGCCGGAGCCCCGGCACGGCCAGCTCGACCTCCGGCGCCCGGCGGATCTGGTCGAACAGCACCGTGGAGGTGCCCACCGTGGGCGCCTTGCGCACCGGCGTGACCCAGAACCTGCCCCTGTTCACGGGCTCGTAGCTGAGGAGCGACGCGCCCGCGTACATCTGGCCCGAGGCGGTCGTGCGGGCGACCATCAGGTTCATGAACACCGGTTCCGACGTGCGGGGCGTGCTCACCTGGATCTGCTCGAGCGCGGTCGCGTCCAGGGTCACCGTGGTGTCGCCGTCGAGCTTGATCTCGGGGGCGAGCAGCGTACCGTACTGGATCTGCCGGTCCGGCCTGGTGTACCACCAGGGCATGTCGCCGATGGAGTAGACGCCGCCGTGCGCGAGCTTGAGCTCGGTCTCCACGGTGCCGGGCGTGTCGGTGGTCCGCCAGTTACCGGTGGCCGTGGTCATCGGCTCGCCCTGGAGGAGCGGGTCGGTGTCGCTGACCCGGAGGGCGGTCAGGACCCCCGGGTTGAGCGTCCATTCCGGCTTTCCGACCAGCTTGACGCGTACGGTGTCCAGCTTGGCGCCCTTGTGGAGGGCGATCGGCGCGGTCAACCGGGTCGTGCCCGCGGTGGCCGTCAGGCGGCCCTCGTACCAGCCGGGGTCGCCGAGCGTGGGCTCGATGGTGAGGTCCGCGCTCGCGGTGCCGCCCGCGGGGACGGTCAGCGACGACGGGGTGAGCGTGGCCATCCCGGCGGGCGGCTGGGCGTCACCACGCTTGAGCGTCATCGACAGGGCCAGCGTGACGGGGTCCTTGCCGGTGTTGCGGAAGGTCACCTTCCTGGCCAGCGTCTGGCCGGTGTACGGGTCGGTGAACCCCGCGTGCACCGTCGCCAGGTCGTCGAAGACCTGCTGGGTGACGGCCTGCCCGATGTCCAGCCGGCCCGAGCCCTGGTCGTAGACCGTGCCGTCGGTCGGCTTCGCGGTGCCCGTCAGCGCGGTCTTGAGCTGTTCGGGCGTCCAGTCGGGGTGCTGGACGGCGAGGATTGCGGCGGAGGCGGCCACGTGCGGGGCGGCCATCGAGGTGCCGGACGCCGCGGTGTAGTTGTCGTCGATCGGGCCGCCGCCCGGGACGCTGCTGCCCTCGCCCAGCGAGGTGCCCGCCGCGCGCGCGGCGATGATGTTCACGCCGGGGGCGGTGATCTCCGGCTTGATCGCGAAGTCCTCGCTCAGGCGCGGGCCGCGGCTGGAGAACGAGGCGATCTTGTCGGCCGAGTCCACCGCGCCGACGGTGAGCGCCGAGGTCGCCGCGCCGGGGGAGGCGATGGTGTACCGGCCGGGGCCCGAGTTGCCCGCCGCGACCACGAACAGCGTGCCGTACTCGGCGGTCAGCTCGTTGGCCGCCTGGCTCAGCGGGTCGGTGCCGTCGGTCGGGCTGCTGCTGCCCAGGCTCATGTTGACCACCCGGGCGCGCTCGGTGGCCGCCTGCCACTGCATCGCCGCGATGATCTCGGAGTTGTTGCCGCTGCCCGTGTCGTCCAGGGCCTTGGCGATGGTCAGCTTGGTGCCGGGGGCGACGCCCTTGTACTTGCCGCCGGAGGCGGCGCCGCTGCCGGCGATGATCGACGCCACGTGCGTGCCGTGACCGACCCGGTCGGTGACCTCGTCGGGGTTGCCGCCGCCCGGCATGCCGGCCGGGACGAAGTTGCGGGACGCGACGATCCTGCCCTGCAGGTCGGGATGCGCCAGGTCGATGCCGCTGTCGATGATGCCGACCTTGGCGCCCGTGCCGTCGTAGCCGGCCGCCCAGGCCGCGGGGGCGCCGATCTGCGGGTTGCTGACGTCGTCGAGCGCCTTGGCCTTGCCGTCGAGCCACACCTTGCGCAGGCCGCTCGTCAGGGCCCTGGCGTCGTTCCGGCCCCCTCCCAGGGACTGCCAGAACGCGGCGGCCTGCTTCTTGTCCACCTTGATCGCGGCGCCGTCGATGCTCTCCAGCACCATCGGCTCCGTGCCGCCCTTCAGCGACCTGGCCTTGCCCGCCAGGTCGGCGGCCTTGGTCTGCGGCTGGTACTGGACGATGAGCGGCAGCTGCGCGGTCTTGGCGTCGCCGTAGCCGTTGGCCGCCAGGTAGCCGACGTTGAACAGCTCCTTGTCCAGCAGGCCCCCGCTGACGTAAGGGGCGGCGTCAGCGGGGATCACGTAGTAGCCGTGGTCGTCCTGCTGGGCCTGGTACGTCCGCGCCTCCGCACCCTCGACGGGCTCCAGCGTGGCCGAGGCGCGGCCCGAGGCGTCCTTCGCGTAGGTGACGGTGTCCCCGGTGATCAGCGTGATCTTGACCGCCGGCAGGCCGGTCACCGGCGCGTTCGCCCTCGTGGCCGCCGTCGTGGTCGCCGTCGTGACGGTCGCCGCGACGGCCGCCTGCGGGACCGCGGCGAGCGGCGCCGCGAGTAAGGACGCGAATAAGGCCACGAGTCCGCGGCGCCGGGGGGTGGACAGCATACGCACACCTTTCTCCAGACCTGGGAAACGCCGGAGATCGTTTCCTCGCTGACCTAATCTGGGATTGAGTCAGGGCACAAGTCCGCCGAACGGGCCAAAACCCGCCAGGTGGCGGTAACCCGCCATCCCCGCGGCGGGAGGAAGGGCGTCGCCGATGCTCAAAGCGATCGGCCTGTCACCGGCAGAGAGCCGCCTGTACGCGACGCTCGTCGAGAACCCGCGATCATCCGCCGCCGAACTCGCCACCCACTGCGGCGTCTCGACGCCCCTGGCGGCCCGGACGCTGGCGGCCTTCGCGCGGCGCGGCTTGGCCAGCAGGTTGCCGGGCCGCCGCGCCCGTTACGTCGCCGTCGCCCCCGACATCGCCTTCAGGCCGCTGCTCACCCGCCAGGAGGAGGAGCTCCACCAGGTGCGCACGGCCATCCACGAGCTCACCACGTCGTTCCACCTGGCCTCCCGCTACGCGGCGCACCCGGCCGAGCAGGTCGAGGTCGTCACGGGGACCGACAACATCATCAGTAGGGCGTACGCGCTCCAGGACAGCGCGCAGACCATGTTCCGCAACATCGACAAGCCCCCGTACGTCATGCGCGGCCACGCCGACAACGTCGAGCGCGAGCGGCGCATGCTCAGGTCGGGCATCGACTACCGCAGCGTGTACGACCTGGAGTCGCTGGCGCTGCCCGGCAAGCTGCGGCTCGTCCAGGACTCCGTGGCCCACGGCGAGAAGGCCCGCGTGGTGGCCGGGGCGGCGGCCAAGATGTGGATCGCCGACGACGCGCTCGCGCTGATCCCCATCCGCAACGGGGCGTACTCCATCGACGCGGCGTTCATCCTGCACCGGTCCGCCCTGCTCGACGCGCTGATCGCGCTGTTCGAGCTCGAGTGGCGGCGGGGGTTCCCGCTGCGCGGGGAGCCCCGGCCCGCCGCCGGCCCCGGCGAGCCCGACGAGCTGACCAGGGACCTGCTCGCGCTGCTCGCGGGCGGCCTGACGGACGAGGCCATCGCGCGGGCGCTGGGGCTCGGGCTGCGCACCGTTCAGCGCCGCATCCACGCCGTCATGCAGGAGCTGAACGCCATCACCCGCTTCCAGGCGGGGCTGGCGGCCCGGGAGCGCGGGTGGATCTAGACCCGGGCATCACGCGTCCGGACGGGTCAGGGTGAAGACCGACGCCCGCGACTGCGGGTAGAAGCCGGCCGGCAGCGGGCCCGCCTCCCGCCACCCGAGCCTGCGGTAGAGGCCGGCGGCGGGCGCGCCGGGGTCGGTGATGAGCCAGGCGGAGGGCCGGCCGGCGGTCATCCCGTCGAGCAGCCGCGCGCCGATCCCCTGGCCCTGGTGGCCGGGGTGGACGAAGAGCTCGACGACCTCGAAGGCGCCGCGGGTCAGCGCGGTCGCCGCGGGCAGGCCGAAGGCCGTGACGAGGGCGTCATAGACGCGGTTGCCGCTCAGCTCGTCCGGGGTCGGCCAGCCGTAGCAGACGCCGGTGAGCCGGTCGGCGTCGTCGGTCGTGGTCAGCGCGCTGAAACCCGGTTTGGCGGCGCCTGCGGCGAGCTTGGCGGGGTAGCGGCCGAGCTGCTCGGGAGCCTCCGACCACGGCGGGGCGGCGTAGCAACGCTGGTAGAGGTCGATGATCTGGGCGGATATCGCGGTGATGCCAGGTCCGTCGTGATGCACACGCGAAGCCTAATTGCGAGTATTTCGCAAGAGCAAGAGTAATGCATTCTGTCATCGGGCCGCGCACACGTCCTGGTACGGCACGTCCTGGAGGTACCGGTCCCATTCGGCTGGCGTGAGCGTGCGACCCGCCCGCGCGCACACCTTCCCGATCATCAGCGCGTCGCCGACGGGCACCTCGCGCACGGCCCCGGCCACCAGGCCGTCCTGCATGCCGACGTACAGGACGCTCCCGTCGGCGCCGAAGGCCATGGACGAGGGGGCGAACTCCCCGACCCGGTACGAACTGCCGAGCCGGCGCCTGGACCGGACGTCCCAGAGCTCGAGCACGCCCTCGTCGGTGGACGTGGCGAGGGTCCTGCCGTCCGGCGAGAAGACGATGACGTCGCTGGCGCCGGCGGCGCGGGGCAGGACGGGACGTAGCGGGGTCGGGCCCTTGACGTCCCACAGCCCGATCCGGTGGGTGGCGGACTCCTGGACGGCCAGGAGCCCGTCACGGCTGACGGCCAGCGTGCCGGCGTCGCCGAGCCCAGAGCCGACGGCCTTGCCGGTCATCACGTCGACGAGCCTGCCGTCTCCCGAGACGAACACCTGCCGTCCCGGAAGGAAGGGGCCGATGCTCAGCCGGGTCTTGTACGCGGCCACCGCGCGGCCGTCGGCGGCGTCCAGCACGACCACGCTCATCAACGGACTCTCGCCCAGCAGGAGGGTGATGGCGATCCTGCGCCCGTCGGGGGTGAAGTTGACGTACGCCGGCTGGTAGTCGCCTTCCCCCACCCGCTTGGACCAGAGTTTCCTCCTGCTCGCCAGGTCCCACAGGGTGATCGTGCGGTCCATGCCGGCGACGGCCAGCCTGGTGCCGGCGTCGTCCATGCCCAGGATGGACCCTTCCTCCCCGACCCGCAGGCGGCCCGCCTCCTTACGCGTCCGCAGGTCGAACACGCTCAGCTCGGCACCGTTCGTCCAGGACACCGCCCAGTGGGCGTCGCGGCTGAGCGTCGGGGTGTCGGGCACGGCGACGGACGGGGTGCGCGGCATGAGGTCCACGCTGATGACGGTGTCGTCGACGAGGTAGCGCAGCGTCCTGCCGTCGGGGTCGAAGCGGACGTCGCCGAACTCGCCCTCGGCGCGGTAGCGCAGGACGGTCCGCTGGTCGCTGATCCGCATGACCTCCAGGTCGCGGCCGTAGAAGCCGGCGATGTAGCGCCCGTCGGCGCTGAACCGGAGCCGTCCGGAGTCGTGGCAGATCCCGCAGTTCAGCGTTTCCTTCAGCTTGCGCTGGCGCCCGGTGACGGCGTCCACGAGGACGATGTCGCCCGCGACGTCGGAGCAGGCCAGGGTCTTTCCGTCCGCGCTGTAGGCCGCCAGCACGTGGTTCTTCACGCAGGCGGGGAAGGGGCGCTCGGTGGTCCAGCCGGGCAGGCCGATCTGGTCGAACCGGTAGCCGGGCAGCAGCAGGTGTCTCCCCGTCGGATCCACGAGCGGCGCGGGGGTCTGCGCCATCGTCCGGTCCGCGTAGACCATCCGGCCGAACTGCTTCCCGGTGGTCACGTCGATGAGGAAGGGGACGTCGTCGGCCATGGTGACGACGAGCGTCGTCTCGTGCTCGCCGAACACGACGCCGTAGCCGCCGTTCCCGGTCGGCTCAAGAGATCTGCGCACCAGCGTCCTGCCGGTCTTCAGGTCCCAGACGCCGAGCTCGTCCGAGGTGGTCTGGGCGAGCAGGCGCCCGCTGCGGCTGAGCGCGGGGCCCTGGATGATCGTCCCGCGCAGGGTCATGCCGGGCCAGCTCGCCGTCCGCCTGCCGGTGCGCACGTCGTAGACGTTGACGCCGCCCTCGCTGAAGCTGACCAGCGTGCGCCCGTCGCGGCTCAGCGTCCGCCGGCCCATGCCCTTGACCGGGGGGTCGCGGAAGGCGGCCGTCTCCAGTTGCTGGAGCGAGCCCATCAGGCTGGAGCGGGCCTCCGGCTGCGGCGAGACCCGGTACGCGGCCACGCTGAGCAGCATCGCGAGGCCCGGATCGGCGGTGCGCATGCGGTCGGACTCGGCCGCCACCTGCTTGGCGGTCAGGATGTCGAGCCGCTCGACGGCCTGCCGGCGCTGCCACACGGCCAGCCCGCCCGCCACCAGCGCCACCGCCAGCAGCCCGGCCAGCGCCGACGTGACCAGCGTCCTGCGCCGGCCGCGCCTCCTGGTCAGCTCGGTGCCCGCACGCAGGAAATCGCGCTCGAACGGGGTCAGCGTCAGGTGCCTGCGGCCGGTCGCCGCCCAGCTCAGCGCCTGCTCCAGGCGGCTGCCCTGCAGCACGTCGCCGTCGCGCCGGCCGTGCTCCGCCCAGTGCCGCGCCGCCGCGTTGATCTCGTCCAGCATCGCCAGCCCGGCGCGCTCGGCATCCATCCACGTCCGCAGGCGCGGCCAGGCCCGCACCAGGCCGGGACGCGCCAGCGCCACCGACCCGTCCCTGGTGGTGACCACGTACGAGAACGCCTCCAGGATCCGCTGGACGGCCGCCGCCTCGTGGTCCGGCCGGCCGCCGAACAGCTCCTCGTGGCCGGCCCGCCGCAGCGTCTCCTGGCCCTCGGCGTTCACCGCCACCAGCCGCAGGAACACCTCGGCCGCCAGGTCGCGCGCCTCCGGGCCGAGCGAGCCGTAGGCGTCCTCGGCGATCGCGCCCAGCGCGGGGTCGTCCCGGTCGGGCGCCCGCATCCCCCCGGCGCGGCGGCTGCCGGCCGCCAGCAGTCCGCCCACGTCGGACCCGTCGCCGCTGACCAGCGCCAGCAGCAGGTCGCGGGCGGACGGCCGGGCTCGCGGATCCTTCTCCAGCGCGGCCTCGATCAGCGTGGCCAGCCCCGGGGGCAGCGCGCTCACGTCGGGGTGGTGCGTCAGCACGCGGTGCATGACGCCGCCCAGGTTCTCGCCGCCGAAGGCGTCCTGCCCGGTGGCCGCGAACACCATGATCGCGGCCCACGCGAAGACGTCGGCCGCCGTCCCCGCCCGCTGCCCGGTCAGCACCTCTGGCGCCATGTAACCGGGCGTTCCGGCCAGCTCGCCGGTCCTGGTCAGCGACATCTCCGCCGTCCTGGCGATGCCGAAGTCGATCACGCGTGGCCCGTCCGGGCCGAGCAGCACGTTGTCCGGCTTCAGGTCGCGGTGGACGACGCCCGCCTCGTGGATCGCGGTGAGCGCCGTGGCCACCGCCGTCGCCAGCCGGTGCAGGTCGTCGCCGGTGAAGCGCCGCCCCTCCCGCACGGCCTCGCGCAGGCTCGGGCCCGCCACGTACTCCGAGACCAGGTACGGTTTGCCGCCGTCGAGATCGGCCGCCAGCAGCCGGGCGGTGCAGAACGAGGCCACCCGCTCCGCCGCGGCCGCCTCCTTGGCGAAGCGCCCGCGGTCGCCCGCCGCGTGCAGCACCTTCACCGCCACCCGCCGCCCGTCGGGGTCGTAGGCGTCGTAGACGACCCCCTGACCTCCCGCGCCGAGCCGCCCGGCCAGCCAGTAGTCCCCGATCTGCTGCGGATCCCCCGCGATCAGCGCCTCCACGGCGGGTTAGATGCCCCCGGATCCGCCAAAGTTGCGGTGAGCACGCGGGGAGTTCCGGTCGGTGTCCGGTCTGCGCGTATCGTCGGTCCGGTGAGCTTGATGTGGGTCGCCGACGCCGTACCGGCGCTGGCCGCGGTCTCGTTCGCGGTTTCATTGGTGGGGGCCACGTCGTTCCGTCCGCGGCTCAGGTCGCGCCTGCCCGAGCTGACGCTCCTGGCCGCGGCCGTCTCCCTGGCCGTCACGCTCGCCCACGTCATGGGCGCGGTGGAGGCGGCGCCCGGCGCCGACGCGCTGGGGATGGCCGAGGGGCTGGCGCTCGCGGCGCTGGCCGGCCTGGTCGTCCGGTACGCCCCGCCCCGGCGGGCGGCCCCGGCCGCGTCGGCGGCGGGCCTGGCCGGGGCCGCCTGGCTGCTGCGGTTCTTCTTCCCGGTCTCGTGGCTGGAAGCGGTGGGCGCGTCCGCGTTCTGGGGCCTGGGCGCGCTCCTGGCCGCCGCCGTGGGCGGCTACCTGCGCTTCCTCGACGTACGGCAGGCGCGTGCGGCGGCCGACGCCCGGACCGAGCTGCGGCTGCGACTGGCCCGGGACCTGCACGACTTCGTCGCCCACGACATCAGCGAGATGGTGGCGCACGCCCAGGCGGGCATGGTGGCGGGCGATCCGCTGGACGCCCTCGAACGCGTCGAGGCGGCCGGCCAGCGCGCCCTGTCGATGCTGGACCGGACCCTGGACACGCTGCACCACGACCGGCCCCTCACCCCCGCGGGCGACCTCGACGGCATCCGCGCCGCCGCCGAGCGCTTCTCCGAGGCGGGACCCGCCGAGGTCCGCCTGCGCATGGACGCGTTGCCCGCGTTGCCCGCGGTGCCCGCGGACACCGGGGCCCTGGCCTACCGGATCGTGATCGAGGGGCTGACCAACGTGCGGCGGCACGCCCCAGGGGCGGCCCGGGTCGATCTCGCCGTGACCGCCGGGTCCGGCGCGCTCGAGATCACCATGACCAACGACGGCGCGGCGGGAACGCGGGGCGGCCGGCGAGGCGGCTCCGGCCTGCCGGCGCTGGCCGAGCTCGTCCGGGAGCAGGGCGGTGACCTGGTGGCGCGGGCCGTACCGGACGGGTGGTCGCTGACCGCCCGCCTGCCGCTGGCACAATCGCCGGGGTGGCCATCCGCATCCTCATCGCCGACGACCAGGAAGGCATCCGCGCCGCCTTCCGGCTGATCCTCGACGCCCAGCCCGACATGACCGTCGTGGCCGAGGCCGCCGACGGCCGGGCCGCGATCGAGACCGCCAGGGCGATCGGGCCCGACGTCGTGCTCGCCGACATCCGCATGCCCGGGGCCGACGGCATCGAGGTGGCCCGCGCGCTGGCCGGCACCGGCGTCCACGTCGTGATCGTCACCACGTTCGGGCTGGACGAGTACGTCGACGCGGCGTTGCGGAACGGCGCCTCAGGATTCATCCTCAAGCGCTCCGGCCCCGCGCTGCTCGTCGAGGCCGTCCGGGCCGCGATGAACGGCGACATGCTCATCAGCCCCCAGCTCACCGTCCGGCTGCTCCGGCAGCGCGGCCTGCCCGAGACACCCCCCGGGGCGCCGCACGTCGTCCTCACCGAGCGCGAGGACGAGATCGTGGCGATGGTGGCGCACGGCAGGACCAACGCCGAGATCGCCGCGGAGCTCTTCCTCGCGCCGGGCACGGTCAAGAACCACATCGCCGCGATCCAGCGCAAGATCGACGCCAGGAACCGGGTCGCCATCGCCGCGTGGGCCTGGGCCACCGGCAGGGCCGAGCCGTGATTCCTCAGTGATCCCTCAGTGATCCCTCAGGGTGAGCCGAGGCCGTGCCACTGCCGCAACGCGTCGAGGTGCTCCGGCCTGCCGACGGCGGCGAGGTTGGAGCGGTAGAGGCCGATCGCGTGCGGGTCGTCGAGCTCGGCCCGCGTGCACGGCCGCAGGACGTTTTCGAGCTCGTCGATCACGAAGACCCAGGGGTAGCGGTCGAAGACGAGGTCGAGCAGCTCGCCCGCGGCGCAGCCGCAGTTCTCCTGGAGCTCGGGATGCACCTCGAACAGCAGCGCCGGCAGCGCGGCCAGGCTCTCGGCCGCGCCCCGCAGCACGAAGCCCTCGTACCCCTCGACGTCGATCTTGATGAGGTCGGGCGGGCCGAGGCCGCCGTCGGCGAGGTAGGCGTCGATCGAGGTCATGGGCATGGTGAGGGTGCCGGCGGCGGTGCCGACGTTCGCCGCGGCGGCCGAGTGCTTGCCCGTCTGCTCGCCCGACAGGTGCACGGTCAGCCGGCCCGGCGCCGCCCCCACGGCCACGGGCTCGATGGTCACGCGGGCGGCCAGGTCGTTGCGCTCCACGTTGCGCCGCAGGTAACCGAGGTTCTCCGGCACCGGCTCGAAGGCGATCAGGCTGCCGTCCTCGGGCAGGCGCGCCGCGCCGGTGCAGGTGTAGACGCCGATGTTCGCCCCCACGTCGAGGACGGAACGGCTGATCGAGGCCAGCCGCTCGAAGACGCCGACCTCGAACTCCTCGTAGTACCCCGCCGAGACCGAAGGCATGATCGTCGCGTCCCACGCGGGGCCGGTCAGCACGACACCCCGGTAACGCGCCTCGGCGTCGCGGTCGCCGGTGGCCACGCCCAGCCGGAACACCGTGTGGTAGAGCCGGTTGACCAGGGCGAAGCGCCGGATGCTGCGACCGCGCAGGAGCCTGCGGGCCAGGGGACTCCGGTTCGCCGCCCTGGCCGCCCGCATCACCCGGATGGCGAGCCCCTGCCGTAGCCGCTTGATCAAGGTGACCATGACAGGCATTCTGCTCGAACAGCCGCCAAATATTCGTGTAACTGGTGATTGTCAGGGACGAGGTAGCAGGGTCCGGTATTCGTCGGGCAGCCGGCCCGCCAGGTCGGCGTACTCCTCGCCGGCGATCGACTCGCGCAGCATGGTGAAGACCGCCTTGGCGTGCTCGCGAGCCCGCTCGGGGGAGACGCCCTCGCGCGTGGCGATCCGGCGGACGAACTCCTCCAGCGGGAGCTCCCGGCCGGAACCTCCGCCCACCCCGCGCTTCAGCGGCGCGTGCAGCTGGACGGGCAGCTGGCCGACCAGGTCCTCGACCTTGCCCGGGGCGATGCGCTCGGCGAGCGTCTCCAGCGCCGCCTCGGTGGCCCGGCGGGCGCCCGAGTAGTCGAGCCCGGCCCGTTCCGCGACCCCGGCCAGGAACTCCCCGGCCGGCACGATCTCGACGTACCCGCGTCCGGCCTCCGCGACCAGGGCCTCGAAGTCGTCCGGGAGGTCGGCCGCCATGTCGGCGAACTCCTCGGGGCTCACCGCCTGCCCCATCGCCCAGAAGACCGCGCGGGTGTGCCGCCCGGCCGCCTCGACGTCGACCCCGGCGCGCTCGGCCACCCGCCGCAGGAACTCCTCGACGCCGAAGGTCTCGGGGTCCCGTTCGGTGTAGAGCCAGGGCATCGCCTCCGGAGGCAGCTCCCTGAGCAGGTCGCGGCTCTCGTCCTTGGAGAGCCGCTCGGAGAGCGTACGGAGCGTGGCCTGCACGGCGCGTTCGGCGGCCTGGGGTCCCGCCCCGGTCTGCTGCTCCACGATCTTGAGCAACTGGTCGTAGTACATCCCCGCTCCCCGCGCCGAGCCTGTCGTGTCCCGCCGGCTCAGCTACCCCGGAAAGGGAGACCGTCACCCGTCAGGCGGCCCCGTCAGCCGGTGCCGCCGCGCAGCAGCTCCCTGGAGCCGCGCAGCAGCTCCTTGGAATCGTGTTCCACCAGCACAGGGATGAAATCGCGCACCGGGCTGTCGGCGAATCGGTCATAGGCCGTCCGCACTGCCGCCTCGACCTGCTCGGCCGAACGCGTTCCGGTGAATCTGGCGACCAGCTTGGTCACCACGTCCTGGATCGCCTCACGTTCGAGGCGCTCGTCGTACGCCATGACTTTGTCATAGCACGTTCCAAAGCCCGCACCATAGAGCACTTTTTCGGTATAAATCAGTCACCTTGGGCGGGCGGCCCATGCCCGATATCAGGCGACCTCCGAGGCGGCGTGCGCCTTGATCGCCACGCTGGTCAGCGCCAGCAGCAGATCGAGGTCCGGCTCGGCCTCGACCCTCAGGGTCACCCACGCGTGGTCGGCGTCCACCTGGACCTGATCGCAGTCGCGCAGGTACGGCTCCAGCCGTTCGATCGCGGGCTCCGTCAGGCACAGGCGCACCTCGTCCGCGCCGGTCAGGCGCAGGATCTCGGTGCCGCGGACGGTGAAGGCCATGCCACGCCTGGTGTCGCTCAGCTCCAGGGCCGGCCAGGACAACAGCTGGGCCACCGCGCGGGCCACGTACGGCCCCCGGCGCCCGGTCGATCGCCGCCTGGCGGAAATGACTGTCACGTTTCCATGCTGATGCACCGCACCACGGACCCGCCATCGTCCGTTCTTCAACTGTTATCCGCGTCGTGAGAATTTCGAACCCCGACCCGCTCACCAGCGCGCCGGACGGAACCGGTTGTTCATCCGGCGTTCATCATGCGGACTGCGGGCGGCGCGGCGGCCGTCTCCGTGGCATCGTTGGGTCGGCTGGTGTACAAGCGCCCAGACGCTAGAGGAGATGTCCCGTGTCCTCACCTGTTTCTCGTCGTTCCTTCCTCGGCCGCACCGCGGCGGGGAGCCTTGGCATCGCGTTAGCCGGCAGCATCGAGACCATCGCCGGTCCGGCCGCGCTCGCCGCCACCCGGCCCCCGCTCGGCTACGGCCCGCTGGTCCCCGACCCGGCCGGCATCCTGGCCCTGCCCGCCGGATTCTCGTACCGCGTCGTCGCGGAGGCGGGGGTGACGCTGCTGGAGAGCGGCGAGCCGACCCCGAGCGACGCCGACGGCACCGCGGCCTTCCCGCACGGCCGGGGTGCCACGCTGGTCAACAACCACGAGATCGGAGGGAGCGAGCCGTATCGGGTGCCGGCGCTGCCCGGCCTCACCTACGACCCCGGCGCCGGGGGTGGCACCACGAACATCGACGTCGACGCGCACGGCGAGCGGATCCGCGAATACGTCAGCCTGGCCGGCACCCACAACAACTGCGCCGGCGGCAAGACCCCGTGGAACACCTGGCTGACCTGCGAGGAGACCGAGCAGCGCGCCGGCGGGGCCTACCAGAAGGACCACGGTTACGTCTTCGAGGTCGACCCGTTCGACCGCGAGGCCAACCAGGACCCGGTGCCGCTGAAGTTCCTCGGCCGCTACTCGCACGAGGCCGTCGCCGTCGACCCGAGGACGTCGGCGATCTACCTGACCGAGGACGCCGGCGGGCCGAACGGGCTCTACTACCGGTGGACCCCGCCGAGGAGGTTCCACGGCCGCAAGGGCGCGCTGCGGGCGCTGGCGCTGTCCGAGGGCGGCGACACCGCGGGCAAGCTGGAGGCGCTGAGCTGCTACCGGGACGACACGCACATTGCCGACCTGTCGGAGGCAACCGAGCCGGGCACGCGCTTCAAGGCCCGCTGGGTCGAGGTGCCCGACCGTGACGCGAAGATCCAGTCGGTGCGCCTGCAGTTCGCCAACGACCAGGTCACCCGCAGCCGCAAGCTGGAGGGCGCCTGGTGGGGCGACGGCGGCGCGTACTTCGTGGCCAGCTTCGCCCGGCACACCGACGGCAGCGTCAACGAGCACGACGGCCAGGTGTGGTTCTACGACCCGCGCACCGAGACGGTCACGCTCAAGGTCATCTTCGGCGTCAACCCCGACCCGAGCCAGGACACCGACTACGACGGACCCGACAACATCACGGTCTCCCCGTACGGCGGGGTGATCCTCGCCGAAGACGGCGAGGGCATCCAGCACCTGGTGGGCGTCAGCGCGCAGGGCAAGTCGTACCCGCTGGCCCGCAACGACCTCAACGACAGCGAGTTCACCGGCCCGACCTTCAGCGCAGACGGCCGCATCCTGTTCGCCAACATCCAGTCGCCCGGCCACGTGTTCGCCATCACCGGCCCGTGGAAGCGCTCCGGGCACGCCGCCGACTGACGCCGGCCCGCCCTCCCGGCGCACGAGCCGTGCGCCGGGAGGACCCCGGTCGCGGGGAAAACCGCTCGACGGCCCTGGGCGGCACCCGCCACCATGGGTCGTGATGTACCGAGCGTAGAAGCACCTCGATCACAGCAGGGGATGGCCCCCGATTCGCGGCCATCGCCGCTGTTCAGGCTGTTCGTCATCGGCGGCGCCCCGGGCGCCGCCCACCGCCACATGTGATCGAGGACGCCAGAAAGAGGCTCTTCATGGAGCTTGACGAATACGCAAGGTACGACGCCGTCGGGATCCGCGACCTGATCAGGTCGGGCGAGGTCACCGCCGGCGAGGTCGAGGCCACCGCCAGGCGGGCCCTGGAGCAGGCGGACGCGCAGGTCAACGGCCTGGCCCTGCCAATTTTTAGGCCGGCGCTGGACCACGCCGGGGACGGGCCGTTCGCCGGGGTGCCGTTCCTGATCAAGGACCACGGGCCGGTGGCCGAGGGGGTGCCGTTCACCCTCGGCAGCCGGGCCCTGCCGGGCATCGTCCCCGGGCGCGACACCGAGCTGATGGCCCGCTTCCGGGCCGCCGGCCTGGTCACGCTGGGCCTGACCACCGTCCCGGAGCTGTGCCTCAGCTTCGCCACCGAAT
The DNA here is from genome assembly GCF_053587055.1 of Nonomuraea sp. NPDC003707. Classification (NCBI taxonomy): domain Bacteria; kingdom Bacillati; phylum Actinomycetota; class Actinomycetes; order Streptosporangiales; family Streptosporangiaceae; genus Nonomuraea; species Nonomuraea sp. NPDC003707. The sequence continues at coordinate 450,145 of NZ_JBSFNK010000003.1, read as the reverse complement.
CGCTCAGGTACGGGCCCACCCGCAACCCCTGGGACCTGGACAGGGGCGCGGGCGGGTCGAGCGGCGGCGCGGCCGCCCTGGTCGCCGCCGGCGCGGTGCCCGTCGCGCACGCCAGCGACGGAGCCGGGTCCATCCGCGTCCCGGCCTCATGCTGCGGGCTGGTCGGGCTCAAGCCGAGCCGCGGCCGGATCACCTGCGGGCCCGACGCGGGCGAGGCGATGCTCGGCATGTCGTACGAGTTCGCGCTCACGCGGACCGTCCGCGACGCCGCGCACCTCCTGGACGCCGTCCAGGGACCCGGCATCGGCGACAAGTACACCGCGCCGCCCCCGCGGCGACGCTACGCCGACGAGGTCGGGGCCGACCCCGGCCGGCTGAGGGTGGCGGTGACCACCAAGGCCTGGTCGGGGGCCGAGGTGGACGGCCGGGTGGCCGAGGCGGCGCTCCGCGTGGGCCACGCGCTGGAGCGGGCCGGGCACCACGTCACCGAGGCCGCCCCGGACGTGGACCAGGAGGCGGTCATGCGCAGCCTGGTGGCCGAAAGCGTGGCGATCGCCTCCACGCTGCTCCTGGCACCCAGACAGCCGGACCCGGCCCGGATGGAGGCCGTCTCCCGGCAGGCCCTGCGGGTGGCGCGGGAGTACACCGGGCTGGACCTGCTGGCCGCCTTCGACGTCCAGAACCGGGTCACCCGCTCCGCGGGCGCGTTCTTCACCGAGCACGACCTGCTCGTCACCCCCACGCTGGCCCGCCTGCCCGCGCCGCACGGCACGCTGCGCTACGACGATCCCGAACACACGCTGACGAGCTGGCTGGAGTCGCTCGACGGCTACGGGCCGTTCACGGTGCTGTTCAACGTCACCGGGCAGCCCGCGATCAGCCTGCCGCTCGGCCACGCCGACGGGCTGCCCGTCGGCGTGCAGATCGTCGCCCCTTACGGTCGCGAGGATCTGCTGTTCCGGATCGCCGCCCACCTGGAACAGGCGATGCCCTGGAAGGACCGGACTCCTCCGGTCTTCGTGGGAAACCGTTCCTAGGTGCCGAACGGCACGGTCGCCGGGGTCAAGAGGTGCCGAACGGCATCTGGCCCCGGCGACCGGGCCCCCGCGAGGCTTGATCGCATGGAAACCCTCACTTCCGGCCGTCGCGGCTACGCGGCGGCGCTGTGGGCGCTGGGCTATGGCCTGCTCGGGGCGGCGTGGGCGCTGGGGACGCCCGGCTTCCCCTGGGGCGCCTCGGACCCCGACCCGGACGGGGCGCTGTCGGTCCTGGCCGGCGCGACGCCGAGCTTCGGCTGGTGGATCGCCGCCGTCGCGCTGCTCGCCCTGGTGACGGCGCTGGCGCTGGCCCGCGGCGACGGCGGCCGAGCCCCGCTCTACCTGGCCTGGCCGATCGCCGTGCTCCTGATCCTGGTCGTCCCCGACTCCCGGCTCATGATGGGCCTGGCCTACACGCCCCTCCTGCTGGTCGCGCCGCTGTTCGGCTGGAGCCTGGGCGGCGTCACCCTCGCCGACGCCTGGCCGTGGCCGGTGCTCAACCAGCTCGTCTGCGTGCTCGGCGGGCTGCTCCTTGCCGCCGCGGCGCTGTCGTACGGCCGCGGCCGGGATGCCGCGCGCTGGTTCACCCCCGAGCGGGGACGCCGGGCCGTGTACGTGGCGGTCGCGGTGCCGCTGGTGTACTGCCTGACCCGGTGGGCCTGGGCCCTGGGCATCCCGCTCGGCGTGACCCCGGAGTTCCTCGCCCAGGGAGAGGACGGCCTGTGGCTGGCCGGCGCGTACCTGGCGACCTTCGGCGCGTTCGGCGGCGTGCTCACGCTCGGGCTGACCCAGCGGTGGGGCGAGGTCTTCCCGCGCTGGATCCCCGGCCTGCGCGGCAGGCGGGTGCCGCCCCTGCTGGCGGTCATCCCGGCCGGGTTCGTCTCGATCGTCGTCACCGTGGCCGGGCTGACCTACATCAGGTCCACGATCGCCGGCCGGTTCACCCTGGACGAATGGGGCGCCTGGCTCCCGGAGTGCTTCTGGCCGATCTGGGGCGCCGCCCTGGCCACCGCCACGATCTGCTACTTCCGGCGCCGTTCCTAGCGGCGGGTCACTGCGGCCAGACGGCGGTGCGGGCGGTCAGGGCCGGAGCCTCCTGGTGGAGGAGGTCGAGGAAGGCGTCCACCGGCCTGGTGGACACGCGTCCGGCCTTCCGGTAGACGCGGATCTCCCGCTGCCACAAGGGGGCCGGCAGCGGCCGGGTCACCACGTCGTCCCCGAACACCGCGACCTGCGCGGCGAACGCGCCCAGGATCGCCACCCCCAGACCGGCCGCCACCATGGCCGAGATCGTGGTGGCCTGCGCGATCACCATGATCTCGACGGGGTCGGCGCCGACGCGGTCGAGCCGGTCGCGGTAGTCGGCCCAGCCGGCGTACGGGTCGCCGGTGACCATGACGGTCTCCTGGGACAGCAGCCTGAGGTCCACCGGCGAGGCCGTGGCCAGCGGGTGGCCTTTCGGGGCCACCAGCACGATCTTCTCGTGGAACAGGTGCGCGGAGGGGACGTTGTGGTACACCTGCGGCACGTCCGAGGTGCGCAGCGCGACGTCGAGCTCGCCGCGGGCGATGGCTTCCTCCAATTGCGGCGGGTCGCCCTCGCGCAGCACCACTGTCACCCCGGGGTGCAGCCGCCTGAACCGCTGCATCAGCGGCGCCAGGAGCACCGCGCTCAGCCCCGGGTAACCGCCCACCGTGACCCGGCCCTTGAGCTCGGCGCGCAGGGTCCGCACCTCGTCCACTCCGGTCTGGATCGCGGCCAGCGCCGCGCGGGCCTTGGGCAGGAACCTGGCGCCGGCGGCGGTGAGCGTGACCTCCTTGCTGGTACGGATGAGCAGCGTGTCGCCGAGCGCCTGCTCCAGGGCGGCGACGTGCGCGCTGACCCGGGGCTGCGAGCGGCCCAGGACGCGCCCCGCGGCGGTGAAGCCCCCGTGGTCCACGACCGCCACGAAGGTGGCCAGCCAGCCCAGCTGCAGGTCCAGGCGTTCGATCATCCGGAAAACGTATGGTTTTGAGCCGGGCCATGGCAATAGACGAATGGTTGCGCCTGTCCTAAATTCCCGGAATATGACGAGCGAGATTGTGGAGTTCGATGCCGGACGCATGACCAGAGGTCAGCGCAGGATCGCGCTGACCGCCATCGGCGGCTACTACGTGGACGGCTACGACCTGCTGGTCCTGTCCGGCGCCCTGCTCGGCATCGTGCCCGAGCTCTCCCCGGACCCCGGCGTCCTCGGCCTGGTGGGCGCGTCCGCGTTCGTCGGGATGGCCCTCGGCTCCCTGCTGACCGGCCCGCTGACCGACCGCTTCGGCCGGCGGCCGGTGTTCTTCGCCTCGATGGCCGTCTTCGTGCTGGCCTCGCTCGGCTTCCTGCTCGTGAACGACGTGTGGCAGCTCATCGCGCTGCGGTTCTGCGTCGGGTTCGCGATCGGCGCGGACATGCCGGCCTCGGCCGCCCTGATCACGGAGTTCATCCCGTCCAGGAGACGCGGGACGTTCACCGGGCTGGGCGGGGTGGCCTGGATGCTGGGCGCGCTGACCGCCATCGCCGTCACGCTGCTGGTCTTCACCGCTTCCGGGGTGGAGCACTGGCGCTGGGTGATGGCGACCGGGGCCGTCGCGGCGGTGCTGCTGCTCTTCCTGCGCCGCCGTACGCCGGAGTCGCCGTACTGGCTGCGTGCCCACGGCCGCCACGAGGAGGCCGTGGCCGCCTGGCGGTACGCCACCTCCGGCGAGGCGGACTCGCCCGAGCCCGCCGCGACGGGCGGCGGGCAGCCGGCACCGCTGCGGATGCTGTTCCGCCGGCCGCTGGCGATCATGATGGTCATGCTCTGCGTGTACTGGGGCTGCAACAACCTGTACGGCTCGGCCATCCTGCTCTACCAGCCCAGCCTGATCAAACGCATCGTCACGCCGAGCACGTTCACCTCGCTGCTGTTCACCGCCTGCACGACGGCGCTGGCCGTGATCCTGGGCCTGATCGTCTGCCTGTGGGTGATCGAGTCGATCGGCCGCCGCTTCATCGCGATCACCGGCACGGCCGTCGCCGCCGTGTGCACGTTCGTCATCTGGGCCGGATTCGGCACCTCGTGGCTCGTGCTGGCGGCCTTCGCCGTCACGATCGCGGTGATCAACGGCGGCACCTCGCTGGCCTTCTACTCCTGGGCGCCCGAGCTGTTCCCGGCGGGGGTGCGGGGGCGGGCCGTCGGCATCGTCAACATGGTCGGCAAGACGGGCAGCGTGGTCGGCACGCTGGCGCTGCCCAGCATGTTCGAGGCGCTCGGCGCCGTCTCCTTCCTGGTCATCTCGGCCCTGGCCGTGCTGAACGCCGCGGTGACCTTCAAACTGGCCCCGGAGACCCGCGGCCTGACCCTGCGCCAGCTCGAAGAAAGGATGCATGCATGACCTCGGGGCACGTGGGACGTACCTACCAGGACTCCACGCCGTGGTGGCCGCAGCCGCCCAGGCCCCGGGAGGGCGCGCCGGACGTGATCGTGGTCGTCCTCGACGACGTCGGGTTCGGCAGCCTCGGCTGCTACGGATCCGAGATCGCCACACCCACGATGGACGCCCTGGCCGCCGGCGGGCTGCGCTACACCAACTTCCACGTCACGCCGCTGTGCTCGCCCACCCGGGCCTCGCTGCTCACCGGCCGCAACCACCACGCCGTCGGCATGTCTCTGCTGTCCAACGCCGACAGCGGCTTCCCCGGCAAGCGCGGCACCGTGACCCACCGCGCGGCCACGATCGCCGAGGTGCTGCGCGACACCGGCTACAACACCTACGCCTTCGGCAAGTGGCACCTGGCGCCCATGGACCGGACCAGCGCGATCGGCCCCTACGACCAGTGGCCGCTGGGCCGGGGGTTCGACCGCTACTACGGCTTCCTCGAGGGCATCAGCGACCAGTACTTTCCCGAGCTGGTCCAGGACAACCACCGGGTGGAGCCGCCGCGGACGCCGGAGGAGGGCTACCACCTCACCGAGGACCTCGTCGACCGGGCCATCGCCTGCGTCTCCGACCACAAGTCGGTGGGGCCGGACAAGCCGTACCTCCTCTACCTGGCCATGGGGGCGGGCCACGCGCCGCACCAGGCGCCCGAGGAGTACCTGCGGCGCTACCGGGGCCGCTACGACGAGGGCTGGGACGTGATCAGGGAGCGCCGCCACGCCCGGCAGGCCGAGCTCGGGATCATCCCGCCCGGCACCGCGCTGGCGCCCCGCAACGACGGGGTGCGACCCTGGGCCGAGCTCCCCGAGGAGGAACGCGCGGTCGCCGCCCGGCTGCAGGAGGCGTTCGCCGCGATGCTGGAGCACACCGACGCCCACCTCGCCCGGCTCGTCGCCCACCTGGAGCACATCGGCACCCGCGAGAACACGCTGATCGTGCTCCTTTCGGACAACGGCGCCAGCCAGGAGGGCGGCGCGCTCGGCAACACCAACTCGATCGCCTACGAGAACGGCGACGCCGTCTCCCACGCCGACAACTTCGCCCGCCTCGACGAGATCGGCGGCTTCCGTTGCCACGGCAACTACCCCTGGGGCTGGGCGCAGGCGGGCAACACCCCGCTCAAGCGCTACAAGCAGAACACGCACGCCGGGGGCGTCCGGGCCCCGCTCATCGTCTCGTGGCCGGGGCGGGTCCCCGAGGGAGGCGTGCGGACGCAGTTCCACCACGTCATCGACGTGACCCCGACGATCCTGGACGTCGTCGGCGCCGAGATGCCGCAGACGTACCGGGGGCTCGCGCAGCTGCCCGTGCACGGCGTGTCCATGCGCTACACCTTCGACGGCGCCACGGCTCCGACCAGCCGCCCCACCCAGTACTTCGAGATGTACGGGCACCGCGCGATCTGGCACGAGGGCTGGAAGGCCGTGGCCTACCACGAGCGCGGCACCTCCTACGACGACGACCGGTGGGAGCTGTACCACCTGGACGACGACTTCTCCGAGTGCCACGACCTGGCGGCCGAGCGCCCCGACGTGCTCCATGAGCTGATCGGCCGCTGGTGGTCCGAGGCCGACCGGTACGGCGTCTTCCCCCTGGACGACCGCAACTTCGCCGAACGCGCCGCGAAATACCACAGCGCGGCCTCGCCCAGGAGGCGGCGGAGTTTCGTGCTCTACCCGGAGATGAGCCGCATCCCGGGCGGGGTCACGCCGCTGATCTACGACCGCTCGTACCGCATCGACGCCGAGGTACGGCTGCGCGAGGGCGACGAAGGCGTGCTGATCTCCCAGGGTGACGTGAACGGCGGTCACGTCCTGTACGTGGCAGAGGGCCGGCTCCACTACGAGTACAACCATCAGGGCACCCGCTACCGCGTGCACGGCGAGCGCCCGCTGCCGCCGGGCGACCACGTCCTGTCGATGATCTTCACCAGGACCGGCCCCTGCCAGGGTGTGGCCGCCCTGGCCGTGGACGGCCGCCCCGACGGCGGCAAGGAGCCGCTCACGACCGCCCGCTACCTGATCGGCTGGCAGGGCCTGGTGCTGGGACGCGACGCGCTGTCGCCGGTGAGCTGGGACTATCCGCGCGGTTTCCCCTTCACCGGCACGATCGAGCGGGTTCGCGTGGGGCTGGACGAGGATGTCCCGGACGCCGTCCACGAGACGTTCGACTGACGGGGAGTAACCGGGCGCGCTCGTGACCTGCTCTTGGCGTCCGTCTCAGTACGCTCCCGTGCGTGATGGAAGACAAGAGCCGGAGCAGGCCGCGGATCAGCATCGACGGAGCGGGCATCGAGAGGCGCAGGACGGCGATCCAGGCGCTGGTGGATCAGGCGCCGCCGCCGGCGGCGGAGCGGGTCCCGATGCCCCGCCCCATCTTCAGCCCGCGCTCGGACGGGCCGGAAGCGCCGCGATCGCCGCTGACCAGGCATCTCCGGGAAGGGTGACGTACTTGCCGAGGAACTGCCGCGCCGAGGCGGAGTCCAGGCGGTAGTCGTAGTTGGTCTTCCTGCAGGCGTCGTCCGCGCCGGAGATCGTCGTGGCGATGAGGAGGTGCGAGGTGAGCCCGCCCAGGAAGTTCGGGCCGCCCGAGTCGCCGAAGCAGGTGCTCCCGTCGCCCTTGGTGGACAGCGAGAGGTTGAGCCATCTCGGGGTCATGCTCTTGTACGAGATGGTCGCCTGGTGGCGCGTGTCGGTGTAGTGGAAGCTCTGGCCGCGCGGCTTGTTCTTGGTGGGCTTGAGCGAGCCGTACCCGACGGGGGTGAAGCGTGCGGACTCCAGCTTGTTCTGGGCCTTGAGGAGGTCGAGCAGGCCCGCGGCCGGCAGCTGGGCGGGCGTGATGTTCGGGACGGGCTTGCTGAACACGACGACGGCCATGTCATGGAGGTCGGACTTCTTCGAGAAGCGGGGGTCCGGGATGTAACGGCCGGTGTAGACCTGGCCCCCGCGCTTGTAGTGGCCCGTGAAGGAGACGGTGGCCGTCTTCTGCTTCGGCTCACCGCAGTGGGCGGCGGTGAGGAAGACGGTCGGCGAGATGAGCGTTCCGGTGCAGTACGACCACGTGCCGTCGGGATTCGCCTCATCGGAGATGAGAGCCCCTACTTCCGGGTGAGCGTCACCGTCGGTGAAACCGTTGGTGATGGCCGCTGCCGGAGTCGCGGTGTATGCCAGCGTCGCAGCGGCAACCAGGACAAAAGGGACATAACGCATTCCCGAAGTTTAGGTGTCGGGGGGTGATGAATGGCACATATGAGCAAAAGATCTACTTGTTTTCCTGGGAACGGCCGGTTTGGCCGCGCATTTCCCGGAGTGGGAAGCATCGCGTATATAAGATCCCCTCGTGAATGCTCAGGCCCTGGCGCTCGGCGCGGTCGCCGGGCTGCCGGAGGGGTTACGGGAGCTCCGGGTGCGGGTCAGGCGGTTCCTCGAGGACGAGATCGCCTCCGGCGGCTTCGCCCCCGAGGCCGACGCCTGGATGTCGGGCGTCGATCCGGCCTTCAGCGGCCGCCTGGCCGGGCGCGGCTGGGTGGGGATGACGATCCCCGCGGCGTACGGCGGGCACGGGCGGACCGCGCTGGAGCGCTATGTGGTGACCGAGGAGCTGCTGGCCGCCGGGGCGCCGGTGGCGGCCCATTGGATAGCCGACCGGCAGATCGCACCCAGCATCCTGCGTAACGGCACAGAACAACAGAAACGCACGTATCTCCCGCAAATCGCCCGCGCCCAAGGTTTCTTCGCGATCGGCATGTCCGAGCCCGATTCGGGTTCGGACCTGGCCTCGGTCCGGACCCGGGCCGCAGAGGTCGAGGACGGCTGGCGGCTGACCGGCACCAAGGTGTGGACCAGCGTCGCGCACATCGCCACGGCGGTGGTCGTCCTGGCGCGCACCGACGACGCCGGCGACCGGCACGCCGGGCTCTCCCAGTTCATCGTGGACCTGCCCCACCCGGCGGTCTCGATCCGGCCGATCATCACCATCGACGGGGCGCACCACTTCAACGAGGTGGTCTTCGACGACGCGGTGATCCCGGCGGGCGGCCTGCTGGGCCGCCGGGGGGACGGCTGGCGCCAGGTCACCGCGGAGCTGGGCAACGAACGTTCCGGCCCCGAGCGCATCCTCAGCACGCTGCCGCTGCTGCGGGAGTGGGCCCGGCCCGAGAACCTCGGAGACGACCCGGTCGCGCACGCCGAGCTGGGCCGGCTGGTCTCCCGGCTGGTGGCGCTGCGCCGGCTGTCCCTGTCGGTCGCCGCGCGGCTGGCCGCGGGGGAGAGCCCGGCCGTGGCGGCGGCCCTGGTCAAGGATCTGGGCACGGAGTTCGAGGGTGACGTCGTGGACGCCGTGCGGCGGCACGTCCGCCCGGAGCCGGGCGGCCGGGGGCTCGCGGCCATGCTGGCCAAGGCCGTCCTGCATGTCCCGGCCTTCACCCTGCGCGGCGGCGCCAACGAGATCCTGCGCTCGATCGTGGCCAAGGATCTGTCCCCATGACCGCCGACCATCTCCGCGACCTGGCCGAGGCGGTGCGGGGCCTGCTGGACGCGGAGCTGCCAGGCCCGGCGCTATGGGCCCGGCTGGAGGAGCTGGGTTTCACCTCGCTCACGGTTCCCGAGCCTCAGGGCGGGAGCGGCGGCACGCTCACGGACGGCGCCGTGGTGGTCCGCGAAGCCGGCGCGGCCGGGGCGGCGCTGCCCCTGGCCGAAGCCCTGTTCGTCGCGGGCCCGCTGCTCGCCGCGTCGGGAGCCGCCCTGCCGCCCGGGACGGTGACCGCGTACACCGGCGATCTGGTGGCGGAGCCGGGCCCCCGCGGCCGGTGGCGGGTCACCGGCCCGCTGATCCGCGTGCCCTGGCTGAGATCCGCCGATCACCTGGTGGCCCTGGTCAGCACCCCGGACGGGCCGGCCACCGCCGTGCTGCCCGCCCCTGCCGGGCTCTCCCCCGGCGAGAACCTGGCGGGGGAGGAGCGCGACAACGCCGTGCTCGACGGCGCCGAGGCCGCGGTCACACCCCTGCCGCCCGGCCCGTGGCGCCACGAGCTGGAGCTGCACGGGGCCGCGGCGCGGGCGCTGCAGCTGGCCGGCGCCGCCCGCGCCGTACTGACGCTCACCACGCGGCATGTCACCGACCGGGTGCAGTTCGGCAAGCCGCTGGCCCGGTTCCAGGCGGTCCAGCACCGGCTCGCGCGGCTGGCGGCGGACGTGGTCACCGTCGAGGTGGCGGCGGACGCGGCGGTCGCGGCGCTGCGGGACGGCGCCGAGGACCGGGAGCTCGCCGTGGCCTCGGCCAAGGCCGAGGCGTCCGCGCTGGCCCGGTCGGTGGCCGCCGCGGGCCACCAGTTGCACGGCGCGATCGGGTTCACGATGGAGCACCGGCTCGGCGCCTGCACCAGGAGGCTGTGGGCGTGGCGCGAGGAACACGGCAACGAGCTCCACTGGCAGCGCAGATGCGCCGACCTGGCGAGAGGATCGGGCGACGTGTGGGAGCTCGTCACCGGCGAGCCGGGGTCGAGGCCCCTTTGACGACAGGAGCAGCATCATGACCGCCGAACCGCCCGCCATCACCACCGTCGGCGACGGGATCGCCAGGCTCACCCTGAACAACCCCCGGCGCAAGAACGCCATCACGCTGGAGATGGCCGCCCTCATCGAGGACTTCTGCGCCCGCGTCCACGGTGACGACACCATCGGCGCCGTCCTCGTCGACGGCGCGGGCGCCTACTTCTGCAGCGGCGCCGACACCCGCGACCTGGCCGCCTCCTCCGCCGATCCCGCCGCGCCCGAGTCGGTCGCGCGGACCTCGGCCGTGTACGCGGCGTTCGTGCAGGTCGGGCGGCTCCCGGTGCCCAGCGTGTCCCTGGTGACCGGCGGCGCGGTCGGCGCCGGGCTCAACCTCGCCCTGGCCACCGACCTGATGCTGGTCAGCCATGACGCGGTGCTCGACAGCGGGTTCGTGGCGCGCGGCATCCATCCGGGCGGTGGTCACCTGGCCCTGCTCGGCCGCGCGGCCGGATATCAGCACGCCATCGCGCTCGGAGTCCTGGGCGCGGCGCTGTCCGGAGCCGAGGCCGTACGCCGCGGCCTGGCCTGGGACGTGGCCGAGCCGCACGCCATGCTGGACGCCGCCACCCGGCTCGTGGCCATGGCCGCCGCCGACCCCCAGCTGGCCCGGCGGATCAAGCAGAGCGCCATCCTCGAACTCGGCCCGCCCGCGGTGTCCTGGCCGTCGGCGCTGGAGATCGAACGCGGGATGCAGATGTGGTCGCTGGGCCGTAAGGGCAGCCAGGGGTGGGACCGGAAGCCGCCCAAGCCGCCCGTGGAGTCCTGATCGTCAGCCCTGCCCGAGCGAGCGGGCCTCCTTCCACCGCGGGCTGTCGAGGAAGTGGTTGTCGTACAGCTCCTGCGAATCGAGCAGCTCCTCGAGGGTGGCCTCGCCGGTGCGCAGGCGGGCCAGCAGGCGGAAGTACTCGAAGCGCTCCACGCCCGGCGTGATGACGATCAGCAGGTCGGCCTCGGAGCCGGGGGCGGCGGCGAAGGCGTGGGCGACGTTCGGGGGCACCACGGCCATGTCACCCTCCTCCAGCGTGAGCACCTCGTCGCCCGCCAGCACCTGGGCGGCGCCGCCGAGGACGTAGAACAGCTCGCTGGAGGAGGTGTGCAGGTGGGGCACCGCGCCGTCGGCGCCCGGGGTGAGGGTCATGCGGAGGCTGCTCAGGGCGCCTCCGGTGGCGCTGGAGTCGAGCAGGAGCCGGCCGGTGGCCGGGGCGTCGCCGCCGCCGATGATCTCGGCGTCGGCCGCGCGTACGACTGCGGTCTCGGGCGTGATGAGCGACATGGTGAGAAGTCCTTCCTGCGGAGTTACAGGGCGCCGTCGAGGGCGGCGGCGACCAGGCGTGCGGCGTAGGCGCGATCCACCGGGTCGCCGGTGATCAGGACGCGGTAGTACAGGGCTCCGGCGAGCTGCTCCAGCAGCGTCATGGGATCGACGTCGGGGCGGAGCCGGCCCTCGTCGCGGGCGCGTTCGATGAGGCGGCAGGCCAGCGCGTTGCGGCGGGCGTAGACGTCCCGCTCCAGCTCGCCGACGTCGTCGTGGCGCGCGGCGGCGGCGACCAGCTCGGCCACCGTCCCCGCCGAGCGGCTCTCCTGGCCGGGCGGCAGGCCCGCGACCCGCATCCGGTTGAGCCCGGCGGCGACCTTCTCCATGTAGTCGGTGAGGTCGCGCCGGATGTCGCCGGTGTCGGTGATCTCGTCGTGGTCCTGCAGCCTGGCCACGACGGCCAGGGCGAGGTGGTCCTTGGTGGGCCAGCGGCGGTACAGCGTGGTCTTGGCGATGCCGGCCCGCTCGGCCACCTCGTCGGTGGTCAGCCCGCCGTACCCGCGCCGCAGCAGCAGCTCGGTGGCCGCCTGCAGGACGCGTTCGTCGACCTCGGTGTCGCGCGGTCGCCCCCGTGGCCTCATGTGGATCCCTCCATTTCGCTACTGAGGTAGCGAAATTCAAGGTACACCGGGGCCACTCATTTACGCAACCGCAGTTTCGTATATGCCCTCAGGCCGCCTGACCGGCGCTGTCGCCACCGCCCGATGACCTTGTGGAGGTAAGTCGAGCCGGAGGACCTGGCCGATCCGGTGCCGGCTGCCGAACCCTGGCATGCGCGGACCCGCGCCGTGGGCTATTCCTCCCGGGCCGGACGGAGCACCCGGCGCACGGCGCCACGCAGCCACTGGTGGGCCCCGTCCGCGGTGTGGCGTGGGTGCCAGGCCATGCCGATCGTCAGGGGCGGCAGCGGCAGCGGGATTTCCAGCAGGCGTAGTCCCAGCGCGTGCGCCGCGTCGCTGAGCGGTGAAGGGGGCTCGCCCGGCAGCGCGGTCGGCACCAGGCAGACCACGTCGCCGACTGCGGCCAGCGCCATTGCCGCCAGATGTCCGGGCAGGACGGCGCTGACCCGCCGGCTGAGCCCTTGCTCGGCCAAGGCCGCGTCCAGCGGGCCGGTGAAGCGTCCCCGGCGGCTGACCGTGACATGCTCGGCCGCGGCCAGCCTGGCGGGCGTCAGGGTTCCTTCGGCGAGCGGGTGCCCGGCCCTGACGCCGGCCGCCATCCGCAGCGTGACCAGCTCTTCGACGCGGGTCTCCGGGTCGACGTGGTCGATGGCCCCGATCTCCAGATCGATCCGGCCCTCGCGCAGCGCGGGGCCCGCCTCCCACTCCTCGGCCAGCACCCGCAGCGAGACGCCCGGCGCCCGGCGCCGGGCCAGCCCGAGCAGACCCGGCGCCAGCGCCGCGCCGACCAGGTCCGAGGCCTGGACGGTGAAGGTGCGCCGCAATGTGGCGGGATCGATCCCGCCGCTCGGGGCGAGCAATGCCTCCAGTCGGCGCACCACCGCGGCGGCCTCGTCCCGCAGAGCCTCGGCGCGGGGTGTCGGCACCATCGCCTGTCCTGCCCGCACCAGCAGCGGGTCCTGGAGCACCCGGCGCAGCCGGGCCAGGGTACGGCTCATCGCCGCGGGGGAGGTGTGCAGCCGCGCGGCGGCACGGGTGACGCTCTGCTCGGTCAGCAGGGCGTCGAGGGCGACGGCGAGGTTGGCGTCGAGGTTCGGGTCTGGGCTGCTCACCGGCATTATTCCGTTTCAGGCAATGATTGGATGCTGAAGTTCCCATTGTGGCAATGCGGTCCGGGTCTGCACGATCAAGGGGTTGTACCGATCCGACATAGACCGCGAGGTTTTCATGATCGTCATTACCGCCCCCACCGGGAACATCGGCCGGCGGCTGCTGTCGCTGCTGGTCGAGGCCGCGCCCGCACGCGGAGAGGAGTTGCGCGTCGTGGTCCGCGATCCTGCCCGGCTCCCCGAGGCCGTGCGCGGACGGGTCGAGGTGGTCACCGGCTCGCACGGCGACGCCGCGACCGTCGAGCGCGCCTTCACCGGGGCCGACGCCGTCTTCTGGCTGGTGCCGCCGGACGCCTCGGCCACGCCCGACGAGGCGTACAGCGGCTTCACCCGCCCCGCCGCGCGGGCGTTCGCCGCCCACGGCGTCGGCCATGTCGTCGGCGTCTCGGCGCTCGGCCGCGGCACGCCGCAGGCGGCCCAGGCCGGGCTGGTCACCGCCTCCCTGGCCATGGACGACCTGATCGCCGGCTCCGGCGTCGCCTACCGCGCCCTGGCCAACCCGTCCTTCTACGAGAACCTGCTGGAGGAGGCCGACTCGATCCGCGAGCACGGCGTCTTCACCGACACCGTCGCCGCGGACCGTCCGGCCCCGCTGGTGGCCGTCGCCGACATCGCCGCGACGGCGGCCGGGCTGCTGCTGGACCGCTCCTGGACCGGCGTCGGCAGCGTTCCGGTGCTCGGCCCGCAGGACCTGTCGCCCGACGACCTGGCCCGCATCATGACCGAGGAGCTGGGCCGTCCGGTCCGCTACCAGCGCCAGCCGCTCGACGAGCTGCGGTCCACCCTGCTCGGCTACGGCCTCAACGAGGCATTCGTCGAGGGCATGGTCGACATGAAGCGCGCCAAGGACCAGGGCCTGGACTCGGGCGTCGACCGCTCGCCGCAGGCGGGCCCGGCCACCGGATTCGCGCAGTGGTGCGCGCAGACTCTCAAGCCCGCCGTCCTCGCCACACCGGAGGCAGTCGATGCCCACTGACCGAACCGAGCCGCCGGTCACCGCGTTCATGCTGGTCAAGACGACGCCCGAGTGGCTCGCGATGACCGTGGCCGAACGCGTCCAGGCCTTCACCACCCAGGTCGTCCCGGTGATCGAGGCCCGCACCCGAGGCGTCCGCTCCCGCTTCTACGACACGGAGTTCTACTCGGCGCGGGTCACCGACATCTGGGTCTGGGAGGCGGACGACCACGACGCCTACCGGTTGCTGATCGACGCGCTGCGCGAAACCCCCTTCTGGGACCGCTACTTCGACATTGTGGACCTGCTCGTGGGCACCGAGAACGGCTACGCCCGCACCTATGACCTGGAGCCGGTGGCCACTCTCGCCACCTGACGCTCCTCCCTGACCGGCCGGTGCCGCCACCACCCTGCGCGAGCACCGGCCGGGCTCCGCCGGAACGCATCCGTGACGGCGTTGAGATCTTCATTCGCGAAGATCGGGTTGGTCAGACGGTGAACTCGACCCCCTGGGCCAGCGGCAGCTCGCCGGAGTAGTTGATCGTGTTCGTCGCCCGGCGCATGTAGCCGCGCCAGGCGTCCGAGCCGGACTCGCGCCCGCCGCCGGTCTCCTTCTCGCCGCCGAACGCGCCACCGATCTCGGCCCCGGAGGTGCCGATGTTCACGTTGACGATCCCGCAGTCGGAGCCCTCGGCCGAGACGAACAGCTCGGCCTCGGCCTGGTCGCGGGTGAAGATGCTGGACGACAGGCCCTGGGGGACCGCGTTGTTGAGTGCGATGGCCTGCTCCAGGGTCTCGTACGGCATGACGTAGAGGATCGGCGCGAACGTCTCCTGGGTCACGATCGGGGTCTGCTCCCCGATCCGGACCAGCGCCGGCTCGGCGTAGAAGGCGTCCGGGGCCTGGTCGGCGAGCCGGCGCCCGCCGCCGGCCACCAGCGTGCCGCCCTGCTCGACGGCGGCCTCCAGCGCGGCGCGCATGGCGGCGTGCGCGCGGCCGTTGATGAGCGGTCCGACCAGGGTGCCCGGCGCCATCGGGTTGCCGATCGGCAGCCGCGCGTAGGCGTCGGTGAGCCGCTCGGCCAGCGCGTCGGCGATGTCGGCGTGGGCGATGACGCGGCGCATGGTCGTGCACCGCTGGCCCGCAGTCCCGGCGGCCGAGAACACGATGCCGCGCGTGGCCAGGCCGAGGTCCGCGGACGGGCACACCACGGCCGCGTTGTTGCCGCCGAGCTCCAGCAGCGACCGCCCGAACCTGGCGGCGACCCGCGGCCCCACGGCGCGGCCCATGCGGGTCGAGCCGGTGGCGCTGACCAGGGCGACCCCGGGGTGGTCCACGAGCGCCTCGCCGACCTCGGGGCCGCCGACGAGGACCTGGCTCAGGTACGCGGGCGCGCCGTGCTCGGCGGCGGCCCGGTCGAGCAGGGCCGCGCAGGCCAGGGCGGTCAGCGGCGCCAGCTCCGACGGCTTCCAGACGACCGGGTCGCCGCACACCAGGGCGATGGCCGTGTTCCACGACCAGACGGCCGCCGGGAAGTTGAACGCGCTGATCACCCCGACGACGCCCAGAGGGTGCCAGGTCTCCATGAGCCGGTGACCGGGACGCTCGGAGCTGATCGTGCGCCCGTACAGCTGGCGGGACAGGCCCACCGCGTAGTCGCAGATGTCGATCATCTCCTGGACCTCGCCGAGCGCCTCGGAGGTGATCTTCCCGACCTCCAGGCTGATCAGCGTGGCGAGGTCCGCCTTGTGCGCGGACAGCAGCTCGCCGAGCCGCTTGACCAGCGCGCCCCGGGCCGGCGCGGGCACGGTTCGCCAGGCCAGGAACGCCTGCCTGGCCCGCTCCACGGCGGTGTCGACGGCACCGGGATCCACCCAGGCCACGGCGGACAGCGGCCCGCCGTTGATCGGTGAGGTGGTCGTGACGCCGCCGCCGAGCGCGTCCACGTCCACACCGCAGCGCTTGGCGGTCTCTCGCGCCGTCGCGGCCAGCTCGTCGGCGCCGGGCAGCGTGGTCACCATCAGGATCTCCTTGTCAGACGATGTTGATCTCGGGCCTGGCCCCGGACAGGGCGAAACGGCCCGCGTCGAAGCCGGTGACGTCCACGAACGGCGTCCGGCCCAGGTAGAGGTCGCGGACCACCTCGCCGACGGCCGGGCTCATCAGGAAGCCATGGCCGGAGAAGCCGGTGGCGTAGATGAACCGGTCGACGCCGCGGGCGGTGCCGATGAGCGCGTTGTGGTCCGGCGTCACCTCGTACAGCCCGGCCCAGCCGGTGGCGATGCCGGTCTCCATCAGCGCCGGGGCGCGGCGGGCCATGGCCTCGCCGAGCCTGGGCAGCCAGGCGTCGGAGCGGTCGAGCTTGAACCCCGGCGTCTCGTCCGGGTCGGACATGCCGAGGAGCAGCCCGGGCCCCTCGCGGTGGAAGTAGAACGTGGTGCCGAAGTCGATGGTGAACGCCATCGGCGGCAGGTCCGCGACCGGCTCGGTGACCAGGATCTGGCGGCGCAGCGGGGCCACCGGCAGGTCGACCCCCGCCCACTCGCCGACCGGCCGCGACCAGGCGCCGGCCGCGCAGATCACCGTGTCGGTCTCGACGCGGCCGCCCTCGGTCCGGACGGCGACGATACGGCCGTCCACGACCTCGATGCCGGTCGCGGCGCAGTTCGGCAGCAGCCGCGCGCCCAGCCGCCGGGCCGCGCCCGCGTAGCCGAGCACCACGGACTCGGGCGTGCAGTGGCCGTCGGTGGGGGAGTAGGCGGCGGCCAGCAGCCCGTCGGTGTCGATCAGCGGCGACAGCTCCTTGGCCTCCCCGACCGGGATCATCCGGCTGGGGACGCCGAGGTCGTTCTGGATCGCCACGTTCTTCTCGAACTCCGCGACCGACTCGGGGGAGTCGAGCAGGAACAGGTAGCCGGGCTTGTGCAGGTCGATCTCCTGCCCGAAGCGCTCGGCGAAGGTCTCGAACGTCTCCAGGCTGCGTACGGCGAGCTCGATGTTGACCCGGTCGGAGAACTGCGCGCGCACGCCGCCGGCCGCCTTGGAGGTCGAGCCGGAGCCCAGCGGCCCCTTGTCGATGAGGACCACGTCGCTCACGCCGGCCGCGGCCAGCGCGTACGCCGAGCTGACGCCCATGGCGCCGCCTCCGATGATGACCACCGAGGCCCGCGCGGGCAGGTCACGTCCCATTGATCGGCTTCCTTCCTCACGTACCGCATTCAGGATCGGGGATCGGACAGAGCCGGAGGAAGCGGTCAAGCCTCGGCATCTGTGGGTGAGGCGTAAGAAGTTCTTATGCTCTGGGGGAGGTCGTCCTCCAGCTGGGCCGCGGCCAGCCGCAGGGAGCACACGGCGCCGGTCACCGCCGGGTTGGCAGCGGCGGTCCGGTGCACGGCGGCGATGCGCCGGCGGGCCTCGACGCCGTCGAGCCCGGTCGCGACCACGCCCTCGCCGGGCAGGTGCGCCAGCGCCGGGACGAGCGCCACCCCCAGGCCGGAGCGCACGAACCCGTGGATGACGCCGTAGTCGTTGCTGCGGTAGTCGACCTGCGGTTCGTAGCCCGCCCGCGCGCACAGCCGGCGCAGGCAGGAGGCCCCGGAGGTGCCCTCCCGGGTGGACACCCACGTCTCGTGCTTGAGGTCGTCGAGCGCGACCGCCCCGGCGGCGGCCAGCGAGTGCCCCGCGGGCAGCAGGAGCAGCAGCTCCTCCGCCAGCAGCGGGATCTCCCGCAGGTCGCGCGGCCAGGCGCGGGGCACCAGGTCGTAGCGGTAGACCAGGGCCAGGTCGAGCTCGCCCGCCCGGACCAGCGGGATCAGCTCGTCGGGCTCCCCCTCGTCGAGCAGGGTCTCCACCGCCGGGTGCGTCTGCGCGTACGCGGCCAGCGCGATCGGCAGCAGCCGCTGGCTCGCGGTGGGGAAGCTGCCCAGCCTGAGCCGGCCGATCGTGCCCTCGGACATGCCGCGGACGTCGTCCTCCAGCGCGTCCAGCGCGGCCAGCACCTCGTACGCCCGCAGCACCAGATACCGGGCGGCCGGCGTGGGCGTGATCGTCTGGGCCCCGCGCTCGAACAGCGGCATCCTGACCGCCCGCTCCAGCGCCGCGATCTGCTGCGAGACCGCGGACCCCGTGTAGCCGAGCCGCCTGGCCGCGGCGGCGAACGAGCCCGCGTTCAGCACGGCGGTCAGCGTCCGCAGGTGGAGCGGGTTGAGCATAAGCAGACCTTACGGCAGCCGGTCGGCGAGGAGCTGGGCCAGGTGGGTGCCCCGCCGGGCCGACAGATCGGCGATCTGGGTACGGCAGGAGAACCCGTCGGCGAGCACGGCGGTCCCCGGTGCGGCCTCCCGGATCGCCGGGAGCAGCTGGTGCTCGGCCACCGCCACGGACACGTCGTAATGCCCCTTCTCGACGCCGAAGTTGCCCGCAAGCCCGCAGCACCCGCCCAGCCGGGTCACCCGCGCGCCCGCCTCCCGCAGCAGCCGCAGGTCCTGCTCCCAGCCCATGACGGCGTGGTGGTGGCAGTGCGGCTGGGCCACCACCGTCACCCCGTCGAGCGCGGGCGGCCGCCAGCCGGGCGTGCCGGACAGCAGCTCGGCCAGCGTGCGGGTCATGCGCGCCACCGGCCCGGCCACCGACTCGTCCAGCAGCTCCAGCGCGTCCGAGCGCAGCACGGCCGTGCACGACGGCTCCATCCCCACGATCGGCACGCCCTGCCCGGCGGCCTCGGCCAGCTCGGCGACCGTGCGGCCGAGGATGGCCCGGGCCGCGTCCAGCTGCCCGGTGGAGATCCACGTGAGCGCGCAGCACTGGCGGCGCTCGCTGATCCGCGGGCGGTAGCCGGCGGCCTCCAGCACCTTCACGGTCGCGCGGCCGATCTCCGGCGCGAAATGGTCGGTGAAGGTGTCGACGAACAGCATCACCGGCCTGCCCTCCGCCGGCCGCCGCCGCTCGAACCAGGCCCGGAACGTCTCCCGCGCGAACTCCGGGAGCCCGCGCCGCCGGTCCACCCCGGCCAGCGCCGGCAGCCCCGGCACCCGCATGAGCGCGTTCACCGCCCGCGGCATCCGGCTCGCCAGCCGCGCCCAGCGCGGCAGCCGCCCCAGGGAGT
Source organism: Nonomuraea sp. NPDC003707 (assembly GCF_053587055.1). Taxonomy (NCBI): domain Bacteria; kingdom Bacillati; phylum Actinomycetota; class Actinomycetes; order Streptosporangiales; family Streptosporangiaceae; genus Nonomuraea; species Nonomuraea sp. NPDC003707. Next base: position 430,944 of record NZ_JBSFNK010000003.1, on the reverse strand, counting down.
AGTGCGTGAGCGGGCGGACGCGCCCCTTGTAGGTCTGGTGGAGCACCTCGGACTTGTACGCGGCCATGTCGATCCCCGTCGGGCAGTCCGAGGCGCAGCCCTTGCAGGACAGGCAGAGGTCGAGGGCCTCGTGGACCTCGGGAGAGCGCCAGCCGCCGGTGACGCCGGAGCCGTTGATCATCTCCTGGAGCACGCGGGCGCGGCCCCGGGTGGAGTCCTTCTCCTCCCTGGTGGCCAGGTAGGAGGGGCACATCACCCCGCCGGCCGCGGTGTTGTCGGCCCGGCACTTGCCGACCCCCGTGCAGCGGTGCACGGCCTGGCCGAAGTCGCCGCCGTCGTGGCGGTAGGCCAGGGCCAGGCCCTCGCGCACCGGGTGGGCGGCCGGGACGCGCAGGTCGGCGTCGAGGGGGCGGGGGCGTACGAGCACACCGGGGTTGAGCACGTCGCCCGGGTCGAAGATCGCCTTGACCCCGGCGAACAGGTCGATCGCCGCCTGCGAGTACATGAGCGGCAGCAGCTCGCTCCGGGCCCGGCCGTCGCCGTGCTCGCCGGACAGCGAGCCGCCGTAGCCGGCTACCAGCGTGGCCGCGGCCACCAGGAAGTCCCTGAACTCCGCGCGCCCGCCCGGCCGGTCCAGCGGCACGTCGAGCCGGATGTGCAGGCAGCCGTCGCCGAAGTGCCCGTACGGCAGGCCGGTCAGGCCGTGCCCGGCCAGCAGCGCCTCGAAGTCGCGCAGGTAGCGGCCCAGCATCTCGGGCGGCACGGCGGCGTCCTCCCAGCCCGCGTGCGCCGGCCGCCCGGCGGGACTGCGCCCCGACAGGCCCGCGCCGTCCTCGCGGATGCGCCAGAGCGCCGCGGCCTCGGCCGGATCGGTGACGACGAGGGCGTCCTCGCCGCCGGCCGCCACCCGGGCGGCCCGCTCCCGCACCTCGGCCGCGTCGTCGCCCGCGACCTCGACGAACAGCCAGGCGGCGCCGCGCGGCAGCGGCGGCACCGCGCCGGGGCCCCGCCGCAGGCGCACCACGTCGACGATGCGCGCGTCGATGCCCTCGCAGGCCGTCGGCCGGTGCTCCAGCACTCCCGGCGCGGCGTCCCCGGCGGCGGCGATGTCGGCGTAGCCGAGCACGACCAGGGCGCGGTGCGCCGGATCGGTCACCAGCCGCACCGTCGCCTCCGTGAGCACCGCCAGCGTGCCCTCGCTGCCGACCAGCAGGCGGGCCACGTCGAACCCGCGCTCCGGCAGCAGGTGCTCCAGCGCGTATCCCGACATCTGCCGCCCGAACCGGCCGAACTCGGTCCTGATCGTGGCCAGGTTGGCCATCGCGAGATCCCGCAGCGCGGCCGGGATGCCCTGGCCGCGCAGGCCCGGCGCGTCGGAGGCGCCCGGCAGGTCCAGCGCGCCCTGGGCGGGCAGGTCGAGCGCGGTCCCGTCGCCGGCCACGGCCTTGAGCCCGGCGATGTTGTCGGACGTGCGGCCGTAGCCGAGCGTCCGGGAGCCGCAGGCGTTGTTGCCGATCATGCCGCCGATCGTGCAGCGGGTGTGGGTGGACGGGTCGGGGCCGAACCGGAGCCCGTACGGGGCCGCCGCCCGCTGCAGGGCCGCCTGGACCACGCCCGGTTGCACCACCGCCGTGCGGGCCTCGGCGTCGACCCGCAGCACCTGGTCCATGTGGCGGCTGAAGTCCAGCACCAGGCCGGGGCCGATCGCGTTCCCGGCGACCGACGTGCCGCCACCGCGCGCGGTGAGGGGGATCTCGTGGCGCGCGCACAGCTCGATCGCCGTCGCCACGTCCTCGGCGGACCTGGGCCGGGCCACCAGCAGCGGCGGCACCCGGTAGAGGGAGGCGTCGGAGGAGTGGAGCGCCCGCGACGTGGAGTCGTCCAGCACGTCGGTGACCCCGCGACGGCGGAGGTCGGTCGCGAGAGCGGCTGCGCGGTCCATGAGTAGCATGCTACATGCGACCCGTGTAGCATGCTACTCGCTTCCGGCGGCGAGGAGAGAAGGCACGATGGTCGACGCGACCGCACTCCGGGCGGCTTTCGCCCGGCGCCTGTCAGCGATGTACGGCACCGAGGTCCCCGCGTACAACACGCTCGTCGACGTCGCCCAGGAGGTGAACCGCGAGGTGCTGGCCCGGATGGGCGCCGGCGCCGAACGCCTCGGCTCCATCGGCCGCGTCACCGCCGAGCGGCACGGCGCGATCCGCGTCGGCACCCCGGCCGAGCTGGCACAGGTCGCGCGGATCTTCGGCGCGATGGGCATGTACCCCGTCGGCTACTACGACCTGCGCGAGGCGGCCGGCAGCTCCGTGCCCGTCGTCTCCACGGCCTTCCGCCCCGTGGACGAGGCCGAGCTGGCCGCCAACCCCTTCCGCGTGTTCACCTCCATGCTGGTGACGGGCGACCGGCGGTTCTTCGGCGCGGACCTGGAGCGCCGGCTCGGCGAGTTCCTGGGGGCGCGCCGGCTGTTCCCGCCGCGCCTGCTCGACCTGGCCGACCGCGCCGAGGCCGAGGGCGGCCTGGACGACGAGGCGGCCGAGGAGTTCCTGACGCTCGCCACGCGGGCGTTCGAGCTGTCCGCGGAGCCGGTCTCCCGCAGCTGGTACGCCGAGCTCGAACGCGTGTCCGCCGTGGCCGCCGACATCGGCGGCGTGGCCTCCACCCACGTCAACCACCTGACCCCGCGCGTGCTCGACATCGACGCCCTCTACGCCCGCATGAGCGAGCGCGGCATCACCATGATCGACGCCATCCAGGGGCCGCCCCGCTGGGACGGCCCCGACCTCCTGCTGCGCCAGACCTCCTTCCGCGCGCTGGCCGAGCCGCGGCTGTTCAGGGAGGACGACGGCCGGGTCGTCCGGGACGACCTGCGGGTGCGGTTCGGGGAGGTGGAGGCGCGCGGCATCGCCGTGACGCCCGCCGGACGCGCGCTCTACGACGAGCTGTCGGCCGAGCTGGACGCGCTGCTCGCCGGGCAGCGGGTCCCCGCGGACGAGCGCAACGCCGCCGGGGCCAAGCTGTGGGCGGACCGGGTGCCGCGCGGCGAGGCCGAGCTGGCCGCGGGCGACCTCGCGTACTTCACCTTCCACGTCCTCGACGCCCGCCCCGGCGGCGCCGCGCCCGCCGACCTCGCGACGCTCCTGGCCGACGGGTGGATCGGCGCCCGGCCCATCGTGTACGAGGACTTCCTGCCGCGCTCGGCCGCCGGCATCTTCCAGTCCAACCTGACCTCCGACGGCGCCAAGGACGTGACGGCGGCGGGCGCGGACTTCGGCCCGGAGGCGCTGGCCGCGGTGCTCGGGCGCCCGCTGCACGACCCCTACGAGCTGTACGCGTCGACCCGGGCGGCCTCGCTGGCCCGCGTCCGCGACGAGCTCGGCCTGGCCCGGAAGATCACCCTGCCCCAGGCTCGCTAACCCGGCTGCGGCTCGTCGATGATGGCCCGATGGCCCGTCAGCCCGGCTGCGGCTCTTCGACGATGGACGCCCACAACGCGTCCACGTCGACCGGCTCGCCCTGGGCCCTGGCCGCCTGCCGGGCCAGGATGAGGCCGGTGTTGGTCAGGTGGGCGCGCATCGCGCGCACCGCGCCCTCGGCGTCCGCCGCCGCGACGGCCGCCACGATCGGCTCGTGCTCCTCGTGCACCTGCCGCAGCGTGCGGGAGCGGTCGTCCGTGGACGTGCCGAGGATGCGCATGGTGTCGCGCAGCCCGCCCACGATCGCGCGGGCCCTGCCGTTGCCCGCCGCGACCAGGAGGCGGTCGTGCAGCGCCTGGTCGAGCTGGAAGAACAGCCCCTCGTCGGCCGCCTCGACCGCCGCCGCCATCTCCTCCATGGTCGCCCGCAGCGCCGCGCCGAGCCCGGTGGCGTCGCCCCTGGCTGCCCGCCGCGCGGCGGGCAGCTCCAGAGCCAGCCGCACCCCGAAGATCTCGACGATCTCCCGGGGGTGCGGCAGCACGACGCGGAACCCGCGGTTGCGCTCGACCTGCACCAGCCCCGCCTCGGCCAGGCGCAGCATCGCCTCGCGGACCGGACTCCTGGAGACGTTGAGCTGCTCGGCCACCTGGTAGACGGAGTAGAGCCGACCAGGGACCATCGCGCCCGTGTGCACCGCCCGGCGCACCTCGGAGATCACCTGCTCGGCCAGCGACCGGCCCGCGTGCGGCAACGGCTGCAGCTTCAGCTCGGCGTGTTCGCGGGTCGGCGGCATGTCGGCATGTTACCCGTACGGGACCGGCGGCGATCATGCGCCGCCCGGCGGGCGTTTCAGCGCTGTTTCAGTGCCGGTCGGCGGGCAGATCGCGTGGCTCCGGCCCCCGGTAGGCGGGCAGCAGTGGGGGCGGTATGGGGCCTTTGATGCGGCGGCCCTCGCCGTGCTCCTCCCACGCGTGCGCCAGGACGCCGACCGCGCGTGACAGGACGAACAGGCCCCTGCCCAGCTCGGGCGCGAAGCCGAGCTCGCTGTAGACGATGGCGGTGGCGCCGTCGACGTTCATCGGCACCGGCGCCAGCTGCCGCTCGATCTCCAGCCCGATCCGCAGGTACGCACCCTCGACCACGCCGTCGCGGACCGCGTCCTCGACCGCCCGCACGAGGGGGTCGCGGCGCGGATCGCGCGGGTGGAAGCGGTGACCGAACCCGGGAAAGTACCGCTTGGCACCCCGATACCCGTCCAGCACCCCCGAGACCGCGTCCGAGACCGCCCCCGCCAGACCGGCCTCCGTCGGATCGGTCCCCGCAGGCTCGGCCCCCGCCGGGTCTGCGGTGGTGCGCACACGGATGTCGGCCAGCACGGCCATGCACTCCTGACCAGCGCCACCGTGTACGTCGCCGAGCAGCCCGACGCCCGTGGCCACGGCGGTGTTGAGGCCGACGCCGCAGGTGGCGGCCATGCGGGCGGCGGCGATCGAGGGCGCCTGCGGCCCGTGGTCGACCCCGGACACCAGCGCGGCCTCGAACAGCGCGGACTGCCCGGGAGAGGGCACCTCGCCGCGCAGCATGAGCCAGATCGTGTCGGCGAACGACAGCCGGCCGATGAGCTGCTCGACGGGATAGCCGTGCAGCCGGATGACGCCGGGGGAGATGTCGGATATAGCGGTGGCCCACCATCCGGTCACCTGCTCAGTCGTGGTGCTCATCGAATCTCCTTGGCGTGAAAACCCCGTTCTTAAGGGCAGGGAGGGTACGTGGAACAGTGGGGCAGGATCGAACATGTGCACGATGCGTGACTGATCGCGTACTAGAATGTGAACTGTGGCGCAGACCGTGAAGCGGGCCTACAAGTACCGCTTCTACCCGACCCCCGAGCAAGCTGAAGAGCTCGCCCGGACGTTCGGCTGCGTCCGCCTCGTCTACAACAAGGCGCTGGAGGAGCGCACCCGCGCGTACACCATCGACGGGCGTCGCGTCTCCTACGGGGAGTCGTCGGCGGCCCTGACCGCATGGAAACGCAGCGGCGACTACGACTTCCTGTCGCAGGTCTCCTCCGTGCCATTGCAGCAGGCGCTGCGCCACCTCCAGGCCGCGTTCGCGAACTTCTTCGCCAAGCGGGCCAACTACCCTACGTTCAAATCGCGCAAGAAGGCGCGGGCCTCGGCCGAGTACACCCGCTCGGCCTTCCGCTGGCGCGAGGGCCGGCTGTGGCTGGCCAAGATGGACGTGCCACTCGACATTTGCTGGTCGCGTCCGCTGCCGGAGGGCGCCGAACCGTCCACGGTCACCGTTTCCCGGGACGCGGCGGGCCGTTGGTTCGTCTCCCTCCTGACAGAAGAGACGATCACTCCATTCCCGCCGGTGGAGCAGACGGTGGGGATGGATGCGGGCATCACCGCCCTGGCCACACTGTCCACCGGAGAGAAGATCGTCAATCCCCGCCACGAACGCCGCGACCGGCGCAAACTGGCCAGGGCTCAGCGGGCGCTCGCCCGCACGGCCAAAGCGAGCGCCAACCGGGCCAAGGCCCGGCTCAAAGTGGCCCGCGTTCACGCCAGGATCGCCGACCGTCGCCGGGATTTCCTGCACAAGCTCACCACTCGACTTGTCCGTGAGAACCAAACGGTCGTGATCGAGGACCTCACCGTCCGCAACATGGTCAAGAACGGCAAACTCGCCCGAGCCATCTCCGACGCCTCGTGGCGGGAGCTGCGGAGCATGCTGGAGTACAAGGCCGCCTGGTACGGCCGGGCCGTGATCGCGGTGGACCGCTGGTTCCCCTCCTCCAGGCTGTGCTCGGCTTGCGGGGGCGTGCAAGACAGGATGCCGCTGAACGTCCGGAAGTGGGCCTGCGCGTGCGGCGCGATCCACGACCGGGACGTCAACGCGGCCCGCAACCTCTTGGCCGCTGGGCTGGCGGACAAGTAAAACGCCTGCGGAGCTGGTGTAAGACCTCAACGAGAGTCCTCTCGGGCGGGCGACCGGCGGTGAAACAGGAACTTCCATGGGCGACCGTGGGGATCCCTCTCGATTTCGAGAGGGAGGAAGTCAAATGGCTCCTTCCTGGTGCAGGCGGGCGATGTCGGTGTCGGAGTAGCCGAGGGTGCGCAGCACCGCGTCGGTGTGCTCGCCGAGCCTCGGGGGCGGGCCGGCGGGGGCCAGGGGGCGGCCGTCCACGTGGGCGGCACCGCCCAGCAGCACGAGCTCGCCGCCGCCGGAGGCGGGGGAGGGCAGGCGGTGCAGCAGGCCGCGGTGCTCGACCTGCGGCGAGCGCAGTGCCTGCGGGACGGTGACCACCGGCGCGGCGGGCACGCCGGTCGGCAGCAGGATCTCGTCCCACTCGGCCGCCGACCTGGTCTTCAGCGTCTTCTCCAGCTCCTCGCGCAGGGCGTCGCGGTGGGCCTTGCGGTCGTCCCTGGTGCGGAAGCGGGGATCGCTCATGAGCTCCGGCCGGCCCAGCACCCGGCAGAGGGTCTCGAACTGCTCCTGCTTGTTGGCGGCGATGTTGAGCTGGCCGTCGGCGGTCTCGAACGTGCCCGACGGCGCCGACGTACGGTTCTCGTTGGCCATGGCCACCGGCTCCCGCCCGGCGACGAGGTAGTCGGAGACCACCCAGCCCATCCCCGTGAGCGCGGCGTCCAGCATGGACACGTCCAGGTGGGCGCCCTGGCCGGTGCGGAGCTTGCGGTGCAGGGCGGCGGCCACGGCGAAGGCGGCGGTGATGCCCCCGGCGCTGTCGCACACCGGGTAGCCCACCCGTACGGGCGCGGTGTCCGGGGTGCCGGTGACGCTCATGATGCCCGCCAGCCCCTGGATCACCTGGTCGTAGGCGGGGCGCTCGCGCATGGGCCCGGTGGCGCCGAAGCCGGACAGCGCGCAGTAGACCAGGCCGGGGTTGATCTCGCGCAGCCGTTCCCAGCCGAAGCCGAGCTTGTCCAGCACGCCGGGGCGGAAGTTCTCCAGCAGCACGTCGGCCTCGCCCAGCAGCCTGGTGAAGACCTCGCGGCCGGAGGCGTGCTTGAGGTTGACGGTGACCGAGCGCTTGCCCGCGTTCTGCGCCAGGAAGGAGACGCCGAGGTTCTCGCCGCTGAGGCGGGGGTCGGCGCCGAGCTGGCGGGCCAGGTCTCCGGTGCCGGGGATCTCCAGCTTGATCACGTCGGCGCCCATGAGGGCGAGCTGGTAGCCGGCGTACGGGCCGGACAGGACGTTCGTCATGTCGAGCACGCGTACGCCGTCGAGCAGCCGCGGTGATGAGTTGTCGGTCATCGAACCCCTGTCCGTACCGCTATGTGGTCCAAAAATACCGTACAGCGGTTCAGGCTGACGTGTCGATGACCGCGCCGCATGCTTGACACGTCCAGGGAACGGCCTTTGAATTGGATGGCTCCGTCCAAAAAAGCGATCGCCTCCCGGGGAGAGTGATGCGAGCTCGAGCGGCGGTCCTGCGCGATCCTGGCAGGCCGTTCACCGTCGAGGACGTCTCGCTCGCCGCGCCCGGCCCCGGCGAGGCGCTGGTCCGCGTGGCGGGCGCGGGCATGTGCCACACCGACGTGCTGTTCCGGGGGCTGGCGGAGCTGCCGATGCCGATGGTCTTCGGGCACGAGGGCTCGGGGGTCGTCGAGGCGGTCGGCCCCGGGGTGACCCGCGTGGCGCCCGGCGACCACGTCGTGATGAGCTACGACTCCTGCGGCTGGTGCGGGCGGTGCGTGACCGGCGCGGCGCGTCGCCGCGGCCGCCGCCGAGGGCCTCAAACGGGTCACCCTGGAGCTCGGCGGCAACGACCGGGCCATCGTCCTCGACGACGCCGACCCCGAGCGGATCGCCGACAGCCTGTTCTGGAGCGCGTTCGCCAACAACGGTCAGGTCTGCCTGGCGGTCAAGCGGGTCTATGCGCCGGAGCGGCTGTACGACGACCTCGTCGAGGCCCTGGCCGTACGGGCCCGGTCGGTGCGGGTGGACGCGGGCACCGCCGACGGCGCCCAGCTCGGCCCGATCAACAACCGCCCGCAGTACGAGCGCGTCGTCGACGAGGAGCAGTTCGGCCCGGCGCTGCCCGTCATCGCGTACCGCGACCTCGGCCAGGCCGTCGAGCGCGCCAACGGCACCGCCTACGGGCTGACGGCGTCGGTGTGGTCGCCCGACCTGGACCGGGCCGCGCGGGTGGCGGCCGAGCTGGACTGCGGCCAGGTCTCGATCAACGCCCACGGCCGCGGTGTCCGCCCCGACCTGCCCTTCGGCGGCCACAAGTGGAGCGGCCTCGGCGTCGAGAACGGCCCTTGGGGCCTGTACGGCTACACCGAGCTCCAAGTCCTGGTAGGGAATCAATCATGAACATGACCATCGAGCAGGCGGGGCTCATGCTGGCCGACCCCCTCGCCTACGCCGACGAGCCGCGGCTGCACCAGGCGCTCACCCTGCTGCGCCGGGAGGCCCCGGTCCATCTCGTGGAGGCGCCCGAGTACACGCCCTTCTACGCCGTCACCCGGCACGCCGACATCATGCGGGTCGAACGCGACAACGCCCTCTGGCTCAGCGCGCCACGCCCGGTCCTGGGCAAGAAGGCGTTCGAGGAGCACGCCAGGCAGCAGGCGGCGCAGGGCATCCAGTTGAAGACGCTGGTCCACATGGACGACCCCGACCACAGGGTGGTCCGGGCGATCGGCGCCGACTGGTTCCGCCCCAAGGCCATGCGCGCCATGGAGAGCCGGATCCAGGAGCTCGCCCGCCGCTACGTGGACCGGCTGGCCGAGTACGGCGGCGAATGCGACTTCGCCACCCAGGTCGCGGTGCACTACCCGCTGTACGTGATCCTCTCCCTGCTCGGGCTGCCCGAGTCAGACTTCCCCCGCATGCTCAAGCTCACCCAGGAGCTGTTCGGCGGCGCGGACGCGGAGACCAGGCGCGGAGACACCGCCGAGGACCAGTTCGCGGTGCTCCTCGACTTCTTCGCCTACTTCCAGCAGCTCACCGCTGCCCGCCGCGCCCACCCCACCGAGGACCTGGCCTCCGCCATCGCCAACGCCCAGGTGGACGGCAAGCCGCTCAACGACATGGAGACGGCCTCCTACTACGTCATCATCGCCTCCGCCGGCCACGACACCACCAGCTCCACCGTCGCCGGCGGCCTGCACGCCCTCATCGAACACCCCGACCAGCTCGCCCGGCTGCGCGAGGACCCCGGCCTGCTGCCGCTCGCGGTCGACGAGATGATCCGCTGGGTCACCCCGGTCAAGGAGTTCATGCGCACGGCCTCGGCCGACACCAGCCTCAACGGCGTGGACATCAAGGCGGGCGAGTCGGTGCTGCTGTCGTACCCGTCGGCCAACCGCGACGAGGAGGTGTTCACCGACCCGTTCGCCTTCGACGCCGGCCGCGACCCCAACCGCCACCTGGCCTTCGGGTTCGGCGTGCACTACTGCCTCGGCGCGGCGCTGGCCCGGATGGAGCTGAAGGCCCTGTTCGCCGAGCTGCTGCCGCGCCTGGAGAGCGTCGAGCTCACCGGTCGGCCCGAATGGAGCGCCACGACCTTCGTCGGCGGCATCAAGCACCTGCCCATCCGGTACAAGCTCCGCCGCTGATCAGGACATGAGGAAGTCGGGCCTGGCCCGGCGCCACTCCGGGGCGTCCAGCGCGTTGAGCGCCGCGACGATCCGTTTCTCCTCGTAGACGAAGTGCGTCTCCATCAGCGCGGCGAGAGTGTCCAGCTCGCCGCGCACCAGGAGCGGGTCGTGGTCCCGGCCGAGTCCGTCGAGGAGCGCCTGCAACCGCCGCAGGGAATCGTCCACCAGCCGGTGGTCGCGGCGCAGCTCCTCCAGCACCGGTCGCAGCTCGGGGAAGCTCCGGGCGAGCTCGGGGAAGGCGCCGCCGTCCTCGCCGGTGTGGTGCCGCTCCAGCGCGGAGCAGAAGGTCAGGCAGTGGGTACGCAGGTCGCGGGGGAGCGCGCCGCCCGCGAGATAGGCCTCGACGTCCTCGCGCAGCGCGTCGAGCTGCTCGCGGAGCCAGAGGTGCACGTCGATCAACTGGTTGCCGAACGCCGTCAGGCGCCCGTCGGGTGTTTCCATGGTCGTCCCATGTTTCGGCGCCTCCATGCCCTCGGCGATCTGTTTGCCGGGTGCACCGCGACGCTGGGACGTACCCCATCATCGTTCCGGAGATCGGTCAAATAGGGTGAAGTTCGTGGAACCCGGGACTCCCGACCGCCGAAGCGCTGGACGATACCTGTGGTGGCTGGTCAGGAGTCAGCCCGGCCGCATCGCCGTCGGCGCGTTGCTGGGCTCCGCCTGGATGGTCTGCCTGACGCTGCCGCCGTACTTCCTGTCCCGCGCCATCGACGACGGCCTGGCTCCGGGAGACAAGCCCGCGCTGGCCGGCTGGACCGCCGCCGTGCTCGGCGTCGGCGTCCTGAACGCCTGGCTGGCCATCATGCGCCATCGCACCATGACCAGGGTCCGGATGGACGGCGCGTTCCGCACCGTACAGGTGGTGCTGCTGCACGCGACGCGGCTGGGCGCGGCGCTCCCGCGCAAGGTCACGGCCGGGGAGGTGGTGACGATCGGGTTCGGCGACGCCGGCCTGATCGCCCACGCGCTGACCATCACCGGCCCCGGCGTCGGCGCGGTGCTCGCCTATGTCGTCGTGGCCGGGCTGCTGCTGGCCGTCTCGCCGCTGCTGGCCGCGGTGGTGCTGCTGGGCGTGCCGTTGCTGGTCATGCTGGTCGGGCCGCTGCTGGGACGGCTGCGCGGCGCCGAGACGGCGTACCGGCTGCGGCAGGGCGAACTCGCCGCCCGGTTCGGGGACATCGCCGGAGGGCTGCGGGTCCTGAACGGCATCGGCGGCAAGGACGTGTACGCCGAGCGCTACCGGCGCGGCTCCCAGGAGCTCCGGCAGAAGGGCTACCAGGTGGGCGCGGTCACCAGCTGGATCCACGCCCTCGGGGTCGGCCTGCCCACGGTGTTCCTCGGCGCCGTGACGTGGCTGGCGGCCCGGATGGCCGCGCAGGGCGACATCACCACCGGCGAGCTGGTCGCGGTGTACGGGTACGCCGGTGTGCTGGTGGTGCCGGTCACGAACCTCATCGAGACCGGGTACGGCTTCAGCCGCGGCCTCGTGGCCGCCCGCCGGGTCATCCACTTCCTCACCCTCGAACCGGACGTCACCGGCGGCGACGCGGATCCGCCCGCGTCGCCCGCGCCGCTGCGCGACCCGGCCTCGGGCGTCGAGATCGCGCCGGGGAGGCTGACCGCGCTGGTCAGCGCCCGGCCGGGGGACTCGGCCGCGGTGCTCGACCGGTTGGGCGGGTTCACCGCGTCGGCCGCGACCTGGGGCGGGATCCGGCTCGACACCATTGACCCGGTACGGGTCCGCGAGCGGATCCTGCTGGCCGACAACGAGGCGGACCTGTTCGCCGGCATGCTGCGGGACGTCGTCGCCGGCCGGCACGATCCCGGCGACGAGGCCGTGGGCCGGGCGGTCCACGCGGCCATGGCCGAGGACGTCGTCCGGGGGCTGCCGCACGGGCTGGACTCCGCCGTCGACCCCCAGGCCCGCAACCTGTCCGGCGGGCAGCGCCAGCGCGTCCGCCTGGCCCGGGCCCTGCTGGCCGACCCGGAGATCCTGCTGGCGGCCGAGCCCACCTCCGCCGTGGACGCCCACACCGAGGCGACCATCGCCGCCCGGCTGCGCGAGGCGCGAAGGGGCCGTACCACGGTGGTCACCACGACCTCGCCGCTGCTGCTGGACCGGGCGGACACGGTGTACTACCTCGTGGACGGCTCGGTCGCGGCGGCCGGCGAGCATCGCGACCTGCTGCACGAGCACCCGGGCTACCGCCTGCTGGTGTCACGCGACGACGAGCCCAGCACACCACCCGAGCGGGCCGCCCGATGACCGGATCCCCGCCCGAGGAGGCCGCGCGATGACCGAGCCGCAGCCCGTCGCCCAGCCGGCCCGTGCGATGACCGGGTCCCTGCCGGTCGCCGAGCCGGCCCGGGTGCGGCGGGCGGCGTTGCGCCTGATCCGCCTGGACGGCCGCGCCTTCGCCGCCATGATCGCCCTCAACGCCCTGGCCGCCGTCGCGGGGCTGGCCGGACCGTGGCTGCTCGGCCGGATCGTCGACGCGGTCAAGTCCGGCGCCGGGGCCGCCGCCGTGGACCGGCTGGCCCTGGCCATCCTGGCCGCCGCCCTGGTCCAGCTCGTCCTGTCCCGCTACGCGGGCCACGTCGGCCACCGCTTCGGCGAGCGCACCCTGGCGCGCATCCGCGAGCGGTTCACCGAACGCGCCCTCGACCTGCCCGTCTCGGTGGTCGAGCGGGCCGGCACGGGCGACCTGACCACCCGGGGGACGACCGACGTGGCCGCGCTCGGCGCCACGCTGCGCGACGCCGGGCCGGACGTCCTCATCGCCGCGGTCCAGGCGGCGTTCATCCTGGCCGCGGTCTTCGTGCTCGATCCGCTGCTGGGCGCCTGCGGGGTGCTCGGCCTGCTGGGCATCTGGTTCGCCGCCCGCTGGTATCTGCGCCGCGCGATCCCGGCGTACCTGGCCGAGGGTGAGGCCAACTCCGCGCTGGCCGAGCAGCTCGCCGCCACCACCGCCGGCGCCCGCACCGTCGCGGCCCTGCGCCTCGAACACCGCCGCATCACGGCCTGCCAGGCGGCGATCGGCGAGTGCCGCCGGACCCGCGTCCGGACCCTGTTCCTGCGCAGCGTCCTCTTCCCCGTCGTGGACATCTCGTACGCGATCCCGGTGGCCGGCGTGCTGCTGGTCGGCGGCCTCATGGCGAACGGCTCCATGACCCTCGGAACGGTCGTCGCCGCCGCCCTCTACCTCCGCCAGCTCGGCCAGCCCCTCGACACGATCCTCCTGCACCTGGAGGGCATGCAGAGCAGCGGCGCCTCGTTCGCCAGGGTCGAGGGCCTCGTCCTGGTCCCGCGGCCGGCGCCGGCCGCCGGGCCGGAGCTCGTACCGGACGGCGACCGGCTCGTGGCCGCCGGCGTGCACTACGCCTACGACGGCGGCCCCGACGTCCTGCGCGGGGTTGACCTGACCGTCCGCCCCGGCGAGCGTCTGGCGATCGTCGGGCCCTCGGGCGCGGGCAAGACCACGCTGGGCAGGCTGCTGGCGGGCGTGGACGCCCCGCGCACCGGCACGGTCACCGTCGGCGGCGTTCCCGTCGCCGCCCTCGACCCCGGCCGCCTGCGCGAACGCGTCGTCCTGGTCACCCAGGAACACCATGTGTTCCTCGGCACGGTACGCGACAACCTGCGCATCGCCGCCCCTTCCGCCACCGACGCCGAGCTGCGCGCGGCCCTCGCCACCGTCGGCGCCGACTGGATCGACGACCTCCCGGACGGCCTCGGCGCCGATCTCGGCCCCGGGGGCCACCGGCCCGACGGCGCGCAGGCCCAGCAGCTGGCCCTGGCCCGCGTCGTACTGGCCGACCCCCACACGCTGATCCTCGACGAGGCCACCGCGCTGCTGGACCCGAGGACCGCCCGCCACACCGAGCGCGCCCTGGCCGCCGTGCTGGACGGCCGTACCGTCATCGCCATCGCCCACCGCCTCCAGACGGCCCACGACGCCGACCGGGTGGCGGTCATGCAGGAGGGCCGCCTCACCGAGCTCGGCACGCACCACGACCTCGTCGCGGCCGGGGGCACGTACGCCGAGCTCTGGCGCTCGTGGCACGGGGAGTGAACGCTCAGTGGCCCTGGTGGTACTGGTGCGTCACCGCATGGCCCTTGCCCCGTGAGATGAGCCACTTGTTCACCGGCGTGGTCAGCACGAACGCCACCAGCAGCGAACCGGCCAGTGCCACCCAGAACAGCCAGTTCGACAGGCCCGCGTCCATCGCGCCGGGCACGAGCAGCATCACCGCGTTGTCCAGGATCTCCATCATCGCGATGGAGATGGTGTCGGCGGCCAGCGCCACCCTCAGCGCGGTGCGGAAGTCGACACCGGCCCGCAGCACGCCCCGCATGGTCAGCGCGTAGCCGAACACGAAGGCCAGCGCGACGGACAACACCACGGTGGTCAGGTTGGACAGGCCGGCGGCGGTGCCGATGACCATGCCCAGCACCTCGCCGATGGCGCAACCGGTCAGGCAGTGCAGGGTCGCCTGCGCGGCCATTCCCCACGTGGCCGCGGGCGGGGCCTCATGGTGTGCGTGGTGGTGCTCGCTGTGATCCATACGATGCTCCTTAGTAGAGGGGAGACACATTGTAGGGGTATGGGGTATATCGATAGCCGGGGGACGGGCGTGGATAAGCTTGCGGCTCATTGGCGACATATCGCGCTAAATCCGTATTCGAGGAGAATCTTGAGCCCTACCCAGCCACCCGGCGCCCACCGCTTCCCGGCGGTCCCGCTCGCCGGAGGCGTCCGGTGACCGGCACGCAGCTGATCGAGCGCGTGCGCGGGCTGGCCGCGTCCGGCGAGCGCGTCGTGGTGGGCATCGCGGGATGCCCGGGCGCGGGCAAGTCCACGCTGGCCGGCTGGCTGGCCGAGAACCTCACCTCCGCCGGGCTGCCGGCGGTGTGGGTGCCGATGGACGGCTTCCACCTGGCCGACGTCGAGCTCGAACGCCTCGGGCGGCTGCGCCGCAAGGGCGCCATGGACACCTTCGACGCCCACGGCTACCTGGCGCTGCTCCACCGCCTCCGCGCCGAGACCGGCACCGTCGTCTACGCCCCGTCCTTCGACCGCGAGATCGAGCAGCCGATCGCCGGCGCCATCCCGGTGCCGCCGGCCGCGCGGGTCGTGGTCAGCGAGGGCAACTACCTCCTCGCCGACGACGAGACGTGGCGGCGGGTGCGGGGGGCCATGACCGAGGTCTGGTACGCGGAGATCGACGACCGCGTCCGCCTGGACCGGCTCACCAGGCGGCACGTCCAGTTCGGCAAGACGCCCTCCCAGGCCGCCCGCTGGGTCGCCGAGGTCGACGAGCCCAACGCCGCCGCCATCCGCACCACCCGCGACCGCGCCGACCTCCTGCTCAACCCCGACACCCTCACGCCGTCCCCCTGACCCACGATCTCGCCTGACCTCGGGCGCCGCCTGGCCCATCGGCACCCCGGCCTGCCCGCACCCCTGGCCCGCCCGCAGCCCACCGCCCCGGCGCGCAGGGGAGGGCCGCCTCAGAGTGCCGGGCTGGGCGCCGTTCGTGTTGCGCCGGTCTCCTCCGCGTCGCATCCCGCCGACCCGGCGCCGGTGGTGCGAGGGTCGTGCGGTGGGTGCGGTCCGTGCCCGATCAGCGCTATAGCGCGCCCGCCTCGCCCGCCGCCCGCCGTGACCCCGCGCCCGCCGTGCCCGGTGCGCTCGCCGTGCCCAGTCGGTCGGCGCGGTCGGCGGCGGGTGGGTGGTGGGGTGGGTTGGTCATGGGGCCGGGGTGGCTTTGGCGTGGGCGCGGGCGGTGAAGCGGGTGGCGTCGATGACGGTGCGTTCGTGGGTGCCGGTGCTGATCACGTCAGCCCCGTCCTCGGCGCTCACCTCGAACCGCAGTCGCCGCCCCTCCACCCCCGTCAGCCGCACCCGGCAGGTGACCTCCAGGCCCGGCGGCGTGGGGGCCTCGTGGCTGAGGTCGACGTGCGTCCCGACCGTCTGCTCGCGCGGCCAGTCCAGGTACGGCACGACCGCCTGAACGCACGTCCACTCGATCAGCCCCACCAGGAACCCGGTGGCGAAGACGGGCGGCATGACCGCGAACTCCGGCGACTCCGGATAAAGCCCCGCCACGATCTTGCTCTCCGGGACGCGGAAACGGAAGGTGTGCTCCAGTCCGGGCTTCAGCTCACGCATGGTCCTACACTGACAGGTCTGTAAACCCGGGACAAGAGGTCAGAGCTCGCCGAGGCGGCGGGTGAGGAAGCGGCGCTCGGCCTCCGTCGTGGCCAGGTCGAGCGCCCTCCGGTACGCCGCCCGCGCCCCCGCGGAGTCGTCCAGGCGCCGCAGCAGCTCGGCCCGGGTGGAGTGGAAGTACCGATAGCCGTCGAGACCGAGCCCGTCCACGATCGCCAGCGCCGCCCGCGGCCCGTCGACCTCGGCGACCGCCACCGCGCGGTTGAGCTCGACCACGGCCGAGCCCGTCAGGTCCCGCAGCCGGTCATAGAGCGCGGCGACGGCCCGCCAGTCGATCCGCTCCTCGGTCTGCAGCGCCGCGATGGCCGCCTGCACCACGTAGGCGCCGCGGGCGCCGAGCGCGAGGGCGCGGTCGAGCAGCGCCTGCCCCTCCTCGATCTGAGCCGCGTCCCACAGGCTGCGATCCTGCTCGTGCAGCAGGACGATCTCGCCGTCGCGGACCCGGGCGGCGCGCCGCGAGTCGTGCAGCAGCATCAGCGCCAGCAGTCCGGCGGCCTCGGGCTCGCCGGGCACGAGCTCGACCAGGATCCGGGCCAGCCGGACGGCCTCGGCCGCCAGATCGGCCCGGCCGTCGCCGTACCCCTGGTTGAAGATGAGGTAGAGCACGGAGAGCACCGCCTCCAGGCGGGCGGGCAGCAGGTGCTCCCGGGGGATCCCGAACGGGATCCCGGCCGCGCTGATCTTGTCGCGCACCCGGGAGAGCCGCCGCTTCATCGTCTCGTCGCTCACCAGGAACGCCCGGGCGATCTCCGGGGTGGACAGGCCGCCCAGGGCCCGCAGGGTGAGCGCGACCTGGGCCTCGTCCGCCAGGGCCGGATGGCAGCACAGGAAGAACAGTTCGAGCCGTTCGTCGGGGACCGCCGACTCGTCCATCGTCACCTCCTCGCCCGGCTCCGGCCGGTCCAGCAGGCGGAGCTTGTCCGCATACGTACGGTCCCGGCGAAGGCGATCGATCGCCCGGCGGCGCCCGGTTACCACGAGCCAGGCCCCGGGATTGTCCGGGACCCCGTCGCGGGCCCAGCGCTCGGCCGCGACGGCGAACGCCTCCTGCGCGGCCTCCTCGGCCACATCGACGTCGCCGGTGTAGCTCACCAGGGCGGCGAACACGCGGGCCCACTGGTCGCGGAAGATCTCCTCGAGCACCGGCTACCGCTCCACCAGCGGCCGCACCTCGACCGATCCGCCGAGGCGGGCGGCGGGGACGCGGGCGGCCAGCTCCAGCGCGTCGTCGAGGTCGTCCGCCTCGACGATGTAGAACCCGCCGAAGATCTCCTTGGTGTCGGCGAACGGCCCGTCGGTCATCAGCGTCCGGCCGCCCTGGACCCGGACGGTGGTCGCGGTCTCGGCCGGTTGGAGCCGCTCGCCCGAGATCATGCGCTCGTCCTGCATCAGCGCGACGTACTCGGCGGTGATGGCGGCGCGCTCGTCGGCGGTGAGCCCGTCGTACGCTCCGGGCCGCTCGTTGATCAGCAGTGCGTATCTCACGGTGGTCTCCTTCACGCCGCCGCGTCGCGGCCGTAGATGAGGCGGACGGCCTGGCCCATGCGTTCGGCGGACTCCAGAGCCAGGCCGAGGGGCCGGTCATCCTGATCGAACAGGCGGCGTCCCCGGCCCAGCACGGTCGGGAACACCAGCAGCCGATACTCGTCGACCAGGTCATGCGCCCGCAGCGCGGCGACGACGCTGCCGCTGCCGGCGACCACGATATCCCGTTCCCGCCTGCGCCCGGCCACCTCCTCGATCAGGTCGCCCCGCAGGAGGGAGGAGTTGCTCCACGCCTCGACGCCGTCCGACGAGCGCGAGGCGACGAGCTTGGGGATGGCGTTCATCTTCCGGGAGAACTCGTCGTCCCTGCCGGGCCAGATGCGGGAGAAGCGTTGCCAGGTGGCGCGGCCCAGCAGCATGGCCCCGGTGTCCAGCACCTCGCCGAGCGCGAACTTGTCACCGGCCACCGACTCGGGCCCGTACCGGAAGGCCCAGCCTCCCCACGGCGTCCCGTCCGCCCCGTCCGGGTCCTCGATGACCATGTCGAGGGAGACGAACTCGATGACGATCAGCTTGCCCATGTCCTTGAACCTTCCTCGTAGCCGGTTGCTCGGCAGGAGGACGGACGGGCCGGGCCCCGGGGGACAGGTCGTCGATGTGACCCTGGTCACATCCGAAGCGGCCTTTACCCGTGAGCGGCTGCTCACATGTTTAAGCACACGGTAACGTGTCAACTACTGTGCGTATAGAATGCCTGGTTGGACGGTCAAGGTTTCGCACCGGTTCCCCCCGATCCGGGGCACCCCTCCATGCCCCGGGGCCGGTGCGGGCGCGCCCGGCCGCTCCAGCGCTGACGGTGAAAGGTTCGGTGAAACTCCGTCATGCACATCGAGCACGAAGACCACGTCTACGGCCTCCCGATCCCGCACGGCCACGCCGTCGGCGACGGCTTCGTCACCGTGCCGGCCCAGGCCGCCGGCCCCGGCCAGCTCACGCTGCTGACCCCCACCGCCGTGCACCACCAGGTCTTCACCGTGGTCCGGTTGCGGGCCGGCTACGACCTGGCCGAGGTGGACGCGTTCCTGTCCACCGTGGAGACCACGATCAGCCTGCTCTGGCAGGACAACGCCCACCTGCGCGAGCGTCTCGCCGCCGCCACCCCCGCCCCGGCCGACATGCTGGCCGCCGCGGAGGAGAGCGCGCGGGAGACCGTCGAGGTCGCCCGGCACGAGGCTCGGCAGACCGTCGAGGCCGCCCGAGAGGAGGCGCGAGAGACCGTCGAGGCCGCCAGGCAGGAGGCACGCCACATGCTGACCGAGGCCCGCGCCGGCGCCGAACGGGTGCGGCTCGATGCCGCCGCCGCGGCCGAGGCGCTGACCAGGACCGCCCGCCTGGCCTATCAGGAGGCCATCGAGGAGCAGTTCAACGAATTCGACGCCGTCCTCGCCGACCACGGCAGGCAACTGCAGGACAGCCTGCACACCCAGCTCGGCCGGTTGCGCACGGTCCTGGAGGACGTCGCGACGCCCGGCCACGGCACGCACACCGGCCCTCTCGCGGCTCAGTGATCGATCACCGTCCACCAGCCAGAAAGGCCGTCACATGTTCTTGCCGCTCGGGGGGTCAGTACTGCCGTTGCCGGCGCGCGACGCGGCCATGGGCGCCGCCATGCCGGTCTGGACGGTGTGGGCCGCCGTGGGCCTGGTGGCCCTGTCCACGCTGGCCGGCGCCCACCTGGCGCAGCGCAAGGCCGACCGGATCAGCGTCTGGCTGGCCGTCGCCTCGGCGCTCATGCTCATCACCGCCCTGACCGACGTGATGCCCGACGCCTGGCGGGAGGCCGTCGCGACCCATGTGCCCGTGTGGCTGGTGGCGCTGGCCGGGCTGTTCGGGTACGTCGTCATCACGCACTTCACCCGCCACGGGTGCGCTCACCAGCACGACGTGGGCCGGCGTGCCCGGCACGCCCCCGGCATGCACCGGCGGGTCGAGCAGGCCGTCAGCGCCGCCGTGTACGGGGGAGTGGGCACCGCCGTCGCGCTGAGCCTGCATCGCATGATCGAGGGCGCCACCCTGGTGCTGGCCGCCTCGATCATCGTCGTGGCCGCGCTCATGATCCACTCGGCCGGTGAAGGGGTGGCCCTGACGGCCATGCTCGACCTGGCCCGCAAGCCGCTGGCTCCCTGGCTGGCGCTGGCCTGCCTCAGCCCGGCGGCCGGCGTCGTGCTGGCCAGCGTGGCGCCGCTGCCGCCGCAGAGTGTGCCGATCCTGCTGGGCGTGCTCACCGGCGTGCTGCTGCGTACCGCGATGGTCGGGCTGCAGATGGCCCGCGCCAGCGGCCGGCTGCCGCGCCGCCAGGTCGTCGTCGTGGCGACCGGCGTGCTGGCCGTGGGCGGCCTGCTGGTCACCGCCCAGACCATGCTCCCCGGCGCGCTCCCCGCCCCGGCCGTCCCGGTCGCCGCCGCCCGCCTGGGCGGGCCGCCCACCCCGCAGCCGCGCCCGCCGTCCCCGCGGCCCAAGCCGTTGCCCAGACCCGAACCGATGACGGCCGGGGAGCTGCGCACCGCCGTCGCGGCCGGGCGGCTCGGTCTCGAGGCCCTGCTGTCGCGCACCGACCTGGCCACCATCGGGGCCGACGTGGAGACGGTGCTGCGGGCTCTGCCGGGGCGCAGCGCCACGGAGATCACGCGCGTGCTGCGCAGGGGCAGGATCCTCAGCGGCGCCAGCATCGGGGACCTCACCCTGCGCCAGCGCCACTACCTCCTCCTCGCCCTCGGCGCCATCCCGGCGAGCCCGGCCGGATGAGCCGCAGCGCCTATCAGGGGGCCCGGCCGGTGAGGTAGCGCTGCAGCGTCGGCGCCATCCAGGCGATGAGCTCGTCGGGCGAGGACGAGACCAGCGCGTCCACCCGTACGGCGTAGCGGGTGATGGCCAGCCCCACGAGCTGGCCGGCCGCGAGCGCCGCGCGCAGCTCGGGCTGGTCCACGCCGAGCTTCCTGGTGACCTTGCCGAGCATGTCGTTGGCGAGGAACTCCCTGATCAGGGCGGCCGCGTGCGCGTTCGTGGCGGCCGAGCGCATCAGGCCCAGCACCGGGCCGGGCCGGTCCACCGCGCCGAGCAGGCCGAGGACGTATCCGGCCAGCCGCTCCCCGAGCTTGCCGCGGGGCCCGTCCAGCAGCATGGCCACGGCCTGCTCGGGCTGGAACACCGACGTCACGACCGCGCTGAACAACTGCTCCTTGCCGCCGAAGAACCGGCGCACGAGCGCCGGGTCCACGCCGGCGTCCGCGGCCACCTGGCGCATGCTGGTGGCCTCGTAGCCGCCCGCGCTGAAGGCCCTGGCCGCCGCCGCGACGATCTCTTCCCTGGTGGTCGAGGCCCCCGGCCGCCGCCCGGTCCTGCCTGTGCGTTCCTCCACGGCCGCCAAGTTATATCCCCGTACAGGGACTTGCTACCCCTATAAATCAGATGCTGACGGTTACAGTGCTCTGTTAGCGTCAGCATCGTGACGGCAGCCGAGTTCCCGATCCTCGGGACGGAACCTCTCGCGGTGGAGCTGGCCAACACGCTGTACGGCGCGGGGGAGGCGCGGATCGACTTCCTGCCGGACGCCCGGCGGGTCGGCGAGTGGTTCGCCCAGGTCTCCGAGCGCCATGGGGTCGCGGTCCCGATGGGTCCGCACGCGGCCCGGGTGCGGATGTTGCGCGACTGCGTGCACGCCCTGCTGTCGGCCGCCGTCGAGGGGCGCGTTCCCGACGCGGCGCCGGTCCGGCGGGTCAACGACTTCACGGCGGCGGCGCCAACGTACCTGTGGCTCGACTGGAGCGGCGCCGCGCCGGCCTCGCGCTGGGCCGATACCGTCACCGGCCCGGCCGCCGTGCTCGGGAGCATCGCCACCTGCTGCGTCGAGCTGCTGACCGGCCCCCAGGCGGATCGGGTACGCCGCTGCCAGGGCCCCGGCTGCTCGCTGTTCTTCGTCCAGAACCACCCCCGCCGGCGCTGGTGCCACCCCTCGTGCGGTCACCGCGACCGCCAGGCCCGCTATTACCGCCGGCAGCACACCCCCGGAGCGTCCTGATGATCACATGGCGTCGGCTCGGCCAGGAGGACTTCCCCCTGCTGCGTACGTGGCTGGAGCAGCCGCACGTGGCGCTGTGGTGGAACCACGAGACCTCGATGGAGGCGGTGACCCGCGACTTCGGCCCCGCCGCCCGCGGGGAGGAGCCGTCGGAGGACCTGCTCGTGTTCCTCGACGGCCGGCCGCTCGGCCTGGTCCAGCGGTCGCGGTACGCGGACTACCCCGACTACCTGGCCGAACTGGCGACGCTCACCTCCGTCCCCGACGGCGCGGTGAGCATCGACTACCTGATCGGCGATCCCGGCCAGGTCGGCCGGGGCCTGGGCCCGGAGATGATCCGCTCGGTGATCGAGCGGACCTGGACGGAGATCCCCGGCTCGTCCTGCGTGCTGGTCCCCGTCTCGGCGGCCAACCGCGCGTCGTGGCGGGCGCTGGAGAAGGCCGGGATGCGCCGGGTGGCCGAGGGCGAGCTCGAACCCGACAATCCGATCCACGATCGCGCCCACTACGTCTACCGGATCGACCGGCCGGCCGACCCTGAGTAGACCAATCGCTTGGTTGGGAAGTATTCTTGGCCCCCGTCGGCAGCGCAACGAGGACGTGAGGGCACCGTGGTCGAGCAGCAGCAGTCCAGCGGCGGTTTCATGGCACGCGTCAGCACCGCGCTCCGCCCGTTCTTCCAGTGGCTCGCGGGCACGAGGGGCTTCGCGCGGGTCGCGCCCAAGATCGTCCCGCCTCTTGATCGCTTCGTCAATCGGGTGACGGGCGGCCGCGTGCTCATGGGGGACCAGATGATCCCCCACCTGCTGCTCACCACGACCGGCAGCAAGTCAGGGCAGGAGCGCCAGAGCCCGCTGGCCTGCCTGCCGGAGGACGGCGGCACGTTCCTGGTGGTCGGCAGCAACTTCGGCAGGGAGCACCACCCGGCCTGGAGCGGCAACCTGCTCAAGACCCCGCAGGCCACCGTGACCTTCCGCGGGCGGGTCATCCCCGTCACGGCCGCCCTGCTCGCCGGAGCCGACCGCGAGCAGGCCTGGCAGGCGCTCACCGGCTTCTGGCCGCTGTACGACGGCTACACCGAGCGCTCCGGCCGCGAGCTGCGCGTCTTCCGCCTGTCCCCGCGCTCCTGACCGCCCGCTTACCGGCCGCCGGCCACGTCGCCGACGACCTGCGGGATCTCGAACAGGTTGGCGGTGTCCCCGGTGTGCAGGAACGCCACGTTCCGGCCCGGCTCGACCCGCCCGGAGCGCACGTGGTCGAGCAGCCCCGCGAAGCCCTTGCCCGTGTAGACGGGGCCCATGAACACGCCGTCCGACCGGGCCAGCTCCTTGATGGCGGCGACGCCTTCCGGCGAGGGCACCGCGTAGTCCTCGCCGATGAACCGTTCGTCGACGTCGATCTCGGCGCGGATGACCTCGTCGGCGGGGACCGGGACCTCGAGCAGCTTGAGGATGTGCTTCACGCGGTCGACGATCACCTCGACGTTGATCCAGTTCCCGGGCCGGTAGTCGCAGATCGCGATGGAGCGCACGACGACCGGGCTCCCCGTCACCAGCTTCGCCGCGATCAGGCCCGGCAGCGCCGTGCCCGTCCCCGCGGTGTGGTAGAGGTAGTCGAGCCGGGCCCCGGAGGCCTCGGCCTGCTGGATCATCTCCGTGAACGTCAGCGTGTGCGCCACGAAGCCGTACGGATGCGCGCCGCCGGTGGGCACGATCAGCGCCTTGTGCCCCTGAGCCTCCAGTTCGGCCTTGCGGGCGGTCATCGCGTCGGCGATGCGCTGCTGCTCGTCGGCCGTGTCCCAGTAGGCGCCGCCCCGGGTGGGCAGGTAGTGTGTCTCCACGTCCATGATCTTGCTCAGCAGCAGGTTGCCGCGGTACTCCGCGAGCTCGCCGTGGCGTCCTTCGTCCCGGGTGAGGAAGAGGACCGGCGTGAGCCCGGCCGCCCGGCAGGCTGCGGCGAACTGCATGCCGGAGTTCGTCAGGTAGACGCCTTGCGTGATGAGGTGCGTGACGCCGTCCTCCAGGGCCTGGCCGATGATGAACTCGGCCAGGCGGGTCTTGCTTCCGCTGATGGTGCCGGGCCCCGCCAGGTCCTCCCGCTTGAGGAAGAAGCCGGCCCCGTAGGCGGCCGACAGATTGTCCAGGCGGTGGAAGGGCGTCGGGTAGAAGCCGATCCGCCTGCGGGGCAGCCGGTCGACCAGCGCGTCGAGGGCGGCGAGGTCCATGGTGGAAACCCTTCTTCAGGCGACGTGCCTCCATGCTCCATCAGCCCGACCATAAGCACCAGCAAAGTCTGCTAAGCCTGGCATTAGGTAGGCTAATGCTCGTGCCCGGACAACTGGAGCCCCGCCTCCTGGCCACGCTGGAGGCCGTCGTCCGGCTGGGCTCGTTCGCGGCGGCCGCCGAGGAGCTCGGCTACACGCAGGGGGCCGTCTCCCAGCAGATCGCCGACCTCGAACGGCGGGCGGGGCTGCGGCTCCTGGGCCGCCGTCCCGTACGCCCCACCGCCGCCGGCACCGTCCTCCTGCGGGCCGAAGAGGCGGTCCGGGCGGCGATGACCCGGGCCTGGACGGAGCTGGAGGCCCTGAACGCCGGGCTGTCGGGCGAGGTGCGGCTGGGCGCCTTCGTCTCGGCTGCGGCCGGCCTCGTCCCGCCGGCCCTGGCCGCGTTCCGCCGGGCCTGCCCGGGTGTGCGGGTCACGCTGAGCCAGTACGAGACCGAGGACGCCTACCAGCGGCTGCTCCGCGGCGACCTCGACCTCGCGGTCACCTTCGACTACAGCTGGTTCCCCCTGCCGCCGCCACCGGGCCTGCGGCGCTCGCTCATCGGCCGCGACCCGGTCATGGTCGCGCTCCCCGCCCGCCACGCCCTGGCCGGGCGCACGTCGCTGAGCCTGGCCGACCTGGCCGGCGAGGTGTGGATCGGCACCCCCGTCACCGGCCCCAATCTCGGCCCCCTCGCGGAGCTGGCCCGCTCCGCGGGCTTCCATCCCCGGCTCGCCTTCGAGGGCGACGACTTCAGGACGGTGCTGCAACTCGTCGCCCACGAGCTCGGCATCGCCGTGCTGCCCGCGCTGGCGCTCACGGACACGGTGGACGGCGTCGTCGCCCGCCCCATCGCCGAGGAGCCCCTCGTACGCTTCCTGTACTGCTGCCGGATCGACACGGCCGGGGCGCCGGCCATCGTCACCCGGCTGGAGACGTGCCTGACCGAGGCCGCCGCCGGCCTCCCGCACCCGTCGTGACGGGCGGTTTCGAACCCCGGACGCCCCGCCGCCCCGACCGCTTCCGCGGCGCGCCGCTCACCGCGTAGGCCGCGGCCCGCTGCGGCCCGAGCCGCGACCCCTGGCGGAACGCCGTCGCGAACGCCGACCGGCCCAGCGCCGCGCGGGCCTGCTTCGTGCAGCGCTCGTGCGAGGCCGCGTGGTAGCTGATCCACTCGGGCGAGGTCCCCACCGCCTGCCACATCGCGTGCGCCGCCCCCAGCAGCGCGGCGGCCCGGTCGTGCTCGTCCCGCGCGCCCGCGAGCCAGGCCAGCACCTCCAGGCACTGGGTCAGGCACCACCGGTCGTTGATCCGCCCGGTGAACTCGGTGGCCGCCGTCAGCAACGCCTCCGCGCGCCCGCGCTCGCCCAGATTCCAGTGCGCGACACCGAGCGCGAGCTGCGCGTACGCGCGGAAGACCAGGGCCCGCCGGCTCTCGCACAGGGTCAGGAGCCGCTCGCCGAACTCGCTCGCCTGGCGGGGATCCTCGGTCGAGCCGTACGCGGCCCCGACGTAGAGGTTGAACATGATGCCGTCGATGTCGCCCATGGCCTCGTGGAGGGCGAGGGACTCCCGGATCAGCGCCAGGCCGCGCCGGGCGTCGCCGGTGTAGAACGCCGCGACGCCCGAACTGCGGATGCCGTGCGCCACGAGCTGCTCGTCACCCTCCCGCCGGGCGAAGGCGATGAATTCCTCCAGCCGCCGCGTGGCGGTCATGGCCTGACCCTGGCGCAGGGAGAGCAGGCTGTCGGCCCAGACCGCCAACGCACGGCACCGGCTGCCCTCCGGCACCAGTTCCAGGCCGCGTCCCAGCCAGTAGCGGCCCTCCACGAACGATCCGGCCAGGAGCCAGAAGCACCACATCGCCGACGCGGCCTCCAACTCCATCGGCGCCAGCGCGGGGTCGCCCAGGCACATCTCCAGGGCGACGCGGATGTTGGGCAGCTCCCGCTGCAGGAGCAGGTAGCGGTCCAGCTGCTCGGGGACCATCCGGTCGATCCGGTGCTCCGTCACCAGGTCCCGGTAGTGCTCGGCGTAACGCCGGCGCAGCCGCCGCTCCTCGGGAGGCGGCAGCTGCTCGCAGCCGTACGCACGCAGGGCCTCCGGCATGCGGTATCTGGAGCCCTCCCTGATCAGGACCGACTTGTCCACCAGCCCGGTCAGGTGGTCGAGCACGTCGATCCGGTCGATGCCGTCGCCGGAGCACACCGCCTCGGCGGTCTCCAGGTCGGCCCCGGAGGGGAACAGCCCCAGCCGCGCCCACAGCCGCCGCTCCCCGGCCGAGCAGAGGCGGAAGCTCCAGTCCATGGTCGCGCGCATCGTCTGGTGGCGGGGCAGGGCGGTGGGCGTCTTCGCGACCAGCACGTCGAAGCGCTCCTCCAGCTCCCGCGCCAGGCGTTCGAGCGGCATGGAACGCAGCCGGACCGCCGCCAGCTCGATCGCCAGCGGGATGCCCTCCAGGCGCCGGACCAGCTCCGCCACGGGCGCCACGTTGCGCGCGTTCAGCCGGAAGCCGGGCACGGCGCCCGCCGCGCGCGCCACGAACAGCCGGACGGAGTCGTGGCGGCCGACCTCCCTGACCGTGTGGCCGCAACCCGGGCCGGGCTCGGGAGTGGACAGCGGAGCGACCGTCAGCACCTGCTCGCCGGAGACCCGCAGCGTCTGCCTGCTGGTCGCCAGGACCTGCAGCCGGGGCGCGGAGCGCAGCAGCCGGTCCACGAACCGGGCGCAGACCGCGCTCAGATGCTCGCAGTTGTCCAGGACCAGCAGCATCCGCTTGCGGGACAGGTAGTCCACCAGCACGCCCATGGGGTCGCGGCGCACGTCACGCAACCCCAGCGCCATGGCGACCTCCGACTCCAGCAGGTCGCCCGTCTCCAAAGTGGCCAGCTCGACCACCTCGACCCCGTCCTGGTAGGTGTCCCGCAGCAGCTCCGCGGCCCTGAGCGCCAGCCGGGTCTTGCCGACGCCGCCCGCGCCCGTCAAGGTGAGCAGCCGGGACCTGCCCAGCAGCTTCCGCACCGTGGACAGCTCCTGGGCCCGCCCGACGAAGGTGGACTTGTCGGTCAGAACGCCGGCGCCGGACCTCATGGGGCGCCCCCGGGAAGCAGGCCCTGCTCGCCGACCCAGGCCGCGATCTGGGAGCGCGAGTTGAACCCGAGCTTGGTCAGGATGTGCTCGACGTGTCCCTCGGCCGTGCGCTGGGCGATCACGAGCGCGGAGGCGATGGCCTTGTTGGTCATGCCCTGGGCGACGAGCCGGGCGATCTCCATCTCCCTCCGGGTGAGCGGCGAGGGCTGGGCCGCCGCCGCGGGCTTGGCCGGTTTCACGCTCTCGCACATCGCGTACGCGAGCGCGTCGGCCGGGGTGAGCTCGGTGCCTCTGCGGAAGGCGGCCTCGAACTGCTCCTCTCCGAGGCGCTCGCGCGCCAGCGCCTCGGAGGCGTCGTGGTGGCCGGACAGGTAGCCGAACGGGGGAGCGCCGAACGAGCGCCAGCGCTCCTGCGAGGCCCCGAACAGCACGGCGGCGCGCTCGGGCGTGCCGTGGGCGGCCATCCACGCCAGCGCCTCGATGCACAGGGCGGTGCCCAGCCGGTCGTCGAAGGGCCGCTTGAGCCGGATGGCCTCGCGCTCCATCTCGACCGCCCTGGACACGTCGCCCTCCCGCCACACCTCGATCCCGTACACCCACAGCGTGTACGACCTGAACCAGTGGTCCGCGCGGGCCTCGCAGGCCTCCAGGCCCTCCTTGAAACGCGTGACCGCCTCGTCGGGATGGCCGAGGAGCGAGTGGGCGGTGGCCAGGTACAGCAGCGTGTTCACCACCCCCATCGGGGCGTCCGCCTCGCGGTAGCCCGCCACCGCCTCCTCCAGCAGGGCCGCCGCGCCGGTGATGTCGCGCTGGAGCAGGGTCGCCAGGCCGGAGACGTAGGAGATCTCGGCGGGGATCGCCGCGCCGTCGAGCCGCTTCGCCAGCTCGCGGGCCTCCTCGAGCATGTCCGCCGCCAGCGCGAAGTCGCTCTGCAGCACCGCCAGCCGCGCGTTGACGCACAGCGCGTTGGCGCGCCCGGTCGCCGCCGCGTCATCCGCCGCCGGACCTGCCGCCGGACCCGCCGGAGAGGCCGCTGCGTCGCCCGTCGCGAGCAGGCGGTCGAGCCAGTCGCGGGGCTCCCGCAGCGACCCGGTCGCGATCCAGTAGAACCGCAGCGCCGTGGCGATGGCCAGGCCGCGCACCGCCTCGCCCGGCGTCGTGAGGCAGTAGTCGAGGGCGCTGCGGAAGTTGCCGTGCTCGGCGCGCAGGCGGTTGAACCAGGCCACCTGGTCGGGGCCGAACCACTCCCGCTGCCCGCGGCTCGCGAGGTCCGCGAACCATTCGCGGTGCCGCGCCCGCAGCGCCGCCTCGTCGCCCGACTCGCGCAGCCGGTCGCGGCCGTACTGGCGGATCGTCTCCAGCAGCCGGTAGCGCACCGTGGTCTGGTCGCCCTCGCGGGCCAGCACCGACTTGCCCACCAGGCCGACCACCAGATCGACGACCTCGTCCGGCTCGATGCCGTCGCCGGCGCACACGTGCTCGGCCGCCTCCAGGTCCAGACCGCCGGAGAACACCGACAGCCGGGCCCAGAGCAGCCGCTCCTGCTCGGTGCAGAGGCCGTAGCTCCAGTCGATCAGCGCCCGCAGCGTCTGCTGGCGGGGCATCGCGGTGCGCGCCCCCATCGTGAGCAGCCGGAACCGGTCGTCCAGCCGGGCCAGCAGCTGCTCCACGGAGATCGCCCGCAGCCGGACGGCCGCCAGCTCGATCGCCAGCGGGATGCCGTCCAGCCGCCGTACGATCCGCGCCACGCTGTCCTGGTTGTCGTCGGTGACCTCGAACCCCGGCAGCACGGACTGGGACCGGTCGGCGAACAGCCGGACCGCGTCGAACTGTTTCAGCGAATCCGTGGACGACCGCGAACCGTCGAAATCCGGCATGGGCATCGGCGGGACAGGCATCATCTGCTCGCCCACGACGCCGAGCATCTGCCGGCTCGTGGCCAGGATCCGCAGACCGGGGGCGGCGCGCATGAGCGTTTCGGCCACCGCGGCGCATTCGTCCAGCAGGTGCTCGCAGTTGTCCAGGATGAGGAGCATTCTCTTGTCACGCAGATGATCCGTGAGCACCTCTATGGAGGGCCGCACCGAACGGTCCTGGATTTCCAGGCATTCCATCACCGTCTGCACCAGCAATTCGGGGCTCTCCAGCCCCGCGAGCTCGACCAGCCACACGCCGTCGGGGTAGCTGCGCCGCAGGTCGAAGCCGACCCGCATGGCGAGGCGGGTCTTGCCGACGCCACCGACGCCGATCAGGGTCACCAGCCTGGCATCGGACAGCAGCCGCTTGACCTCGGCGATTTCGTGCCGCCTGCCGATGAAGCTGTTGAGCTCCGCGGGCAGGTGGCACGAAACGTTCGGTGCGGTTGTGGTCATGAATGCTCCAACGGCTCCGGTGCTCGGATCACCGCGCCTCCGGTGCCCGAGCTTCCACTCCCAGATTATTCGGTGAAGGTACCCCTCGCACTTTGTCGTTTCCGCGCGGGTGCAGTCGGCCAAGCAAATCCCCATTTTCCGGAAAAATTGGGAAAAGTCGGTGGCTAAATGGCGGCGTACTTTACCGATGCGAGGACATAGCTTTGCCCGGCGGGATTTTGCCTTTAGACATCTCGGGCATGGATGCAGACGGCGACCCGGAGTATCAACTCGCCGGGAAGGAGACGATCATGGCGACGTCAACGTCACCGTTCGCATTCCACCGTGGTGGTTACTCGGGCTGGCTCGGATTCGCCGGCACCCTCTCGATGGTGCTGGGTATCTTCAACATCATCGAGGGCGTCATAGCCCTGTTCAAGACGTACTTCTTCGTCACGCCCGGAGGCCGCCTCCTGGTGTGGAACTACACCGCCTGGGGCGTGATCTGGCTGGCGATCGGCGTCCTGATGTTCGCGGTGGGGCTCGGCGTGCTGGCCGGGCAGACCTGGGCCCGGTGGACCGGGGTCGTCCTGGCCGGGCTGGCGATGATCGGCCACTTCGCCTTCATGGTGGCCTTCCCGCTCTGGTCGGTGATCGCGATCGCGCTCTGCGCCCTGGTCATGTACGGCCTCATCGCGCCGCCCAAGGGGGCCACCGGCGTTCCCGCGTGACGATCACGAGGTCCCGTGGCGTCACCCGAAGGATGTACGCCGATCTCCTCAGCGGGCAGGAAGCCTGGAGACCCGGGCCGTCGCTAGCGTTGCTGGAAACGGTCCTGATCGAAAGAGGTCCCCATGGCTCCTGCCCGCAAGACGTTCCTCACCGGACTGGCGGTCTTCGTCATCGGGCTCGCGCTGTGGCTGTTCGGGCTCGACGTCGAGATCGTCGTGTTCACCCCGTCGAAGATCGGCGTGGTCATGATGGTGCTCGGCGCGATCGAGGCCGCGTACGGGCTCTACCGGATGGCCCGGAGCGAGCGCGCCTGACGGCGGGTCAGAGCCAGCCGGCCTCGGTGGCGATGCGGACCGCGTCCAGCCGGTTGCGGGCGTCGAGCTTGGTGACGATCGCCCCCAGGTAGTTGCGTACCGTGCCCCTGGTCAGGTGGAGCGCGGCGGCGATCTCCGGGAGGTCGTCGCCGCCGGCGGCCCGGCGCAGCACGTCCACCTCGCGCGGTGACAGCGGGTTCGCCCTGGCCGCGATGGTGGCCGCGGCGAGGGCGGGGTCGACCACCGTCTCGCCCGCGTGGACGCGGCGCACGGCCGCGGCGAGGTCGGCGGGCGGCGCGTCCTTCAGCATGAACCCCTGGACGCCGGTCGCCAGCGCCCTGCGCAGCACCTCCGGGCGGCCCAGTTGGGTGAGGACGAGCACGCGGCAGCCGGGGACCCGTTCGCGGAGCGCGGCGGCGGCCTCGATGCCGTCGATGCCGGGCATCTGCACGTCCAGCACGGCCACGTCGGGCCGGTGCGCCAGCGCCGCGGGCAGCACCGCGTCCCCGTCCGCCGCCTCGGCGACGACCTCGATGTCGGGCTCCAGGCGCAGGAGCGAGGCGAGCGCCCCGCGGATGAGATGCAGGTCCTCGGCCAGCAGCACCCGGATCACTCTCGACTCCCCCCCCGAAGCTTGGGGACCATGATATTTCCGATGTCCGGTTCGTGCGTTTCACCTGCCGGATCGAGGTGCCTGGCACTGGTCCGGGACCGGCCGGGTTCGCGATCTTGGGAGGCATGCAGAAAGCCCTGTTCCTCGGCCTGGCGACCGTACTGACGACCGCACTGACGACCGGGCTGCTGGTGTGCGGCCTGTCCGGCGGGGCCGCCGCCGCCTCCACCGACCTGGAGGACGTCGGAACGCTGGTCGGCCAGGTGGTGCCCGCCCAGCTCGCCGCGCACGGGATCCCCGGCGCGGCGGTCACGGTGGTGTCGGGCGGCCGGCAGATCTTCTCCCGCGGGTACGGCTACGCCGACCTGGCCGGGCGCGTTCCGGTGGACGCGGCCCGCACGGGGTTCTTCACCGCCTCGACGGCCAAGACGTTCACCGCGATCGCCGCGCTCCAGCTCGTCCAGGAGGGCAAGCTCGACCTGCGCGCCGACGTCAACACGTACCTGAGGACCTTCAAGATCGAGAACACCTTCCCCGGGCGGCCGGTCACCCTGGAGCACCTGCTGACCCATACGGCCGGCTTCGCGGACAGCGTGCTCGGCTCGTCCTGGGAGGACCCCGGCGCCGCCGAGCCCCTGGCCGAGGTCGTCAAGAACGGCCGGCCGGAGCGGGTGCGCCCGCCGGGGACCGTCCTCGCCTACGACAACTACGCCTACAACCTCGCGGGCTACCTGGTCGAGGTGGCCTCGGGCCGGCCGTTTTCCGAGTACGTGCGCTCGCGCATCCTCGGGCCGCTGGGCATGGAGGGGACGTCGTTCAAGGCGCCGCTGCCCGCCGCCCTGCTCGGCACCCTGGCCCGGGGATACAACGGGGACGTTCCGTACAAGCGCTACTACGGGTCGCCCGCCTCCGGGGCCGGGCCCGTCACCACCGCGGCCGACATGGGTCGGCTGATGATCGCGCTGCTGGGCGACGACCCCCGCCTGGGCAGGAACGTCGGCACGACCATGATGACCCGCCACTACACGCAGGACGACCGGCTCCCCGGCATGGGGTACGGCCTGGAGGAGACGTCCAGGAACGGGCGCCGGATCTTCTCCAAGGGCGGCGACATCAACGGCTTCCACCACGTCCTGGCCCTGCTGCCCGACCAGAGGACCGGCGTGTACGCCGTCTACAACGGCGAGGACTCCGCGGCCGCCGCCGCCGAGCTGGTCGACCGGATCGTCGACCGCTACTTCCCCGGCAGGCCGGAGCAGCCGCGGCCGGTGCGCGGGGACACCTCGGCGTACGCGGGGACGTACACCTCGACCCGGATCCGCGGCGACCTGCTGAGGTTCGGCGCGCTGTTCAGCAACGTGAGCGTGGAGGCGGCGGGGGACGGGACGATCACCACGACGGGCCTGTCCCGCGACCCCGCCAGACCCGTGCAGACGTGGCAGCTCGTCGGGCCGGGGCTGTTCGCCGAGCGGGGCGGACAGGAGCGCATCGCCTTCGACGGCCACGGCCTGCTCGCGGGCGGCCACCAGGAGGAGGCGGCCACGTTCGAACGCTCGGCCGCCGGCCTGCACGTGTGGCTGGTGTATGCGGGCCTGGCCGCGTTCGTGCTCGCCGGGCTCGGGATGCCGGTCGCGGCGCTCGTCCGCAGGCTCCGGGGCAGGCCCGCCCGGCACCGGGCCGCGTGGTGGCTCGCCTGGCTGACCGGCGTGCTCGTCCTGGTCTTCGCGTACGGCCTCGCCGTCACGATCGTCATCGCGCCGACCGACGCCATCTTCCTCGGGTCCCCGCTGCTCACGGCCGCCCTGATCGCCTCGTCCACGGCGTTCGTGCTCAGCGGCGGGGTCCTGGCCTGCTCGGCGGGCGCCTGGTGGAAGGGCTGGTGGGGCCCGGCCGGGCGGATCTCCTACACGGCCTTCGCGCTCGTCTCTGCGGGCTTCATGGCCGTCGCGTACGCATACCACATGGTCGGGGGTGTGTTCGGCTGATCCCCGCCCGGGACCCGGACCCGCGCTGTGGGATGCTTGGCCGCGAAACGGTGAAGGTCGTCTCGCGGTGGGGATCGAGTGTCCACGCTCATCATCCTGGTCGTGCTCCTCCTCCTGGTGATCCCCCCGGCCGCAGGACTGCCGGGCGTGCCGGCGCTGCTCTCCCTCGCTCTGCAACTGCTGTGCTCGCTCCCGCGGACCCGGCGGCTGCGGGGCTGGTGGCTGGTGGCCGGTCAGGCAGCGCTGTTCGCCTGGATGGGGCCGGTGCCGTTCGGCGGGCCGTCGGCGTTCTTCGCCGCCTCCGTCCTCCTGGTCGCCCGCGGGCCGCTGCGGTGGGTGCTCTTCGGCGGCGTGACGGCCGCCGCGGGCGCCGTGAACCTCGGCGCCGACGCCTACGTCTGGGTCAACGCGGTGGGCAACACGGCCACGCAGGGGCTGGTCGTGTTCGCCCTCACGCGGCTCAGCGACCTGCGCGACGAGCTCCACGCCACCCGGGCCGAGCTGGCCGCGCGCTCGGTGGCCGAGGAGCGCGAGCGGGCCGGCCACGACCTGGACGCGGTGCTCGGGTCCACGCTGTCCCGCGTCATCGAGCTGGCCGCCGCCGGGCGGGCCGGGGAGATCCCGCCGCTGACCCGGCGGGCCGCGCGGCAGGTCAGGCAGCGCCCCGAACCGCCGCCGATCCCGCCGCCCGGCGACCTGACCCCGCGGCTCGCGCTGCCCATCCTGACGGTGGTCTACCTGTGGGTCCCCGTCGCCGCGATCATCGTCATCGCCCGCGCGCCGGTGCCGGCCGGACTGCGGGTGGCGTACTGGGCCGCGGTCATCGCGGTGGTCGCGCTGCAGGCGTACCACGCGCTGCCACGGCCTCCCGGCGTCCGGCCGAGGCACGCCGCCTGGACGCTGCCCGCGCAACTGCTGCTCGCGTGGCTGCCGCTGCTCGAACCGGACCGTCCCTACTACCAGCTCGTCGGCTGGGCCGCCGCCGCCCTGCTGATCGTGATCCCCGCGCCGCGCCTGGCGTGGGCGCTGTACGCGGCGGTGGTGGCGAGCGTGCCCGCGGTGCTGCTGGCCCGGTCCGGCTCGGCCGCGGGCGTCCCGGCGGCCCTGGTGGAGGTGGTCGGCCTGTCGGCGATGTTCTACGGGCTGACCGCCGTGACGCGGCTGGTCTACCAGGTACGCGAGTCGCGGCTGGCGCTCGCCGGGCTGGCCGCGGCCCGGGAGCGGCGCAGGATCGACCAGGACGTCCACGACCTGATCGGGTACGGCCTGTCCGCGATCACCGTCAAGGCCGAGCTGGCCGCCCGCGACCCCGCCCGCGCCGAGGCCGAGCTGGCCGGCATCGTCACCGTGGCCCGCACCGCGCTGGCCGACCTGCGCGCCATCCCCGGGGACGGCGAACCCGGGCTCAGCCTGCGCGCCGAGCTGGCCTCGGCCCGCGAGGTCCTCGAGGCGACCGGCGCGACCGTGGAGATCGACCCCGATCCCGCATCCCTGCCCGCCGGCGTCGACGCCCTGCTCGCCGTCGTGGTCCGCGAGGCGGCCACCAACGTGCTGCGGCACAGCGAGGCCCGCCACGTGACGATCGCCCTGACCACCGGCGACGACCTCGTACGGCTGCGCATGGACAACGACGGCGTCACCGGCCGCCCCGCCGAGCCCGGCCAGGGCGTCGCCAACCTCACCGCCCGCCTCGCCGCCCGGGGCGGCCGCCTCACGACCGCCTCCCGGGATCACCGCTTCCGGCTCGACGCGACCGTGCCCGCGCGACGCTGACCCGATTGTCACATTCGCGGGGGCTACGACGTCTTGTCTGTGTAGACGCGTCTTACCGGACAGCGAGGTGAGCCCCTTGATCCCCTATACCGATCCCAACGCCTGGCGGATCGCCATGGACGCCAGCGAGGCGACGCTCTCGGCCGGTCTCGGGAGCGGCGACTTCGACGGCTCCTTCTACCTGAGCCCGGCCGGGTCGCTGGCGGGCTTCACGCTGCGGCTCTCCCTGCCCGGGGCGCCGGAGCTCCTGTGGGAGTCGGTGAGCCTGGAGGGCGGATCCGAGGTCCGCGGGAGCAGCCGGCTGCTGCTGGACGGGCGGGCGGCCCGCGCCGAGGTGTCGGGGCTCTGCGCGCGGGTGCCCGTGGGATGGACCGGGAGCTCGTACCTGAAGATCGTCCTCACGGCCAGGTTCTCGCCCCTGCGGTTGCGCTGGCCCAGGTGGCGGCTGCGGCCGGTGACGCTGCGCCTGTTCACCGAGATCCGCCCCGCCGAGTCCGGGTGACTCTGGATGCTTCGCAAATGTACGAAGCGTCACGGCACAACGGGCGATCCCGGCTAACCTGCCGTCTCATGATGTACGGCCCCCAGCAGCAGCCACCGCAGCACTTCAACGCCCCCTACCCCCCGCAGCAGCAGCCCGCCTTCGCGCCGCCTCCCGTGGTGATCGACGTCGGCGGCGACGCCAAGGTGAAGGCGCTGATCGGCGGCTCCGTCGCGGGGGCCCTCGGGCTCATGGCGGTCTTCTCGGCGCTCACCGGGCAGACGACGGGCGGCGCGGGCTCCGCGGTCGCCGTCCTGGTCCTCGGGCTGATCTTCCTGTTCATCGGGCTGCTGCCGATCATCACCTGGCGCAAGCTCAGCCGGCCGCGCAAGCTCGTCTTCGACGTTCACGGCGTGCGCTGGGACGACCCCCAAGGCCGCCCGTGGGCGGCCCCGTGGGCCGAGCTGTCCGGGGTGGGCATCTCGCGCACGCAGCAGCGCCGCGTCAAGCTGGCCGACTACATCATGCGCAAGACGATGGTCCGCCTCGACCTCTTCCCGGCCGACCCGGGCTTCCGCGCGCGCCACCCGGACATGGAGCACCTGTGGGAGTTCCACACGGTCAAGAACGGCTACCGGCTCCCGCTGGGCTCGAACCCCAAGTACATCCCGGTCATCGAGCACGCCATGCGGCAGTACCGCCCGGCCATCTACCTGGGCATCCGCGACGAGGGCTTCATGGTGGGCCTGGTCTGAGGAGATCAGCCGAAGTCCAGGAAGACGGTCTCCTCGTCGCCCTGCAGGTGGATGTCGAACCGGTAGACGCCCGTACGCTCCTCCACGGGCACCAGCGTCCGCCCGCGCTCCGGCGGCAGCGAGCCGAGGAAGGCGTCCTGGGTGAAGTAGATGCGGGTGTAGAGGTGGTGGAGCAGGCCGCGGGCGAACAGGCAGACGCTGATGTAGCCGTTGCCGGGCGGGAGCGTGCGCAGGGCCCAGCCGCCGTCGGCGTCGGTGGCCACCCGGCCGAACCCGGTGAAGTCGACCCCGCGCCGGCCCAGCAGCACGCCGGTGACCTGGTCGCGCCGGAGCGTGCCCGGCGCGCCCGCGAGGCCGCCGGACGGGTCGGCCTGCCAGAACTCCAGCAGCGCGTCGGGCACCGGCTCGCCCGCGCCGTCGTAGACGTGGCCGTGGACGGTGATCCCGCCGTCGGCGACGTCGCCGCCGCGGGGGATCGGCAGCGCGTAGCCGTAGAACGGGCCCACGGTCTGCGAGGGGGTGGGGTTCATCGGCCCTCCTCCATCCAGGTCGCGGCGGGGCCGTCCAGCACGATGTCCCACCGGTAGCCCAGCGACCACTCCGGCACGGACAGGTCGTGGTCGTAGGCGGAGACCAGCCGCTGCCGGGCCCGCTCGTCGGTGACGGAGTTGAGCACGGGGTCGTATCGGAACAGCGGGTCGTTCGGGAAGTACATCTGGGTCACCAGCCGCTGCGTGAAGGCCGTGCCGAACACCGAGAAGTGGATGTGCGCGGGCCGCCAGGCGTTGACATGGTTGCGCCACGGGTACGCGCCGGGCTTGATCGTGGTGAAGGCGTAGCGGCCCTCGTCGTCGGTCAGGCAGCGGCCCACGCCGGAGAAGTTGGGGTCGAGCGGCGCGGGATGGTCGTCACGCTGGTGGAGGTAGCGGCCCGAGGCGTTGGCCTGCCAGACCTCCACGAGCTGGCCGCGTACCGGGCGGCCGTCGCGGTCCAGGACCCGCCCCTGGACGGTGATCCGCTCGCCGAGCGGCTCGCCGGCGTGCTGCCTGGTCAGGTCCGCGTCGAACGGCGCGACGTCGGCGACGCCGAAGACCGGCCCGGCCAGCTCCGCCGCCTCCGGGTCCTTCAGCGTGACGAGCGGCTGCTTGGGGTGGCGCAGCACGCTGCTGCGGTAGGGGGCGAAGTCGCGATCGGGATGGTCGGCCTCCGCGCCTTCGCGGGCCTTGTGGACTTCGGCGATCTCGCGGTCGATGTCGGCTTGGGTGAGGGGCGGGGTCATCTGCGGCTACCTTTCCAGGACGACGGCCAGGCCCTGGCCGACGCCGATACAGAGGGACGCGAGCCCGGTGCCGGAGCCGGCGGCGGCGAGCCGGTGGGCCAGGGTGCCGGTGATGCGGGCGCCGGAGGCCCCGAGCGGGTGGCCCAGGGCGATGGCGCCGCCGTCGGGGTTGACGATGGCGGGGTCGAGGTCGGGCAGCTCGGCCAGGCAGCCGAGCACCTGCGCGGCGAACGCCTCGTTCAGCTCGGCTGAGGCCAGGTCGCCGAACCCCTTGCCCGCCCTGGCCAGGGCCCTGCGCGACGCCTCGACCGGGCCGAGCCCGAAGTAGCGGGGTTCGAGCGCACCGGCCGCGCCGGCGACGATCCTGGCCAGGGGCTCGCGGCCGCGCAGCCCCGCCTCGTCGGTCAGCAGCAGGGCGGCCGCGCCGTCGTTGAGCGGGGAGGAGTTGCCCGCGGTGACCGTGCCGCCGTCCTTTCTGAACACCGGTTTGAGCCGGGCGAGCTGGTCGGGGCCGGTGTCCTCGCGGATGCTCTCGTCCCTGGTCAGGCCGCCGATGGGGACGATCTCGCGCTCGAACGACGCCTTGGCCGCCTTCTGGTGGCTGGCCAGCGCGTAGGCGTCCTGCTCCGCCCTGGCGATGCCGTGCCGGTCGGCGATCAGCTCGGCGCCCTCGCCCAGCGGCACGGTGTGCTCGGCGGGCATCCTCGGGTTGACCAGCCGCCAGCCGAGCGTCGTGGAGACCAGCTCCTGCCCGCCGGCCGGGAACGCCCGGTCCGGCTTGGGCAGCACCCACGGCGCGCGGGTCATCGACTCCACACCGCCGGCGATCACGGTGGAGGCGTCGCCGAGGGCGATCATGCGGTACGCCTGGATGACGGCCTCCATGCCGGACCCGCACAGCCGGTTCACGGTCACGCCCGGAGTGGTCACGGGCAGGCCGGCGAGCAGCGCGGCCATGCGGGCGACGTTGCGGTTCTCCTCGCCGGCGCCGTTGGCGTTGCCGAGGATCACCTCGTCGGGGGCCGCCACGCCGTTGCGCTCGGCGACGGCCCTGACGACGTGGGCGGCCAGGTCGTCGGGGCGGATGCCGGCCAGCGCCCCGCCGTGGCGGCCGAAGGGAGTGCGGACGGCGTCCACGATGTAGACGGTGTTCATACGGCTACCTCCGCTTCCGTGCGGTCGCGCAGGTCGGCCACGCTCACCCCGGGCGCGGTCTCGACCAGCCTCAGCCCGTCCCCGGTGACGTCGAGGACGCCGAGGTCGGTGATGATCCGGTGCACGCACTCCTTCCCCGTGAGGGGCAGCGAGCACTCCTTGACGATCTTCGGCGTGCCGTCCTTGGCGGTGTGATCCATGATCACGATGACCCGGCCCGCGCCGTGGACCAGGTCCATCGCCCCGCCCATGCCCTTGACCAGCTTCCCGGGCACCATCCAGTTGGCCAGGTCGCCCCGTGCCGAGACCTGCATCGCGCCCAGCACCGCCACGTCGATGTGGCCGCCCCGGATCATCCCGAACGACAGCGAGGAGTCGAAGAACGACGCGCCCGGGAGCACGGTCACGGTCTCCTTGCCGGCGTTGATCAGGTCGGGGTCCAGCGCGTCGGGGGCGGGGTAGGGGCCGACGCCGAGGATGCCGTTCTCGGAGTGCAGGATCACGTCCACGTCGGGCGGCAGGAACGACGGGATGCGGGTGGGCAGCCCGATGCCGAGGTTGACGTAGTCGCCGTCGCGCAGCTCGGCCGCCGCCCGCGCGACCATCTCGTCCCTGGTCCAGCTCACGAGGTGGTCCTCTTCTCGATGCTCTTGTCGGTCGCCTGCTCGGGGGTCAGGACCAGGACGCGCTGGACGAACACACCGGGCAGGTGCACCTCGTCCGGCTCCAGCTCGGTCAGCTCCTCGACCTCGGCGACCGTGACCCGCCCGGCCATCGCGGCGAGGGGGTTGAAGTTGCGGGCGGCCTTGTTGAAGACCAGGTTGCCGAAGCGGTCACCCTTGGCGGCCCGCACCAGCGCGAAGTCGGTGGTGATGCTGCGCTCCAGCACGTAGGAGCGGCCGTCGAACTCGCGGACCTCCTTCGGCGGCGAGGCCACCGCGATCGACCCGTCCGGGTTGTGGCGCAAGGGCAGGCCGCCGTCGGCGATCGGCGTGCCGACCCCGGCGGGGGTGTAGAAGGCGGGGATGCCGGCGCCGCCCGCCCGCAGCCGCTCGGCCAGGCTGCCCTGCGGGGTCAGCTCCACCTCCAGCTCCCCGGCGAGGTACTGGCGGGCGAACTCCTTGTTGTCGCCGATGTAGGAGGCCGTCACGCGGGCGATGCGGCCGGCCGCCAGCAGGATGCCGAGGCCGCCGCCGTCCACCCCGCAGTTGTTCGACACCACGCCGATCCCCGTCACGCCGGTGGTGTAGAGGGCCTGGATCAGGACGTTGGGGATGCCGCTGAGCCCGAAGCCGCCGACCGCGAACGACGCGCCGTCCGACACGCCGGCCAGCGCCTCCTCCGCGGTCGCGACCACTTTGTCTCTCCGCACGACGCTCCATTCATCGGGAGTGTTCGCATAGTGAACTTTAGTTCACTATTGTGATGTCGAGTATGCGTACGTGACCGCGCCCGTGTCAAAGGAGGGCCGATGGAGCCTGCGGGGACCCTCGAACGCGGCCTGGCCGTGCTTCGGGCGCTGACGGCGGATGCCGCCGGGCGCTCGCGCCCCATGCGGGTGCGCGCCACCGACCTCGTACGCGCCACCGGCCTGGCCAGGTCCACGGTCGACCGCGTGCTGGCCACGCTGGTCCACCTCGGCTACGTCCGCGCGGAGGGGCGTGACCTGCTGCCCGCGCCGCGCCTGATGGAGCTGGGCGAGGCGTACCTCGCCTGCGGTGGCCTGCGCGACCCCCTCGCGCCGCCGGCCGAGCGGCTCGCGGCGGAGCTGGACGAGTCCGTGTCGCTGGCCGTCCCGGACGGCGACGGGGTGCGCTTCATCGGCCAGTTCACCCGCAGGCGCACCATGTCGGTGGCCTTCCGGGTCGGCGACCTGCTGCCCGCCGACCGCTGCGCGGCGGGCCTGGCCCTGCGCGACCCCGCCGCGCCGTGGGCCGAGGACGACCAGCTCATCGAGCCGGGCCTGGTCGCGGTCGCGGTGCCCGTACGCGACCCGCGGGGGGAGGCGGTCTGCGCGGTGAGCGTCGTCAGCCACACCAGCCGGCACACCGCCGCCAGCCTGCGCGACTACGCGCTGCCCCGGCTGCGCGAGACGGTCGCGGCCATGGAGGCGGCCCTGA
Organism: Nonomuraea sp. NPDC003707; assembly: GCF_053587055.1. Lineage (NCBI taxonomy): Bacteria > Bacillati > Actinomycetota > Actinomycetes > Streptosporangiales > Streptosporangiaceae > Nonomuraea > Nonomuraea sp. NPDC003707. The sequence continues at coordinate 390,186 of NZ_JBSFNK010000003.1, read as the reverse complement.
CCGAGCCGGCGCCCCGGCCCCCTCTGGCACCCGCCCCCGCGGACCCTTCTCGCGCCGCGAAGGAGGAGTTGGGCGCGGGATACCTGCAGTCGCTGGCTCGCGGCCTGGCCGTGCTGGTGGCGCTCGGCTCGGCCTGCGGCGGGCTGAGCCTGGCCGACGCCGCCAAGACCACCGGGCTCCCGCGCGCCACCGTGCGGCGATCGTTGCAGGTGCTGGCCCGGCTGGGTTACGTGGCCTGCGACGACTCCCGCTTCGCCGTGCTCCCCAAGGCGATGGAGCTGGGCTACGCCGCCCTGTCCGAGCGCACGTTCGGCGAGGTCGTCCAGCCGCACCTGGCCGACCTGGTGGCCCGCGTCCACGAGTCCGCCTCGGTCGGGGTGCTGTCGGGCGACGACGTCCTGTACGTGGCCCGCGTGCCCACCGTGAGCATCATGACCGTCAACATCACGGTCGGCACCCGCTTCCCCGCGTACGCCACCTCGATGGGCCGGGTGCTCCTGGCCGACCAGCCCGAAGAACGGGTGGCCGCCATCGCGCCCGAGCCGCTGACCCGCCACACCATCACGGCGCCCGACCGGCTGCGGGCCGCCGTCCGGCAGGCCGCCGAGGACGGCTACGCGCTGGTCGACCAGGAGCTGGAGGAGGGGGTCCGGTCCATCGCGGTGCCGGTCCGGGGCCGGGACGGGCGGGTGGTCGCGGCCGTCAACGTCGCCACCCACGCAAGCCGGGCCACCCGCGCCGACCTGCTCCGCGACGTCCTGCCCGCGCTGGCCGAGACGGCCGCCAAAATGTCCGCCGACCTGCGGCACATCCCCGTGACGCCCTGGACGACTTAGGACGTACCCGTCTGGTGACGGCGGCGGTCAGATGCCGGGCCGGGACAGGACGCCGTTCGGCCGGGAACGGATGGTCCGGCTGGGGGGTGCTGTCAGCCCCTGCCAGTGAGCGCGTTCACCGGGTTCGATGGATCGCGAAAGGTGCGGATGGCGCGCCATTGACGAAGTCGTTGTCGGCCTGCGCGAGTGTCGATGCGAGAAACAGCAAGGAGAACGGTCATGCGGCAAGTGGTGATGCACACCGCCGGAGACGTCCGCGTGGAGGAGCGCGAGGATCCGGTCGAAGAGGGCTCACCGTCCGCTGACAGGTTCGCCCTCCTGGCCGGCTGGGCAGCCACCCAGGGGTTCGGGAGCCGGCAGCGCGTGACCGCGCCTGCCACACAGGCGCGAGAGGACTGACATGGCACTGATCCTGGTAACCGGGGCATCCACCGGGCTCGGGCACGATACGGCGAACGCGCTGGCCGACGGCGGGCACGACGTGGTCATCCACGTCCGCAACCAGGCCCGTCTCACCGGCGCGGACGACACCGCCCGGTGGAAAGACGTCGTCATCGGCGATCTCGCCGAGCTGAACGAGATCCACGACGTTGCCCGGCAAGCCCGCAGGTTCGGCCGCTTCGACGCCGTCATCCACAACGCCGGCACCATGCCCTCTCCCGAAGCGAGCATCGTCAACACCGTCGCGCCGTACATGCTTGACGGTCCTGATGGACAAACCGGGCAGGGTATGGGCTGCTCCTCATGTTCGCTATGGAAACCTCAGCGTCTGCTCTGATCTCGTAGTGGCGCTCTTCGGGTTGGCGGCGACGGCCGACCCCCGGGTTGGATCATCCTGCCCGGCTGTAGGCGTAGGTGAGGCGTCTGGCGATCTGGTTGTCTCGCGACGCCGCCCGAGCCTTCAGGCCCTGGTGGCGTGACGGGTGGTGGCCGGTTCTGGCCAGGCGGGTCGGAGTGAGGCGGGCGTCATGTCGTTCATATGTTCTACCCGACATGGCCAAATGTTGGTAGTCTAACGGTCACTGACAGTAAAACTCGGAGCCGGGGCGGGGGTGCCAGCATTGCGGGCGTGCCGGTCGTCAAGCACGGCGGAGATGGCGCCCGATCGCTTCTCGTCAGCTTTTGGCCCTGCCCCGGCAACCGGGGGGCGGTGGATGAATGAGTAAGCTCACCGCGACCGCGACCTGTACCGCCTATGGCGCCATCGTGGACAAGACCGGCGAGGTCGTTGCGCAGGCGCTGCTGGTGCAGCGGGTGGCCTGGCTGACCGGCCTGGCGGGGGACCTGAGCGCCGATATCGTGGCCGCCCGGTGGAGTGCGGCGGATCTGGATGCGCTGGCCTTTGGGGTGGGGCTGGACGGGCGGGCGTTGCCGGCCAAGGGCTGGATGGCTCTGCGCAGGCTGGGCTGGAGTGTGGGCCCGGCTTCGGGCGTGCAGGTGTGTGATCGGGTGCTGCGGTGCGCCCAAGAGCAGGCGGCGCGTCTGTTGCGGCTGGCGCTGCACCGTCGCGCGGTGGTGGCGGCGATCGTGGCGGCCTGGCCGCGCGAGGCGGGCAAGCGCACCGATGCCGAATGGGCGGCGTTGCGGGCGGTGTTGCCGGGCGGGGTGGGCGCGACGGAGATCCGCAACCGCACGCGGCAGATCCGCGCCTACCGCGACGCCCACGACGGCGTACTGCCGGACGATCTGACCGAGCTGGAGGAGCCTCCCGCGTGTGCGGCGCAGATCGTGCTGGCCGCGGCCGACCGGCAACTGGCCGCTCTGGAGCGCACCGGCACCCGCAGCGCCCGCCTGCGGGTGAAGCTGCCCCTGACCGCCTGCCCCGCCTCCGCCAGGGACTGGGCCTGGCACCTGCTGCCCATCGTCCTGCCACCGACCGTGCCGCCGGAGGCGAAACTGTGCTCGCCCACTCTGCGCGTGAAGAGGGGCCGGGTGCGGGTCGATCTGCCGTTCCAGATCCCGATCGGCGTCGCGCCCGCCACCGGCCACGTGGCCGGGTGCGGCTTCGACTGGGGGCTGAATACCCTGCTCACCGGCACGATCGGACATCTGACGGGCGAGGGGCGGGTCGTCTCGGATGGGCGGCCGCTGGCCTACGACGCCAGCGGCGTGTCGGCCAAGCTGCACCGGCTGCGGGCCGAGCGCGAGCACCTGGCCGCCAAGAAGACCCACCTGGAAAGGCTGCTGGCGGGCATCACGCCCGCCGACCCGCGCTTCGCCGCACTGGCCACGGCGTATGAGGTCATCGCGGTGGAGCACGAGCGGGTGTGCGCGAAGATCCGGCATCTGAACAAGGCGCTGGCCTGGTCGGCGGCCCGCTGGGCCCTCGACCAAGCCCTCGCCGCCCGGGCGACGGTGATCTATCTGGAAGACCTGGCCACTCTGGAAGCGCGCGGGCGCCGGGGACGCGCGAACGCGCGCCTGTCGGGGCAGGTGCGCGGGCAGGTCGTGGAGGCGATCCGGCATCTGGCGGCCAAGAGCGCGATTGCCGTGGTCACCGTCCCGGCCCGCGGCACCTCCCGGTACTGCTCCCGCTGCGGCCAGGGCACCTCCATCCTCCAGCATTGCCCGGCTCCCGACCGGCTCACCGAGAAAGGCTGGGCGTGGGCGTACTGTCCGGCCTGCGGCCTGTCCTGTGGTCGAGACTGGGCAGCGGCCGAACGCATCCTCGCCCGCGGCCTGCTCGGCCAGCACGCCACCCGCACCGACCGCACCACCGGCGCCCGCAGCATCCGCACGGTGGTGGAGGGCAACGTGGCCCGCGCCCGCCGGCCCCGCAGGCCCACCCGGGCCGCCCGCCGCGCCCGTCGCACCCGAACCGACCCGCACCCCCGCCCAGAGGCTCGCAACCGGTCCAAGAACCGGCCCACCCCGAAACGACCCACCCGCACCTCAGACAAATCCATGACATCCAGCCGTGTGCCCGACCGGCGTACGGTGCCCGCCCCCGTCCCCGGCACGCCCGGGGCGGGACAGCGTCCGGCGGGCCAAGCACCCCAGGCGGCCCACCCACCAGCGGGACGCACAGGGCTTGTACGCGATCCTCACCACCGGACCGGCTTCCACCGCGTCGCGGCCACCCCCGTACTCCCCCTGGGACAGTACGCAAACGGCCCGCCACGGCCACGCCCGCCCGACTTGCCCGAAATGCTCAGGTAAATACAGAGAATCGCAGACGCTCATCTACCTCAGCAGCTCCATGCACCGAAGCGGTTCCACCGACCTGCGACGGCTGGCCACCGGCACCGCTTCCTACAGCGACAGCAAGCTGTGGGTCACCACGCTCGCGCTGGCGGTCGCGTCGCGGTGGGAGGGAACCTCGAGCCATGCGGTCGACCCCGGATGGGTCCCCACACGCATGGGCGGCGCCGGCGCACCGGATGACCTGGCAGCCGGACACCAGACACAAGTGTGGCTCGCCACTCACCATGACGTGCGCCCGGGCACCGGCGGCTACTGGCATCACCGGCAGGTGCAGACGCCACACCCCGCGTCGCAGGACGAAGATTTCCAAGATCGCCTCATTCGCGCCTTGGAGAGGCACACGGGCGTCCCGCTCGTCTGACCGCGGACCCCGCTGCACCAAGGCCGGAGCGGGTCACCTCGGGCACCCGCGTTATGGGGCGATCGGCTGACCCGCGGCCGGCTTCGGCTTGCTGATCTGTCCTTCGGCGTCGACCACGACCACCTCGACTCCCTCAGCCGAGAACGGGGCCAGCGCGTCCTCCGAGGCTCCGGCGTCGGTCACCAGCGTCCAGGGCCGGGGGAGCCGGACCCAGGCGTGGAACGGACGTCGCCCGAGCTTGGCCGCATGCGCCAGGACGTAGGTCCTATGGGAACTGCGCGCCATGAGCTCCTTGAGCCGGGTCTGCTGGAGGTCGGCCTCGCAGATCCCGCGGTCGGCGGTGACTCCGTCAGCCCCGAGAAAGACGCGGTCGAACGACATCCGCTCCAGGGCGGTCTCGGTGACGGGGCCGACGAATCCCTGGCTGAGGTGGCGCAGCCTGCCGCCGAGACACTCCACATGGAGGCCCTCGACGTCGTCGAGCTCTTTCAGCACCGTCAGGCTCGTGGTGGCGATCAGGAGCTGGGTGCTGGAGCGCAGTTCGTGAGCCAGCGCCGCGACGGTCGAGCCGGCGTCGAGCAACACGGACTCCCCGGCTCCGATCTGCTGGGCCGCCCACCGGGCGATTCCGCGCTTGGCCTCGAAGGCGTCACCGACGCGCTGGCGCAACGAGTCCTCGGGGTGCGCGACGACGGCCATCGCACCGCCGTACGTGCGGGCCAGCAGCCCCTGCGCGGTCAGCCGGGCGAGGTCACGCCGGATGGTCGAGGACGTCACGTCGAACGTCGAGGACAGCTCCTCGACGCTGGCCAGACCACTGGTCGTGGCCAGACGCACGATCTCGGCGCGCCGACGCTCAGAGTTACTGGACAACGCTCCTCCTTCTCGGCTTGTCGTTCAACGCCCCGGGGTCAGACGGCCGGGCTGGGAGACATCTGGGCGGCCTGCCGCAGCGCCTCGATCATGCTACCGACCTCGGCGAGGCCCTTTCCGGCGATGTCGAAGGCGGTTCCGTGGTCCACGGACGTGCGGATGACGGGCAGTCCCACGGTGATGTTCACGCCGGCCTCGATGCCGAGGATCTTCACCGGGCCGTGGCCCTGGTCGTGGTACATCGCCACGATGAGGTCGTAGTCTCCGCGCCCCGCGACGAAGAACGCCGTGTCGGCGGGCAGCGGTCCCTGCACGTCGATGCCGTCGGCCTTCAGGACCTCGATGGCGGGAACGATCTTCTCGGCCTCCTCCCCGTACCCGAACAGGCCGTTCTCCCCGGCGTGCGGGTTGATGCCGCACACGCCGATGCGCGGGTTGTCGATCCCGGCCCGCCGCAGCGCCTCGTGGCCGCGGCGAACGGTCCGTTCCACCAGGCCGGGTTCGATCTTCGCGATCGCGTCGATCAGCCCGATGTGCGTGGTGACGTGGATGACCCGGATCTTCGGTGAGGACAACATCATGGACACCTCGTCGATCCCGGTCAGGTGCGCGAGGAGCTCGGTGTGTCCCGGGAAGATGTGGCCGCCCGCGTGCAGGGCCTCCTTGTTCAGCGGTGCCGTGCAGATCGCCTGCACCTCCCCGGCCATCGCCAGTCCGCTGGCGACGCGTACGTAGTGGTACGCGGCCGCCCCCGCCACGGGGGAGACCTTTCCCCAGGGCAGATCCTCCGGCAGCAGCGCGAGATCGATGACGTTGACGCGTCCCGGCTCGAACACGGCATCGGCCACGGTGTCGACCGCCACGATCTCGGTGTCGATCCCGAGGATGTCGGCCGCCTGGCGCAGCCGTACGGCGTCGCCGATGACGACGGGACGGCAGAGCTCGGCGACGTGGGGGTCTTGGAGGGCGCCGACGATGACCTCCGGGCCTACGCCGGCTCCGTCACCCATGGTGACGGCGATGATCGGGGTGGCCGCGGTGCGCGGCTGTGCGCCGACGGCGGCGGTGGTGATGCTCACTTGGGGACCTTTCGCTTGGTTCTGGGGAGGGGCGGGGTCATGGGTTGCGAGGGAGCGCGCGGCCAGGGCCCTGACGATCTCGACGAGCGAGTCGGCTCCCCCGAAGCTGCCCGGGCGGGTGACCACGGAACGGCCGTCGGGCGTCCGGGAGTGGACGGCTCCCGGGTGCACCTGTCCGACCGGTGTCAGTTCCCGCACCTGAAGGGCGTCAAGGACGCGCCGGGCGGTCTCGCCGCCGGTCAGCACGAGGTCCACCGTCCGCGGGGACGCGCGCACCGCGTCCGCGACGACCTCGGCCAGCCGCCGCGCGATGTCACGAGAGGCCGCCGGCAGGACGGCGCCGCCGGAGTCGATGAAGGCCACGACCGCCCGCTCGCCGATCGGGATGCGGGGGAGGGGGTCCCGTCCGGAGGGTGCGCCGAGGAGCGCCGTCAAGGGCAGGGCCACGGGTACGGCTCCCGCCTCGACCAGTCGGCGGACCTGCTCGGCCGCGACCGGCTCGGCGCTGCCCACCACGACGAGCGGCGCCGGGCGGGCCACGTCGCCGTGCCGCGCGGTATGCGCAGGGACGGGCTCATGCTCCTCGATGGCCGTCTGCCCGATGGCCGTCTGCCCGATGGCCGTGCCGAGACTCCGCAGATGACGCCCGAGCGCGTCGGCGAGTCCGCCGGATCCGACCAGCCGCACCGACGGCACGGCCAGCGCGGCACGCAGCACGGCGTCCAGATCGGCATCCGTCTCGGCGTCGCACAGCGCGATGTGCGAGTCTTCGGCGCAGGAGGCGATCGCGTCGGAAAGGCGATCAGATCGCACGGTCGCGAGGTCCAGCACGCGGGCCGGAAGCGGCGCCAGGGCCGCCTCGACCGACGCCGGAGGGGAGACGCCGTCCACCGCCCAGGCGTTCGCACGGTGGAGGGCCACCCCGGCCAGGTAAAGCACGCCGCCGCGTACCACCCGATCCAGACCGGGCAGGGCAGGGGCGACGACGATGCCGGCCCCAGGCGCCCTGAGCGCGGCCACCTCCGCCGCGACGTTGCCGCGCAGCAGAGAGTCGATCTTCTTGAAGACCAGCCGCGGACGCCCGGCCGAGGCCAGGGCGACCGCGGAACGCACCGCCGCGGCGGCCTCGGCGGGATGCCGGTGCCGGGAGTCGGTATCGACCACCAGGATGTCGGCGGGATCGCACTCGTCCCGCACGGCCTGGTGTGTGAGAACAATCCTCGTGCGTGTTCCGCGCATAACTATTCGCGCTGCCGACTCGGCCGCGCCCGAGAGGTCGTCGGCCACGATGAGGACATCGTGCGCGGCCGTGCTTCTCCTGGGCGTCAAGGAATCCCCCGATGTGTTCGATCTATGCACCTCAAACAGGCTTTCACTATCCCTGCGAACCCTCATGCGCGATCCGCTCCGGAGTGAGGCATGCACGTCGGCGCAGCCTTCGTCTTGACTGGATGATGTCACAGCTTGCACAAAATGCGCTAGAGCTCTTGCGCGAAGCGCGCATGCGTGTAATGGTGCAGCAACGTCGTTGTGACGTGGGAAACATCCGGTCCTGGCAGGCGGCCGCTGAGAAGCGCACCGCTGAGGACGGTCCAGAAAGCGAGAAGCCCAGTGACTCATCTCGGAAGCGGCCCCCAGTACTCCCGCCGAAGTCTTCTCCGTCTCGGTGCTCTCACCGGCGCGGCCATGACGTTGAGTCCCCTCGCCGCCTGCGCGGGACCGGGGCCCGTCCCCGGCGCCGGCTCTGGTGCCGGTTCCACCGCCGGTCCTGGCCTCACGCTGGCGCTCAACCGCTCGCTCGTGTCGCTGGACAACAAGCTCAACCAGTTCGATGCCGCCGTCAGCGTCCAGCGCGGCGTCCGCCAGGCGCTGACCTTCATCGATCCGAAGCTCACCGTGCAGCACGTCCTGGCCGAGAGGTTCGAGCTGACGGCTCCCACCGAGTGGACGGTCAAGCTGCGGGACGGCGTCCGCTACTCCGACGGCAGCCCGGTCAAGGTCGAAGACGTCTCAACGGCCCTGCAGATGTACCAGAAGGTCCCCGGATCGTTCCTGGCCGGCCTGTTCCCCGAATGGCCGACGGTCACCCCCGTCGACGCGAGCACCTTCAAGCTCGTGACCGAGAACCCGGTGCCGACCCTCGACTACCTGATGGCGAACATCCTGATCACCCCCGCCGCCGCGAACAAGGCGGAGGAACTCCAGGGCGGCATCGGCTCGGGCCCCTACGTCGTCACCTCCGCGAACCGGGGCACCGGCGAGTACACGCTGCAGGTCAACGACAAGTACTGGGGCCCCGCGCCCGGGATCAAGACCGTACAGGTCAGGTTCCTCCCAGAGGAGGCCAACCGCGTCGTCGCCCTGCGCAGCGGCGAGGTCGACGTGATCGACGCGATCTCCCCCGATGCGATCAGCCAGCTCTCCGGTCTCGGCGACGTGGAGATCCAGCAGGTGCCGAGCACCCGCATCACGCAGCTCTTCTACAACTTCCGCAAGCCCTCCGGGCACCCCCTCGCCGACGCGCGCGTGCGCGAGGCGCTCAGCTACGCCATCAACGGCCCCTCCCTGATCAAGGACGTCTTCGCCGATTCGGTGACCCAGGCCCGGGGCGTGGTGGCCGACACCCTGACCGGGGCGGTGCAGACCGGCGAGTACGTCTACGACCCGCAGAAGGCCAAGCAGATGCTCGAGGCCGCCGGGGTGAAGGATCTCAAGATCAAGATCATCTGGGAGACCGGGGAGTTCGCCAACGACACGAGCGTCATGGAGGCCGTGGTGGAGATGCTCAAGGCGGTCGGCGTGCAGGCCGAACTCCAGCAGTTCCAGCCGGGCGGCGACATCTCCAAGTGGCGGCAGGGCCGGGGCGGCGACTGGGACGTCCTCGGCAACGGCTACCCCGGCCCGACCGGGCTGGCGCTGACTCCGCTGCAGGGCATGTTCGCCGGCACGAAGGAGAAGGAGGCCACCCGGGACACCTACCACGGCTACGTGTTCCCCAAGATCACCGAAATGCTCCAGAAGGCCTCCCGGGAAACCGACAAGACGGCCCGGGACGCCCTGCTCGCCACCGCCCAGAAGGAGATCTGGAACACCTGGCCCTGCATGTGGGCCTTCGTCCCCAAGACCGTCATCGCCCGGCGCAAGCGCGTGCAGAACGTACTGCTCAGTCCCACCAACTCCTACGACCTGGCATCTGTCCGGCTGAATGGATGACTCGTGGTCCGATATGTCGCCCAACGTGTCGGGCAGAGCCTGCTGGCGATCTTCCTGACCGTCTCCACAGTCTTCGTCCTCGTACGGCTGGCGCCAGGGGATCCGGCCGCCGCCTACGCCAGCCCCCTGGCCACCACGGCGGAGCTCGAACGCATCCGCGTCCAGTTCGGCCTGGACAAACCGCTGATACAGCAGTACGGAATCTTCGTTCGTGACCTGTTCAGCGGCAACCTCGGCACGTCCTTCTCCTTCCAGGCCCCCGCCCTGGACGTCGTCCTCAGCCGGATGCCGTACACCGTCATGCTCGCGGTGTCCTCCATCCTGTTCGCCGCGGTCGTGGCCATCCCGCTCGGCGTCTGGATGGCGCGGCACGCCGACACCGCCCGCGAGCTGGGGGCCAACGTGGCCATGATCGCCGGCCAGTCGATGCCGGAGTTCTGGAGCGGCATCATGCTCCTGACCATCTTCGCGGTGCTCGTCCCCGTGCTGCCGGCATCCGGTTTCACCAGCTGGGGCGGCCTGGTGCTGCCGACCGTGACGGTCGGCATCCTGCAGATCGCGCTGATCTCCCGCTTGGTGCGCCGGGAGATGGGGACCGGCTTCGCGGCTCCCTACCTGACGATCGCCCGCTCCCGCGGCATCTCCGAGCGCGGCCTGACCTGGCGCTACGCCATGGGCAACTCGGCCGTCCCGGTGGTGACCGCGCTCGGCACCCGGTTCGCCGCCATGCTCAACGGCGTGGTGGTGGTCGAGGTCGTCTTCGCCTGGCCGGGTGTCGGATCGCTCGTCGTGCGCGCGCTGGAAACCAGGGACTATCCGCTGATCCAGGCGACCGTCCTGGTCACGGCCATCCTGACGGTGGCCGTCCAACTCCTCATCGATCTGGCCTACCCGCTGCTCGACCCGCGGGTACGACTCGGGAAGGCGGTGGCCTCATGACCGCCATGGAGGCCGGCCCCGCCGACGGCTTCAGGGGCCGGGACGTCCCGGAGCCCCCCGCGCGGCCCAGCGCGGTGACCGCCAAGGATCTCGCGCGATCCGCGGCGGTCCGCCGCCGCAAGGGCGCGCGGCTGAAGCTGTGGATCGGCTCGGTGTGCGTGGCCCTGGTCGTCGTGCCCGTCGTCCTGGCCAACGTGCTGCCGATCCCCGGGCCGGACGAGCAGAGCCTAGGCCTGCGCCGCCTGCCACCGCTGACCGGCGGGCACCTGTTCGGAACCGACCAGCTCGGCAGGGACCTTCTCTCCCGGGTCCTGCACGGAGGCCAGGTCTCGCTCACCGTCGGGGTGCTGGCCATCGTCGTGTCCGGCATCATCGGCCTCATCGCCGGCGCCGCGGCCGGATTCTTCGGCGGCTGGGTCGACACCGTGGTCTCCCGCCTGCTGGAAGCCCAGCTCTCGCTGCCTCTGCTGTTGATGCTGCTGCTGGTCGTCGCGCTCTTCGGCCCCTCCATCCCGGTCATCACCTTCGTGATCGCGATCGCGCAGTGGCCGGAGGTGGCCCGCCTGACCCGTTCCCTGGTGCTCGTCGAGCGGGAGAAACCCTATGTGGCCGCGGCCAGGGTGCTCGGCCTGCGCCGCGTCACCACCCTGCTCCGGCACGTGCTGCCCAACGTCGTCAAGCAGGCCACACTCGTGATCCTGCTGCTGCTGGCCCAGGCCGTGCTGCTGGAGAGCGCGCTGAGCTACCTGGGCGCCGGTCCGCAGCGCCCGTTCGCCACCTGGGGCCGCATCATCTCCGACGGCCAGGACTACATCACGACGTCGTGGTGGCTGGTCACGCTGCCCGGACTGGTCATCGTGCTGCTCGTCGTCGGCGTCAACCTGCTCGGAGACGGGCTTCGGGACCGCGTACGCAGGCGGAAAGGGAAGGTGAGCCGGGCATGACAGCCGAGTTCGACGAGGCTGATCGTCCCCTGCTGGAGGTCGAGGACCTGCAGATCGAGCTGATCACCGAAGCCGGTATCGTCCGCGCGGTCGACGGCGTCAGCTTCCTCATCCGCCAGGGCGAAACCGTGACGATCATCGGTGAGTCCGGATCCGGCAAGTCCACCACGGCCATGGGCATCCTGCGGCTGCTCCCGCCGGAGCTGGCGGTCCTGTCCGGCAGAGCCCGCTTCCAGGGCGTCGACGTCATCGCCGACCCGCGCGCGGTGCGCAAGGTACGCGGGCGTACCGTCTCCCTCATCCCGCAGGATCCGATGACGGCGCTCAGCCCCGTCCACACCATCGGGCAGCAGCTCCGTGAGGCCGTTCGGCTGCGGCACCGCGGCCTGTCCAAGTCGGAGACCATCGCGCGATCCGTCGACCTGCTGGCCAAGATGCACATCCCCGATCCGGAGTCCCAGCTCCGCAAATATCCGCATCAGCTGTCAGGCGGCATGCTGCAGCGCGTGCTCATCGCGCTCGCGCTCGCCGGGTCGCCCGTGCTGCTCGTCGCCGACGAACCGACCTCCGCCCTGGACGTCACCGTCCAGGCAGGCATCCTCGACCTGCTGCTCGAAGTACAGGAGAACACCGGCATCGGCATCCTCATGATCACTCACGACATCGGCGTGGCCCGGCTCGTCTCCGACCGCATCCATGTCATGAAGGACGGGCGATTCGTCGAGTCCGGCGAGGCCGAACAGATCGTCGACGCGCCGGGCAACCCGTACACCAGGAAATTGCTGACGGCGGTCCCGCGGCTCGGCCCGTGGGACGAGGACGGTGAGTCCCCGGAGGCGCCCCTCGACGACGGGTCGCCCGCCGACCCGGTGGCACTGGGAGAATCCCGATGACCGATGACGCGTTCCTCGAGGTCGACGGCCTCGTCGTGGACTATCCCGTCGCGCACGGCTTGTTCCGCGCGGTCGACGACGTCAGCTTCACCGTCCGGCAGGGCGGCACCCTGGCCATCGTGGGGGAGTCGGGCTGCGGCAAGTCCACGATCGCCCGGTCGATCGTACGGCTGGTCAAGCCCACCGCGGGCCGCATCGTGGTGGGCGGCACCGACATCGCGGGGCTGAGCGAGAAACAGCTGCGCCCGATGCGCAGCCGGGTGCAAATGATCTTCCAGGACCCGTACGGATCGCTCGACCCGCACCTGTCGGCGGAGGAGATCGTCGCGGAACCGCTGCGGGTGCGCGGAATGCGCGACAGACGCGCACGGGCCAAGGAGGCGGCCAGGCTCATCGACCAGGTGGGCCTGCCCGCCACGGCCCTCGAGCGCCGCCCGCCGGAGTTCTCCGGCGGCCAGCGCCAGCGCATCGGCATCGCCAGAGCCCTGGCTTCCCAACCCGATCTGCTGGTCTGCGACGAGGCGACGAGCGCTCTGGACGTGTCCGTCCAGGCGCAGGTCATCGCCCTGCTGATGAGGATCCAGGCCGAGACCGGTCTCACCTATGTCGTGATCTCCCACAACCTCGGTGTGGTCAGGGAGATCAGCGAGGACATCATCGTCATGAGCAAAGGGCGCCTGGTCGAGTCCGGCCCGACCCGGAAGGTGCTGGCCGCGCCGGCCCACCCCTACACCCGCGCCCTCCGCAGGGCCGCGCTGGACCCGTCCGCCATACGCGGGCGCAAGCCGCGCGATCTGGTGCGGGCCCCGTCCGCCCAGCAGTCCACCAAGCAGTCCCCCGGGACACCCGTTCAGCAAGGAACCGACCGATGACACCTTCTGTACCGGCGGCGACACCGGCAGCGACACCGTCCGGGGCGCGCATCGGGCTGTCCAGGCTGGTGCTGGGCACCATGACGTTCGGCGACACGGCCGACGCGAAAGAGGCCGCGCGCATGCTGGACGCGGCGCTCGACGCCGGCATCACCGGGGTGGACACCGCGAACGTCTACGCGGGCGGCGCGACCGAGTCCATCCTGGGACCGCTGCTCGCCACCCGGCGCGACCGGGTCGTCCTCGCCACCAAGGCCGGCATGCCCCATCCGGACGCGGGCGATGACGCGCCGTTGTCCGCCAAGGCGTTGCGGGCGAGCCTCGAAGGCAGCCTGCGCCGCCTGCGGGTCGACCACGTCGACCTGTTCTACCTGCACCAGCCCGACCGCCGCACGCCGCCGGCCGAGACGCTCGGCGCCGTCGCCGAGTTCGTCGCCGAGGGCAAGATCGGCGCGCTCGGCGTCTCCAACTACGCGGCCTGGCAGATCGCCGAGCTCAACCACACCGCCGACGCCGTCGGCGCGCCGCGCCCGGTCGTCGCCCAGCAGCTCTACAACCTCCTGGCCCGCAGGGTGGAGGAGGAATACCTGGAGTTCGCGCAGAGCACCGGCCTGACGACCATGGTCTACAACCCGCTCGGCGGGGGCCTGCTCACCGGCCGGCACACCTTCGAGCAGGACCCTTCCGCCGGCCGCTTCGGCGACTCCAAGCTCGCCCCCATGTACCGGCAGCGGTACTGGAACCCGGCGCTGTTCGAGGCCGTCACCGCCCTCGGTGAGATCGCCGCGCAGTCGGGCACCCCCCTCGTCGAGTTGTCTCTGCGGTGGCTGCTCCATCGCGACGGCGTGGGGGCCCTCCTGCTCGGCGGTTCCAAGGTCGAACACCTCCGCGCGAACATCGCGACCGCCGCGGCGGGACCCCTTCCCGAGGACGTCGTGGCAGCCTGTGACCGCGTGGGCGCGGCGCTGCGCGGCCCCATGCCCGCCTACAACCGATGAGAGCCGACCACCGAGGAGAAGGCCAGCCGTGAGCATCACCGACTTCACCGCCAGGATCCGCGCCCGGCAACCCGCACTGGGCTACTGGGCGGTGCTCGATTCGCCCGTGTCCACCGAGCGCATCGCGCGCCTCGGATACGACTACGTGTGCCTGGACGCCCAGCACGGACTGCTGGGCTACTCGGGGTTGCTGAGCGGCCTGACCGCGATCGACGCGGGCGGCGAGTCCGCGGGCCTGGTCAGAGTCGAGGCGAACAACCCCGCCCCCATCGGCCGTGCCCTCGACGCGGGCGCCGCAGGCGTCATCGTGCCTCTCATCGACACCGCCGAGGACGCCGCGGCCGCTGTCTCCGCGACCCGCTATCCACCGAAAGGGCGCCGCTCGTACGGCCCGATGCGCTCCGCGCTCCGCATCGGACCCCGCCCCGCGGACAGCGACGCCACCGTGCTGGTCTTTGCCATGATCGAGACGGCACAGGGGCTGGCGAACGTCGAAGCGATCTGCGCCACCCCCGACCTGGACGGCGTCTACGTCGGCCCGTCCGATCTGTGCCTGGCCCTGGGCGGCGCCTTCCCCGGCGACCCCGCGATCGCCTCCCAGTTCGAGGACGCGCTGGTCACGGTGCGTGAAGCCGCCAGGTCCGCCGGTATCGCCGCCGGCATTCACACCCCCGACGGCGGGACGGCCGCCAAGCGCCTGGCCGAGGGATACACCTTCGCCACCATCGCCTGCGACCTCGTCCACCTCGAACAGGCCGCGAAGTCCCACCTGACCGACGCCCGAGCCCAGTCTCGCCAAGGAGAACAGTGAGCCAGTCCCCGACCTCCGTCCCCGATCACCTGCCCATGGACGGCCTGATCCGGGTTCGCGACGACGATCCGGACCGCCATGACGCGTACCTGATCGCGCCCGCCGTGCAGAACCACGCGGCCAACCTCATGTCGCTGCACGACGGTGACCTCGGGTGCGTGTGGTTCGGCGGCACGCAGGAAGGCGTCTCGGACATCTCCATCTGGTTCTCCCGGCTGCGGAAGGGCGCGGACACCTGGTCCACGCCCACGCGGCTGTCCGACGACATGACCCGTTCCGAGCAGAACCCGGTCCTGTTCCCCACGCCCGCCGGAGAGCTGTGGCTGCTGTACACCGCCCAGCACGCCGGCAACCAGGACACCGCCGAAGTCCGCCGTCGCATCTCCCGAGACGACGGTCAGACCTGGGGGCCTGTGCACACCCTCTTCCCCGCCACGAGCCGCGGCGGCGTCTTCGTCCGGCAGCCCGTGCTCGTGCTGCCCTCCGGCCGATGGCTCCTGCCCGTCTTCAACTGCGTCACCACGCCGGGCAGGCGCTGGGTCGGCGACCGTGACACCAGCTCCCTCATGATCTCCGACGACGAGGGACGAACCTGGCGCGAACAGCTCGTCCCCGACAGCACCGGCTGCGTCCACATGAACGTCCACCTCCTGGCCGGCGGCACGCTGCTCGCGCTGTTCCGCAGCCGCTGGGCGGATTCGATCCACGCCAGCCGGTCGGAGGACGAGGGCGTGACCTGGAGCGCTCCCGCCGCCACCGAACTGCCCAACAACAACTCCTCCATCCAGTACGTCATACTGCGTGACGGCCGGCTCGCGCTGGTGTTCAACGCCAGCAGCGCGGCCGACGCCACCGAGCGGAGAGTCTCCCTGTACGACGAGGTCGACGACGACGGCCTGGCCGAGACCCCGGCGAGTCCGGCGACCCCGGCGAGTCCGGCACCCGCCGGGAGCGATGAGCGGACCGCGTTCTGGGGCGCTCCGCGCGCGCCCATGACCCTCGCGCTGTCCGACGATGGTGGGCGCACGTGGCCGATCCGCCGCGATCTGGAGGTGGGCGACGGCTACTGCCTGACCAACAACTCCCGCGAGGGTCTCAACCGGGAGTACTCCTACCCGTCCATCCAGGAAACCGCCGACGGCGACCTGCACATCGCCTTCACCTACCACCGCCGCGTCATCAAGTACGTACGGGTACGACCCGAGTGGGCCGCCCGCGCCGCGGGCGTCTGACGTGTCGACGGACACCACGCCAGACCGCCACACCGCGGAGCAGCCGCAGCACGCGGTGGTGACCGGGGCCAGCTCCGGCATCGGCCAGGCCATCGCCGCGCGCCTGCTCCGCGAGGGCTGGAAAGTCACCGGGATGAGCCGTACCCGCCCTCCGGAGCACCGCCAGGACAGCCCGGCCTACTCGTGGATCCAGGCCGACCTGACCGACCTCGACCAGTTGGCCGACGCATCGGCCGCGGTGGGCACCGTCGACGCCGTCGTTCACGCGGCGGGCCTGCAACGCTCCGCACCGCTCGGACGCCTCTCGGCACCGGACGGCGCCCTCATGTGGCGCGTCCACGTCGAGGCCGCGACCGTTCTGGTGAACGCCCTCGCCGGCGCGATCCGCCCAGGTGGCCGCGTCGTGCTGATCGGAAGCCGCACGATGGCGGGCGCGGTGGGCAAGAGCCAGTACGCGGCGACCAAGGCCGCGCTCGTGGGCTTGTCCCGTTCCTGGGCCATGGAACTGGCCCCGCGTGGCATCACCGTCAACGTGGTCGCCCCCGGCCCGACGGACACCCCCATGCTGCGGGATCCCGGACGTGCCGCCACGCCGCCACGGGTTCCGCCGCTGGGCCGGTTCATCAGACCCGAGGAGGTCGCGGGACTGACGGCCTTCCTCCTCGGCCCGGAAGGAGGCGCGGTCACCGGCCAGCACCTGGTGATGTGCGGCGGCGCGTCCCTGTGAGCCGGCGGCTCCGTCTCCTGGGCTAGCCGCTCCGTCTCCTGGGCTAGCGGACCTCCACCTCCGTGATGCGGGTGTAGTCGTTGGCGCCGTTCGAGGCCAGGGCGACGATGCGGACCGCGTCCGCCGTCACAGCGGCGAAGTCCGAGCGCACGCTGCCCGCGGTGTTGCCGCGGACCTGCGCGACCGTCTGCCACTGGCCGTTCAGCCCCGCCTGGACGTCCCAGTCGCGCAGCCCGACGCTCGAGGACGGGTAGCGCTCGGTGTTCAGGGTGTAGAGGTCGACGCGGGAGATCTGCTTGGGGCCGCCCAGCGCGATCGACACCGTGTCCGGCCAGGTCCTGGCCGTGGCGTCGTTCCAGCCGTTGCCCCCGGCCCAGCCGTTCGAGCCGGCGTCGCCGTCGGCGACGCTGCACGGCGGGTAGTTCGCGTTGGTGTGCTGGGACGAGGCGGTGACGGGGCGGCGCAGGGCGAGATTGCCGCCGTTGTCGAGCTGGTCCAGGGTGACGACCTGGACGGGGACCGACAGGGTGCGGTCCGGCGTCTTCAGGCGCAGCGCGTACTCGCCCTGCGGCGTGGCGGGCGGCACGGCGATCAGCAGCTTCGCGCCGAGCTCGTAGCCGGGCGGCAGGTAGCTGGTCAGCATCGAGCGGGAGGCGGACAGCGGCGCTGTCACCTCGACGGACATGGTCGCGTACAACGGCTTCCTGGCGTCGCTGCGCATGCCGATCTCGAGCTTGGCCGGGCAGGCCGGGTCCACGCCGAGCGGGGCCACGACCCGGTCGGCGCCCGCGATGGGGGTCAGCCTGCCGGTGCCCTTGGAGGCGCCCGATTTGACGGTGAGCGACGGGTTCGACGGGGGCTCGGAGGGATCCTGTGCATAGGCGGCGGCCGGGGCGGTCAGGACGACGGCGGTGGCGGCCAGCGCGGCGGTGAGGAGTCGCATGATCGGTCCTTCCTGTCAGAGCGCGTGCAGGCCGGGCACGCCGTCGAGGGTCACGAGGCTGGCCCTGGTGGAGACCGGCGCGCCGGGCCGGTCCACGTACGGCACCACCTTGAAGTCCGCCCGCCACTGGCTCCTGGTGACCTCGCAGGAGACGTAGCCGCGCTGGTAGCTGGAGAAGCGGAGATGCGGGTTGACCGGGTCGGTGCCGCCGGCCGGCAGGCCGGTGTTCGGGTTGCCGTTGCCGCCGCTGCTGACGGAGGTCCCGACGAACTCCACGCCGACAGTCTGCGAGGAGGGGTCGTCGAAGTTCGCCTTGAGCTCCCCGGCCAGGTTGTAGTGGATGTCGCCGGTCAGCACGACGGGGTTGCTGACCTGCCGCTCCACCATGCCGTTCAGCACGCGGTCCTTGGCGGCCTTGTAGCCGTCCCAGAGATCCATGCTGAGCTTCTGCGCGGGCCCGGCGTCGTAGTCGAGCTGGATCATGGCGATCTGCTGGGCCAGCACGTTCCACTTGGCGCGGGACCCGCCCAGGCCGTCGAGCAGCCACTTCTCCTGCTCGGCCCCGAGCATCTGGCGGGCCGGGTCGAGCCGCTCGGCGCAGTCGATCTGCTGCCCGTCGCCGCAGACCTGGTCGTCGCGGTACTGGCGGGTGTCCAGCACGTTGAACTCGGCCAGGTCGCCGAAGGAGAACCTGCGGTAGATCCGGGCGTCGGGCCCCTGCACGGCGGGCACCCTGATGGGCATGTTCTCCCAGTACGCGCGGAAGGCGTTGGCGCGGATCACCAGGTAGTCCTGCTCGGACACCTCGCCGCCGGGGCCGAAGCGGCCCGCCCAGTTGTCGAGCACCTCGTGGTCGTCCCAGGTGACGACCCACGGCGCCGCCTGGTGCGCGGCCTGCAGGTCGGGGTCGCTCTTGTAGAGGCCGTACTGGACGCGGTAGCGGTCGAGCGTGTCGCACTGCACCCGGAACTGCTCGGGCACCGGCGTGTTGCGGTTCCCGCCGGAAGGCACGATGCCGTACTCGTAGATGTAGTCCCCAAGGTGGAAGACGACGTCGGGACGCTCCTCGGCGAGGTGGCGGTAGGCGGCGTAGTAGCCGTCCTGCCACGACGCGCACGAGGCGAAGGCCAGATGCAGCGACTCGGGGCTGCTGCGCGGCGCGGGCGCCGTCCTGGTCCTGCCGACCGGGCTGAGCTCGCCGCCGGTGCGGAAGCGGTAGAAGTAGTCGCGGCCGGGGCGCAGCCCCTTCGCGTCCACGTGGACCGAGTGGCCGTACTCGGGGGTGGCCCACGTGGAGCCGTACCCCGCGCGCCGGGTGAACGCCTCGTCCTCGGCGATCTCCCACTCGACCTTGATCTTGTTGTACGGCAGCCCGCCCAGCGGTTCGAGCGGCCTGACCGCCAGCCGGGTCCAGAGGATCACCCGGTCGGGCAGCGGATCGCCGGAGGCGACGCCGAGCTGGAAGGGGTAGTCGCCGCTCACCGTGGCGGCTGCGGTCCACGGGTCGGCGAGGTCGGTGCTGAACGCCAGGGCTAATGCGCTCAGACCGAGGAACGAACGGCGCGTGTGCATGCTGCTTCCTCAGATGGGGGGCGAAAGCCCTCACTTTGTAGCAAGCAGGCAAGCTTGTAACAAGACTGAAGTTAAAAATCACACACAAACGTGTTACAACTGGGCGACCTCCACCCGCCGGTGCCGGTCGCGCAGGCGCTGCAGCATCTCGGCGGGGGCGTTGGCGTCGACCACGATGACGTCGAAGTCGTCGAGCGGCGCGACCCGGTGCAGCGCCACCCTGGCCAGCTTCGAGCCGTCCACGGCCAGGATCCGGCGGGTGCCCGAGCCCAGCATCGCCCGCTTGACCAGCACGATCTCCTGCTCCTGGTGGAAGGCGTACTGGTCGGAGACCGCGGAGGTGGAGACCACGACCACGTCCGTGCTGACCGCCTCGACCGCGTCCACGCAGCCCAGTCCGAGGAAAGAGTCGTGTGTGGCATGGTACTCACCGCCGAGCGCGATGAGCCGGATGTCGGGGGTGGCCGCGAGCAGCCTGATCGCCTCGAGGAAGTTCGTCAGCACGGTCAGCGGCGCGAGCTCGCCCAGGTGGCGGGCCACGGCCAGGGCCGTCGTGGAGTCGTCGAGCATCACGGAGCTGCCCGGCTCGATGAGCCCGGCCACCACCCTGGCGATCGCGTCCTTCTCCGCGGTGTGCGCCGTGAGCCGGTAGGCGATGTTGCTCTCCCAGACGTTGGAGGCCTGGGCGGTGGCGCCGCCGCGAACCTTGCGCACCATGCCCTGGCGCTCCAGTTCGTCGAGGTCGCGGTGCACGGTCATCACGCTCACGTCGAAGCTCTCCGCGAGCTCCGTCACCGTGGCCGAGCCACGCCGCACGATGTGCTCGGCCATGTCCCGCCACCGAGCGGACTTGCCGGAGGTGTGCTGCCGCGAATTCACCTGAGCCCTCACCCTCGCCTGAACGGTTGCGGATCCTACTCTTGACACTCTTCTCGGGCGACTCGTACTCTCCCGACATCCCTCATTTTTAACAAAATCGGCTGTTAACTTAACAGGCCCGTCATTAAAACGTTCGTATCGGCCCCCCCAGTGCCGGGCGAGGAGACATGACATGACCGATCTGCGTGACGCCCGACTGAGCCGGGTCCAGTTCTTCCGCATGATGGGTGGCCTCGCCGTGGCCGCGGCCGCCACCGCCTGCTCGACCAAGCCCGAGACCACCGCCACCACGGGCGGAGGGACCGCCGCCGCCGGGGTCGACCTGAAGTTCCTCGGCGTGGCCGACCAGAAGGCGCCGATGGACGCGCTGCTCGCCGCCTACCAGAAGGTGAAGCCGGAGGTGCGGCTCACCGCCTCCTTCGCCCCCACCGACCAGGTGCAGACCTCGGTCCGCACCCAGCTCGGCGCGGGCAACGCCCCCGACCTGCACGTGGTCTACCCGGGCAACGGCAGCGCGATGTCCATGAGCCAGATCGCCAAGGCCGGGCTGCTGGCCGACCTGTCCTCCCA
Source organism: Nonomuraea sp. NPDC003707 (assembly GCF_053587055.1). Classification (NCBI taxonomy): domain Bacteria; kingdom Bacillati; phylum Actinomycetota; class Actinomycetes; order Streptosporangiales; family Streptosporangiaceae; genus Nonomuraea; species Nonomuraea sp. NPDC003707. The sequence goes on along the minus strand of NZ_JBSFNK010000003.1, from coordinate 369,240 downwards.
GGCGTGGACGCAGACGATCCCCGCCGGGTTCAAGCCCGCCTTCCAGCTCGACGGCAAGACCTACATCTACTCCGCCGGCTCGTCGGTCATCGGCGCCGTCTACAACAAGAAGGCGTTCGAGAAGGCCGGCGTGGAAGCGCCGCCCACCACGTGGACGGAGTTCCTCGCGGTCTGCGACAAGCTGAAGAAGGCCGGCATCACGCCGATCGCGCTGGGCGCGCAGACGCCGTGGGTCACCCAGCTCATCACGTACGCGCTGGTGCCCTCCACCGTCTACGCCAAGGACCCGACGTTCGACGACAAGCAGCTCGCCGGGCAGACCTCCTTCGCCCAGTCGGGCTGGCGCCAGGCCATGGAGATGTACCTGGAGCTGCAGAAGCGCGGCTTCTTCAACGACAAGCCGAACGGCACCACGTTCGAGCAGCAGATCTCCATGGTGGCCACCGGCAAGGCCGGCATGGCGATCCAGGTGTCGGCCGTGCTGCCCGACTTCCGCAAGGCGGCCTCCTCGCCCGACGACCTGTCGATGTTCCCCGTACCGGGCGCGGACGACGCCAACCAGGTGTGGATCCCCGCCGGCGTGGTCGTCGGCCTCGGCGCCAGCGCCAAGGGCCAGCACGTCGAGGAGGCCAAGGCGTTCATCGACTTCCTCGGCAAGCAGGAGAGCATCAACGCCTGGGCCAAGGCCATCGCCGCCATCCCGCTCACCCAGGACTCCTCCTCGACCATCGACCCGGCCGTCCAGTCGTTCCTGCCGTTCACCAAGGACCGGGCGGTGCCGTTCATGGACCAGCGCTGGCCCAACGCCGAGGTGCAGCCGGTGCACTTCGCGGTGATCCAGGAGCTGCTGGCCGGCAAGTCGACCATCGACGAGGCACTGAAGAAGATGGACGAGGCGTACAAGAAGTGACTTCCCTGACTGTCCAGCGGCGCTCGGCCGTCTCGCGGCGCAGGCGGCGCTTCAGCGCCAACTCGCCGTCCTGGCTGTTCGCCGCGCCCGCCCTCGTCGTCTACGCGCTGGTCGTGCTCTACCCGGCCGCGGCCGGCGTGGTGTACGCCTTCACGGACTGGAGCGGCATCGGCCAGGACATGTCCTTCGTCGGCCTGGCCAACTTCGGCGCGCTCCTGGGCGACGAGCAGGCCATGGGCTCGATCGGCAACACGCTGCTGCTCACCGTGGCCATCGTGGCCGTCCAGAACGGGCTCGGCCTGCTGCTGGCCCTGGGCGTCAACGCGAAGCTGAAGAGCCGGGCGCTCCTACGGGTGATCTTCTTCGCGCCCGTGGTCGTCAGCCCGGTCATGGTGGCGTTCCTGTGGAAGTACGTCTACAACCCCGACCCGTCGGCGGGCCTGAACGGGCTGCTCGGCCTGAGCGTGGACTGGCTGGGCGACCCGTCGGTGGCGCTGTGGTCGATCGCCGGCATGGTCGTGTGGCAGTACGCCGGATACTCCATGGTCATCTTCCTGGCCGGGCTCGAAGGCGTGCCGAAGGAGCTGCACGAGGCGGCCATGATCGACGGGGCGGGCACCTTCCAGCGCTTCCGCTACGTCACCTGGCCGCTGCTGGCCCCCGCCGTGACGATCAACCTCATGCTCTCCACGATCGGCGGGCTCAAGCTCTTCGACCAGATCTTCGCCGCCACCAACGGCGGCCCAGGCTACGCCACGGAGACCCTGTCCACGGTGCTCTACAAGCAGGCGTTCGTGTTCGGCAAGTTCGGCTACAGCACCGCGATCGCGCTGGTGCTCGCCCTGTTCGTGGCGGCCGTCTCCCTCGTCCAGGTCTACTACCTGCGCAACCGGGAGGTGTCCGCATGAGAAGGACGTTCCTGCTGGAGATCGTGATGATCGCGGCGGCGGTGGCGTTCCTGTTCCCCGTCTACACGCTGATCTCGCTGTCGCTGAAGGACCCGGCGCAGATCTCCCAGACGCCGCTGGCGCTGCCCGACCCGCCCACGCTGGACAACTTCGGCAAGGCGTGGTCGGCCGCCGCGCTCGGCCCGTCGCTGGTCAACAGCACGGTGATCACCGTGGCCAGCCTGGTCCTGCTGATCGCGCTCGGCTCGTTCGCCTCCTACTTCCTGGCCCGCGTGCACAGCAGGCTCGGCTACGGCCTGTACATCCTCTTCCTGCTGGGCATCGTGCTGCCGTTCCAGCTCGGCATGATCCCGCTCTACGAGCTGGTGACCGACCTGGGGCTGATCGGCACGCACGCCGGGATGATCCTCTTCTACACCGGCATCCAGCTGCCCTTCACGGTCTTCCTCTACACCGGCTTCATCCGCGCGCTGCCCCGCGAGTACGCCAGCGCCGCCCAGATCGACGGCGCCTCCCACCTGACGGCGTTCACCCGGGTGGTCTTCCCGCTGCTGCGGCCCATCACCGGCACCGTGCTGATCCTCAACGCCGTCTTCATCTGGAACGACTTCTTCACCCCGCTGCTCTACCTGGGCGGCTCCGGGTTCGAGACGGTCCCGGTCAGCGTCTTCGCCTTCGTCGGCCAGTACGTCTCCGACCACGGCCTCGTCTTCGCCGGGCTCGTCCTGGGGGCGCTGCCGATCGTGGCGGTCTTCCTGGTGCTGCAGCGCTACGTCATCAAGGGCTTCTCCAGCGGGCTCAAGGGATGACCGTTCTCGACGTGCTCCGCGAGCCGCCACGGGAGTTCTCCCCGGCGGCCATCTGGTGGTGGAGCGGCGAGCCGCTGCGCCGCGACCGGCTGCGCTGGCAGATGGAGCGGCTCGTCGCCGGGGGAGTGCGCAACCTCGTCATCCTCAACCTGGCGCCGTCGGGGCCGCTGTTCGGCTCCGACGCCGACGACCCGCCGTTCCTGTCGGAGGCGTGGTGGGAGCTGCTGGACGGCGTCTGCGCCGACGCCTGCGAGCTGGGCGCGTACCTGTGGTTCTACGACCAGCTCGGCTTCTCCGGCGCCGACCTGCAGGCCCGTCTCGTCCAGGAACGCCCGGAGTTCGCCGGGCAGTGGCTGGCCCCCGACGGGACGGTCTCGACGCGCGGCTTCGACTACCTGTCCCGCGAGGCGTGCGCGGTGCTGCTCGACCGGGTGCACGGCGAGTTCGAGCGGCGGGTCGGCCACTGGTTCGGCACGGTGATCGCCGGGTCGTTCCAGGACGAGCTGCCGACCGTGCCCACCTGGTCGGCGACGTTCGCCGAGGAGTACGCGGCCCGGCGCGGCCGGCCCTTCACCCTCGACGCGCCCGACTGGCACGCCTACCAGCAGACCCGGGCCGAGCTGGCCGAGGAGGCGTTCTTCCGGCCGCTGGCCGCCTGGCACGAGCGCCACGGCCTGCTCAACGGCTGCGACCAGCAGGACCCGGCCCGCGCCGGGCATCCCGTGGACGGGGTCCGGCTCTACGCCGACTACGCGCGCACTCATCGCTGGTTCGGCGCGCCCGGCTCCGACCACCACGGCGACGCGCGCCTGCACTCCTCCCTCGCCCACCTGTACGGCCGGCCGCGCACCTGGATCGAGGCGTTCCACTCCAGCGGCTGGGGCGGCACCCTGGAGGAGACCTTCGACTGGCTGCTGCCCTGGTTGCGCGCCGGTGCCAACCTTTACAACCCGCACGCCGTCTACTACACGACCCGGCGCGGCTGGTGGGAGTGGGCGCCGCCGTCCACCGACTGGCGCCAACCCTACTGGCGGCACCACCGGGTCTTCGCGGACGCGGTGACCCGCCTGTGCGCGGCCCTGTCCCTGGGCCGCCACGCCTGCGACGTCGCGGTGCTCCTGCCCACCGCGACGTCGCAGGCCGGAACCCGGCTGGACGGCGTCGGCGCGCAGGCCGCGCGGGCGCAGGAGGTCTACCGGGAGCTCGTGGGCGACATGGCCTGGTTCGCGACCGTGCCGGGGGCGCTCGACCGGCTCGGCCTCGACGCCGACGTGATCGACGAGGACTCGGTGCGGCGCGCGGACGTGCGCGACGGGCGGCTGGCCGTCTCCACCGAGGCGTACCGGGCCGTCGTGCTGCCCGCCGTGACCGTGCTCGACGAGGACGTGGCCGCGCGGCTGAAGGAGTTCGCCGCCGGCGGCGGGCTGCTGGTCGCGGTGGGGGCGGTCCCCGACGGGCTCCCGGCCGTGTCCGTGGAGAGCGCCGAAGGGATCGGGGCGGCGCTGGCCGGGCTCGAACGGCGGGTCGAGGCGCCGGTGCCTCCATTGGTACGCGAGATCGGCGAGACCACGCTGGTGTTCCTGACCGCCGCGTTCCCCATGGCCAGCAGGATCGGCGTGGGACGGCCCGAGGAGCGCGGCGTCGAACTGGGCTGGCTGGACGCCGCCATCGACTTCGACCCGTCCCGGTACGCCCGCGAGATGCGGGTGAAGGTGCGGGGCGTCTCCGGGACGCCGCTGCTGGCGAGCCCGTTCGGCGGGGAGCCCCGGGCGCTGCCGTGCACCACGGACGGGGATGCGCTGGAGGTCGTCGTGCCTTTCGACGACGGGCCCGCCGCGCTGCTGATCTTCGACGGGACCTCCCGGGTCCCGGAACCGCGCCCGAGCTTCCCGCATGAGGTGGAGCTGGGCGAGGAGTGGGACGTCGAGCTCGTGCCGACGCTGGACGACACCTGGTCGGACTTCGGCAGCCGCGCCGTCGTCGAACGCTGGACGCTGCGCACGCCGGACGGCGAGCCGGTGCACGTCACGTTCGAGCCCAGGGGCGAGCAGCGGGTCGGGGCCGGGCCGTGGACGCCGTCGGTGTGGTCGCCGTCGCGCGGGCTGCGCAAGGACCCGATCCACCGGGAGACCCTCGGCCCCAAGGGGCACGTGCCCGTGGAGTTCCTGGCGTTCGGGACGGTCGGGGCGGGGGAGGAGGCCCGCTTCCGCAGCCTGCTCACCGTGCCCGCCGACATGCCCGCCGACATGCCCGAGGGCGGCCGGCTGGCGATCGGGGCGGGCGCGGCCAAGACCGCCTGGCTGGACGGCGAGGAGCTGCCGCTGGACGACTCCGGATACGCGGCGGTCTCGCGTGCGCCGCTCGCGCCCGGCACCTACCTCCTGGAGCTGCGGTTCGTCCCCGACGAGGAGCTCGACCTGCGGGCGTACGCCTGCCTGGTCGCCGACCCCCGCGACGCCGCCCTGCCCGAGTGGATCGGCGGGGCCATGGAGACCACCGTGCACGTCGGCGCACCGCCGTACGAGCTGCTGCAGGTGGCCTCGACCGCGTACTGCCGGGTGCTGGTGAACGGGGCGGAAGCGGGCAGGCAGGGCGGGTTCGACCCGTACGAGGAGGCGGACATCCCCCGGGTGCGCCGCTACGACGTGTCCGGCCTGCTCCGGCCGGGCGGCAACACGATCAGCGTGGAGTCGGACGGCTGGGTGCTGGTGGACGGGCTCGCGGTCTCCGGTCCCGGCTGGCCGTCGCGGCCCCGCGTACGGCGGCGCCAGCAGGGCGACCCCGCCGCGCTCCACCTGCGGCCCCGGCCGCATCCACTGCCCGAGGCGGGCTGGCTCGACGGGCGCGCGAGCGCGCTGCCCGCCGGGTTCGCGGTCCCGGGCGGGCAGGTCCCGGGCGGGCACCCCGGCCCCGGCCGCCTCCTGCTGGACCCGCCGCCCGGCGTGACCGGCATCGAGGTGGACGCGACGGGTCCCGTACGGATCCACGGAACGGAGCTGGAGGTCACCGGGTCGCTCACCGGCCCGGTCCGCTTCACCTGCGGCCCCGGCCGGATGCGGCTCGGCGACTGGGAGGAACGCGGCCTGTCCGGCTACAGCGGCGGCGTCCGCTACCGCACCACGATCACCGCCGCCGCCGGGCCCGGCGCGCTCGACCTCGGCAGGGTGCGCGGCACGGCCGAGGTCACCGTGAACGGCCGGCCCTGCGGGATCCGGGTGTGCTCCCCCTACACCTTCGACGTCCGGCTGGAGGAGGGCGAGAACATGATCGAGATCCTGGTCCTCGGCACCCTCGGCCCGTTCATGGACGAGATCAGCCCCACCCACTTCGTCTTCCCCGGCCAGCGCAGCACCGGCCTGTTCGGCCCCGTCCGCCTGCGTACGGACTGACAGCGTTCTGCCAGCCTTTTGCCAGGCCGGCCGGGGACCGTGAGGTCATGGACATCCGACTCGGAGTGGTACGAGGCCTCCAGTACGGCCTCGTCGAAAAGCCCGACACGTTCGCCCCGCAGGCCAGGGAGCTGGGCGCCGGGCTGGTGCGCGTGTTCTTCTACTGGTCGCAGCTCGAACCCGAGCCCGGCCGCCACGACTGGTCGGCGGTGGACGCCGTGCTCGACCAGTTCGACGACGACACCGAGCTCTGGTTCACGCTCGGCGCGGCCTCGCCGTGGGGCTCGACCCGCTCCACCGACCTGCTGCCCGCCTCGCCGCCGCTCGACCCGGCCGCCTACGCGGCCACGCTGCGCGCCCTCGTGACGCACTGCCGGGGCCGCGTGCGCTACTGGCAGTGTGAGAACGAGCCCTGCATCCCCCTGTTCTGGGCCGGCACGGCCGCCGACTACGTGGCCCACCTCGCCGCCTTCCACCAGGCGGTCAAGAGCGCCGACCCGGACGCCGCCGTGGTGCTGGGCGGCTGCCCGCCCGGCGTCTTCTCCGCGTCGGACGAGCCCGACGACGAACGGGACTTCTTCCTCCAGGTCATCGAGGAGGGCCGGGACGTCTACGACGTCTTCGACGTCCACCTGTACGGGGACCCGTACCTGATCCCCCGCGCGATCGAGGACGTGCGCGCGGCCGTGGGGGACAAGCCGATCGTGGCCGGCGAGTACAACGGGCCGGTGCCGACGCAGTACCCCGAGGTGTTCGAGCACCTGGCGGAGGTGATCGAGGCCGGGGGCATGCAGCCGTGGTACCGCCTGACCGTCGAGGACCTCCACGAAGGGCGGCTCACCACCGAACCGGTGCGCGCCGCCATGAAACGGCTCTACGACCGGATGGCGGAGCTGCCGCCCACGCTCCAGATGTTCATGACCGGCTGCCCGCCGGAGCTGGAGGCCGAGCGGCACCGGATCAACGCCGACGACATCCTCATCAGGAACCTGCTGGCCCTGTCGTCCGGCCTCCGGCTGACCGTCTGCTGGCAGCTCGGCCCCGACATGCCGGCGCCGCCCGATCCGTACAACCTCCTCCAGCTGATGTTCTCCAAGTTCCAGCTCATGGCCTTCGAGGGCGGCACCATGTCCATGCGGCATCCCGGCGCGGACGCGTTCGCCGAGCTGTCGTCGCGGCTGGCGGGCGCGACGGACGTGCGCCGCGTGGAGGTGCCGGAGCGCCCGGACGCCCACGTCTTCGAGCTGGTCGGCACGGGGGTGGAGGTGGCCTGGCTGCGCCCCTCGTCCCCCGAGCCGCCGGCTCTGGTCTGGAACGGCACGGTCCTGGACGCTCGGCCTCAGTTCACGTACGCCCACAGGTCGTAGGTGGGATATTGCGGGTTCTGCGGCTGGGTGGTGCTGCACCACCAGGTGCTCCACCGGCCGTTCTGCTGGCCGGACTGGCCGAACGAGATGCAGATGTCGTAGGGCAGGCTCGAGTAGACCTTCTGCAGGGTCAGGTCCGCGTGCGCGGGTGCGGCCACGGCCACGGCGGGCACCAGGGCGGTGGCGGCGAGCAGTGACAGGGCGGCGAGTCGGTGACGCACCAGGTCTCCCATCTCGAAGGGGGCGGATCACCGTAAATTGCACGACGCGGTGATCCGCCGCCGCAACGGCGCCGCCCCCGCCCTTCCGGCGACCAGCGCGAACGCCCGTCGCCGCGGTGAAATTTTCAGCGGGCGTCCGGCGGCCTCGCACCCGGCGCGCGACCCGAAGCGGCTCAGCGGGCGAACAGGTAGTTGCGCCGGTGCGTGCTCACCCGGTCCGCCCGGTTCCAGCGGCCCCGGTGCCAGACGTGCATGCGGTAGCCGCGCGCGATCAGTGAGCCCGCCACCTCGGCGGCGTCCCTGCCGTACCTGCCGAGGTGGCGGTCCTCGATCTCCAGCAGCAGAGCGGGCCGGTGCTGCTCGATGGTCCGCTCCGCGCCCTTCAGCACCTCCGTCTCGCACCCCTCGACGTCCATCTTGATGAAGTCGACGCGGGGGATCTCCCGTAGCTCGCACACGCGGTCCACGGTGTACACGGGGACCTCGAGCGTCCTGGTGGCGGCGAAGGGGCCGGGATGCTTCAACCCCTCCTCCAGGTGCGCCCAGCCGTGGACGGGCAGGCCGAACCGGTATGGCAGCCGCAGCCGCCGGTATCCGGTGGACGAGCTCAGCGCGGCGTTGGTCACCCGCACGTTGCGGGCCCCGCTCGCCCGCCGCCCGGCCTCCAGGATCCGGTACGGCACCGGCAGCGGCTCGAAGCTGTGCACCTGCCCGGCCGGCCCGGCGAGCCTGGCCAGCGGGTAGGTGTACATCCCGTAGGCGGCCCCGATGTCGAAGCAGACCGCGCCCGGCCGGACGAACTCGGCCAGGCCCCGCAGTTCCGGCTCGCTGAGCGACACCGCCGCCCCCGCCCGCAGCATCGCGGCCACGGCTTCCACTCTCATCATGCCGGTGACGGTAGAGACGGGGTGGGGAGCGGCGGATCCCTCTCAGGAGCGCAGTCGCGGGCCGCGGCGTGCCGCTGGAGAGGGATTGCCGGGTACGACCAGACCGCTCTCGTAGGCGAGCATCACCGCCTGTGCCCGATCGCGCAGGCCCAGTTTGGTGAAGATCCGGCCGACGTGTGACTTCACGGTCTCCTCCGCGATCGTCAGCTCTCCGGCGATCTCGGCGTTGGCCAGCCCGGCCGCCACGAGCCTGAGCACGTCCAGCTCCCGCGGGGTCAGCGCGTTCAGCCGCAGGGCCTGCCGCTCGTCGACGGGCTGCCGGGTCGCGAACTCCTCGATGAGCCTGCGGGTGACGGACGGCGCGAGCAGCGCCTCGCCGGCGGCGATCACGCGTACGGCGGTGATGAGGTCGGCCGGCGGCGCGTCCTTGAGCAGGAAGCCGCTGGCCCCGCCACGCAGCGCGGCGTAGACGTAGTCGTCGATGTCGAAGGTGGTGAGGATGAGCACCTTCGAGCCGCCCGCTCCGGCGATGCGCCGGGTGGCCTCCAGACCGTCGAGGTGGGGCATGCGCACGTCCATGAGCACGACGTCCGGTCGCAGATCGCGCGCCGCCGTCACCGCCTCCAGGCCGTCCGCGGCCTCTCCCACCACCTGCAGGTCGGGCTGCGCGGAGATCAGGGCCGCGAATCCGGCCCTGATCATCGCCTGGTCGTCGGCGACCAGCACCGTGATCATCCAGCGCCTCCTTCGGCGACGTCGCGGAACGTTCGTCTTCGCCCTGCGGCGACCTCGTGGTTCATCCGGCCGCCTGCCGCGGCAGCCGCGCCTGTACGGCGAAGCCGCCCTCGTCCGTCGCCGCCGCCGTGAGGTCGCCGCCGAGCACCGCCACGCGCTCGCGCATCCCGATCAACCCGAGTCGCGAGCCTGGCTGCGTCGTGCCGGACACGTGCCGAGGAGGCTCGTTGTCCACGGCGAGCGACACCGCGTCCGCCTCGGTGCGGACGGACACGGTGGTCCTGGCTCCGGGCGCGTGCCGTACGACGTTGCTCAGCGCCTCCTGGACGATCCGGTAGACGGTGACGGACTCCACGGGAGAGAGTGACGGGGCGGGGCCGGAGACGGTGAGCTGGACGGGCACGCCCGCCCGGCGCACCGATTCGGCCAGTGCGCCGAGATCCTCCAGCCCGGGCTGCGGCGCGGTCCCCGGTCCGTCGTCCGAGCCCCGCAGCGCGCCGAGCAGGTGCCGCATGTCGTGCAGGGACTCGCGGGCGGCCGCGTTGATGGCCGCGAACTCCTCCGCGACCTCCTCGCTCACCCCTCCGCCGATCCGATAGGGCGCGCTGGCGGCCTGTACGGCGATCACCGACATGTGGTGGGCCACCACGTCGTGCAGTTCCCTGGCGATCCGCGCCCGTTCCTCGAGGATCCGGCGCCGCCCGAGCTCGTCGGCGACGCGTAAGGTGGCCAGCCGCCCCATGCGCCTCGCCTGGCCGAGGACCGCGGCCAGCAGCAGGGTCAGCGCCCAGGCCAGCAGCCCTGTGGCCGCGCGGTCCGACGGCATGTCCTGCGGCACGGTGGTGGCGATCCCGGCCGCCAGCGTGACGGCGACAGCGACGGTCGTCACGCGCAGGGTGGACGACAGCGCCAGCACGTACATGACGGGGAGCTGGGCCAGCGTCTGGTTGAGCAGCCACGGCTGCGGCACCATCGAGCTGCCCAGCGCCAGCCCGAGACCGGTCAGCAGGGGCGTGGCCACCACCGTGGCCGACCAGGCGGGCAGCGGCCGGTACCACGCCATGAGCACGGGCCCGGCGAGCAGGACGGCGGCCGGGACGGCGAGCACCCCGAACCCGGCGTCCACGGCGTAGAACAGCAGGTTGAAGATCAGGACCGCCGCGGCCAGCACGGCGAACGTCAGGCGGCGGAGCATCGGCCGGCCTGTACCCGGCGCCGGAGGCACTCGGACGTGCCACGCCTCCCTGAGCACCCCCATGAATCCCACCTTATGGGCTGCAGGCGGGCGAAGCCGTGGCCGCGGTCCGCCGCCTGGGCCTCAGAACTCCACGCCGCCGGCGATCGGCGGGTTGAGCCGGGCGAAACCCTCCTGACGCCGGTACGGGAAGTAGGGGTACGCCGCCGTGGTCGCGCTCGCCGCGTCCAGCCGGGCCACCTGGTCCGGCGTCAGTGCCCAGCCGATCGCCCCCAGGTTCTCCTGGAGCTGCGACTCGTCGCGGGCGCCGACGATGACCGAGGAGACGGTCGGGCGCCGGAGCAGCCAGTTCAGCGCGACCTGGGGGACCGACCTGCCGGTCTCCGCGGCGATCTCGTCCAGGGCGTCCACCACCGCGTACAGCAACTCGTCGGCCACAGGCGGTCCGAAGGCGGCGGTCCTGTGCAGGCGGCTGCCCTCGGGAAGAGGCCGGCCCCGGCGGATGCGGCCGGTGAGGCGGCCCCAGCCGAGCGGGCTCCACACCACCGCGCCGACGCCCTGGTCGTGGCCGAGCGGCATCAGCTCCCACTCGTAGTCGCGCCCGACCAGGGAGTAGTAGACCTGGTGCGCCACGTAGCGCGGGTAGCCGTACCGCTCGGCGGTCGCCAGCGACTTCATGAGCTGCCAGCCGGAGAAGTTGGAGACGCCCACGTAGCGCAGCTTGCCCGCCCTGACCAGGTCGTCGAGCGTGGACAGCACCTCCTCCACCGGGGTCGCCGCGTCGAAGGCGTGCAGCTGGAACAGGTCGATGTGGCCGGTGCCGAGGCGGCGCAGCGCGTCGTCGACCGCCTTGATCAGGCGGTGCCGGGAGGTCCCCGCGTCACCGGGGCCGTCGCCCATGGGCAGCCCGGCCTTGGTGGAGATGAGCGCCCGGTCGCGCCGCCCCTTGAGCGCCTGGCCCAGCACCTCCTCGGACGCGCCGTCGGAGTAGACGTCGGCCGTGTCGAACATCGTCACCCCCGCGTCGAGGCAGATGTCCACCAGCCGCCGGGCCTGCGCCACGTCGGTGTCGCCCCACGCGCTGAACAGCTCGCCCTTCCCGGCGAACGTGCCGGCGCCGAAGCTCAACGCCGGAACCTTGAGCCCGGACGCCCCCAACTGCCGATATTCCATGAAAAATCACTCCTTAATGGGTCTGTCGTCCCCTTAAGGTAGCACTCTAACGGGAAAGTTGTTTCATTATGGAACGGCGGCGTCGATGGAAGGAGAGGGAGGCGAGGCAGAGCAGCGCGGCCCACACCGCGCAGTAGCCACCGAAGAGAGCGCCACCGCGCTCGGTGAACAGGGCGCCGGCGGTCATGCCGATCGCGCCCGCCGCGGCCATCGCCGCGCACGACCACAGCAGCGCCGCCAGCGTCCGGCGCGGCAGCGGCCGCCGGAAAGGAATGAGGGAGGCCAGCACGACGGCGGCCATGAGCAGGCCCGCGGCGGCGTTGGCCCACTGGGCCCGCGCGACCTCGCCGGGCCCGTACTCCAGATAGGTCTCCGGGGCCACGCGCGGGCCGCCGGTCACGCCGATGCGCTCGGCGAGGGCGAAGTGAATCTTGGACGCGACGTAGAGCAGCGTCCAGGAGGCCGCTGCCCAGACGGCCCATCGGCCGGTCCAGGTGATCATGTCACGATCGTGCCGGTCGCCCGGGCAGCGGCGGATCCCCGTGACGAGCGAGCGCCCTCACTCTCACGGGGGAGACGGCTCCTTACGCCTCGATACCGGCCTCCTTGGCGGCGCGGTCGATGGCGGCCAGCTCGTCGTCGGAGAAGTCGAGCCGGTCGACGGCGGCCACGTTCGCCTCGAGCTGCTCGGGGCTGGAGGCGCCGACCAGCACCGACGTGACGCGTGGGTCCCTGAGCGCCCAGGCCAGGGAGAGCTGCGCCACCGTCTGCCCGCGGGAGGCGGCCAGCTCCGACAGCGACCGCACGAACGCCAGCACCTCGGGCGTCACCCGGTCAGGGGTGAGGAAGCGCGCCTCGGCGGCCCGCGAGTCGGCGGGGATGCCGTCGAGGTAGCGGTCGGTGAGCAGGCCCTGGGCCAGCGGCGAGTAGACCACGCAGCCGACGCCCTCCTGCTCCAGCACGCCCAGCAGGCCGTGCTCGATCTTCCGGTTGAGCAGCGAGTACGACGGCTGGTGGATCAGCAGCGGCGTGCCCAGCTCGCGCAGCAGCCGGGCGGCCTGCGCCGTGCGCTCGGGCGAGAAGTTCGATACGCCCACGTAGAGGGTGCGTCCCGTGCGGACCATGTAGTCCAGCGTGGCGACCTGCTCCTCCAGCGGCGTCTCCTCGTCGTCGCGGTGCAGGTAGAAGATGTCCACGAAGTCGAGGCCGAGCCGGGCCAGCGAGCGGTCGAGCGTGGCGAGCAGGTGCTTGCGCGAGTTGCCCTTGCCGTACGGGCCGTCCCACATGGGGTTGCTGCCCTTGGTGGTGACGACCACCTCGTCACGCAGCGACCGCGGCAGGAGCCGGTTGAACGTCGCCTCGGCGGCGCCGAACGGCGGGCCGTAACGGTCGGCGATGTCGAAGTGGGTGATGCCGAGGTCGAGCGCCTTGTTGAAGATGGCGCGCTGGCTGTCGAGGGATTTGCCCCCGCCGAAGTTGTGCCAAAGGCCGAGCGACACGGCGGGGAGGAGGAGACCGCTGCGGCCGCACCTTCTGTACGGCTGGCGTTCGTAGTCCAAGGATTACCTTCCTGCGATTCCGGTGAGCGTGACGCCCCGGATGAACGTCTTCTGCGCCAGGAAAAAGATGACGAGGATGGGCAGCATCGACACTAGCGCGACGGCCATCATCTGGTTGTACTGGGTCACATACTGACCGTTGAACATGCCGAGCCCCTGGGCGAGGGTGATCTTCTCCATCGAGCGCAGGTAGATGGAGTTCTCCAGATACTGGTTCCAGTTGCCCACGAAGGAGAACAGGCAGATCGCCGCGATGGCCGGCTTGGCCAGCGGCAGCATGACGCTCCACAGGATGCGCAGCTCCGAGGCCCCGTCGATGCGGGCCGCGTCGATGAGCTCCTGCGGGATCGTGGTGAAGAACTGGCGCAGCAGGAAGATGTACAGCGCGACGCCGAAGAACTCCGGCACGACGAGCGGCAGATACGTGTCGACCCAGCCGAGCTTGGAGAACATCACGAACTTCGGCACCAGCGTGATCTCGCGCGGGATCATCATGGTCGCCAGCAGCGCCGCGAACATGAAGCCCGCCGCCCGCGCCCGCAGCCGGGCGAACGCGTACGCCGGCAGGATGCACGAGACGAGGTTGCCCACCATGGACAGCGCGGTGATCACGATCGTGTTCATCAGGAACCTGGTGAACGGCAGCGACCCGGACCAGCCCTTGGCGTAGTTGTCGAAGTTGAAGGAGTCGGGCAGCCACTGCGGCGGGAAGGCCAGGTTCTCGGCGTCCGACTTGAGCGAGGTCGTCACCATCCACAGGAACGGCAGCAGGAACACCGCCGAGCTGATGGCCAGCAGGATGTACGCGCCGGAGCGCCGGATCCGTCTGACACGTTCGGCCTGCTCCGAGCTCAAGGGCTTGCCGCCCGTGCGGGGGGAGCGCGCGGGTTTCACCGCGGTCTCGACGAGCATCGGCGACCTCACTTGAACTCGTAGTGCACCCAGCGCCTGGCCAGGCCGAACTGGATCGCGGTCACGGCGATGACCAGCACGAACATCGCCCACGACAGCGTGGCCGCGTACCCCATGTCGAAGTAGACGAACGCGTGCCGGTAGATGTAGAGCCCCAGCACCATCGTGGCGTTGCCGGGCCCGCCCTCGGTCATGACCAGGATGAGCACGTAGCTCTGCAGCGCCGCGATGAACCCGGTCACCACGTTGAAGAAGATGACCGGCGACATCATCGGCACGGTCACGCTCCAGAAGCGGCGCCACCACCCCGCCCCGTCGATCTCGGCGGCCTCGTAGAGCGTCTTCGGGATGCCCTGCAGCCCGGCCAGGTAGATGACGATCGTGTTGCCCGCGCCCCACACGCTCATCAGCACGAGCCCGGGGATGGCCCACTCCTGCGAGGCCAGCCAGCCAGGCCCCTCGATGCCGACCGACGCCAGCACCTTGTTGATCAGGCCGTAGTCGGGGTGCAGGATGTTCAGCCACAGCAGCGCCGTGGCCAGGCCCGACACCACCGACGGCAGGTACATCACGGTGCGGAACAGCCCCTGGAAGCGCAGCGGCTGGTTGAGCAGCAGCGCCAGCAGGAACGTGAACGACACGCCGAGCGCCACCGAGCCGAGGCCGTACTGCACGGTGTTCTCGATCGACTCCCAGAACTCGGGGTCGTTGAGCATGCGCTCGTAGTTGGCGAGCCCCACCCACGTCGGCGGCTTCAGCAGGTTCCAGTCCATGAAGCTCAGCACGACGGCGCCCAGGATCGGGCCCGCGCTGAAGAGCACGAACCCGATCACCCACGGCGAGACGAACAGGTGGAAGCGCCGCGCCTCGCGGCGCGCCAGCGTGCTGCGGGCGCTGACGGCGGTCATGCGATCTTGTTCTCGACCAGTACGGGCGTGACCTTGTCGGCGATCTCCTTCAGCGCGTCGTCCACGCTGACCTTGCCGAGCATCGCGCGCTCCCAGATGGGCTTGGCCGTGTCGACGACCTTCTTGTTGGCCGGCAGCCGCAGCACGCCGTCGTCGGAGGCGTAGTCGGCCAGGACCTCCTTGACCAGCTTCGCCGTCTCGTCGGGGATGCCGACCGCCTTGGCGTTGGCGTCCCAGGCGGACTGCCGGGCGGGCGCGGTGATCTGGCGGAACTTGTAGCCGGAGGACGACAGGAACTCGTGCATGTAGATCCAGGCGGCGTCCTTGTTCTGCGAGGAGGCCGTCATCACCAGCGCGCTGCCCACGGCCGGGGTGAAGCGGCCGGCCGGGCCCTTGGGGATGTGCGTGGCGCCCCACTTGAACGCCGTCTGCTTGGACAGCTCCAGCATCAGCCAGGCGCCGTTGATGAGCATGGCCGCATGGCCGGTCTTGAACGGGTCGACCTTCTCCAGCAGTTGCAGCTCGGCCAGGCTGGGCACCGCCTTG
The DNA here is from genome assembly GCF_053587055.1 of Nonomuraea sp. NPDC003707. NCBI lineage: Bacteria > Bacillati > Actinomycetota > Actinomycetes > Streptosporangiales > Streptosporangiaceae > Nonomuraea > Nonomuraea sp. NPDC003707. The sequence goes on along the minus strand of NZ_JBSFNK010000003.1, from coordinate 353,721 downwards.
TCCTTGACCAGCAGGTCCAGCCAGCGACCCATGGCTTCCTTCGCCTTGGGCTCGTTGATCAGCACCTTCGACTCGGCGGCGTCGAGGAAGCGGCCGCCGAACGGCATCAGGAAGACGGCGCTGAGGTCGGGAGCCGCCGTCGGCATGGGGGAGAAGCCGTAGATCTTCTCCGCGCCCGACCCGCTGGTCATCTTCTTCGCCGTCTCGAAGAGCTTGTCGAACGTCCAGCTCTCGTCCGGGTGGTCGATCCCGGCCTTGTCGAACAGGTCCTTGTTGTAGAAGAGCAGCTTGGGCGCCATGTCGGTGGGCAGGCCGTACAGCTTGCCGTCGCGTTTGAAGTAGCCGAGCCCGCTCTGCGGGATGTCGTCCATGTCGAACTCGGGCGTCTTGGCGATGTACTCGTCCACCGGATGCAGCACCTGGTTGGAGATGAGGTTCTGCGTCCAGGAGTAGTGGTTGTAGAGCACGTCGGGCAGCGTGCCGCCGGCGGCCTGCGTCATGTACTTCGTCAGGAACTGGTCGAAGGGCGACGACTCGCGCTTGATCTCGATGTTCGGGTGGCGCTTCTTGAAGAAGAAGTCGAACTGGGCGTTGCGCACCTCGGTGACCGCGTCCGTGGTCATCGCCACCGTGATCGTCACTTTGGACGCCGGGTCGGCCACGTCGGTCTTCGGCCACGTCAGCGAGTTGTTGAGCTGCTCGGCCGCCTCGAACGGCCAGGCGTCGCTGCCCGGCCGGTTGGGGTCGATCAGCTGCGCCCCGGACTTGACCGGAGCCGCGGCCTGCTTCTGCTGCCTGGTGTCCGCGCAGGCGGACAGCACGGGCGCCGTCGCGGCCGCCACCGCCAGGGCCAGCATCTGGCGACGGTTCATCTCCATGGTGGGCCTCTCAAAGGAAGAGCTCGATAGAGGTCGGATGTATCAGCGCGTTGATGAGCTGGACCTGTGGCAGTCCGTGAGGCATGGCCGTACCGTAGACCCGGTAATTAACTTCGTCAAGAATTGAATTGAAAGCGCTTGCAACCTAGGCTCTAGCGCACTGTGAGGAGTTCCGGACGCCTTGACCGGCGGCCGTGCCAGGTGTGGGGACGGCTGGTGAGCCGCGATCGACTCCTCCTATCTCTTCCTTTCCCTGGAGGGCACGTGCCAAGCTGGACGTTCAGTGACGAGGACCTGGAAGCGGGGCTGACCCTCTCCGCCGAGGGCGTGCTCACGCTGGAGGTGCGCCACCGCGAGCGGACGGTGCTTGAGCCGTCCAGGCTGGGCATCAGGACCGCCCACGCCGACCTGAGCAAGGGGCTCACCCTGTCCGGGATGTCCGAGCGGCGGGTCGAGGAGACCTACCGGACGGTCACCGGCAAGCGGCGCGAGCACGGCTACGAGGCCGGCGAGTGGACGCTGTCGTTCACCAAGGACGGGCACCGGCTCGACGTGCAGGTCCGCGTAGGCGGGCACGGCGTGGCCTATCGGTACGTGGTGCCGTGGACGGGCCCGGTCACCGTCGTGGAGGAGGCCTCCGAGTACGTCCTGCCGCCCGAGGCCCGCGCGGTGCTGCTCCCGTACGAGAACGGCCGCTGCGACTACGAGGAGATCCACCGGCACGGCACCGTCGCCGACGCCGAGCCCATCCTGTACGGCTACCCCTCGCTCTTCGAGACCGGCGGCTCCTGGATGTTCGTGACCGAGTCGAACCTGGACAGCGGCTACGCCGGCTCCCGCCTGCTCCTCGACGGCAACACGTTCCGGCTCGACCTGCCCGACCCGTACGTGACCGCCGCCAGCCCGCTCACCACCCCCTGGCGCACGATGATCGTCGGCGACCTGGCCACGATCGTGGAGAGCGACCTGGTCACCAGCCTCGCGGAGCCGTCCAGGGTCGAGGACACCTCCTGGATCAAGCCCGGGGCAGCCGCCTGGTCGTGGTGGTCCGACGGGCCCTCGACGCGCGACCTCGACGCCCAGAAGCGCTGGACCGACTTCGCCGCCGCGAACGGCTGGCCGTACCTGCTGGCCGACGCGGGCTGGAACAAGGAATGGATGCCCGAGCTGATCGCCTACGCCAAGGAGAAGGGCGTCGGCGTCTGGCTCTGGTCGCACTGGCAGCACGTGGACACCGAGCTGGAGCACCGCGAGAAGCTCGCGCTCTGGAAGGAGTGGGGCGCGGTCGGCGTGAAGATCGACTTCACCGAGTCCGACGGCCAGGACCGGATGCGCTGGTTCGACGCCATCCTGGCCGCCACCGCCCGGCTCGAGCTCATGGTGGTCTTCCACGGCGGCACGATCCCGCGCGGCACCGAGCGGACGTGGCCGCAGTTCATGACCGCCGAAGCCGTCAAGGGCGCCGAGTGGATCAAGCCGAAGCCCGGCAAGCAGCCGCTCTACCAGCCCGCCCACTACCTGTCGCTGGCCTTCACCCGCAACGTGCAGGGCCCGATGGACTTCACGCCGTGCACGTTCACCGGCGTGCGCACGATCTCGGCCGGGTTCGAACTCGCGCTGTCGGTGATCTTCGAGTCCGGCGTCCAGCACTTCGCCGACGGCATCGAGGCCTACGAAGCCCGGCCGGAGGCCCTGCGGCTGCTGTCGGCCGTCCCCACCGCGTGGGACGAGACACGGCTGCTGTCCGGCGACCCCGCCGACCACATCCTGCTGGCCAGGAGGAACGGCGGCGAATGGTACGTCGGCGCGGGCGTGTCGGGCGAGGCCCGCACGCTCACCGTGCCGCTCGACTTCCTCGACCAGGGGGAATGGGCGGCCGAGATCTACCGGGACGCCCCAGGCGACCGGATCCTCGCCGAGACGGTCACCGTCTCCGCCGGGGGCAAGCTCGACCTCGCCGTTCCCCCCAACGGCGGGTTCACGCTTCACCTGAGGAGAGAAGACCAATGAACAAGCGCATCGGCGGCGTCTTAGCCGCCCTGGTGGTCACCGCCGCCGCACTGCCCGCCGCCGCTCCCGCCGCGGCGGCCGCCTGGACGCTGCGCTGGAGCCCGGATCCGGCGGACGACACCGTCGCCGAGGCGTTCGAGGGCATCGAGGACGACCGCGCCGACTCGCACTCCGGCGTCACGCACATCTACGTCTCCGGCGGCGCGTACCGCTTCGACATGCACACCCAGGACCGCGACGGCGACGACCGCCAGCGCAACGAGGTCAAGGGCATGCGGACCGGCGGCAGCTCGTACCTCAAGATCCTCGAGAACGAGACCTGGCGCATCAGCTACCAGCTGTACATCCCGACCTCGCTGGACGCGACCAGCAGCTTCACCCACATCGCGCAGATGAAGGTGCCCGGCTCCGGCGCGCCGCTCTACACGATGTCGCTGCCGATCTCGGGCGGCACCCCCAAGATCAACGTCCGCTACTGGGACGAGGCCGAGCAGACCCACGAGGTCGGCAACACCAACCTGGAGCCGATCCAGGGCAAGTGGGTGGACACGACGTTCGAGTTCAAGGCCTCCGACAGCGGCTACCTGCGCTGGACGCTCAAGGACGGCTCCACCACGCTCGTCGACAAGCGCCTGGACAACACCGACCTGTGGCGGGGCGACGACGAGTACCTGCGGCCCAAGTGGGGCATCTACCGCAGCATCAACAGCTCCGGCCTGCAGAACACCTACCTCCTGGTCCGCAACCTGCAGGCCTACCAGCTCACCGGCGGCGGCAGCACCGACCCGTCCGCGTACGAGGCCGAGCAGGGCTCCTTCAGCGGCACCGCCCGCACCGCGTCCTGCTCCGGCTGCTCGGGCGGCACCAAGGTCGGCTGGATCGGCGGCGGCTCCGGCAACGCGGTCACGCTGAACGTGCAGTCCTCCTCCGCCGGCGCCCGGCAGCTGACGGTGCACGGCCTGGTGAGCGGCACGCGCAGTTTCCAGGTCAGCGTGAACGGCGGCGCCGCCCAGACCGTCTCGCTGACCGGCACGGACTGGAGCACGCCCGTCTCCACGACGGTCCCGGTGCAGCTCGCCGCGGGCGCCAACAGCGTCCGCTTCTTCAACGACGGCGCCAGCGCGCCCGACCTCGACAGGGTGACGATTCAGTGAGAAGGCACCTGGTGGGAGCCCTGGCGGCGATGGCGCTGCTCCTGCAGACGGCCCCGGCCCACGCCGTCGCCACAGCGTCTCCCAATGGGGCTCCCCGATGGGAGACCCGGTGGAACCCCAGCCCGTGGCGCGACGGCGTCAACGCGTTCGAGGCGCTGGAGGACGACCGGCGCGGCTCCCATCCCGAGGGCCTGCCGCACGTGCGCGCCGAGAAGGGTGTGTGGCGGTTCGACGCGCACCTGGAGGACCGCGACGGCTCCGACCGCATGCGCAACGAGGTACGCGGCATGCGGGCGGCCGACGGCAGCCCGTTGGAGATCCGCAAGGACGAGACCTGGCGGATCACGTACCAGATGTACATTCCGGACACGCTGGACGCGACCACGAACTTCACCCACATCTGGCAGCTGAAGAACTCCGACGTCGGCACGCCGATCGCGCAGATCTCGCTGCCGGTCGTGAACGGCGTGCAGAAGATCGCGGCCCGCTACTGGACGCTGGAGGACAACAAGTCGCACGACTTCGCCACGGCCGACCTGGAGCCGATCCAGAACAAGTGGGTCACGACGACCATCGAGTTCAAGTCCGGCGACGCCGGATACATGCGGTGGGTGCTGCGTGACGGCCCGAAGAACGGCTCGCGGACGATCGTGGACCAGAAGGTCGAGAACATCGACCTGTGGTGGACGCAGGAGCAGTACAACCGGCCCAAGTGGGGCATCTACCGCAGCATCAAGAGCGCCGGGCTGCAGGAGACGTACCTGCTGGTCAAGGATCTGAAGGCGGAGCAGCTCGGGCCCGCGACGCCGCCGGTGAAGCTGCCGCCGCCGGACCGCGGCCCGGGGACGTACGAGGCCGAGCGGGCCGGCAACGTCTTCGAGGGCGCCGCCGAGCCCGCCTACTGCGCCGTCTGCTCCGGCGGGCGGAAGGTCATCCTCGTCGGCGGCAACGTCTACGACTACACCGTGGTCAGGGGCGTGCTGTCGGAGACCACCGGGACCCGGCAGCTGACCGTGCACGCGCTGGTGGACGGCTCCCAGTCGTTCTCGGTCAGCGTCAACGGCGGCGACGCGATCCAGGTGCCGATGACCGGCACCAAGGACACGGTGACCACCACGACGGTGCCGGTGGACCTGGTGGCCGGGGTCAACACGATCCGGTTCTTCGGTCTCACCGCCCGCGGGCCCGAGCTCGACAAGATCGTCATCAGATAGGTGGACCATGGCACATGACCTCAGCAGGCGGGCCGTGCTCGCGGCGGGCGGCGCGCTGGCGCTGTCCGCCGCGGGAGCGGTCTCCGCGAGCGCTTCGACGATCTGGCAGTCCCGCCTGGTGCGTTACGACCGGCAGGGGCGGCTGGCGTACGAGCAGGACGCGGAGGGCAACCGCATCCCCGACTTCAGCCATGCCGGCTACCGCAACGGCGAGCGGCCGATCCCGCACGTGCCCGTCGTCAAGACGATCCGCCCGATCGAGGGCGACAACACCGCCCATATCCAGGCGGCGCTCGACGAGGTGGCCGCGCTGCCCCGCGTGCGGCGCGGCGCCCTGCTCCTGCTGCCCGGCCTCTACCCGGTGGCGGGCACCCTGTACGTACGGGCGAGCGGCACGGTCCTGCGCGGCTCCGGCGACGGCGAGGACCCGGCCGGTAACACGATCATCAAGGCCACCGGGAACAACCCGAAGGACCGCGACGTGATCGTGGCCGGCGGCGCGGCGGGCGGCGGCTGGACGGGCGAGGTGCCCGGCACCCGCACCGACATCACCACCGACTTCGTGCAGGTGGGCGCGCGCGAGTTCGCGGTGGCCGACGCGGGCTCGCTGCGGCCCGGCGACAACATCGTGATCACCCATCCCTGCACCGAGGAGTGGCTGAAGGCCGTCGACTACGGCGGCCACGACGTGGGACCGGCGTGGAAGGTGGGCGAGCACCCCCTCATCTACAACCGGTACGTACGCGAAGTTTCCGGAAATGTCGTGAAAATCGATGTCCCGGTCTTCAACCACCTCAACCGCGCGCTGTCCCCATCCTTCCTCTACAAGTGGGACCGGGCCGGGCTGGTCACCCAGGTGGGCGTGGAGCGGCTGCGCGTCGACATCGAGTACCAGGGGGACCCGGAGCAGGACGAGGACCACGCCTACAACGCGATCGTCCTGCTGCGCACCGAGGACTCGTGGGTGCGCGACTGCACGATGCTCCACTTCACCCAGGCCGGGGTCGCCACCCAGGAGACCACCCGCGCCACGGTCGAGAACTGCCGGGCCGTCGACCCGGTCAGCATCGTGACGGGGAGCAGGCGCTACAACTTCAACACCTACGTCTACTCGCAGCAGGTGCTCTTCCGCGACTGCTACGCGTACAAGGCCAGGCACGCGTTCGTCTCCAACGGCCACAGCACGGTGTCGGGCGTGGTGTTCCTGCGCGGCACCTCGGAGTACGCGCTCAACTCCAGCGAGGGCCACCGCCGGTGGTCGCAGGCGCTGCTGTTCGACGGCCACAAGGACGTCGACCCGCACTACGACTACACGCTCGGGCTGTACAACCGCGGCCGGTACGGCACCTCGCACGGGTGGTCGGCGGCCCACTCGGTGGCGTGGAACTGCGACGTTTCGACCAGCAGGCTCATCGTGCAGAAACCGCCGACCGCCCAGAACTACGCGATCGGCTGCCAGGGCACGATCACCGGCGACGGGCCGTTCGCGCAGCCGGCCGGGTACATCGAGGGCGCCAACCAGCCCGGCCTCCTGCCGCCCTCCCTCTACCAGGCCCAGCTGCTGGACCGGCTGCGCCGGTAACGCGGACCAGGCGCAGCCGCCGACTGTCCGGGCGCTGGAGCGGCTGCGCCTGCAACCTCACAACTGGCGGGTCAGGCGGAGCAGGCCGCCCTCGGGGACGTTGACCTGGGCGATGCCCGGGCGCAGGGGCAGGTTGCCCTCGGTGACGGTGCGGCCGCGGCAGTCGAGGATCATGGCGTGGGCCGTACCCGAGTCGGGCACCCGCAGCAGCACGTCGGTGGAGGCGTCGCCGTTGGCCAGCCAGAGCGTGCCGGTGGCGGGCGCGGCCACCGGCATCGGCGCGTACCGGGCCGTGATCACCGTGTCGCCCGAGCGGGCCGTGACCTGCGGGTAGCCCAGGTCGGGCCGGGCGGGCTCGAAGGAGCCGCGCTGCAGCACCTCGGCGTGCTCCCGGAAGAAGCCCAGCCAGAACCGCAGCACCTCGCGCTGCTCAGGCGTCTGCGCGGTCAGGTCCACCGAGATCTGCGGCACCGAGAAGAGCACGTTGACGAGCTGCGTGGCGACGTGCTCGGGCCGCTCGTCCGGGTGCCACATCAGCATGTCCGCGTGCACGGCCAGAGGTCCCGCGATCAGCCGCAGGTCCACCGTGCGCTGCCGGTTGTGCGCCGGGCTGAGCGGGCAGTCGGAGGCGCGCACCATCGTGGCGTACGGCCACAGGCCCGGGCTCACGTACGGCTGCCGCAGCTCGACCAGGCAGTCGCGCGGCAGCTGCGCCAGAAGCCGGCGCACGCCCTCGTTCACCGTCCGGCAGTCGGCCTCGGGGCCGGGCTCGGGCGGGTCCTCCACGGCGAACTGGTCGATGAAGTCGATCTTGAGGCCGTCCATGCCCCACTCCGTGACCGCCCGGGTGAGGTGGCCGGCGATCAGGTCGCGGACGTGCGGGTAGCGGGGGTCGACGACGGCGGCGTTCATGTGCTCCTTGTACGCCAGCGTGTACCCCCGCACCTGCTCCCAGAGCGCCGTGTGGCGGCCGACGAACGGCAGGGCGTACCAGAGCAGGTAGGCCAGCCCTTCGCCCCGCACCTTGGCCACGTGTCCCGAAATATCGGGGAATGTGGTGGGGGACGGCTCCCACTCGCCGACATAGCCGTACCCGCGCCCCCGGTCGTCGCTGTGCCAGCCGTCGTCCACGATGATCGCCTCGCAGCCCAGCTCGGCCGCCGGCCCCGCCTGCCGCTCCACGCTCTCGGCGCTGACGTGCTGCTGCATGGCGTACCAGGTCGAGTACGCGGGCATCCGCGCCGCCCGCGGCACCTCGGCGACCGGTCCGTGCAGCGCGCGCCACCAGTCCGCCACGTCCGCCAGCGTGGTCGCGAAGTGCCGCCGGGTGAGGTCGAGCCGCAGCACGAGCCCCGTGTCCGGCTCGGCCTCGTGCTCCACCCAGAACCCGAACTCACCGGTCTCCTCCACCACCCCGGTACGCGTCCGCACGGGCCTGACCACCTCGCCCGCGGCGTAGGCGCACAGCGCCACGTCACCGGCGCCCACCAGGCAGCCGACGGGCGCGTTCTTCTCCAGCGCCGCCACGCGGGGACGGCGCCAGAACGGCGGCAGCCCCCGGTGCTCGCCGCCGTCGGCGGCCCAGAACGCGGTCGCGTCCACGCACGGCACCCGCCAGGCCACCCGCACGTCCGCGGTCCGGTCGGGGACGACGCGCAGCTCCAGGACGCCCGGGGACGGCTCGGCGGCCGTGCAGGTGAGCACGGCCGCCGCCGAGCACTCGAACGCGAGCCCCGCGGCCTCGATCCGCACCTCCTCCGGCTGCTCGAACGCTCGATCGTGCGGCTGCCAAATGCCGGGCGCTGCGGTCACTGAGTCTCCCTGTTCATGGCCTCACTTCGTGAGGCGTCTCACTCGAGGGTGAAGTGCTGCTGGATGGCGACCGCGGCGGCGCCGCGGGCCCACTGCTCGAACGATCGCGGGCGCAGCAGCAGGCGGCAGTCGGCGGCCGCGCCGAACGCCTGGGCCGCGAACGACCGGTTGAGCTGCTCCTCGAACAGCCCGTACGAGGCCAGCCCCGGCACGTCCCCGGTCACGATGATCCGCTCGGGCCCGAACAGGTTGGCCATCGCGGCCATGGCCAGCCCGATGGCGTGCCCCGCGCGGGCGAACACCTCCCGCACCGCCGGATCGCCCGCGTGGGCGGCGTCGATGGCCGCGTCCACGGTCAGCGACGCGTCGCCGGACGCCGTGCGCGCGGCCGCCAGCAGGGGCGCCGTGCCGGCGATGGCCTCGACGCAGCCGCGCCCGCCGCAGTGGCACTCGGGCTCGTCACCCCCGACGGGGATGTGGCCGATCTCCCCGGCCACCCCGTGCGCGCCGGCCACCACCCGGTCGTTGACCACCAGCCCGCACCCTATCCCCACCCCCACCGTGACCAGGGCGAACGACGACGTGCCCACCCCGTCGCCGAACCACTGCTCGGCCACGGTGAGCGACTTGACGTCGTTGTCGATCGTGACGACCAGGCCCGTGGCCTCGGCGGCCAGCCGCGCCAGCGGCACCTGGTGCCACTGCAGGAAAGGGGAGTAGCGCACCACCCCGTGGGCCTTGTCGACGTCGCCCGACACGGCCAGGCCCAGCGCGTGGCAGCGCTCGCCGTAGGCCGGGTCCGCGGCCAGCAGCTCGGCGACCAGCTCGGCCAGCGCCGAGACCACACCCTCGGCCGACGTCGTGGCCAGCGGGCGGTGCGCCGAGACCAGCGGCTGCGCGCGCAGGTCGGTGACCACGCCGATGAGCTCCTCGTGGGTGATCTTCACCCCGCAGAAGAACTCCCGCTCCGGCCTGATGGAGAGCGGGCTGGCCGGGCGGCCCGCACCCGGCGCCGTGCGCTCGGTGGCCTCCAGCTCCTCCAGGTAGCCCGCCTCGATGAACGGCCGGGCGGCCTTGGTGACGGCGGCGGACGACAGCCCGCTCCGCTTGGCGATCTCCACCCGGGAGACCGGCCCCTGTGTCAGCACCATGGTGAACACGGTCGCCGCCGCGGGGGTCGAGGTGAGCCGAGGGTGCATGAGTGCGATAGTAGCAGTAATTAACTTCGTCAAGAATTGAATTCGAGCGGGGTCGTGCCTAGGCTCCGGGGCATGCGATCGGTGACTTTCGACGCCTCCAGCCGCAGGTGGCTGCTGCGTACCCCGGGCACGAGCTACGTCGTGGCCCTCGCGGACGACGACGCCCCCCGCTGCCTGCACTGGGGCCCCGCGCTGACCGCCGAGCAGGCCGCCAGCCTCCCCGGCCCCGCCGCGTCCGGGGCCAGCAGCTTCGACAGCACGGCGGGCGAGGAGGAGCTGGCCTCCGAGGTGGGGGCGCGGTTCGAGACGCCGTCGCTGCAGGTCGTCCTCCCGGGCGGCGACCGGGGGATCGAGTGGCGGCACGACGGCCATGACATTGACGGGGGCCACCTGACGCTGCGCTTCTCCGACCGCCGCCATCCGCTCCTGGTCGAGCTGCACTACCGGGTGCACGAGGACAGCGACGTGATCGAGCGCTGGACCGTGCTGCGGCCGCGGGTGCCGGTGACCGTGCTGCGGTGCGACTCGGCGGCCTGGAGCGTTCCGGCGCTGGAGGGCTACCGGCTCAGCCACGTCACGGGCGGCTGGAGCTCGGAGCACGCGCTGGGCCGTACCGAGCTGGCCGTGGGGGAGACGACGCTGACCAGCAGGCGTGGGGTGACCAGCCACCACGCGAACCCCTGGCTCATGATCGACGGCGGCGACGCGGGCGAGCGGCACGGCGAGGTGTGGAGCTGCGCGCTGGCCTGGAGCGGGAGCTGGCGCGTCACGCTCACCCGCACGCCCTCCGGGCGGGCGAGCTGGACCGGCGGGTTCGGCCACGAGGGCCTCACCTGGCGGCTGGAGCCGGGCGAGGAGTGGGTGACGCCGGTGTTCGCCGGCGTGTACGCGCCCGACGGGTACGGCGAGGTCAGCCGGCGCTGGCACGACCACATCGCCAGGCACGTGCTGCCCCGGCCGGACGAGCCGCGCCCGGTCGTCTACAACGCCTGGGAGGCCGTCGGGTTCGACGTGAACGAGGCCAACCAGCGCGACCTCGCGCGGCTGGCCGCCCGGGCGGGCGCGGAGCTGTTCGTGATGGACGACGCGTGGTTCGGCGGCCGCACCGGCGACAGCGCGGGGCTCGGCGACTGGTGGGTCAACGAGGAGCGCTTCCCCGACGGGCTGAGCCCGCTCATCGACGAGGTGCACCGGCTCGGCATGCGCTTCGGCCTGTGGGTCGAGCCCGAGATGGTCAACCCCGACAGCGACCTCTACCGCGCCAACCCCGACTGGGTCCTGCACATGCCGGGCCGCTCCCGCACGCTGCTGCGCAACCAGCTCGTGCTGAACTTCGCCCGGCCCGACGTCGCCGACTGGGCGCACAAATGGCTGCACAAGCTGGTCTCCGAGCACGCCGTCGACTTCCTGAAGTGGGACTTCAACCGCGCCTTCACCGAGGCGGGCCGGCCCGGCGACCCGGACCAGGACCGGCTCTGGATCGACCACGTCAGGGCCGTCTACTCGATCATGGACCGGCTCCGCGCCGACCACCCGCACCTGCGCATCGAGGCGTGCGCGGGCGGCGGCGGCCGTACCGACCTGGGCATCCTGGCCCGCACCGACCAGGTGTGGACCTCCGACAACACCGACGCCCACGACCGCATCGCGATCCAGCGCGGGTTCAGCCAGGTGTACCCGGCCCGGGCCATGGCCGCCTGGGTCACCGACAGCCCGAACCCCCTCACCGGGCGGGCCGTCCCGCTCCGCTTCCGCTTCCACGTGGCCATGGCCGGGGCGCTCGGGCTCGGCGGCGACCTCGCCCGCTGGAGTGAGGCCGAGCTGTCGGAGGCGGCCGAGCTGGTGGCCGTCTACAAGGACATCCGGCCCGTCGTGCAGTTCGGGCGGTTGTGGCGGCTTCCGTACGGGGTGCAGTACGTGCACGGGGACCGGGTGGTGGTGCTCGCCTGGCACGGGCCCGTCGCGTTCGGCACGCCGATCGCCCCGCTCCGCCTGGCCGGGCTCGACCCGGACGGCCGCTACCGGGACGAGGACACCGGCGCGGTGCACCACGGCGCGGTGCTGATGTCCCGCGGCCTGCCGCCGCTGACGCCCAGGGGCGGCTACACCAGCGCCCTCCTCCGCCTGCGCGCCTGCTGACCCGTCGGATCACTGGGCAGGATCACCGGGTGACCTCCCGCCGCAGCTCCTCCAGGGCCTCCTCCATCAGGCGCGGGAGCCGGTCGCCGTGCGCGAGCGCGGCGGACAGGACGCAGGAGACGACCACGGTCGTGTCGCTGTAGACCATCGACACGGCCCCGCCGCCCGTGTCGTACGTGGGCGGGACGGCGAAGCAGCCGTCCAGGGGCAGGTTCACCCCGATGACGCTCACCGTCATCCGGCCCGGGAACGCCTTCGGCACGAGCCACCTGAGCAGCCGGAACACCACCGCCGGGGCCTTGACGGGGTAGCGGTCGCGCCGGTAGACGGCCATCCGCTCGAAGCTCGTCTGCTCCATGACCCCGCGCAGCCGCTCGTGCGCCGCGGGCTCGGCGCAGGGCAGGTCGACCGGCATGGTGGTCGCGCCGTTGCCCAGGCCGCCGTCGCGCAGGCGGCCGTTCAGGTTGAGCGGGAAGGAGACGGTCGTGCCCCGGCGGCCCGCCTTCCGCCAGTGGGCCGGGTTCCAGGCCCGCAGGGCGCCGGCCAGCACGGCCAGGCCGACCTGCGGGATGCTCGCGCCGGTCGCGGCGGCGATCTCGCGGAAGGCGGCGAGGTCGAGCCGCAGGAAGAACGTCCGCGCCCCCGACCTGCCGGTCCTGCCCGGGGGCGGTCTGAGCCGCGCCGACGGGGCCGCCAGCCGGGCCGCCGTGGCGAGCAGCCGCATCCAGGCCATGGCCGGCGCCCGCACCGCCACGTTCGGATCGGGCGCCGGGACGGTCCTGCCGAGCAGCACGGCCCGCGTCGCGATCCGGGCCGCCCCCACGCCGTCCTGGAAGGCGTGGTGCACGCGGTAGCACAGGATGTGCTCGTCCGCGGCGTACCCGTGCACGACCATCAGGCTCCACAGCGGGTGCTCGGGCAGCAGCCGGTTCTCCCTGACGGCGTCCACCACGGCCGCGCCCACGTCACGGCCCGGCGCCACCCGGTACTCCACGACGTGACAGGCCGGGTCGAAGGCGGGATCCGGCTCCCACCCCTCGCGGGCCAGCCGGTAGGTCAGGACCGGCGCCCGCGCGGCCGCCTCGGCGACCCGCCGCCGCAACTCCCAGGAGTCGGGGGCCGGGCCGGGCATCCGCGCCGCGAGGGCGATGTGCAGCCGGTGGTCTCGGGCCGAGCCGACCTCGCCGAGAAAGAGCCGGTCCGACCCGGTCAGCGGTACGGCCCCAGCAGCTCGCATGACCGGGCTAACCGGCCGTTCGCCGCGCGAGGTACGAACGGTGCGCCAGCCGGGCGACGTCCCCGACCGTCATCTCCATCGTGAAGTCGGACGGGTCGATGTCCAGCCCGTGGCCGCCCAGCGCCGCCCGCAGTTCGAGCACGCTCATGCTGTCGGACTCGAGATCGTCCACGAACGTCGTCTGCGGGGTGACGGCCGCCGGGTCGACGACGTAGATCTCGGCGCAGTACTGGCGTACGAGCCGCAGGATGTCTTCCTCGGACAAGGGTCCTCGCCTCTCCGTCGGGGGTCTGTCGGGGGTCCCAGCATGTCGCCGCGCGGGAGGCCGGTGCGGCGCCGGATTCCTCGTGTCCGGTCAAGAACGGCCCCGGACTAGTCGATCAGCGGGCCGAGCCGGGTCGCGACGTCCGCTTCGGCCTTGAGGGCGGCCCGGCAGCGGGCCCAGTCGTAGCGGGACACGGCGCCGGCCTCGACGCCCGCCGCGATGAGGCCCTCGGCCGCCGTCAGCGCCTCCCCGGACGTCATGGGCAGGAAGCCGTTGCGGCCGAACACCTCCGCGATGCCGTGGCGGGCGACGAACCCGGCGTCGCCGATCGTGCCCCACGCGGTGGCGTGCCCGGGCAGGCCACGGGCGCGCCGCCGCCGGACCAGGGCGTCGAGGAAGACGTTGGCGGCCGCGTACGCGGACTGGCGCGTGCCTCCGTACGTGCCGCTGACCGAGGAGAACAGCCAGAACAGCTCCAGCTCCCGCCCCTCGGTGAGCCGTTCCAGCACCAGGGCGCCGGCCATCTTGCCGCCCAGCACGCGGGCCAGCCGCGCGGGGTCCAGGCGCAGCAGGTCGCCCGAGTCCGGCTCCATCGCGGCGTGCACCACGCCGCGCAGGGGATGCTCCCCGGCGTCGATCTCCTTGAGCACCGACGCCATCGCGGCCAGGTCGGTGACGTCGGCGGCGTGGACGGACGCCCGCGCGCCCCGGGACCGGAGCCCGGCCACCGTGGCGGCCGCCTCCGGCGCGTCGCCGCCCCGGCGCGAGACCAGCGTGAAGTGCCGGGCGCCCCGCTCCGCCAGCCGGTACGCGGCCGCGGCCCCGAACCCGCCCACGCCACCCACCACGAGGTACGTGCCCCCGGGATCCGGCCTGAGCCGTCCGGGTCGCGTCCTGACCGGGACCGGGCCGTCCAGGGGGTCGAAGGAGAGCACGACCGCGCCGAGGTGCCGGTCGTGCCGCATGGACGCGACCGCCTCCCGGACCCGGGCGGCGGGATAGAGGGTGTGCGGGAGCGGGCGGTGAACGCCCGCGTGGACGCGCTCCATGACCTCACGGAACACCTCGGGCTCGACCGCCCGCCCCGGCCCGCCGTCCCCGGGGTGCGTTGCGTCGAGCACCTCCGGCACGCCGTCCCCGGGGTGTGGGCCGTCGAGCACCTCCGGCACGCCGAGGCCGTGCAGGAGCTCGCGCTGCGCCGCCGTCCTCGCGGTGGCGGCGATCGGCGTTCCGCGGTGCCACGCGTCCTGCAGCGCCGCGAGCCCGAGCGCTGTGGCGCCACCGCGCGCCTCGTGGCGGGCGAGGGCGATGAACGGGATCGGCAGAGTGGCGGCCTCGGCGAAGCTCATGCCGTCGGGGATCGCGCCGACGAGCCGGGCGTCGGCGAGCAGGTGGGAGGCCGGCACGCCCGCCGCCACCCCGACCACCCGCCGACCGGCCCCGACATCACGCACACCCGTCCCGACCGCCCTGACCACCCCGGCGAACGCCCACCCAGCCTCCCTGACATCCCCGGCGTCCCTGGCCTCCCGGGCATCACCGGCAGCCCGGGCATCAACGGCGGACGGGAGCGGGCGATCGGGCAGGCCGACGGCCCGGACCTCGACGGTGACGGTGCCGGGGCCGGGTGGTGGTGGAGGGTCGGCCTCCGCCCAGGCGGGCTCTCCGCGCCGCCCCGACCGGCCGAGGTCCAGGACGTAGTGCCGTACCCGGTCGCCGACCCCCTCGTACGGCACCTCCCGGGCGACGAAGCGGCCACCCGGGGTCAACGCGACCTCGCTCTCCCCGGAGGCGGCCAGCAGCTCGCGGGCCAGCCGGCGGGCGTCCACGGCGACCGTCCCCTCGCGGTGCAGGCTGATCCTGGGCAGGCGCAGGCCGGGCCGGTCGTTGGCGATGGCCCGGGCGGCTCCCCAGATCGCCGCGTCGGCGGGCACGAGAGGCAGCTCCGGAGCGGGCAACGCGCCGCTGGGCCGCGTCACCACGTACAGGGTGCGCTCGACGGCCGGTGGCAGCTCGTCGCACGCGGTCACGACGGCCCGCAGCACCCCCATCCGCGCGACGGCCTGCTGCACCCTCAGACGCGGCTCGTCATCGGTGCCGGCGCATTCACCATGCTCGGCCAGCACGAACACGACGCACACCCGCCCGCTCCCCGGCCCACCACCGCGCACCCGCCCGCTCTCCGGCCCGCTCGATGGCCCGCTGCCGCACACCCACTCGCGCCAGCGAGCCGGATCCCCATCCGCGAGCACCGCCACGGCCTCACCGCCCGCCGCCCCAGCCGGGGCCGACGCCGCCACGGCCTGGTCGCTCGTCGCCTCGCCCTCGATGCCGGAGGTCAGCAACCGGGCGACCGCGTCGGCGAGCGGCAGCTCGGAGTCCGTCTCCGCGGCGACGACCCATCGGGTGTCGCCGGCAGCCGCGGGCAGCAGCCGCCGCCGGGCTTCGGTACTCGGGAGACGAGCGGCCAGCATGACGGAGAAGCCGTCCCGGGCAGGCGGCCGGTCGTCGCCGGTCTGCACCACCTGGGCGAACCCGCACTCGCGCAGCAACGACGGCCACCGGTCCCGGGACAGCAGCAGGCCGTGCGGGCGCAGGTCGCGGTCGTCGACCTGCCAGAAGCTCTCCAGCAGGCCGAAGGTGCCGATCAGCAGACGCGGATCGTGGGTCTCGACGGCCAGCAGGTGACCGCCGGGAGCGAGCAGGCGCCCGACCCGGCGCAGGGCCCGGGCCAGGTCCCGCGCGGTGTGCAGGGCGTTGGCGGCGACCACCACGTCATAGCCGCCCGCCGCGAAGCCCTGGGCAGCGGGGTCGGCGTTCAGGTCGAGCTGCCGGTAGTCGAGGAAGTCGTGGGCGGCGAAGCGGCGGCGGGCCGCGGTGCAGAAGAACGGCCAGACGTCGGTGAAGGTGTAGCGGGTGCGATCGGACGGCAGGCGCGGCAGGAGCGCCGCCGTCGTGCCGCCCGTGCCCGCGCCGACCTCCAGCACCCGGAGCGGCCGGTCCGGCGGCCAGGCGGCCACGATCTCGTCGAGCAGCGCGCCGGCCACCTGGTTGGCGAAGCGGCAGAGCGGGGCGATGTCGTAGAGCTGGCGGGTCAGCTCGCCGCCGCCGTCGCGGCTCAGCAGCTCCAGCGGGTCCCGTTCGCCGCGCAGGACCGCCGGCAGGTGGTGGTACATGCGGCTGTTCAGCGCGACCTCCGTGACGAAGGCCGGGTGCCGCAGCAGCAGACTCCGGGTCAGCTCGTACGGCCTGGCCGGACCGGCCAACCGCCACCGGCCGTCCGGCCCGGGCTCCGCGAGCCCGTGCTCCCGCAGCAGCTCGAGGACGACGGCACCCAGGCGGCCGGGGCGGGCCAGCTCGTCGAGGGCGGTCGCGAACCGGTGGAGCTGGGCCTGCCACGCCTCCGGGAGGAACCGTTCGTAGCGGAGCTCGCGCCACGCCTCGCGCAGCCGCTCGATCCGCTCGCTCGCGCGGGCCACGATCACCTCGGGATCGGGCTGGGCCACGACAACCCCAGGATCGGGCAGCGGCTGGTCCGGCCCGTGCGGGGCGGCGCGGAGCCGGGCGTGGTGCAGGGTGATCGGCGGGCGGGCCGCAGGCATCGCGCCGGCCGTCGAAGGGTCGCGGGGTGATCGGCGGGTGTCAGGCATCGGGCCGGCCCCCGAAAGGCCGCGGGGTGATCGGGCCGCGGGGCACCGCGACCACCGTGCAGCCCCGGTCGGGCTGGTGGGTGATGGCGACGCGGTTCATCCCCTCGTCGCGCGGGTCGGCGGCGGAGAGGATCACGCGGCGGGTCACGACGTGCAGGAACGTCGAGATCTGCAGCAGCGCGAAGTGCTTGCCCACGCACACGTGCGGCCCCGTCCCGAACGGCAGCCAGCTGTACGGGGCGGGCCGTCCCTCCAGGAACCGTTCGGGCCGGAAGGCCGACGGGTCGGCGAAATGCCGGGGATGGCGGTGCAGCGCCCGCAGCGCCACCAGCAGGTTGGTGCCGGGTTCGACCCGGTAGCCGCCGAACGTGAGCCGCTCGCGCGCCACGCCCAGCGGCACGGTCGAGGTCGAGGGCCGCAGGCGCAGCGTCTCGCAGGCGACCGCGGTGGCGAACCGGTCGTCCTCGCCGTGCAGGGCCTCCGCGGTCAGCCGGTGGAGCGCGGACGGGTGCCGTACGAGCCGCTCGACCGCCCAGGCCACGCCCAGCGCGGTCGTGGTGTGCCCCGCCAGCAACATGGTCAGGACCTGGTCGACCAGCGCCTCGTCGTTGAGCCGCCACCCTTCGGCGGTTCGCGAGGCCATCAGCAGGCTCAGGACGTCGTCACCGGTGTCGCCGTCGTGGCGGCGGGCGATCTCGCCCCTGACCAGCCGGACGCAGCGGGCGCGGAGCCGTTGCGCGGACGGCCAGAGCCGGATGGCGCCCAGCCCGCGCAGCGCGAAACGGACCATGAGCTCCTCCGTCAGCGCCACGTTCAGGAGCTCGCGCACCAGCGGCCGCCACACCTCCAGGCGCCGCCGGTCCAGCCCGAGCAGCGCGCGCAGCGCGATCTCCAGCAGCGCCTCCCACAGCAGCGGCAGCAGCTCGAACGGCATCCCGGCCGGGAACCCGTCCACCGTCCGCCCGGCCACGTCGGCCACGATCTCGCGGTGGCGCCGCACCGCCCTGCCGCCCAGCAGGGGCAGCACCAGCTTGCGCATCCGGTGGTGGTCGGCCCCGTGCTGCGCGAAGATCGACCGCGGCCCCCACGCCGCCGCCGTGGGCCGGCCCTCGAACGGGTCCAGCGGCGCCGCCATGACCTCGCCGATCAGCGCGGGATCGCGCATGAGCGCGACCCGCCCGATGCCCGGCGCCCAGAACGCGAACACGTCGCCGTAGCGTTCGAAGGCCCGGTCGAGGAGGTGCTCCCCCCGCACGAGGTACGCGGGCAACGCCAACGGGGTCAGCCGGCCGGGGCCTGGGACGGGGCGCGCCATGGTCACCCGCCGATGGTAGGAAAGGGCGCCCGCCCGATGCCTCGTGCAACGCCGGGAGCAGGTAAAACGGGGGTGTGCGATTCGGCGTGCGGCAGTTTGAACTGTCCCTGATGCACCGGATGCGCGATCTCAACCCCGCGCGGGTCGAGGACGCGCTCCGGGGCATGGGCGCGACCAGGGCGGAGCTGCGGGCCGCGCACGCCCAATGGACGAGGATGCTCCACTCGCCGAGGGCGCCGAAGACGCTCCGGCCCCTGCTCGGCCGCCCCGTGTACGAGGGCACGACCGCCGTGGGCAGCCTGACCTGCGGCGTGTCCCGCTGGGCCCTGCCGTCCTGGCCCGGCCTGGAGTTCGAGGTCCTGTACGGTCCCGGCGGCGAGACGTGGAACCAGTGGTTCGTCCGCCCCGGGGACCCCAGGACGCTGTCCTTCGCCGAGCTGGCGCCCTGGAGCTGCGTGGTCGCCGACGTCGCCGCGAGCTTCCCCGGCGCCGTCCATCAGGAGGGCCAGGCCCCGCACCATTGGGCGGTCGACTTCGCCCACGGCGGCGCCACCTACCGCGCCCGGTTCGTCTACGGCCTCTGCCAGCGGATCGACGCCCGGTAGCCCGCCGCCTCCTCTTCAGAGATCATCGGCTGGAAGGCTTCGATGATCTCTGAAGAAAAGGTGACGAACATGCTCCGCGCCCTCGCCGTATCGGTGGCCGCCGGGATCCTCTCGCTCGGGGGATCGCCTCCGGCTCAGGCGGCGATCACCTGCCTGCCGGAAACGCCTGTCTGCCAGGAAGTCCGCGGGGTGCCCGGCGACCGCTTCTACTGGTTCGAGATCCAGCCCGCGCCGGCCACGGCCGTCTTCACCTTCATTGTGAACGATGTCCTGACCCCCGGCTCTCTCACGACGTCCACCTCCGGCACGGCGCTCGAAGGGGACTTCCGGCCCGCTGTGGTGCTGGTCAGCGGAGACGAGGTATGCATGCGCGTCAGCACCCTGAGCGGCGAGTTCTGCGCCACCACGCCCTAGCCCGGACGGTTCTTTACTGGTCTGTACAAAATCCGGTAGCCTCCTCCCATGGGCAGGCCACGGGAGTTCAGTGATCGGGCGGTCGTCGACGCCGCGATGGAGGTCTTCTGGGAGAAGGGGTACGAGGCGACCTCCACCCAGGACCTGTGCGAGCGCACCGGGCTCGGCCGCGGCAGCCTCTACAACGCCTTCGGCAGCAAGCACCGCCTCTACGAGGAGGCGATCCGCCGCTACGCCGAGACCAAGGCCGAGGCGCAGCTGGCGATGCTGGCCGAGCCCGGGTCGGTGCGCGCGCGGCTCAGGGACCTCATGCTCGGCGTGATCGACGCCGACATGGCGGACCCGGGCCGGCGCGGCTGCCTGGCGCTCAACGCCGCCACCGAGGCCGGCGGGCGCACCGAGGCGGTCGCAGGGCTGGTGCGGCGGCAGTTCGCCGACCTGGAGCAGGCGCTTCAACGGCTGGTCGAGATCGGCCAGAGCACTGGCGAGCTGTCGTCGGACCGGCCGCCGCGGCAGGTGGCGCGGGCGTTCCAGAGCGCCTACTACGGCCTGCGCGTGCTCGCCAAGGTCACCGACGACCGGGCCGCCCTCCTCGACGTCGTCGACGGGGCCGTCGCCGCCCTGTAGCAGCCCCGGCCGCGGTTCATGGAGCCGCGGCCTTTTTGCCGCCCTAGTTCTGTACTGATCTGTAAAGAAAGAGAGCGAAGATCGATGAGGCTCAGTGTGCCGTCGCTGATGTGGTGCGTGTTCGGGATAACGACCGGCGAGTTCGTCATCGCCGGCATCCTCCCGGGCATCGCCACCGACCTGGCCGTCTCGATCCCGGCCGCCGGGCTGCTGGTGACGGCGTACGCCATCGGGATGATCGTCGGCGGGCCCGTGCTGACGGCCCTCACCGCCCGCTTCCCGCGCAAGCGGCTCATCCTGGTGCTGCTCGGGATCACGATCGCCGGGAACCTGGCCTCCGCGCTCGCCCCCGCGTACGGCGTGCTCTTCGCGGCCAGGGTCGTCACGTCGCTGGTGACGTCCACGTTCTTCGCCAACGCGATCGTCATCGCGGTCTCCACCGCCGCGCCGGGCAAGCAGGCGTCCACCGTCTCCAAGCTCGTCTTCGGCATGAACCTGTCGATGATCCTGGGCGCGCCGATCGGCACGTTCATCGGGAACGCCCACGGCTGGCGGGCCACGTTCCTGGTGGTCGCGGCGTGCTGCGCGGCCGGGTTCGCGCTGGTCGCGCGGCTGGTGCCGGACGTGCGCGAGCCGTCCGGCGGGGGCTCGGCCGTGAGCGAGCTGCGCGTCTTCCGCGACCGGGACGTGCGGCTCGCCATCGCGGTCACGGCCGTGGGCAACGCGGGGCTGCTCATGGTGTTCACCTTCTTCGCGCCCCTGGTCACGGACGTCACCGGCTTCGCCGGCGGCGCGGTGGCGGTCCTGCTGCTGGTGTACGGGGTGGGCGCGGCCGTGGGCAACCTCCTCGGCGGCCGGCTGTCGGACCGGGCGCCGATGGCCGCGCAGCTCGGGCTGCTGGGCGTGCTCGCGGCGGTGCTCGTCCTCATGTGGGCCGGGAGCGGCAGCACGGCGGTGACGGCGGTCATGGTGTTCGTGCTGGGCGCGGCGGGGTTCGCGGTCATCCCCGGCATGCAGGCGCGCGTGCTGGCCACCGCCTCGGCGGCGCCCACCCTGGCGATGGCGGTGAACGCCTCCGCCTACCAGCTGGCCGCCGCGTTCGCCGCCTGGCTCGGCGGGCGCGTCATCGACGGCGGGCTCGGGCTGCGCTCCCTCTACGTCGTGGCCGCCGTGGTCACGGTGGCGGGCATCGCGGTCAGCTCGTACGCCTGGCGTCGCTCCCGCGTACCGGCCTGACCCCCGCGAAGGCGGCGTGGACGGCGTCGGCGATCTGGCGCTGGATCGGGTCGGCCTCCGGCCCGAACAGCAGGTCGTCCACCCGGGACACCGCGCCTGTGGCCGCCTCGAGCAGGCGCGCGCCCTCGGGCGTCAGCTCGATCGTCGACGCCGACCCGGCGCGGGCCGTGCTGTCGCGCGCCAGCCCCGCCGCGACCAGCGCCTTCACCGCGGTGTGCACGCTCTGGACCGTCGTCCCCGACATCCGCGCCAGCTCGCTGAACGACACCCCGGGCACTCCGGATATGTGACCGAGCAGGCCCAGCCGGCTGACCGTGAGGTCGAGCGGGGCCAGGGCGGCGGCCAGCTCGGTCTCGATGCGGCGGGCCAGCGTGAGCAGGACGATCGAGGGGCTGGTCACGGGCGGACCGGGGCGATCGGCGTTCTCGGTGGTCACCCCACCAGTCTCCCGCACCCGCGCGGCCACGGCTGCGAGCGCACCCGCGGGAGTGGGAATCACTCGGAGGGACGGCACGGGGCGGACGCGCGGGAGAGTGCGATGACCGATTCGGCGATGGTGCGGTTCTACCAGGACAACGGCTACCTGCTGGTCAAAGGGCTGCTCGGCGCGGCGGAGGCGCGGGCGTACCGGGAGGAGTGTCACGCGGTGCTCGGGCGGCTGCGCCCGACGGACCCCACGTGGGGGAGCGCGCGGGAGATCGGCGGGGCGGGGACCGAGCTGCGGCACTGCCACGACGCGCAGTTCCACTCGGCCGCCTTCGCCCGGCTCATGGTGGATCCGCGCTTCACCGACGTCGCCGCGGCCCTGATGGGCTCGGAGAACGTGCAGCTCCACCACACCAAGATCTTCGTCAAGCCCGCCGAGAAGGGCTCGCCGTTCCCCATGCACCAGGACGCCGCGCACTTCCCGCACACCCGCCACACCATGGGCGCGGCGATCTTCCACTTCGACGCCGCGCCCGAGGAGAAGGGGTGTGTGCGCGTGGTGCCGGGCAGCCACCGGTACGGGCCGCTGCCGCACCTCGAGGCGGGCGGGTGGCACCTGCCGCTCGCGGAGTGGCCGCTGGAGGCCGCGATCCCGGTCGAGGCGGAGGCCGGGGACGTGCTGTTCCTCAGCTATCTCACCGTGCACGGGTCCGGGGTCAACCGGGCGGAAGAGGCGCGTACGACCCTGCTCATCCAGTACCGCGACCCCGAGGACCAGCCCGCCGACGACGTCCACCGCTCCCGGGGCCAGGGCATGATGCTCCGCGGGATCGACCCGACGGGATCGTGACCATTCCGTTATCGACCTCTCGTATCGAGGCGGGGGCGCCGCTCTCGTACGCCACAGAGGGAAGAACGGAGACGGTGAGATGAGCATCGACTACATCCGCGAACCAGCTACATCGGGCGGCTCCGAACGATTCGGGCCGCCCTGGCAGGGCATCACGCTTCCCCGCGAGGTCCTGGACCGGCACGGCGCCAGGATCCTCGACCCCTGGGGCGTCCCCCTCGACCCGGGCGAGCGCCGCCCCGACTCCACGGTCTACCGTTCGGACGTGCTGCTCTTTCCCGGGCAGGCGCTCCGCTCCGACGAGGTGGTCTCCTGGATCAACCGGGCGCTGTCCGGGATCCGGCTGGAGCTGTCGCCGGTCAGCGTCAGGCGCGCCCGCGAGCGGGATTACGGGCGCGAGACCGTCTGGCTGCCCGGCGTGCTGGAGATCCAGAAGGAGGCGCACGACATCGATGTCGACGCCTGGCGCGCCCTCCGCGTCGTGCGCAGGGCGCTGCGCGCCGAGTCCGACGGGTGGCCGTTCAAGGCGGTGCTCGCCACGATCTCGCTGGACCACCTGTTCGTGGGCTCGGCCACGAGCGGCATCGGCTCGCTCAGCCTGGGCGGCGAGCCCGCCACCAGCGGCCACGCCGTGATCGAGGAGCCGCAGACGAGCGCCCGGCCGGGGTACGGGCGCGTGCCCGTGACCGTGGTGGCCGGGCCGCCGCGCCGCAGGTCGCTCGCCCAGCTCGGCGGGCGCAGGATCACGGTGGTCACGCTGGACACCGGCGTGACGGAGCATCCCTGGTTCAGGCCGGTGACCGACCCCGACGCCTTCCTCACCGTCGATCCGGCCGGGCAGCAGCTCATCGAGGACTCCCACCCCGCCTACCAGGGCCGCGACGTCGCCAAGCTCATCGGCTACGAGGACCTCGGCGAGCTGCCCAACCCGCTCATCGGCGTACTGAACTCCCACACCGGGCACGGCCTCATGCTCGCCGGCCTCATCGCGCAGATCGCGCCGGACGCCCGCGTGCTCATGTACAAGGTCATGCACAGCGACGGCGTGGTCCCCCTCGAGGCCGTGCACGCGGCGCTCGACCGGCTGCTGGCGCTCATGGCCGCCGGCACCGCCGTGGACGTGCTGTGCTGCTCCTTCGGCGGCTTCTCCGAGGCGGGCGACCCGGCCATGCAGGCGCTGTTCGACAAGGTCAACCAGCTGCGGGCACGCGGCGTCATCGTGGTCAACGCCGCCGGCAACTACGCCACGACCAGGCCGTTCTACCTCGCCGCGCTGTCCGAGACGGCCGTGCCCGGCCCGCCGCTGGCACCGATGCTGGGCGTCGCCGCCAAGAACCCCGACGGCACGATCGCCATCTTCAGCAACGAGCACCCCGCCGTCCGGTGGCGCGCTCCGGGCGCGATGGTGGTCAGCACGTTCCCGCCGAAGTTCAGGGGCGCCCAGAACGCGATGCTCACCACGGGCGAGCGCGCCTCGCTCGACTGCGACGCCGTGGGGCCGTTCTGCGGCTGGAGCGGTACGTCGTTCGCCGCCCCGATCGTCGCCGGCACCATCGCCGCCGAGCTCACCAAGACCCTCGGCCAGGTCGGCGTCGATCCCGTCCAGCGGGCCAGGCAGGTCGTCGACGCGATGGTCGACGACAAGGCCGTACGGCCGGAAATCGTCCCCATCTGATGACCGGCGACCCCGCACTCGAAAGCGCGCCCGCTCCCGGCCGGCGCCGCGACCGGCTGGCCGCCCTGCTGGTTGAGGCCAGGGAGGGCAAGAGCGGCGCGCTGGACGCCATCGTCGCCGAGCTCACGCCCGTGCTCTGGCACACCGCCAGGAACCAGGGCCTCAGTCCGCAGGCGGCCGAGGACGTCGTCCAGACGACCTGGTTGATCCTGCTGCGCCACCTGCACACCATCTCGGCGCCGGGCGCGCTGATCGAATGGCTCGTCACCACCGCCCGGCGCGAGGCGTGGCGGGTCAGCGCCTCCTCGCGCAAGGACGACCTGCCGGGCGACGACGCGTTCGAGGAGCTGCCCGACCCCGTGCTGACGCCGGACGAGCTCCTCGTGCACGACGAACGGCGGCGCGCGCTCTGGCAGGCCGTCGAGAGCCTGCCCCAACGGTGCGCCGAGCTGCTCAGGATCATCGCCTTCGTGCCTCGTCCGCACTACGACGCCGTGGCCGCCGCTCTGGGCATGCCGATGGGCAGCATCGGACCCACGCGCGGCCGGTGCTTCGCGAAGCTACGCCGCCTGCTCGCGAAGGACCCCGATTGGAGCCCCCGATGAACACGGCCGACGGGACCGACCCTCCCCCCTTCACCGCCGAGGACCAGCTCCTCATCGAGGACATCGCCGACGTCTACCGCACCGTCGACCCGGTCCCCGCCACGCTGGTCGAACGCCTGCAGTTCGCCCTGGCCCTCGAATCCCCCGAGCTGGACTTCGAGATCCTCCGCCCGCAGGAGGAAGCCCCGCTGCCGGCGGGCGTCCGGGGCGGCGAGGACAGCCGTACGATCACCTTCGACAGCGAGGTCCTCACGATCATGATCAGCGTGACCGCGCGGGACGAGGACGCCGTCCGCGTGGACGGCTGGCTCGCGCCGCCGGGCGACCACCTGGTCGAGCTGCGCACCGGCGAGGGCCCGCGCACGGTCAGGGCCGACGACCAGGGCCGCTTCGTCCTGGACGCGGTGCCGCGTGGCCTGTCGCAACTCGTGGTGCGCCAGGGACTGGACGATCCGGCGCGGGCGACGATACTGGCGGTGACGCCCTCACTCATTCTCTGACCACCGCGAGGCGCGATTGCGGGACAGCGGGCGTGCAGCGTCGCTCCGGGAGCGAGTGGAACGCCTGCACCGGCTCAGCGTCGAGGCGACCGACAACGGCCGCCCGGCCCTGGCCGCCCGCAGACTCCGCCGAGCCCTCGCCCTGCTCGAATCCGCGCCCGAAGGCGGACCGGCGACCGACGGCGGATCGGCGTCCGACGGCGGACCTGCGGCCGAGGACCGCGGCGGGTCTGACGGCCTGGTCGCCCGGGTGCTCACCAGCCTCGCGCACGCCGAGGCCGAGCAAGGGCGGACCGAGCTCGGGATGGAGCTGCTCGACCGGGCCCAGCGCCGCGCGCCACCGGCCGAGCTGGCCATCGTGCACGCCCAGCGCGGCCTGATGCACCTGCGCATGGGCGCCGGCACCGAGGCGCTCCGGGAGCTGGACATCGCCGCGCCCCTGCTCGCCGACGGCGACCGGGTCGAGCTGGCCAGGGTGCTGCTCAACCGGTCGGTCATCCACCTCATGGCCGGCCGGATCCGCCTGGCCAGGGACGACGCGCGCCGCAGCGCGCAGCTCGCGCACGCCCACGGGCACGAGGTGATCGCCGCCAAGGCCCTGCACAACGACGGCTACTGCGACCTGCTGCTCGGCGACGTGCCGGCGGCGCTGGCCGTGTTCGCCCGCGTGGACCGGCTCTACGAGGACGTCAACCCCGGCTTCCGCCCGGTGCTCGCGCTCGACCGCGCCAGGGCGCTGCTGGCGGTCGGCCTGACGGACGAGGCGGGGCGCGTGCTCGACCGGGCCATCGACGGGTTCCGCAGGCAGCGCCTGATGCAGGACTACGCCGAGGCCGAGCTGGCCCGGGCCCAGTGCGCGCTGGACGCGGGCCGGTTCGCCGAGGCGCGCGCCCGGGCGCGGCGGGCGGAGACGCACTTCAGGCGCCGGGGGAGCACGGCGTGGGCGCTGCGCGCGGCACTCATGCGCCTGCGCGGCGAGGAGGCGGGCGCGGCGGGGCGGGTGGCCAGGCGGGCGGCGGAGCTGTCGGCGGGGTTCGCGGCGTTCGACATGGCGGACGACGCCGAGCTGGCCCGGCTGGTCTCGGTCAGGGCCCTGATCGCCGCCGGCCGTCTCTCCGACGCAACAGCCGCCGCGTCGGGAGGTGGTGCGGGGTCGCGGAGGGCGTCGTTGGAGGTGCGGCTGATGCGGCATCTCGCCGCCGCCGAGCTGGCGGGCGCGCACGGGGAGCGGGGCCCGGCGCTGCGCTGGGTGCGGGCCGGGCTGGCGCTCGTGCACTCGCACCGCGGCCGGCTGGGCAGCCTCGACCTGCTGACCGGCGTGGCCGCGCTCGGCGCGGACCTGGCCGCGTACGGGCTCACCACGGCGCTGGCCGGCGGGTCGGCCAGGCAGGTGTTCGCCTGGTCGGAGCGGTGCCGGGCGCAGGCGTTCCGCCACCGGCCGACGCGCGCCCCCGAGGATCCCGCGACCGCCGAGGCGCTGGCCGAGCTGCGCCAGCTCGCCGAGCGGATGCGCGCCGACGAGGCCGCGGGACGCCGGCGGCCCGGGCTGCGCAGGCGCTGCCTGGAGCTGGAGCAGGTGATCAGGGAACGCGGCTGGCAGCTCCCCGGCGTCGGCCCCGGCCTGGCCCCCGCCCCCGTCGGCGCGGTCGAGGAGGCGCTGGCGGCCGGCGACGATGCCATGGTCAGCCTGCTCAACGTCGGGGGCAGGCTGCTGGCGCTGGTGCTCGTGCGCGGCCGGTGCCACCTGTACGAGCTCAGCGCGTACGAACCGGTCGCCGAGGCCGCCCGCCGGCTCGCCGGAGACCTCAACGCGCAGGCCGGGCGCACCCTGCGGCCCGCGCTGAGAGAGGTGATCGAGGCGTCCGTCCGGCGGCAGCTGGCGACCATCACCGACGCGGTCATGGCGCCCCTGCGCCAGGTGTTGTCCGGCGCGCGGGGGATCGTCGTCATCCCGACGATGGGCCTGTCCGCCGTGCCCTGGGGCCTGCTGCCCGACCTGCGCGGCCGGCCCCTGGTGGTGGCGCCGTCCGCGCTGGTGTGGCTGTCGGCCGGGCGCGGGCGGGCGCCGTACGGGCCTGACGGCCCGCCCGTCCTGGTCGCCGGGCCCGGCCTGGACCACGCCGAGACGGAGGTCGAGCGGCTCGCGGCCGTGCACCCCAAGGCGCGCCGGCTCAGCGGCGGGCCGGCCACCGTGTCGGCCACGCTGGAGGCGCTGGACGGCGCGTCCCTCGCCCATTTCGCCGCGCACGGACACCACGAGCGCGAGAACGTGTTCTTCTCCCGCCTGGACCTGGCCGACGGGCCGCTCATGGCGTACGACCTGCAGCGGCTCGGCAGGGCCCCCGGGCACGTCGTCCTGTCGGCGTGCGACGTGGGCCAGGCGGTGGTGCGGGCGGGGGACGAGCTGCTCGGCTTCACCGCGGCGCTGCTCCATCTGGGCACGTCCACCGTCATCTCCAGCCCCACCCGGGTGCCGGACCACGTCGCCGAGGCGGTCATGACGGCCTACCACCGGGGCGTGGCCGAGGGCGCGGCCCCGGCCGACGCGCTGGCGGCCGCGTCGGCGGGGGAGCCCGCCGCCACTTTCATGTGCTTCGGCGCCGGCTGATCACAAGAGGTTCGGCCGGGCGGCCGGAGCCCGCCCGGATGGAGCGTTCCTAGGAGGCCAGGGCGGCGGTGATGGCGCCCTCGACCGTGTCGTGCACGGGCACGTGGGCGATGACGCCGGTCAACTCGAAGAGCCGGGCAGGCATGCGCTGGACGGCGGCCAGGTGGACCGCGCCGCCGTCCTTGAGGCAGTTGGTGGCGCAGGTCAGCAGCACGTGCAGACCCGAGCTGTCCATGAACGGCACCTCCGACAGGTCGAACACCAGCCTCCCCGCGGGCGCCGGCTGGACCTGCGCGATGTACGCCTCGAGCTGGGCGCGGTTGGCGGCGTCCATCTCACCGATCACGGCGATCACGGTCACGCCGGGCAGTTGCTGGTGCGCCAGCCTCAGTCGCGGCATCTATGCCTTCACCGCTCTCGCCCGGCTTAAGTTGACCATCAATGAAGGATAATGCGCCGGAGACGTTGGCGATATCCCGGTTTTCTTCAGTGACCGTGACCGTGACCGTGGCCGTGGCCGACGAACGCCGCGGCCGGTCGGCCCGGCGGCACCAGCCCCAGCGAGACGGCCGCCGCGACCACCGCGACGACGGCGCACAGCGTGAGCCCCGCGACGAAACCTCCGACGCCTCCCGCCGAGCCGGGCGCGAGGCTCGACGCGGCGACCGTCGAGACGGCGGCCACGCCGATCGAGCCGCCGAGCTCGTGGAAGGTGTTGATGACGCCGGACGCCACGCCGTTCTCGCCGGGCGGGATGTTCGCCATGGTCGTCGTGGTGGCCGTCACGAACGCCGGCCCGATGCCCAGCGCCGCCAGGACGAAGCCCGGCAGCAGCGTGGTGTACGCGCTCGCGTCCGGTGAGATGCGCGTCATCAGCGCCGCCCCCGCCGCGGTCAGCACGAAGGACGCCACCGCCACCGGCCGCCCGCCGATCCTGCCGATGAGATGCCCGCCGAGCTGCGCCCCTATGGTGATCGCGATCGCCACGGGCAGGAAGAGCAGGCCCGTCGCCAGCGCGCTGAACCTCAGCACGTGCTGGAGGTAGAGCGAGCTGAGGAAGAACAGCCCCAGCATCAGCCCCGTCGCCATCAGCATGACGAACGTCCCCGAGATCACCGGCCGCCTGGCCAGGGTCTCGGCGCGCATCAGCGGTGACCGTACCGACCGCTCGACCACCACGAACAGGACGTACAGCAGCACCGACCCGGCCAGCGGCAGCACCGTGCCCGCCGCGCCCCAGCCGGCGTCGCCCGCCGTCACCAGCCCGTAGATCAGCAGCGCCGTCGCCAGCGTGACCACCAGCGCGCCGGGCACGTCGACCCGCTCGCCCCGCCCGCGCGCGGGCGGCACCAGGGCGGGCACGGCCGCCAGCACCACCAGCCCGATCGGGACGTTGACGAAGAACACCCACGACCACCCCGGCCCGGCGGTCAGCACGCCGCCGACCAGCACGCCCAGGGCCGCCCCGGTGCCGCCGATGGCCGCCCAGACGCCGAGCGCCCGGCCGCGCCGCTCACCCGTGAAGGTGGTGGTGATCACGGCCAGCGCGGCGGGGGAGAGCAGCGACGCGCCGACCCCCTGCAGCGCCCGTCCGGCGATGAGCGCGGCGCCGCTGCCGGCCAGCCCGCACAGCAGCGAGGCCGCCGTGAACAGCCCCAGGCCCGCCAGGAGCGTGCGGCGGGCGCCCAGCGCGTCCGCGAGCCGCCCGCCGAGCACCATCAGCCCGCCGAAGCAGAGCGTGTACGTGGTCACGACCCAGGTGAGGGACTCGCGGTCGAGCCCGAGGTCCACGCCGATGGTCGGCAAGGCCACCTGTACGACCGTGATGTCCACGATCAGCATGAACTGGGCCAGGCACAGCAGCACCAGCACACCCCATCCGCCGGTGCGCCGCCCGGCGGGAGCCGTATCAAGGCTCATCGGATACCCTCCTTAACTTGAACACTGATGTTCAAGTTAGCACGCATGAACCATACGTGGGTAGGGCATGCTGAAGGGCCGCGAGAGCCCGCGGTCAGGGCCGGTAGGGTTACGGCCGGGTGGGGGCGAGCAGCGAGAGCATCGTCCTGGTCAGCACCAGCTCGACCTCCTCGGGCGCGAGCCGCCCCGCCTCACGCTCCTGCGCGGCGGCGTGGATGATCGAGAAGAACGTCGTCACCAGCCACCCCGACGGCAGGTCCGTACGGAACTCGCCCGTGCGCTGCCCGCGCACGATGAGCCGCTCCACCCGCCGCAGCGGTCTTTCGTGGTGCTCCCTGATCCGCTCCGTGGCCAGCACCCGGTCGGCGGCCAGGAACAGCCGGCGGTGCCGGTCGAGCACCTCCCACGACGAGCGCAGCAGCCGCGCCATGGCCTCGGGCGCGGGGGCCGTGTCGAGCGAGTCGTCCGCCAGCACCGCGTCCGCCACCTCGACCGCGTGGTCGAGCACCGCGTCCACGAGCGCCTCCCGCGACGGGAAGTGGCCGTACAGCGTCACCCTGCCCACCCCGGCGGCCTTGGCGACGTCCGCCACGCTGGCCGTGGGGTCGGCGCTGAGCAACCTGGTGCCGGCTTCGAGGATCGCGGCGATGTTGCGCTCGGCGTCCGCGCGCCGGGCGGGTACGGGCTGTCGTGCCGCGGTCTTGGCCATGCGACCAGCCTACGACGCCGCGCGGGTCACAGCTCCAGGACGTGGTCCAGCAGCGACTGCAGCGTGACCGCCCCCACCAGCCGGCCCCCGTCGACCACGGCGACCAGCGGGCTGCGCGTCCGCGCCATCAACGCCGCCAGCTCCAGCACGGTCGCCTTCAGGTCGGCGACCGGCAGCTCCTTCGGCTGCTCGGGCAGGCACTCCCGCACGGTCCTGCCCCCGAGCCGCCGCAGGAACAGGTCGGCGTGGGCCTCGTCCACCACCCGGGCCAGCGCCGGGTCGTCCTGGCAGTAGGCGGGCACCGCCAGCCGCAGCACCTGGGTGCCGGGCAGGATGCTGAGGGGGCGCCCGTCGGGGTCGACGAGGATGAGCCCCGGCAGGTCCTGCTCCGCCAGGAGCTTCGCGGCTTCCAGCGCCGGGGTGTCCAGGGTGACCGTCGGGAAGTCGACGGCGAGATCGCGTGCGCGCATCAGTGGCCTCCGGCGCCCACCCTACGTCGCCCCCGCCTCCGTCGGGTCGTCAAGGACGCGTGGGGTTCGCGTCAAGGACGCGTAAGTGCGCCGGCGTCACCCGGGCCTGTTACGGTAGTGCGCGGTGCGCCGGGAAGTCTGGTCGGCTCGGATTTCGACTGGGGTTCGACGGGGGAGGCGCTCTCGATGCGTGACCTGTGTGGCGGGGCCAGGTGATGAGCATGATGCCGTCGTTCTTGACCCGTTTCCGGCACCCGGCGCAGGTCGTGGCCGCCGGGTTCGTGCTGGCCATCGGGATCGGCACCGTGCTGCTGACCCTCCCGATCGCCACCACCGAGCGCGCGCCCGCCGACTGGGTCGTGGCCCTGTTCACCGCCACCTCGGCCGTCTGCGTCACCGGGCTGGTGATCGTGGACACCGAGTCGCACTGGTCGGTGTTCGGGGAGGTGGTGATCGCGGGGCTCGTGCAGGTGGGCGGGCTGGGGATCATGACGATGGCCACCCTGTTCACCCTGCTCGTCTCCGGCCGGCTCGGGCTGCGGGCCAGGATCGCGGCGCAGGCGGAGACCAAGACGCTGAGCATGAGCGACGTGCGCCGCGTCGTGCGCAAGGTGGTCCTGTTCAGCCTCGTGTGCGAGGTCGTCGCCGCCGTCGTCCTCACCGCCCGGTTCGCCATCGGGTACGGCGAGCCGCTGGGCCGGGCCGCCTACCTGGGCGCCTTCCACTCGGTCACGGCCTTCAACAACGCCGGGTTCGCGCTCTGGCCGGACAACCTCATGCGGTTCGTCGCCGACCCGTGGATCTGCCTGACCATCGCGCTCGCGGTCATCGTCGGCGGGCTCGGCTTCCCCGTGGTGTTCGAGCTGGCTCGCTCCTGGCGCCACCCGCGCAAGTGGAGCGTGCTGACCCGGGTCACCGTGGGCGTGAGCGTCACCCTGCTGGTGCTGGGCACCCTGGTCTTCCTGATGACCGAGTGGCGCAACCCCCGCACGCTGGGCGCGCTCGACGATCCCGGCAAGCTGCTGGCCGCGTTCTTCGCCGCGGTCATGCCGCGCTCGGCCGGGTTCAACACCCTGGACATCTCCCAGATGTACCCGTCGAGCTGGCTGGCCACCGACGTGCTGATGTTCATCGGCGGCGGCAGCGCGGGCACGGCGGGCGGGCTCAAGGTGACCACGTTCGGGCTGCTGGCGTTCGTCGTCTGGGCCGAGGTGCGCGGCGAGAGCCGGGTCAACATCGGCCATCGCAGGCTCCCCGAGGCCACGCAGCGCCAGGCCGTCACGATCACGGTGCTGGGCGTCACGCTGGTCGCCGCGTCCACGTACGTGCTGCTCGCGCTCACCCCGCACGGCCTGGACCAGGTGCTGTTCGAGGTGGTCGCGGCGTTCGGCACGGCGGGGCTGAGCACCGGCATCACCCCGAGCCTGGGCGTGGCCGGTCACCTGCTGCTGACGGTGCTGATGTTCATCGGCAGGATCGGCCCGCTCACCATGGGCTCCGCGCTGGCGCTCAACCAGCGCTCCCGACATTACGAGCTACCCGAGGAGCGAGTCATCGTTGGCTGACAACAACCCCGTCGTGGTCATCGGCCTCGGCCGGTTCGGCACGTCGCTGGCGCTGGAGCTGACCCGGCGCGGCACCGAGGTCCTGGCCATCGACCACCGGCCCAAGGTCACGCAGAGCCTGGCCGGGCGGATCACGCAGATCGCGACCGCGGACGCCACCGACCTGGAGGCGCTGCGCCAGCTCGGCGTGGCCGACTTCTACCAGGCGGTGGTGGGCGTCGGCAGCGACATCGAGGCCAGCATCCTCACCACGTCGCTGCTGGTCGAGCTGGAGATCAACGACATCTGGGCCAAGGCGATCAGCACCCAGCACGGCCGGATCCTGAGCCGCATCGGCGCCCACCACGTCGTCTTCCCCGAGCACGACATGGGCGAGCGGGTGGCCCACCTGGTGAGCGGGCGCATGCTCGACTACATGCAGGTGGACGAGGACTTCGCGCTGGCCAAGACCACCCCGCCCAAGGAATACGTCGGCGTCCCGCTCGGCCGCTCCAACCTGCGCCGCAAGTACGGCGTCACCATCGTGGCGGTCAAGGCGCCGGGCGAGGAGTTCACCTACGCCACCGCCGAGACCGAGCTGTCCTACGGCGACGTCGTCCTCGTCTCCGGCCGGACCGAGCAGGTCGAGCGCTTCGCCGAGCTGCCCTAACGGAGCCGGCCGAAGAAGTCGCGCAGGTCTGTCACCAGCAGGTCCGGGGTCTCCAGCGCCGCGAAGTGGCCCCCGCGGCCGAACTCCGTCCAGCGCACCACGTTGTGCACCCGATCGGCCAGCGGGCGCACCGAGAAGTCCGTCGGGAAGACGGCCGCCGCGGTGGGCACCGTGCCCCGCTCCTTGGGCGCCCACGCGCTGAAGTCGTTGAAGCGCTCGTAGTACGTGTGCGCCGTCGACCCCGCCGTCTGCGTGAACCAGTAGATGCTGACGTCGGTGAGGATCCGGTCGCGGTCCACGGCGTCCTCGGGCAGCTTCGCCTCGGGATCCGTCCAGTCCTTGAACTTCTCCACGATCCAGGCGAGCTGCCCGGCCGGCGAGTCGTGCAGCGCGGCGGCGATGGTCTGCGGCCGGGTGCCGTGCAGCTGCATGTACGCCCCGAGCTTGTCCTGCCACTCCCGCATCCCGGCCATCCGTGCCTGCTCGGCCTCGTTCAGCGAGCCCATCACGGCCGGGTCGGGGAAGGTGAGCAGCCCGTTGACGTGCACGCCGATGACGTGGGCAGGCGCGGCCCGGCCCATCAGGGGAGCGATGAAGGCGCTCACGTCGCCGCCCTGGACGCCGTACCGCTCGTACCCGATCCGGGACATCAGCTCCACGAGCGCGGCCGCCGTGCGGCCGTCCGTCCAGCCGGCGCCGGGCAGCGGGCCGGAGAAGCCGTAGCCGGGCAGCGACGGGATGACCAGGTGGAAGGCGTCCTCGGCGGCGCCGCCGTGCGCGACCGGGTCGGTGAGCGGGCCGATGACGTCGAGGAACTCGACGACCGAGCCGGGCCAGCCGTGCAGGAGCAGCAGCGGGGTGGCGTCCGGCTCGGCGGAGCGGACGTGCAGGAAGTGCACGTCCGCGCCGCCGACCGTGGTCGTGAACTGCGGGTACGCGTTCAGCGCCGCCTCCTGGGCGCGCCAGTCGAAGCCGTCGGCCCAGTACGCGGCCAGGTCGCGCAGGTAGCCGGTGGGCACGCCGCGCTCCCAGCCGGTGCCGGGCAGCTCGGGGGCCCAGCGCGTACGCCGGAGGCGCTCGCGCAGGTCGTCGAGGTCGGCCTGCGGGATGTCGATGCGATAGGGGGCGATGCCGTTGTTCGTCATGTCTGCGACAGTAGGAGGGATTGGTGACAGGTTCTGGCACCGATGTCCGGCAGAATCATCCTCATGTTGGAGACCTCGGCGCGGCTGCTCCGCCTGCTGTCCCTGCTCCAGTCGCGCATGGATTGGAGCGGCGCCGAGCTGGCCGGACGGCTGGAGGTCGGCCTGCGCACCGTGCGGCGCGACATCGAGCGGCTGCGCGAGCTCGGCTATCCCGTGGACGCCACCCCCGGAGTGGCCGGCGGCTACCGGCTCGGCGTGGGCGCCGCGCTGCCGCCGCTGCTGCTGGACGACGAGGAGGCGGTGGCCGTGGCGATCAGCCTGCGTACGGCCGCGACCGGCAGCGTCGCCGGGCTGGAGGAGGTCGCGCTGCGGGCGCTGGCCAAGCTCCACCAGGTGCTGCCGTCGCGGCTGCGGCACCGGGTGAGCGCGTTCCAGGCGGCGACGGTGCCGCTCGCGGGCGCGGCGGCCCCGGAGGTGAACGCCGACGTGCTGGCCGGGCTCGCCGCCGCCTGCCGCGACCACCGGCGCCTGCGGCTGCGCTACCGGGGGCGGGACGGCGTCACGGCGCGCGAGGTGGAGCCGCACCGGCTCGTGCACACGCCGCGCCGCTGGTACCTGCTGGCGTGGGACGTGGCCAAGGAGGACTGGCGGACGTTCCGGGTGGACCGGATCGAGGATCCCCTGGGGGAGCCGGGAGCCCGGTTCACACCGCGTGCGATGCCCCAGGAGGACGCGGCCGCGTACGTCTCGCGCGCCATCACCTCCGCGCCCTACCGCTACCGGGCGCGCATCCTCTTCCACGCGCCCATGGAGGCGGTCGCGCCGCGCACCTCGCCGGGGGCCGGGCGGCTGGCGGCGGTGGACGAGCGCACGTGCCTGTTCGAGGCCGGCTCCAACTCGCTGGAGGAGCTGGCGATCCACGTCGCGGCCAAGGGCTTCGACTTCGAGGTGCTCGACCCGCCCGAGCTGGTTCCGGTGCTGCGCGAGGTCGCCGACCGCCTCATGAGAGCGGGCTCGCGAGCGTAAGGTATGGGGACATGTCCGACGAACTTCCCATGACCGTGGACGAGGCCATCGCCGCCGAGCGGTCCGGCCGTCGCGTCAAATATCTGTACTTCTGGGGCCACCAGCCCGCCCGCGACGGCGGCGTCGGACCGGGCTGCCTCAGCCAGTGGTGGCCGGTCACCTTCACGGAGGACGGCCACAGGTACGCCTCGGCCGAGCACTACATGATGGCGCACAAGGCGTGGCTGTTCGGCGACGGGGAGAGCGCGGACAAGATCCTCGAGGCCGGCCACCCGGGCGAGGCCAAGGCGCTGGGCCGGACCGTACGGGGCTTCGACGAGCCCACGTGGGACGCCCACCGCTTCGGCATCGTGGTGCGCGGCAACGTCGCCAAGTTCGGGGCGCACGACGACCTGGCGGAGTTCCTGCTCGGCACGTCGGGCCGGGTCCTGGTGGAGGCGAGCCCGCTGGACCGGGTGTGGGGCATCGGGCTGGCGGCCTCGGACGAGCGGGCCGCGTCACCGGCCGCGTGGCAGGGTCCCAACCTGCTCGGCTTCGCGCTGATGGCCGCCCGCG
The DNA here is from genome assembly GCF_053587055.1 of Nonomuraea sp. NPDC003707. NCBI lineage: Bacteria > Bacillati > Actinomycetota > Actinomycetes > Streptosporangiales > Streptosporangiaceae > Nonomuraea > Nonomuraea sp. NPDC003707. The sequence goes on along the minus strand of NZ_JBSFNK010000003.1, from coordinate 317,681 downwards.
ACACCCTGCGCGCCCGCCGTCAGGAGGGAAACCGCAGGTAGCCGGGCGGCACGTGGTCGGCCAGCCACACCCCGTTGGCGCTGACCCGGAACTCGTGCCCGCCGGCGTGCATCGCCCCGGCCGCGACCACCAGCACCACGGGCACGCCCCGCCGGGCCCCCACCCGCGTCGCCGTCTCCCGGTCGGGCGACAGGTGCACGTGGTGCCGGTTCATGGGCCGCAGCCCCTCCTCCTTGATCGCCGCCAGGAACCGGCCCACGGTGCCGTGGTAGAGCACCTCGGGTGGCCGCACGGCGGGCAGGTCGAGATCCACCGGCACCGAATGCCCCTGGCTCGCCCGGATCCGGCCGTCCTCGATCGCGTAGCGCCGCTTGTCGTTGGCCTCGACGACCTTCCACAACTCCGCGGCGGTGATCGGGAACCCGTGCTCGGCCGCCGCCCGCAGCAGCGTGTCCACCGGCACCCACCCGTTCGGGTCCAGCGTGAGGCCGATGCGCCCCGGGTCGTGCCGCAGGTGCCTGGCCAGATATTTGGAAACGCGTATCAAGCGTCGTTCGTCCATCACCGTCATGATCCCGCGCCCGTCAACCGGGTTTCGACGTGACTGTCCCCGGGTGTCGCAGCCCGCCTGCGACGTCCCGCAAAGTTACCTTTGACCTGGGGGAACTCCTTGCCGGGGGAAGGACAGGACAGACATGAGCCACACCGACGACTTCGCGCTGGACGTCACCAGGATCCGTGACCAGGTGCGCCAGAAGATGAACGAAGGTCCGATCACCGGCACCTTCGGGCACGACCCGCAGAAGGTCATCAACATCCTCAACGACGTCATCGCGACCGAGGTGGTGTGCTGGCTCAGGTACACCAGGCACGCCATCTCGGCCAAGGGGATCGACCGGGCGCAGGTGTCGGCGGAGTTCACCGAGCACGCCCAGGAGGAGCTGCAGCACGCGCTGCGCGCCGCCGAGCGCGTGAGCCAGCTCGGCGGGGAGCCCGACTTCGACCCCGCCAGCCTCGTGCAGCGCTCCCACACCGACTACCAGGTCCCCGCCGACACCGACCTGCGCGGCCTGCTGGAGGCGAACCTCTGGGCCGAGCGCATCGTCATCTCCACCTACCAGGAGATCATCCGCTGGCTGGGCGAGGGCGATCCGACGACGCGGCGGCTCATGGAGTCGATCCTCGAAGAGGAAGAAGAGCACGCCGACGACCTCACCGATCTGCTCGGCGTCTAGGGCCGGGCGGCGGACGATGGCGGGCGAAGCTATGGACAGCCTGATCAGAACACCGGCCGCGCGCCCGCGCCGGCCGCTCGAGATCGATGTGGAGCCGCTGCAGCGGCGGCTGGAGGAGACGGTCGACGGCGAGATCCGGTTCGACACCGGCAGCCGCGCCGCCTACGCGCGGGACGCCTCCAACTACCGGCAGGTGCCCATCGGCGTCGTGGTGCCCTACACGCTCGACGCCGGGGTGGCGGCGGTGGCCGCGTGCCGCTCCCGCGACGTGCCGGTGCTGTCGCGGGGCGGCGGCACCAGCCTGGCCGGGCAGTGCTGCAACGTGGCCGTGGTGATCGACTGGTCCAAGCACTGCGGCGCGGTCGAGTCCGTGGACGTCGCGGGCAGGCGGATCACGGTGCAGGCCGGCGCGGTGCTGGACGCGGTCAACCACGTGCTGGAGCCGGAGGGCCTGATGGTCGGGCCCCGGCCGTCCAGCCATCCGACCTGCACCATCGGCGGCATGATCGGCAACAACTCGTGCGGGGCGTCCGCGCAGGCGTACGGGAAGATGTCGGAGTCGGTGCTGCGGCTGGAGATCCTCACCTACGACGGCGTGCGCATGTGGGTCGGCCCGACCGACGACGACGAGTACGCCAGGATCCAGGCCGAGGGCGGGCGGCCGGCCCAGCTCTACCGGCAGCTGCGCGAGCTGCGCGACGACACCATGGAGCTGGTGCGCACCCGCTTCCCCAAGCTGGAGCGGCGCATCTCCGGCTACAACCTCGACCAGCTCCTGCCCGAGAACGGCTTCAACCTGGCCCGCGCCCTCGTCGGGAGCGAGGGCACGCTGGTGACCGTGCTGCGCGCCGAGCTGGCCGTGGTGCCGAGGCCGGCCGCGCGGTCGCTGGCGGTGCTCGGCTTCGAGGACATCTTCGCGGCGGCCGACGCCGTCCCCGCCGTGGCCGGGCACCGGCCGCTGGCGCTGGAGGCCATGGACGACCGGATGTGCCGGCTCGCCCGCCAGGAGCGCCCCGGCGATCTCGCGTTGCGCGACCTGCCGGAGGGGCGGGGGTGGCTGCTGGTGCAGTTCGGCGGCGACACCGCCGAGGAGGCGCTCGAACGGGCGCACGGGCTGATGCGCGACGTGGGGCAGCACGCGACCCACACCTTCCTCGGCGACCCGGCCAAGGAGGACGAGCTGTGGCGCTGGCGCGAGGCCAGCCTGGGCGTGGAGGCGTACCCGCCGGAGGGGCGGGAGACGTACGAGGGCTGGTCGGACGCGGCCGTGCCGCCCGAGCGGCTGGGCACGTACCTGCGCGACTACGAGCAACTGCTGCGCCGCCACGGCTACGCGGACTCGGCCCTGTACGGGCACTTCGGACAGGGATGCGTGCACGGGAGGCTCCCGCTCGACCTGCACACCGATGACGGGATCGCCCGATACCGGGCGTTCGCGGAGGAGGCGGCCGACCTGGTGGCCGCCTTCGGCGGCTCGCTGTCGGGGGAGCACGGCGACGGGCAGGCGCTGGCCGAGCTGCTGCCGCGCATGTACGGCGACGAGGTGGTGGAGGCGTTCGGCCGGTTCAAGGCCGTCTTCGACCCGCGCAACCGGATGAACCCCGGCAAGGTCGTCCGCCCCAACCGCCTCGACCGGGACCTCGCCCAGCGGCACTTCTACCCGCTGGAGCCCCGGCAGAAGTCCTTCGACTACCAGGGCGACCACGGCCGGTTCGGGCACGCCGCCACCCGGTGCGTCGGGATCGGCAAGTGCCGCCAGGACACCTTCGAGGGCGGGGTGATGTGCCCCAGCTACCGGGTGACACGCGAGGAGGAGCACTCCACGCGGGGGCGGGCCCGGCTGCTGGGGGAGATGGTGCGCGGCGAGCTGATCACGGACGGCTGGCGCTCGGCCGCCGTGCGCGACGCGCTCGACCTGTGCCTGGCCTGCAAGGGCTGCCGGTCCGAGTGCCCGGTGAACGTCGACATGGCCACGTACAAGGCCGAGTTCCTGTCCCACCACTACCGGCGCCGGATCCGGCCCCGCGAGCACTACTCCATGGGCTGGCTGCCGATGTGGGCGGCGCTCGCCTCCGCCATGCCCGCCCCGCTCAACGTCCTGGCCCACACGCCGGGCCTGTCGCGGCTGCTCAAGGCCGTCGCGGGGGTCGCGGCCGAGCGGGAGCTGCCCCGCTTCGCGAACGAGCGCTTCATCGACTGGTTCAAGCGGCGGGGCCCGGCGCGGCCCGGCACGCGGGGCAAGGTGGTGCTGTGGGCGGACACGTTCACGAACAACTTCGACCCGCACATCGGGCAGGCGGCGGTGAGCGTGCTGGAGGCGGCCGGGTTCGAGGTGCACGTGCCGCCGGTGGCGCTGTGCTGCGGGCTGACCTGGATCTCCACGGGACAGCTCGGGGTCGCGCGGCGGGTGCTGGCCCGCAGCGTGCGCGCGCTGCGGCCGTGGGCGGAGTCCGGGATCCCGGTGGTGGGGCTGGAGCCGAGCTGCACCGCCGTGTTCCGCGCCGACGGGCCGGAGCTGCTGAACACGCCGGACACGCGGCTGCTGTCGGAGCGCACGCTGACGCTCGCCGAGCTGCTGGAGTCGCGGGCGCCCGACTGGCGCCCGGCCTCCCCGGGCGGGGAAGCGGTGGCGCAGGTGCACTGCCACCAGAGCGCCATCATGGGGTACGACGCCGACCGCGCCGTTCTCGACCGCTTCGGCATCCGCACGGAGGTCCTGGACGCGGGCTGCTGCGGCCTGGCCGGGAACTTCGGGTTCGAACGCTCGCACTACGACGTCTCGGTGGCCTGCGCGGAGGAGTCCGTCTGGCCCGCCGTCCGGGCGGCGGGCCCTGACCAGGCGATCCTCGCGGACGGCTTCTCCTGCCGCACCCAGATCGCCGCCTCCCGCAGCGGCCGCCAGGCCCGCCACCTGGCCGAGCTCCTGGCCACGTCGCTGTCCCGCCCGGAACCCGGCTGAGCCACCCTCCGTGGTGCTTCCTGCGGGCAGAGCGAGTACGCCGCCCGCGGGAAGCACAACGGAAGCGATCCGGTAGCGCTTTGCGCAACGGTCGGGTCCGTCCTGAAAGATCCTTTCTCCTCTTCCTCATACGAGGTCACGTCGAATGTCCACATTCTTACGCTGGGCACCAGTCCGTACCAGAACGCTGGCGGCGCTGGCTCTGCTCACCGTCCTGGGCTCGCTGCTCACCGCGCCCGCCGCGTCCGCCACCGCGGCGGGCGCGCCGATGCTGCCCCTGTTCGTACGCAGGGCGAGCGACGGCCACCTGCTCGCCTACGAGCCCAAGGGCACCGGCGGCCTCCAGAGTCCCGTCGACCTCGGCGGCGGCTTCTCCGCGGCGACCGCGATCCTGCGCGCCACCACCTCCGAGAACGGCACCGGCAACGACCTGTTCTTCCGCCTGGGCGGCGAGCTCTACTACACCGCCGAACGCGGCACCTCGACCATGCCGGTCGCCTCGACCATGGACCAGTACAACCTGATCATGACCCCGGGCAACATGGGCAGCAGCGCCTCGCCCGAGATCATCGCGCGGGATGCGGCCGGTGCCCTGTGGCTGTACCCGGGCCGCTCCGACGGCGGTCTCGCGGCCCGGGTCCAGGCCGGGACCGCCGGCTGGAACGGCATGGACGCCCTGGCCGGATACGGCGACTACACCGGCGACGGCAAGAACGACCTGCTCGCCAGGACCACCGCCGGCACCCTCTACCTCTATCCGGGAACGGGCGGCGTCACCGAGAACCAGATCCTGGGCGCCCGCGTCAGCGCGGGCACCGGCTGGGACGCCTACACCGCGCTGGTCTCGACCGGCGACAACAACGGGGACGGCAAGGCCGACCTGATCGCCCGCGACTCCGCCGGCGCGCTCTGGCTCTTCAAGGGCACCGGCGTCTCCTCGGCCCCCTTCGCCGCCAAGGAGAAGATCGGCAACGCGGGCTGGAACGCCTTCAACGCCTTCTTCTGAGCGCACCCGTCCCCGTAACCAACGGCTGAAAGCTGACCATGTTCACCACCACATCACGGCGCCCTTTATCGGGATGGCTGCGCGCTGCCGCCGCGACCCTCGCCTCCATCACCGTCCTCTCCTTGCAGGTCGTACCCCTGCCCGGCGCCGCCCCGGCGGCCGCCTTCGCCGACGCCGCCGAGTACGACCTCGCGCGCGCCGCGTCGGTCCGCGCGGCCCAGTGCCTGCTCACCACCGCGCAACGCAGGGGCGGCCAGGACCTCAAATCCGTCGCCCGCGCCGGGCTGGGCGGCACCGACGACGTCCTGCTGCGCAACGCCGCCGATGACTACTGGGCCGACCCGCCGACCCCGCTGCACGCCGCCTTCGACAAGGACGAGGAGCGGACCGGGGCCAAGCTGAACGAGCTCAACGACCGGCACTACGTCTGGGAGGGGTCGCTCGCCGTCCCGCCCCCGAAGGGTTATACGGACGTCCAGTTCCAGCGGATCGACCAGAAGGACAACCCGTTCACCAAAGTGGGCCTGTCCACCTGGATCTCCAACCAGTACTGGCAGCACGAGGACGACTTCTACGCCGATCAGACCCCGCGGGCCGCCAAGGAGTCCGTGGACGCGGTCAACAAGATCGCCGAGGAGCGTTACCCCGCCGGCGGCGAGGACGAGGAGGGGCGGCAGGCGTGGAAGGACCTGACCGCCGACCACCCCATGTACGCCGACGACGCGCGGGCCTTCCTGGAGCGTGGCGGCTTCCCGACCGGCGCGCCCGATCCGGACAGCATGGAGTTCCGGGTCGACGTCGAGAACCTCAAGGCCCGCTACGCCTCCTGCACCACCGCCAACCCGCCGGACCCGCACGAGGTGCTGGGCGCCGAGTTCGCCGCCGCTTCGCAGGAGTGGCAGCAGGAGGTCGACGGCCAGCGCGCCCAGCGTGACACCATCCTCAACGAGGAGGCCGGGGCCGCCGCCGACCTCCAGGTCGCCTCCCAGGCATTGGGCGAGGCGCTGGGCCAGTCGATCATCGCGAGCCGGCTGACCGAATGGCAGGCGTACTGGCTCAAGCAGTCGCCGGACGACCTGTCCTACCCGAGCGCGGCGGAGTTCGCCAAGGTCAAGAACGACATCGTCAAGGCCCAGGCCATGGCTCTGGGCCGGGTGTTCGTCGCCTCGCGGGCCGCGCAGTCGGCCCAGCGGCACGCCACCGCCGCCGTCACGGCCCAGCAGGCCGCGTACGCGATCGCCGACGCCGCCGGGCTGCCACGGGGGCGCGGCCTGCTCTACGGACAGCAGGCCGTCCAGGTAGCCCGCGCCTCGGCCGCCGCCACGCAGGCCGTTTCCAAGGCCACCGAGACCGCGGGCAACGCCACTCGCGCCTCGGCCGCCGACAGCAAGACGCTGATGGCGCTGGCCGAGACGCAGGCGCACGCCTCGCGGGCGGAGTTCCGGCGGATGGCCGCCGAGGAGGCCGCCGCGCAGGCCAAGGCCGCCGCCGACGGCGCCGCCACGCAGGCGGCTCTCGCGGCCGAGAACGCGACCAAGGCCAAGAACGCGCAGGCCAGGGCCGAGGCCGCCGAGCAGACGGCGAAGGCGGCGGCCGACGACGCCCGCGCCAAGCGGGAGATCGCCGAGTCCGAGCGCGACAACGCGGAGCGGCAGAAGAACATCGCCGCCGAGCAGCGCGCCAACGCCGCCGCCGCCGAGGCCAGGGCCGTGAGCGAACGCGCCAACGCCGCCAACGCGCTGAGCGCCGCCCAGGGCGCCGGCGCCACGGCGGCAGACAAGAAGGAAGTGGCGCTGGAGGCCGAGCGTAAGGCGGCCGCGGCCCGTACCACCGCCCTGGAGGCCGAGAGCACCCGGGACACCCTGCAGGCCAAGGCATCCGCCCGCGAGGCGTACGCCGCGGCCGCCGAAGGCACCGATGCCGCAGAGGGGGCCAGGACCGCCGCCACCCAGGCGCGTTCCGCGGCCGACCGGGCGACCACCGCCGCGACCAACGCCCGCGCCGCCGCCGACCAGGCCACCGCGGCCGCGTCCGCCGCCCGCGAGGCGGCCACGCGGGCCGAGGCCTCCGCGGCCCGGGCCAGGTCCGCCTCCGACGCGGCCCAGCGCGACGTGACGATCACCAACGCGGCGGTCAAGAAGGCCCACGCCGCGGCGGCCGACGCCATCAAGGCGTCGTGGGACGCGTCCATCAACGTCCGTGACGCCGAGCAGTACGCGAAGACCGCCATGGCCAACGCGGTGCGGGCCAAGATGGACGCCGTCGTCGCCCGCAAGGAGGCCGACGCCGCGCACGTCAGCGCGGTCAAGACCGCCGGGTTCGCCTACGCCACCGCCCAGGCGGCGCTGGCCGCCCGCGACTCGTCCGTCCAGGTCATCAAGCCGGCCAACGACGCCATCGAGCTCGGCTCCCCGTACAAGGAGACCGACGCCTCGGCGGGCCTGGCCGTGCTGACCGCGCAGGCGTCCAAGACGCTGGCCGCCCAGCAGGCCGCCGTCGCCCAGGCCAAGGCCACCCAGGCGAAGAAGGCCGCCGCCGAGGCCGCGGCGCTGGCGGCCCAGGCCGACGCCGACGCCAAGGCGGCCGCCATCGCGGCGGCCGACGCGGCGGATTCCGCGGCCAAGGCCGTGGCCTCCCTCGCCCAGGCGCGGGCCTCGGCGGACGAGGCGGCAGCGGCGGCCAAGGCGGCGGTGAAGGCCGAGGCCAACACCGTCGAGTACGACCGCCGCGCCACCGCCGACGCCGCGGCCGCCGACAAGGCCGCCACCGCCGCCGAAGGCTACGCCGGCGACGCCCGCGACTCGGCCGACGAGGCCGAACGGGACGCCGCCTCGGCCCGCGACGCCGCCAGCGCCGCGGAACAGGACGCCGCCACCGCCCGCGACGTCGCCTCCAAGGCGGAAGCGGACGCGACCGCCGCGGAGGAAGCCGCCAAGAACGCGCGGCAGAGCGCCGAGGAGGCGCAGGCCGCGGCGATCAGGGCCGAGGCGCAGGCCCGCCAGCAGACCCGGGACACCCAGCGCATCGCCACCTGGGACGGCGGCTTCGCGCTGACGGAGGTGGCGACCGACCTGACCGTGGACTCCTGGAACGGGTCGTGCACCACCGGCTGGGGCGGCGACGGGACCTGCGACATCGACATCCCGCTGCACATCCACGGGACGGTGTACTACAACCTAGCGACGTGCCAGATGACGAGCGCGACCGAAGCGGAGTGCACCCGCTACAACCTGCTCGTCAAGGACGTCGACTTCATCGAGCACCGCACGCTGCACATGGACGTGCGGAAGGTGATCCAGGAGTCGTTCAACAACCTGGTGCACGCCGTGCTCGGCGACTTCATCGACTGCGCCAACTTCAAGGCTTCGGGCTGTGCCTGGGTGGCCGGCGAGATCCTGGGCCCGGTGATCATCGGCAAGATCGCGAAGAGCGTGTTCGCCTTCCGGAACTCCATCCGCACGGGAGTCGGCGCCGAGGAGGCCGTGGCGGGCCTGGAGGCCGAGGCCGGCCTCGACCAGGCGACCGTGCTCGGGCTCGAAGCGCAGGCGGTGCGCGAGCTCGAGGCGCTCGAGGGCGCCAAGGTCTCGCTCGGCAGCCTCAGAGCCGAGTTCGTGGAGTTGGTACGCCGCAGGGCGCTAGGTTGGGACGCGGCGCAGAAGGGATTCAGGAAAGCCGAGATGGAAACCGCACTCCGCATCGAGTCCGAGCGCGGCGTGCGGCTCAGCCGGTCCAACGGCACGAGCGAGGACTGGTTCGACCAGTACGGGCGGTCCTACGACGCGGTGGGCAGCGGTCTCAGCGCGGAGTTCTTCGAGCGGAGCTGGCCGAGCCTGCAGAGTCAGATTCAGTCGCATCTGGGGAAGGCGCAGTTCGTGCCGGTCGACGTCTCTCTGCTCTCGTCCGCCCAGATCGCGACGGTGAAGGCGTTCATCGAACCGCTGGGACGCAACGTCTTCATCGTGGGTGGTTGATGGCGAACGACATCTTCGTCTCCGACGAGTACGCGTGGACCGCGTCGTTCGGGGTGTTCGAGTGGGTGGTCGAATTCCTGCTGGAAACCATCGAGGACGCGGCCACCAAAGAGCACCTCTCGCTGGTCCTCAGCGCCGGTCTCGGAAGCGTCGACCTGAGAGGGCTGCCGGACGCCGGGCGCGCGCAGATCCTGCGAGCCCTGCGCGGGCCACTGGTGCCGGCTGCCGAGTCGAGCCTCGCGCTCACCCAGCCCGAAGGTGCTCGGCGTTTCACCATCGGCCACGTCAAAGTCCTGGCCCTCATGGCCGAGGACGTGGCCGGCTCCGCCGGCGGAAAGGGAGCCACCTGAGCTGAGACCGGCGGCCGTCCTCGTCCCGGACGAGGGCGGCCGCCGGGCCGGCCGTCCAGGGTGAGGGTCAGGCACCGCCGCCGGCTAGCTTTCCAGGGCGAGGGCCAGGCGGCGGGCCAGGCCGGTGTTGCGCCGCTGGCCGATCCGGTGGACGGCCAGCTCCAGCGCCTCCCGCTGGCCCACCAGCACCACCCACGCCTTCGCCCTGGTCACCAGCGTGTAGAGGAGCTTGCGGCGCAGCATGATCCCGCCCGACTCGGCCACGACGGGCGCCACCACGAACGGGTATTCGCTGCCCTGCGACCGGTGCACGCTGATCGCGTAGGCGTGGGTCAGGTCGTCGAGCTCGTCGAAGCCGTAGCGCACCCGCTCACCGTCGTCGGTCAGGATCTCGATCGTGCGCTCCTCCTGCACGACCGCCGTCACCGTGGCGGTCTCCCCGTTGAAGACGCCCTTGTCGTAGTTGTTGCGGATCGGCATGACCCGGTCGCCCACCCGGAACACCGACGCGCCCGACCAGTGCTCCGGCTTGTCGTCGGCGGCCGGGTTGAGCTGGTCCTGGATCAGGCGGCCGAGCGCGGTGGCGCCCGTCTCGCCCTTGCGCATCGGGCACAGCACCTGCACCTGGTCGGGCTCGACGTTCTGCTTGCGCGGGATCGCCACCATCGCCAGATGGGCCACCCGCCGCGCCACCTGGGCGGGGTCGTCGAGCTCCTCGAACCAGAACCCGCCGCCGGCCGTCCTGACCGGGAGCCGGCCGGCGCGGATGCGGTGGGCGGCGTCGATGATGCCGCTGCCGCCCGCCTGCCGGAAGACGTGGGTGAGCTGGACCCGCGGGACCGCCTCCACGCGCAGCAGGTCGGCGAGCACGTCGCCGGGCCCGATGCTGGGCAGCTGGTCACCGTCGCCGATGAGCAGCAGATGGCTCCCGGACGGCACCGCGGCGGTCAGCCGGGTGGCCAGGTGGAGGTCGAGCATGGACGCCTCGTCCACCACGATCAGGTCGGCCTGCGACGGCGTCTCGTCGAACAGCGTCTCCGGGTCGGGATCGGGCTGGCGGGCGAGCATCCGGTGGATGGTCATCGCCGGCAGCCCGGTCAGCTCCGACAGGCGCTTGGCCGCCTTGCCCGTGGGCGCGGTGAGCGTGACCGTGCCGCCCGCGGCCCTGACCGTGGTCGCGATGGCCTTCACCGTGTGGCTCTTGCCGCACCCGGGGCCACCCGTGATGATGGAGACGGTGCTGGTCAGGGCCATGTTGACGGCGGCCTGCTGGTCCTCGTGGAGCCCGGGGTCGTCGGGGAAGGCGCGCAGGGGGAGCGTCGAGCGGGCCCGCATGAGCCGGGCGATCTGCTCGGTCAGCGCCGCCTCCCGGCCGTGCACGTGCTTGGCGTACGCCACCGGCTGGCCCGGCTGGCCCGGCTGGCCCGGCGCGGCCTCCACGACCACCCGGCGGTCGGCCACGAGCGCGTCGATCATCGGGCGCACCAGCTCCTGGTCCTGCTCGATCAGCTCCGCCGTCTCCCGCACCAGCGCGGGCACCGGCACGAAGCAGTGGCCGTCGCGGCTGCCCGCCGCCTCCAGCCGGTCGAGCAGCGCCGCCTTGACCCGCTGCGGGCTGCGCTCGGGCACCCCCGACTGCAGCGCGATCTTGTCGGCGATCCGGAACGCGATCCCCCGCACCCGCCCGATCAGCCGGTACGGGTCGGTGGCCAGCACCTCGTCGGCGTCCTGCCCGAACACCTGGTAGATCTTGGCCGCCAGCAGCGGGCTGACCCCCAGCCCCTGCAGCGTCACCATCAGCGCGGCGATCGCCTTCTGCTCCTGCCACGCCTGGACGATCTGCCCCTGCCGCAGCGGCCCGATGTTGACGACCTCGGTGAGCCGCTCGGGCTCGCTGTCGATCACCTTGAGCGTGGCCTCGCCGAAGTGGTCGACGATCGCGTACGCCAGGCGCGGCCCGATGCCCCTGATCAGCCCCGACCCCAGGTAGATCCGGATGGCCCGGACCGACGAGGGCACGATGCGCTCGCACCCGCTGACCGCGAAGCGCCGCCCGTAGCGCGGATGGCGGCCCCACTCGCCGAGGATCCGCAGCGTCTCGCCGGGCTGCGCCCCCGCCAGCGCCCGTCCGGTGGCCACGAAGTCGGGCTCGCCGTCGGCGCTCATGCGCGCGACGGTGTATTCGTCCTCCCGGACGTAGACGAGCTGCTCGACCGACGCCTCCACACCGCAGATCCAACCACCTGACACCGACAAGGTCACATGGCGGTCGGATAGGTCGCAGGTTCGGCGTCGCCCCACGGCTCGCCGTGCAGCGGGTGCAGCGCCCTGGTCTCGTCCAGCCAGATGAACGCGTCGTAGCGGCCGCCCACCACCGTGGGCACGTAGTTGCCCCTGAGCTCCCGCTCGGGGTGGTACACGACGCCGACCGCCCGGTGCCCCATCGGCTCGTCGTACCAGGCGGGTCTCGACCACTTGGGCGGGACCACGAACAGCACCTCGGGCTCGACGACGGCCTCGTGCAGCAGCGCCTCCAGCGACGCGGGCCGCGCCGGCGGCACCCGCATGACGTGGTGCTGCGAGCCCCAGGCGGTCGCGGCCACCACGGACCCGCGGTGGGTGCCGAACCCCACCAGCACCGCGTCGTCACCGTACCGCTCCCGGGCCAGCTGCCCGAGGTTGGTCATGCCCGCGGCGGCCATGTCCGTGGCACGGGCGTCGCCCACGTGGGTGTTGTGCGCCCACACCACGCCCTTGGCGTCGGAGAAGTCCGCGAGCCGGGCCATGGTGTCGGCCATGTGGACGTCCCTGACGTTCCAGGACTCGGGGCCGCCGCGCATCATGGAGCGGTAGTAGCGCTCGGCCCCGGCCACGACCTCGGCGTTCTGGCGCGCGCTGAAGCCCTGCTCGTCCCCGGGCGCCGCGCGGACCACGGCCTGGAGCAGCTGCACGACCTCGTCCTCGCAGCCCTCCGGGACCAGCCGGGTGGCCAGGCCGTACTGCTGCGGGTCGTGGCCGTAGGACTCGAAGCAGTACAATGCGTCGATGACCGGCTCCATCTCGTGCGGCAGCCGGGCGGCGGCGTAGCGGCGCACGGCGCGCAGCGAGTCCCACAGGCTGTAGACGTCCAGGCCGTGGAAGCCGCAGCGCTCCTCGCGCGGCAGCGCGGCGTTGTAGCGCCGCAGCCACCGGCAGAACTGCACGACCTCCTCGTTGGCCCACATGAACGTCGGCCAGTGCTCGAACGTGTAGAGGGCCTCGAAGGGATCGGTGTCGCCGGTCACGGCCCGATGCACCCGTTCGCAGTCGGGCCAGTCGCCCTCGACCCCGACGAAACCGAATCCCTTCTCGGCGATCAGCCGGCGGGTCAGCTCCGCCCGCCAGGTGTAGAAGTCATGCGTCCCGTGGCTGGCCTCGCCGATCAGCACGAACCTCGCCTCGCCCACGCGTTCCATCAGCGGGTCGAGGTCCCCCGGGCCGGTCAGCGGCAGCGCCGAGCGGCGTACCTCGTCGAGAACCGTCATTCGTCCTCCTCCGCGAGCACGCGCAGGCATTCGCGGGCCAGCTGGAGCTCCTCGCGCACCTGCACCACCATGACGGGGACGGCCGCGTCGTACGCGCTGACCGACCCGTCGTCGTGGCGGTTACCGAGCGAGGGAGGCTCGATGCCGAGCAGCCCGAGGCGGGCGCAGACGGCCTCGCGCACCTCGGGCTGGTCCCAGCCGATCTCCCCGGTGAACACCAGTGCGTCGATCCGCCGCAGCGAGGTGGCCGCGGCGGCGATCTCCCTGGCCACCCGGTGGCTGAACACCTCCAGCGCCAGCTCCGCGGCCGAGTCGCCCTCCCGCGCGGCCGCCACCAGCTCGCGCGTGTCCCCCGAGAAGCCGCCCGACAGCCCCAGCAGGCCGGAGCGGCGCTCCAGCCCCTCGCTCAGCTCATCCACCGTGAGATGGCCCGGCCCCAGCAGCCACATCAGCATCCCGGGATCCACGCTGCCCGAGCGCCGGGACATGGGCAGCCCCTCCAGCGGGGTGAAGCCCATCGAGGTGTCCAGGCTGCGCCCGCCCGACACCGCGCACACCGAGCAGCCGCCGCCCAGGTGCGTCAGCACGAGGTCCAGCTCCGCCGGCGGCCGGCCGAGCAGCTCGGCCGCCCGGTCGGCCGCCCACGCGTACGACAGGCCGTGGAAGCCGTAGCGGCGCAGCCCGTACTTCTCCCGCCAGGACAGCGGCAGCGCGTAGACCGCGGCCTCCTCCGGCAGGCCGGCGTGGAAGGCGGTGTCCGGGCAGAGCACGTGCGGCAGGGCAGGCAGCTCCGCGCGGGCCGCGTCCAGCAGGGCCAGCGCCGGCGGCAGGTGCAACGGTGCCAGGCTCGTCAGGCCCCGCAGCCCCTCGGCCGTCTCGTCGTCGGCCACGGTCGGGGTGCGGACGAGATCGCCGCCGTGCACGAGGCGGTGCGCCACGGCGCGGATGTCGCGCCCGAAGTGCCCGCCGAGGAACGACGACAGCTCCCTCCTGGCCGAGCCGGGGTCGACGGCGCGCTCGGTGCGCACGCAGTCCAGCACGCAACCGCCCTCCACCAGGTCCAGGCGGAGGCTCGACGACCCGGCGTTGACGGTGAGTATCGCCGCCGACTCCGTCACCTGCTCGTCGATCGACACGCCCATGCCCGCTCGGCTACCCCTCATCCCAGGCGCAAAACGGACACCGCGCTTTACCGCCCTCAGAGATTGCCTCGTCTGGAGGTCGGGTAGTCGTGCGCCATGGACATCACCCTGAAGGTGAACGGATCGTCACATTCTGTGCACGTGGACCCTCGGATGTCGCTGCTCGACCTGCTCCGGGAACGGCTGGGGCTGATCGGCGCCAAGAAGGGCTGCGACCACGGCCAGTGCGGGGCCTGCACGGTGCTGATCGACGGGCGGCGGGCCAACTCCTGCCTGGCGCTGGCGGTGGCGATGGACGGCTCGGAGATCGTCACCGTCGAAGGGCTGATGGAGGGTGACGAGCTGCATCCGCTGCAGGCCGCGTTCATCGAGCACGACGCCTTCCAGTGCGGCTACTGCACGCCGGGGCAGCTCTGCTCGGCGGTGGGGATGCTGGGCGAGCAGGGCCCGAGCGCGATCACCGGCGATCTCCGCGAGGACCCCGGCCTGACGCCGGAGGAGATCAGGGAGCGCATGAGCGGCAACCTGTGCCGCTGCGGCGCCTACGTCAACATCGTCAGCGCCATCGCCGAGGTCGCGCCGTGAAACTCTTCGAATACACCAGGGCGGGCAGCGCGGCGGACGCGGTGCGCAGGTTCGGGCCGGGCGCCATGTACCTGGGCGGCGGCACCAACCTGGTGGACCTCATGCGGCTGGGCGTGGCCGAACCGGACCGCCTGGTGGACGTCGGCAAGCTGCCGCTCGACGCCATCGAGCAGACCGGCGACCGGCTCCGCGTCGGCGCCGCCGTGCGCAACAGCGATCTGGCGCTCCACCCCCTGGTGCGCTCCCGTTACCCGATGCTGGCCCGGGCGGTGCTGTCCGGCGCCTCCGGCCAGGTGCGCAACATGGCCACGGTGGCCGGCAACCTGCTGCAGCGCACCCGCTGCCCGTACTTCCAGGACGTGACCCGGCCGTGCAACAAGCGCCAGCCCGGCTCCGGCTGCCCGGCGATCGAGGGCGACCACACGAACCTGGCGATCCTCGGCACCTCGCACGCCTGCGTGGCCACCCATCCGTCGGACATGGCGGTCGCGCTGGCCGCGCTGGAGGCCGAGGTGCACGTCACCGGACAGGGCGGTGACAAGATCGTCCCGATGCCGGGGCTGCACCGGCTGCCGGCCGACGCGCCCGAGCGGGACACCGTGCTGGAGCCGGGCGACCTGATCACCGCCGTGGAGCTGCCCGCGCCGCCGCCGGGCGCCTCGCTCTACCGCAAGGTACGCGAGCGGGCGTCGTTCGCCTTCGCCCTCGTGTCCATCGCCGCCGTGCTCGACGTCCGCGACGGCACCGTCACCGGCTGCCGCATCGCGCTCGGCGGCGTGGCCCACGCGCCGTGGCGGGCCGAACGCGCCGAGCAGGTCCTCGTCGGCGGCCCGGCGACCGGTGAGGCGTTCCGCACCGCCGCCGAGGCCGAGCTGGAACAGGCCCGTCCGCTCCCGCGCAACGACTTCAAGGTGCCGCTGACCCGCAATCTGATCGTCCGCACGCTTGAGGAGCTGACGCCGTGAACCGCGTCGAGGGCCGCGTCAAAGTCGCCGGGCTGGCCACGTACGCCGCCGAATACCCGGTCGAGGGCGTCACCTACGCCTACCCCGTGCAGTCGCGGATCGCCAAGGGCCGCATCCGGCGCATCGACGTCCGTGACGCGCTCGCCATGCCCGGCGTGCTGGCCGTGCTGTCCAGCGAGGACCCGCCCCAGTTGGGCCCGGCCGCCGAGGGCGAGCTGGCGCTGTTCCAGAGCAGGGAGATCGCCTACCGCGGCCAGTTCGTGGCCGCCGCCGTGGCCGACACCTACGAGAACGCCCGCGCCGCCGCCGACGCGATCGTCGTCGAGTACGAGCAGGACATCCACGACGTGGCCCTGCGCGCCGACCACCCCAACCTGTACCAGCCGGAGACCGTGAACCCCGGCTTCCCGTCCGACACCGTGAAGGGCGACGTCGAAGCCGGGCTCAACGCGGCCGAGACCGTCATCGACGTGACCTACACGACCCCCGTCCTGCACAACAACCCGATGGAGCCGCACGCCGCCCTGGCGCTGTGGGACGGCGAGGGCAGGCTGCTGGTGTACGACACCACGCAGGGCACGTCCGCGAGCCGCGACCTCCTTGCCCAGACCCTCGGCGTGTCCAGTGAGCAGGTGCGGGTGGTGTCCCGGCATGTCGGCGGCGGCTTCGGCTCGAAAGGCACCTCCAGGCCCCAGGCCGTGCTGGCCGCCCTGGCCGCCAGGGCCGTCGGCCGGCCCGTCAAGATCGTGCTGACCAGGCAGCAGATGTTCGACGTCACCGGCTACCGCACGCCCACGATCCAGCGGCTGCGGCTCGGCGCGGACGCCGACGGCCGGCTCACGGCGCTGGAGCACGTGGCCTACGAGCAGAGCTCGACGCTGGTGGAGTTCGCCGAGCAGACCACGACCCCGACCCGCGTCATGTACGCCACGCCCGCGCTGCGCACGGCCCACCGGCTGGTCCGGCTGGACGTCGCCACCCCGTCGTGGATGCGCGCCCCCGGCGAGTGCCCCGGCATGTACGCGCTGGAGTCCGCCATGGACGAGCTGGCCTGCGCCGCCGGCATCGACCCGATCGAGCTGCGCGTCCGCAACGAGCCGGAGACGGAGCCGGACAGCGGCCTGCCGTTCAGCTCCCGCAACCTGGTCGCCTGCCTGCGCGAGGGCGCCCGCCGCTTCGGCTGGGACCGGCGCGACCCCGAGCCCGGGCGCCACCAGGAGGGCGAGTGGCTGGTCGGCACCGGCGTGGCCTCCTCCACCTACCCGGCCAGGCGCAGCCCGTCGAAGGCCGTCGTCACCATGCGGGAGGGCGACTTCCTCGTCCAGGTGGCCGCCGCCGACATCGGCACGGGCGCGCGTACCGCGCTGGCCGGGATCGCGGCCGGCGTGCTGGGCGTCGCGCCGGACCGGGTGCATGTCGAGCTGGGCGACAGCGACCTGCCGGAGGCCCCGCTCGCGGGCGGCTCCATGGGCACGGCCTCGTGGGGTTCGGCGGTCGTGCGCGCCTGCGAGCACCTCAAGGTGAACGGCACGGCGGGCCGCGCCGACACCACCGAGGAGGTCGCGCGGGACGCGGAGCTGGCCAGGCACGCGTTCGGCGCCCAGTTCGCCGAGGTGCGGGTCAACTCCGTGACGGGCGAGGTACGGGTGTCGCGCCTGCTCGGCGTCTTCGCCGCCGGGCACATCCTGGACGCCGAGCTGGCCAGGTCGCAGTTCATCGGGGGCATGACGATGGGCATGGGGATGGCGTTGATGGAGGAGACGTACACCGACGAGGAGTTCGGCGGCTTCCTCCGGCGCGACCTGGCCCAGTACCACGTGCCCGCCTGCGCCGACGTGGAGCGGATCGAGGCGGTCTGGCTGGAGGAGGAGGACGACGACCTCAACCCCATGGGCAGCAAGGGCATCGGCGAGATCGGCATCGTCGGCACGGCCGCCGCCGTCGGCAACGCCGTGCACCACGCCATCGGCCAGCGCGTGCGCGATCTGCCCATCACCCCGGCCAAGATCCTGCGGGCGAGGTTTTAGCGCGCCCCGCCAAGGAAGGAGAAGTCTCTCGTTCCGGAGTCGGGAGGCGGCGTGAAGAACGAGTCGGATCAGGAGCGCGCGGATCGGAACTTCGTGGAGCTCTTACAGGGCGCGCGCGTGGCGGTGACCGGGGTGCAGGTGCTGTTCGCGTTCCTGCTCACGGTGCCCTTCTCGGTCGGTTTCGGCAGGCTGGACCCGCCCGACCGGTGGCTGTTCTACCTGGCGCTGGTCAGCGCGGCGGTCGCGTCCATCTGTTACATCGCGCCGACCGCCCAGCACCGCGTGCTGTTCCGGCAGGGGCGCAAGGAGACCCTGGTACGGCGCTCCAACCTCTACGGCATCGTGGGCGCGCTCGCGCTGGCCGTGTCCATGGCGACGGCCACCATGCTCGTGATCGACTACCTGTTCGGCCCCGCGCTGGGCTGGACCACGGGCGGGATCCTGGCCGCGCTGGCCCTGTGGACCTGGTTCGGCCAGGCGGCGCTCAACCGCTCGGACGATCAGTCCTCCGAGGGGAGCTCGGTGTCGTCGTCCGCGCGCTCGCGCGAGTAGGCACCCCGCCCCACCATGTACGCCGCGACCGACACGGTGATCACCTGGGAGATGCCCGCCAGCAGCAGCGGCCCGGCGTTCGCCCAGGTGGGCCGGTGCAGCCACATGGCCAGCAGCACCAGCAGCACGCCGAGCACCTGCGGTTTGGTGCCCGCGTGCATACGGTCGAGCGTGGTGCGGAACCGGACGAGCCCGGCCCCGGCCGACAGCGCCAGCGTCGCGCCCAGCAGCAGGCAGGCCGCCGCCGCAATGTCGAGCCAGCTCATCGGGACCTCCCCGAGAAGAAGCGGGCCAGCGACACGGACCCGACGAACCCCAGCAGCGACAGCACCAGCAGGATCGGCAGGTCCGAATAGTCGTCCCTGACCACGGCGAACGCCCCGACGACGCACATGCACAGCGACGTCATCACGTCGACCGCGACCGCCCGGTCCAGCATCGTGGGACCGCGCGCCACCCGGTAGAGCGTGGCCGCCGCCGCGCATCCGAGCAGCCCCAGTGTCACGAGGTACACCGCGGTCACGGCAGCTCCTCCCGGTCCCGCCGGGTGCCGAACGCCGCCACGATGCGCGACTCCAGCCCGGCCACGTCCGCCCGCACCGCCTCGGCGACGTCTCCCGGACGCCCCAGCACGTGCAGGACCAGCTCGCGCTCCTCGGGGTAGGCCTCCACGACGAGGCTGCCGGGCACGGTCGACAGCGCCACCATGATCATCACGGTCATGGACTCCGACGACGTGCGCAGCCGTACCCGGACGATCTGGGTGGGCGGCACGCCGGGCCGCACCACCCAGACCACCACCCGCACGGTCGAGACCACCAGGTCCCGGCCGAACCAGAGCAGGAAGTCCACCAGCGCCACCGGATGGACCCTGATGCCCGGGTCGAGGACGGGCAGCGGCAGCAGCCACGTCACCACCAGCGCGACCGCCAGCCCGCCCAGCACGTTGCCCGCCGACAGCTCGCCCCACAACGTCACCCACACCACCGCCAGCCAGGCGATCAGCGCCAGCCGCGGCTTCACGGCCGCCCTCCGAGGACGGCCGTGACGTACGGCTCGCGGGCCATCAGCTCGGCGGCGGCCCGGTGCGTGAACGCCGACAGCGGCCCGGCCAGCACCGTGAACGACAGCCCCATCGCGACCAGCGCCGCCACCGCCGCCGTCAGCGCCCCCGGGACGGCAGTCGTCGTGACGGTCGGGTCCTCGCCGGTGTACTCCTCGCTCTCCACGACCGTGCCCGCCCGCACGGCCCGCGGGCCCCGCCAGAAGGCCTTGCTCCACGTCTGGGCCACGGCGTACAGGGTGAGCAGGCTCGTCACCAGGCCCCCGGCCACGAGGGCGACGGGCAGCGGGCGGCCGTCGGCCAGGCCCGCCTGCACCAGCATCAGCTTGCCGAGGAAACCGGACATGGGCGGGATGCCCGACAGGTTCATGGCGGGCACGAAGAACAGCACGGCCAGCAGCGGCGCGGTCGTCATCAGGCCGCCGAGCCCGTTCACCGAGGTGGTGCCGGTGCGCCGCTCCACCAGCCCGGTCACCAGGAACAGGGTCGTCTGCACGGTGATGTGGTGCACCACGTAGAAGATCGCCCCGGCCAGCCCGGCCACCGTGGACAGGCCGACGCCGAACACCATGTAGCCGATGTGGCTGACCAGCGTGAACGAGAGCATGCGCTTGAGGTCGGTCTGCGCGACCGCGCCCAGCACGCCCGTCAGCATCGTGGCCAGCGCCACCCACATGAGCAGCGTCGACACCGGCCCGCCCGGGAACAGCAGCGCCTCCAGACGGATGATCGAGTAGACGCCGACCTTGGTCAGCAGGCCCGCGAACACGGCCGTGGCCGGGGCGGGCGCGGTGGGATAGGAGTCCGGCAGCCAGGCCGACATGGGGAAGATCGCCGCCTTGATGCCGAACGCCAGCAGCAGCGTCAGCTCCACCAGCAGCGCCACCTGCACGGGCAACGTGGCGAACCGCTCGGCGAGCTGCGCCATCGACAGCGTCCCGGTGGCCGCGTACGTGACTCCCAGCGCGATCAGGAACAACATCGACGAGGCCAGGGCCATCAGCGTGTACGTGGCGCCCGCCCGGATCCTGGACTCGGTGCCGCCGAAGGTGAGCAGCACGTACGAGCCGCTCAGCAGCAGCTCGAACGCCACGTACAGGTTGAACAGGTCACCCGACAGGAACGCGTCCGCCACCCCGGCCACCATGACCAGGAACGCTGGATGGAAGATCGCCATGGGGGCGTCGTGCTCCTGCGCGGCGTAGGCGTTGGCGACCGAGTACACCATGACGCAGAACGTCACCGCCGACGACACCAGCAGCACCAGCGTGGACAGGCGGTCGGCCACCAGGCAGATGCCGACGGGCGCCGGCCAGCCGCCCAGCTCGGTGACCAGCGGGCCGCGGGTGTCGGCGGCGACCAGCAGCAGCGCCGAGACGACGACCGAGATGGCGAGCGTGACCAGGCTGATGAGCGACTGCAGCCGGCGCAGCCGCCCGCCGATCGCCAGCTTCACGCCGGCGGCCAGGAGCGGCAGCAGCACGGGCACGCAGATCAGCCTCTCCACCGGGATCAGCCCTCGCCTTCCGGCTCGGGCACGCGGCTCTCCACGGTCAGCCCTCGCCTTCCGATCCGGGCACGCGGCTCCTCATGGTCAGTCCTCGCCTTCCAGCTCGGGGTCCTGCGCGAGGGCCTGGCGCTCCCGCTCCTCCCTGATGGCCGCCCGCATCTGCCTGCGCGCCTCCCGCTGCCGTGCCTTGAGCTTTCTCCGCATCGCCCGCTCCCTGGCCGCCTGCTCCTCCCGCCCCCGCGTGTGCTGCTCGCGCAGCTGCTCGATGCGCTCGGCGTTGTCCAGGGCGGCCGCGTCCTCGCGCCGCCCCGCCTCCTCGAAGCGCAGGTGCACCTCCTCCTCGGTCAGCCCCTCCTGCCGCCGCTCGTGCATCCACCGTTCGAGCTCGTCGTGCACCCTGGAGATGCGCTGCTCCAGGTCGGCCTCCTGCAGCCGCTCGCGCTCGGCCTGCTCGGCCGCGAGCTTGGCCAGCTCGGCGCGCTGCTCGGCGACCAGCCGCCGGTAGGCGTCCCGCCGGGCGCGCACGGCGTCGCTCAGCTCGCCGCGCCGGGCGCGCAGCCGTACGCGGCGGTCCTCGGTGTCGTCCTGGACCTCGTCGCTCCCGGACAGCTGCCACGACCGGTGCGCCAGGGCCAGCAGGAACGCCGTCACCCCCAGGGTGATCACGATCGCGGTGAGCACCATGGCCTGCGGCAGCGGGTCGGCCCGCCCGCGGACGTCCACGAAGGGCGGGCCGCCCGGGTCGCCGCCCGCGGTGACGATCAGCAGGTTGACGCCGTTGCCCAGGAGGACGACGCCGGCCAGCACCCGTACCAGGCTCCGCTCCAGCAGGAGCGTGACCCCGGTGGCGACCATCGCGAAGCAGGCCAGGAAGGGCAGCAGGGTGACGGTCACATGCTCTCCTGCCGGTCCAGCTCGGCGCCGAGGGAGCGCAGGATGTCCTGGACCATGCCGACGACGGACACGTACACGCCGAGGTCGAACAGCAGCCCCGTGGACACGTGCAGGTGCCCGGCCAGGGGCACGCTCACGTCCACGGTCAGCAGGTCGAGCGCCGCCCGCCCGAACAGCAGCCCGATCAGCGCCGTGCCCGCCGACAGCGTGAGCCCGGCGCCCATGAGCACCCCGGCGTGCACCGGGAGCGCGGCGGCCAGCTCGTTCCGCCCGCCCGCCAGGTAGCGCACGGTGATCGCCAGCCCGGCCACGATGCCGCCGGCGAACCCGCCGCCGACCTCGCTGTGCCCGATGAACAGCAGGAACACCGAGAGCACCAGGACCGTGTGGAACGTCAGCCGGGCCACCACCTCGAACGCCAGCGCCCGCTGCCCGCGCGGCAGCGTGGCCGACAGCCAGCGGGTCCGCTCGGCGGGCGGCCCCGCGACCGGCTCGATGTGGTACGACCTGCGCCGCAGGAACACCAGGCTCGTCACGCCCAGGGTCAGCACGACGAGCACCGTGCTCTCGCCCATGGTGTCCCAGGCGCGCAGGTCGACGATGAGGGCGCTGACGATGTTCCTGGCGCCGGCCTCCCCGGCGGCCGCCTCCAGGTGCGCGCCGACCGGCTCGGCGGTCCGCGCGCCCATCGCGAGCATGCCCGCGCCCGTGACCACCACCCCCACGGCCAGCCCGAGCGCCATCCTGAACGGGAACGGCAGCCGCCCCCTGACCGGGCCGAGCGGCAGCCGCCGCAGCACCAGCGCGAACATGACCAGGCTCACCGTCTCGGCCAGGAACTGGGTGAGCGCCAGGTCGGGCGAGCCGTGCGCGAGGAACAGCAGCGCCGTGCCGTACCCGGTGAGGCCGACGACCAGGGCCAGCAGGATGAACGCGCGGGCGAACAGCGCCAGCACGGCCGCCGCCACCGTCAGGACGGCGACGACGGGCTGCTCGGGGCGCTGCCAGAGGACGACGGGCACGCCGAGGTGTGGCGGGCCGCCGGAGGCGAGGGAGAACACGCCGACGCCGACCGCGGCCAGCAGGGTGAGCGTCAGGTAGTCGGGCACGGACCCGCGCTGGATGAAGCCGGTGAGCTGGATGGCGAAGCGGTCGAGCCGCTGCACGAGCGCCCAGAAGACCTGCCCGGAGTCGACCACGTGCAGCGCCGCCCCCGCCCTGGCCACGGGCTCCCTGGACAGGAACAGCGCCACCCCGGCCGCCACCGACACCGCCGACAGCAGGAGCGGCAGGGTGAAGCCGCCCCACGCCGCCAGATGGACGTCATGCCCCTTAATGCGAAATGTCCCGATATATCCAGAAAAGGCGGAGGCGAACCATCCGGCGAACGGCGTCAGGACCAGCCCGAGCAGCGACAGCAGCGCGGCAGGTCCCGTCATGGCCGCGGGCATGCGATGCGTCCGCCGCGCCGCCACCCCCGGCTTGTCGCAGAACGCGCCCCACAGGAACCGCAGCGTGTACGCCGCCGTCAACGCCGACCCGGCCACCACGCCCGCCGGCACGACCGGCGCGCCCATGAGCGCCTCCAGCGCGGCCTCCTTGCCCGCGAACCCCGCCAGCGGCGGCAGCCCCGCCATCGACGCCCCCGCCAGCACCGCGACCCCGCACACCCACGGCATCGCCCGGCCGACCCCGCTCAGCTCGCGCAGGTCGCGGGTGCCCGCCGCGTGATCGACGATGCCCACCACCAGGAACAGCGCGGCCTTGAACAGCGCGTGCGCCAGCAGCATGCCCACGCCGGCCAGCGCCGCGCCCCCGTCGCCCGAGCCGAACAGCACCGTGAGGAAGCCGAGCTGGCCGACCGTGCCGTAGGCGAGCAGCCGCTTGAGATCCGTCTCGCGCAGCGCCCGCCACCCGCCCAGCACCATCGTGACCAGGCCGAGCGGCACCGCCACCGCCCGCCAGACCGTCAGGTCCCCGAGCGCGGGGCCGAGCCTGGCCAGCAGGTACACGCCGGCCTTCACCATGGCGGCCGCGTGCAGGTAGGCCGAGACAGGGGTGGGGGCGGCCATGGCGGCCGGCAGCCACATGCTGAACGGGAAGATCGCCGACTTCGACAGCGCGCCGGCCAGGATGAGCACGACGGCGACGGGGCCCGCGTGGGGCGGGTGCGCGACGATGTCCGAGACGCGGTACGTGCCCGCGGCCTGCCCGAGCAGGACGAACCCCGCCAGCATGGCCAGGCCGCCGAACGTGGTGACCATCAGCGCCTTCATGGCGGCCTGCCTGCTCAGCCTGCTCTCGGGGTCGTACCCGATGAGCAGGTAGGAGAAGACGGTGGTCAGTTCCCAGAAGACGTACAGCAGGAGCAGGTCGTCGGCCGCCACCAGCCCCAGCATCGACCCGGCGAAGCCCGTCATGAAGCAGCCGTAGCGCCCGAGCCCCTTGTCGTCCCGGCTGAAGTAGCGGGAGCTGTAGATCATGACCAGTGCGCCCACGCCGGTGACCAGCGACATCATCAGCACGGCCAATGCGTCGGCGCGGAAGGACAGCTCCAGCCCCAGCACGGGCGCCCAGACCGCGCTCTCCCGCGGGGGCAGCCACAGCAGGACGGCGAGGAAGGCGATGCCCGGGGGAAGGGCGAGCACGGCCAGGGACGTGCGCCTGACCAGCCAGGGAGCGCACACCGCCGCCACCGCGTGCAGGACCAGCAGCGACTCCATGGGCTCCTCGGGAGGGACTTTTCCGGCTACGTCCGCCAATCTCTCCCGGCACGGCACGCGCGCCCCGCAGGCGCGGCCGTGGTTGACCCGAACGACACCAGTCCCACACCGTGGTGTGGGACTGGAGGAACAGCGGACTCACACCTTGGCGGAGCACGCCCCCGGCCGTGGCGGGACGACCGTTATCAGGTAGCGGTCGATCTGCTTCTCCACGCAGCTCGAACCGCCGCTGTACGCGGTGTGCCCGTCGGCGTCGTTGGTCAGCAGCACGCCCTTCGACAGCTGGGACGCCAGCGCCTTCGCCAGGCCGTACGGCGTGGCCGGGTCGCGGGTCGTGCCCACCACCACGATCGGCGGCGAGCCCTGGGCCCGCACCTTCTTGGCGAACCTGGTGCCCTTGACCGGCCAGTACGGGCAGCGCGACTCGGGGTGGTCGAGGCAGTTGATCGCCATGAGCGCCTCGTACCGGTTGTCGTAGCTGCCGTCGGCCCGCCGGCCGTTGTAGTCGTCGGCGAGCAGCAGCAGCTTCGTGCCGTCGCCCTTGAACGCGTCCGCCAGCGCGACCCGCAGCGTCGGCCAGTAGGCCACCGCGTAGAGGGCGTTCATGACGCCGGTCCGCGCGACGGCCTCGCTGACCTGCCGGCCGTCGTAGGTGTTGCGCAGCGGCGCCTGGTCGGCCCGCTTGTACAGCGCGTCCAGCCGCTTCCAGGCCGCGCTGACGGAGTGCTTCTTGAACGGGCAGTCCTTGGCCTTGAAGCAGTCGCGCATGAACGACTCGGTCGCCACCTGGAAGCCCTTGGCCTGTGACCGGGCGAACTCGATGCCGGTCTGGTTCGGGTTCTCGGCGCCGTCGAGCACCATGGCGCGGATCCTCGTGGGGAACAGGTCGGCGTACCTGGCGCCGAGGTAGGTGCCGTACGACCAGCCGAGGTACGTCAGCCGCCGCTCGCCCAGCGCGGCCCGCATCACGTCCATGTCCCTGGCGGCCTCGCCGGTGCCGACGTGCGCGAGGAGCTGCTTGCCCGCGTTCTTCGCGCAGGCGCCGGCGAACGCCTTGGCCCACTGCTTGGCCTGCTTGACCTCGGTGCGGTTGTCGGGCGTCGGGTCGGTGGCGAAGAGCGCGTCGAGGCCCAGCGTGCCGAGGCAGCGCACGGGAGCCGAGGCGCCCACGCCCCGCGGGTCGAAGCTGACCACGTCGAACCGCTGCCTGAGAGAAGGGGACACCATGGTCTTGGCGGCCTTCAACGAATCGACGCCGGAGATGCCCGGGCCGCCGAAGTTGAGCACGATCGACCCGATCTTCTTTCCGGTGGCGCGCAACCGGACCAGGCTGATCTTGATCTGCCTGCCGCCGGGCTTCGAATAGTCGAGCGGGACCCGCAATTTCCCGCATTCATATCCGTTGCCACAGGAGGACCAGGCCACCCGCTGACCGTAATAAGCGTCGAGCCCGCCGGGCCCGGTCGCCCGCGCCGGCCCGGCGAGACCGGCGGCGGCGATCAAGCCTGCGATGGCGGGCGAAATGATGGTGATTAGACGTCGCATGAATAGAACGTGAATGTGAAAGCTTGCGGCGGCCTTTAAGGGCGCTGGAATAGATCGTCTGCAAGCGCGAATCCGGGGCTCGCCCATGCGCCGCCCTCGACAAGGTAATCGGATGGTAGTGCTCGGGCGCCGAAACGCGCCGATCCCGCGTCAGGCGCGGGGACGTGTCGTACCGAACTCCGCCATCCCGGCCCCCGTTCCCATGCGCGCGCCGTGCCCTCGGTGATCCTCGCGCAAACCGGGGTCGGGTCATGAGGGCTTCCCGCTACGGTTGCGCGCGTGGAAATCGTGCGGCGAGGGGAGCGGGGCGATGGCTGAGCCGCCACGGGTGCCGCCGGAGATGTTCCGGTTCGCCACCACCGACCGGGCAGACCTGAACACCGCGGTCCTCTACGCCTTCGGCGAGGCCGGCGAGCGGCTGGAGACGGCGCTCACCGTGGAGGCGGCGCGGGAGCGGCTGCGGGCGGTGGGCTGGTACGCGCCGGTCGGCGAGCAGGAGCTGACCGCGACGCTCAAGCAGCTCGCGGGGTGGGGGCTGCTCGACGTCATCTTCAACCACGCCGGGAGCTTCGCGACCGCCGAGGAGTACGAGCGCAAGAACCTGCAGTACTCGCTGACCAGGCGCGGCGAGGCGGCCTTCGCCGGCGTACGGCACGCGATGGCGGTGCTGGCCTCCGCCGGCGCGCTGCAGACCGCGGTGCTCGACGCCATCGCCGACCGGCTGGGGGAGTTGGAGTCGCTGCTGCGTGATCCGGACCCCGGGCGCAACCGGCGGATCTTCGCGAGCCTGCGGGAGCTCGAAGGCCACCTCGACGGGCTGCGCGACAACACCAGGCAGTTCAACGGCGAGCTGCAGCGGCTGCTGCGCGTCGAGGGGACCGACCTCACCACGTTCCACGAGGTCAAGGGGGCCACCGTGGCCTACCTGCAGGAGTTCGTGAGCAATCTGGAGCAGCGCGGCGACACCATCGCCGCGGCCCTGCGCGGAGTGGCCGGGCACGGGGTCGCCGTGCTGCACGCGCGGGCGCTCGACGGGGCCGACCTGCCGGAGGCGCCGGGCACGGATCACGTCACGCCGTGGCTGGCGGCGCGGGCGGCCAGGTGGGAGGGCCTGTGCCGGTGGTTCGCGCCCGAGGACAGGCCGACCGACGGATCGGACGGCGGGCCGGACGACTGGGGGGAGCCGCGGATCCGCCGGCTCCATGACGTGGCGCGGCAGGCCATCGTGTCGCTGCTGCAGGTGCTCGACCGGATCACCGACTCCCGCCGACGCTCCTCCAGCGCCGCCGCCGACTTCCGTACGCTGGCCCGCTGGTTCGCCGGCGCCCCGAGCGAGGATGACGCCCACCGGCTGTGGGACGCGGCGTTCGGGCTCGGTCCCGCCCGGCACGCGCACCTGGGGCACGCGGACGCGGAGCTGATCCCGGCCGGGGTGCCGTGGCGGGAGGCCGAGCCCGTGGAGGTGTCGGCGCTGCTGCGCTCGCGCGGGCGCACCGAGCGGATGGGCCGCACGGGCAAGGTGCGCGACGTCATCGCCCTGCGGGCCGAGCGCCAGGAACTGGCAGGGAAGGAGCGGGCCGAACTGGAGGCCGCCTGGTCGGCGCTGGCCACCACCGGGGCGACCCGGCTGTCGCAGCTGGGGGAGCTCGACCACGACACCTTCGGACGCCTGCTCGACCTGCTCGGCAGGGCCCTGGCCGAGCGGCCCGACTCGACCGGGTTCCGGCGGGCCGTGACCTCGGACGGGCGGGTGGAGATCGTGCTGCGGGCCCCGGAGGACGGCGCGGTGGCGGTGCTGCGTACGTCGGACGGCTGGTTCCGCGGGCCCGACTACCTCATCGACGTGCGTTCCCTGGGGCTCGCCCGCGTGGGCGGCTCCCCCGCCTACCACGAGCAGGCGGCGGGCGCATGAGCAGCCTGGCCAACCAGCTCGTCAGAGCCGAGAAGGAGGAGATCGCGCGGGCGATCAGGACCCTGCTCGGCCGGCCGCTCGTGTCCCTGCACGACGACGCCGCCGCCTTCGACCTGATCAGGAAGCGGCGGCAGCCGCTGATCCAGTGGTTCGACTACTTCTGCGGCTGGCGGCTCGTGGTGGAGCCGCGCCAGGGGTACGCCCGCCTCGTCAAGGTCAGATCCGAGGCGAGCGCCACCCGGCCCGCCCGGCGCCGCCGCACCACCAGGGCCCCGTTCGACCGCCGCCGCTACACGCTGCTCTGCCTCTGCGCCGCCGAGCTGCTCACCTCGCCGGTCACCACGATCGGCATGCTCGCCCAGCGCGTGGTCCAGGCCGCCGCCGTGGAGGCGGGGGTGCCCGCGTTCGACCCGGTCAGGAGCGAGGAGCGGGCCGCGTTCGTGGACGCGCTCAAACAGCTGGAGCACTACGGCGTGATCACGGCCATGGACGGCGCGACCGACTCCTACCTCGACGACGAGGACGCCAAGGTGCTCTACCGCGTCGACACCACCCGCGTGATCAGGCTCCTCGCCGCCCCGGTGCCCCCGTCCCGCATCGCCGCCGAGGGCGACGACCCGATGGGCCGGGTGCTCGGCACGCTCACCACCGAGCCCCGCTACGGCGGCGACGAGCCGACCGAGACCCAGCGCAACCTGTGGGCCAGGCACTCCCTCATGCGCCGCCTCCTCGACGAGCCCGTCGTCTACCGCGACGAGCTGACCCCCGAGCAGTCGGCCTACGCCGCCTCGCTCACCGGCCGCCGGATCATCCGCCGCGCCGCGGAGGAGGCCGGGTTCGTGCTGGAGGAACGGTCCGAGGGCTTCCTGCTCATCGACGCCGACGCCACCGCCACGGACACCAAGTTCCCCGACGACGGAAGCCACGCCAAGGTGGCCGCCCTGCTCCTGCTCGACCTGCTCGTCTCCGCCGGTCCCGTCCGGGCCGCCCGGGTCGACGCCGAGGCCACGGAGCTGCTGCGCCGCTTCCCGCAGTGGGCCAAGGCGTACCAGTCCGACGGCGGCGGGCCGCGGCTGGCCGCCGACGCGCTGGAGGTGCTCGAACTGTTCGGGCTGGCCCGCCGCACGGGTGACCGGGTCGCCGCCCTGCCTGCCGCGGCCCGCTACCGGGTCGATCGCGGCTCGGCCGTCCAGGAGGATTCATGACAGTCACGGAGCTCACCGCCGCACTCACCACCGGCACGCGTGCCGCGCAGGGCATGGACGCCCGCTGGGTGCCCGTACGCGCGGGGATCCTGAACGTGTGGCGCTACTACGACGAGGTGTTCGAGTTCCACCGGGGCAGGCTGCTGCTGCGCGGGCCCAACGGCAGCGGCAAGTCCAAGGTGCTGGAGCTGCTGCTCCCGTACGTGCTCGACGCCAGCCTCAAGCCGAGCAGGCTGTCCACGTTCGGCGGCACCGAGCGCACCATGCACTGGAACCTCATGGGCGACGGCGCCACCGGCACCACCCGGGTCGGGTACGTGTGGCTGGAGTTCCGGCATGCCGACGGGCGCTGGTTCACGTGCGGCGCCCGGCTTCAGGCCACCGTCCACACCAAGAACGTCACCGCCACATACTTCACGACCGAGGCCCGCGTCGACGCCCCCGACGGCATCCGGCTCACCGGCGAAGGCGGCCAGCCCCTGACCAAGGCCCAGCTCGCCGAGGAGCTCGGCACGTCGGGCCAGGTCCACGAGTCCGCCGACGCCTACCGCGCCGTCGTGCGCCAGACGCTCTACCGCGCGCTCAACGAGCAGCGTTACGACTCGCTCCTCACCGCCCTGCGCCAGCTGCGCACCCCCAAGCTCTCCGAACGCCTCGACCCGGGCCTGCTGTCCGACCTGCTGTCGAGCGCTCTGCCGCCGCTCGGCGAGGGGGAGATCCACGAGATCGCCGAGGGGTTCGAGCGGCTCGACCGGCAGCGCGAGGAGCTGCGCCTGCTCGACCGCGACGTCGAGGAGGCCGACCGGCTGGCGGGCCGCCAGCGCGGCTACGCGCAGCGCGTCCTGCGCGCCGCCGCGGCCGCGGTGACGTCCGCGGGCCACACCCTCGACTCGCTGGCGGCCGAGGCCAAGGCCAAGCGCGAGGCGCTCAAGGAGGTCGAGGGCGAGCTGAACGCCACGACCGTGCGGCTCGGGGAGGAGGAGGCGCAGGAGCTGGCGCTGGCGGCGCAGATCGACGGGCTCAAGGAGAGCGAGGCGTACCGGGCGGGGTCCGAGCTGCACCGGCTCCGCATGGAGGCGCAGGCCGCCCACGAGACGGCTGCCCTGCTCCGCGACCAGGCGGGGGCGGCGGCCCGCTCGGCCGCCGCCAAGCAGGAGCTGTCGGCGCTGGCCGAGGCCGCCGCCCGCACCGCCGCCGCGCTGTCGGAACGTTCCAGGACGGAGGCCCGCCACGCGGCCGAACGCGCCGGGCTGCTGGCCGCCCACGAGGAGTCCGACCGGGCCGGATCCGGCCCGGAGCCGGACGAGGGTGATCAGGCCGTCCGCGCCGCTGACGGGGCCGGCGCCGTGCACAGGGCCCGGGAGCTGCTGCGGGCCGCCGTCACCAGCCGCGCCGCCCAGATCCGGGAGGTACGCGCCGGAGCCGTCGAGCATCAGGAGGCCATCAACCGCCGCACGGCGGCCGAGCAGGACCGCGACCGCGCCCGCGACGACCTCGCCGCCGCCCAGGCCGCCCACGACGCGGCCGAGAGCCTGCGCGACGAGCGGGCCGCCAACCTGGCCGCGGCCCTGTCCGAATGGGCGGCCGGCTGCGCGCAGCTCAAGCTCGACGCGGACGAGCCGGCGGGTCTGGCGGAGCGGTTCGAGCAGGCCGACGAGCTGGTGGGCGCCGCGCGTACGGCGGCGGCCGTCAAGCTGGCCGCCCGCGAGCAGCACCTGACCGGCCTGCGCGACAAGCTGCTGGCCGAGCGCGGCGAGCTGATCCGCGAACGCGAACGCCTCAATGACCGGACCGTCCTCGACCCGCGCGCCACGCACGCCCGCGACATGGCCGCCAGGAAGGGACGCCCGGGGGCCCCGCTGTGGCGGGCCGTGGCGTTCAGGTCGGGCCTCGACCCCGTCGCCCAGGCGGGCGTGGAGGCGGCGCTGGAGGCGGCGGGCCTGCTGGACCTGTGGCTGCGTCCGGACGGCGGGTTCGACGCGGGGGAGCACGACGCGTTCGCGGTGGCCGCGCTGGCCAAGCCCGCGCCCGGCTACAGCCTGGCCCACGTGCTGCTCACGGAGGCGGACTCCCCGGTCAAGGCCGACACGGTGCTGGCGGGCATCGCGTTCGCGCCCAGCGCGATCGGCGTCGACCACCCCGCGGTCGTCGGCGCCGACGGCACCTGGCGGCTCGGACCCGCCGCGGGCCGCTGGGTCAAGCCCGAACCCTCCTACATCGGCGCCACCGCCCGCGAGCGTGCCAGGCGCCGCCGCGTCGCCGAGCTGGACGACCGGCTCGGCGAGCTCGCGGGCACGGTCGCCGAGTGCGACCACCTGCTCGCCGTGGTCGACGCCGACCGCGACACGCTGGCCGCCGAGCTGCGGCGCCGGCCCGCCCGGCGGCCGTACGCGGACGCGCTCGACGCGCTCGACGGGGCGGTGAAGAAGGTCGCGCTGCTCGAGGACCAGCTCAGGGCCTACGAGCAGCGCCTGCACGACCGGGAGAAGGAGGTCGGCAGGACGCTGCGGCGGCTCACCGAGCTGGCGGCCGGCCACGCCCTGCCCACCGCGCCGCCCGCGCTCGACAACCTCGAAGAGGCTTTGCGCACCGCCGAGACGACCGGCACCGCCTGGCACGACCGGCGCGCCGACGCCCGCGCCGCCGCCGAGCGCGCCCAGCACACCGCCGAGACCGCCGGCGAATACCAGGACCTGGCCGTCAGGGCCGTCGAACGCGCCGAGGACGCCGCGGCGGGCGCCGTCACGCTGGCGGAGAAGCTCGCGGCCGTCGAGTCCACGGTCGGCGCCGAGCACCT
This sequence comes from Nonomuraea sp. NPDC003707, assembly GCF_053587055.1. Lineage (NCBI taxonomy): Bacteria > Bacillati > Actinomycetota > Actinomycetes > Streptosporangiales > Streptosporangiaceae > Nonomuraea > Nonomuraea sp. NPDC003707. The sequence continues at coordinate 285,716 of NZ_JBSFNK010000003.1, read as the reverse complement.
GCGCGTGCTGGAGCGTCTCCAGGAGACGCAGGCCGCGTACCAGACCTGCCGCCGCCTCATCCGCTCGGTCAACGACGACCTGGCCCGCATGCACGCCCGGCTCGGCGAGCTCAGGGGCGAGCTGGGCACGGCCGAGGAGAAGCACGCCGAGGCGGGGCGGGTGCGGGACGAGGTGTCCGAACGCTTCCGCGGCCTGACGGCCGGGCATCTGGCGGCGGACGCGCGGGCGACGATCGAGCTGGCGCGCGACGCCGGGGTGCGGGCCGTGCTGGTCTCGGCCAGGGACGTCGCCGAGCAGCTCGCGGCGGTGCCGTACGAGCAGAAGAACGTCAAGGAGGCGGAGGCGCGGCTGCTGGACGCCTTCCACCACGCCAGGGAGATCCTCGCCGACCGCGCGGACCTGGAGCTGACGCCCGACGAGGACGTCCAGCTGCTGACCGCCACCGTCGCCGGCGTCCGGGCTGGGGCCGCCGCCCTCAACGAGGCGCTGCGCAAGGAGCGCGACGAGCGGCGCTCGGACATCACGGAGGCGGAGCGGGACCTGTTCGACCGGACGCTGGCCGGCGACACGCGGCGGCACCTCGCCGACCGGATCAGGCAGGCGACCGCGCTGGTGGAGGGCATGAACCAGCGCCTCGAACGCGTCCGCACCGCCTCCCGGGTGGCCGTCCGCCTGGTGTGGCAGGTCGATCCCACGCAGTCGCCCGGCACCCGGGCCGCCCGCGACCTGCTGCTGCGCGACCCGGCCGGGCTGGACGAGGCCGACAGGGAGGCCCTGTACGTCTTCTTCAGGGACCGGGTGGAGGAGGCGCGGGCCGACAACTCGTCGGCGAGCTGGGAGGACCAGCTCATGAAGGTGCTCGACTACACGGCCTGGCACCGGTTCGTGGTCAGGCTGGACCGCGGCGACGGGCAGGGCTGGCAGGACCTCACCAGGAAGCTGCACGGGGCGCTGTCCGGCGGGGAGAAGGCGATCGCGCTGCACCTGCCACTGTTCGCCGCCGTGGCCGCGCACTACCAGAGCGACCCGGGCTGTCCCCGGTTCATCCTGCTGGACGAGGTGTTCGTGGGGGTGGACAGGACGAACCGGGGGCAGGTGTTCGACCTGCTGGTGAACCTGGGGCTGGACCTGGTGCTCACGTCCGACCACGAGTGGTGCGAGTACCGCGAGCTCGACGGGATCGCCGTCCACCAGCTCATCACCGGCGACGGTGACGACGCGGTGACGACCGCCCGCTTCGTCTGGAACGGCTACCGTACGGTCCCGACGGAATGACCGTTCCCGAGGGTGCTAATCATTCTGAATGATCACGCTCTGGGTCTGCTCGAGGTCGGCGCCGTCGAGCGTGCCGTCCAACCGGTAGGCCGCGAGCAACTGCCGGAGTGCGTCGTCGGCGCCCGCAACCCCGGGATCGAGCTGTGCGCCGAGCGAGGCCAGGGCCGGAGATTCCGGCCCTGCCAGCCTGAACAGCAAGGCGACGCCGGCCGCGTCGGCATAGGTCTCGGGTTCGGCGAGCCAGGGGATCTCGTCGGCAAGCGCCGGATGCGCGCACAGCACGGCCGCCATCGCGTACGGGTCCGGTCTCCTGCCGCGGCCGACCCGGTCCGTCCACCGGACGACGTCCGCCGCCGACGCGGTCGTCAGCAGGCGGCTGCACTGTTTGAGCAGCGTCGCCAGCTGATCCAGCACCTTCTCCAGCTCTTCGTCGCCGACATCGTCGCCTGGGTCGACCAGAACCAGGTGTCCCTGCCGGCCGGGGCTGGTGAGCAGCGCGCTGATGGAGCTCTTGACGATGTCGGCCCACGAGTCGCCGGGACTGGAGTACTGAAGGCCCCCGACCGAGCTGTGGCCGAACCGAAGCCGCCTCTCCAGGGCGGTGTCCCCGATGAGGCGTGCGTACATGACATCCGGGGCATCGGCTACCAGCTGTGCATTCGGCTGCGCCGAAATCTCGACCGAGTCGCCGTCGAACCTCAACGTGCTGAGGATCGACTGCCTTCCGGCCGTGTCGAGGCCCGACATCCACAGCATCACCATGGATCGCCACCGGGCCCGCTCGTTCTCTCCTTCCGGCCAGAGATCGTCGAGCAACACGAAATTCCGCACCAGGACGAGCAGCGTGACCAGGTTGGCCGAGTAGGCCGCCAGCTGCCGCACCCGGTCCGTCGGGGTCGGCCGGTAGTCGGCGTACCGCTCCGAGCCGAACCTTCTGCGATGGCCCGCGATGAGTGCCGTGAGAGCGCCGGCGATCCGCCCCCGCTGCTCCGCCGGCAACTCGTCGGCCAACTCCTCCACGAACGTCAGGATGGTCCGCCGGTTCGACAGCGGCTGGTGCGACAGCAGCGCGAAGAGGAGGTTGTCGTTCAGGTCGCGGGCTCCACGCCGGACCGGGGACTCGGCTGCCAGCTCGCCGAGCAGCTCGATGGTCTGTGCGGCCATCAGGTACTCGCCGAAGGTGGCGTGCATGAACTCGTAGCTCTGCCGCGGGTCGGCACCGGGCGCGCGGGCCTCGGCGGTGTGGACGAAGAAGAACTGTCCGATCAGCCGGCTGCCGACCTCGTCGGTGCGACTCGACGAGGAGGCCTGCTCGTCCATCGCCAGGAGGTCCGCCCCCAGCTCGGCGTCCGTCACGTTCTGCCTGCCACGGTTGAACATCGCGAACGCCGCCACGGCCAGTCTCCACAGCTGTTCGCGGACGAGCTCCTCACGCCGATGGCCGGAGAGCTTCTTGTTGGTGCGTTCGATCTCCCGGCGGGCGAAGGTGTCCAGCAGCCTTCTGTAGAGGTCGGCGGTCGAGAGCCCGTCGTCGAGCGCGGGCGCCCCGGGATCGGCGCAGTACAGAGCGAGCATGAGCAGCAGGAGCGGCTGTCCGGCCAGCTCCGGATGGCGCATGGCCGCCCCGTGGGTCAGCGCACGCGAGGTGCCGCCCCTGTTGGCGAAGTTCCACACCCGCAACCAGGCCGAGATCTGGTCCTCGTCGAACTCCTCGAGCTTGACGGCCACCGTCCCGTCCGGAACGGTGATCCGGTCGGCGACCACCGTCCGGGACGTCACGATCACCACGACCGGGCGATCCTGATCGGCCTCCTGACGCTGGAACGCCATGACCTCCTGCAGGTAGCCGCCTCGGTGACCGGCCGCCTGGAGCAACTCGTCGAGGCCGTCCAGGAGGACGACGCGGATGGTGTCGCGGCTCTGGTGGGCCAGCTCCCACCAGTCGACCCGGCGATGGGTGGCCAGGTCGAGCGCTTCCTGGATCTGGTCGTGCACCGGTGCCTCGGCGCCGACCCGGCGCAGCGGGACCCGCACCGCGGTGAAGGCGGAGGCGGGCAGTCGTCCGGCGAGCATCTTGGTCAGGGAGCTCTTGCCCGCTCCCGGGTGCCCGAGCAGCAGCAACGGCGCTCGGGTGGCCTGGGGCGAGGTGAGGTGCGCCGCGAAGCGGAGGTCGAGGTCGCCGAACACCGGCTGCTCACGCCACCAGCTCTCGTCGGCCAGCTTCTGGTCCTTGCCGCCCAGACTGATCCGGTAGCGGGGATCGACGAAGGACTCCTCGAGCGCGGGGAAGGTGAGCTCGGGGGTGGCCAGCACCGCGTCCTCCGCGACGATGTGCTCGCGTAACGCGCCCCGGTTGGCCCGGCTCATGACGGCGCACAGGTCGGGCTCCTCCCGGCGGTCGCCGGCCATCGACTCCAGCACCTGCTCCAGACGGGAGAGGGCGGCGGAGTGGCTGTCGAACGCGGTGCGGACGTCTTCGCGGACGCCGGTGACCGCGGTCCTCGTGGCGGCGTGCTCGCCCAGGCTCGCCCAGACGAGGAACTCCGGCACGGTCGCGCAGAGCGACAGGTAGTGGGACCGGTAACGCTCGATCGCGGCATCGAGGACCGTCTCCAGGTTCACCTGCAGCGAGGTGCCGGCCTGCGCGGTGAGGAGCCCCAGGAAGCGCAGGTGAGGCGCGATCATCCAATCCCGCAGTGCTGGGATGTTCTCCTCGAATCCCCGGGCGGGAGAGGGCGCGGGCACCTCGATGTCATAAAGGGCGTCGATCAGGTGCTCGTGGGCGTCGCGGGCGGTAGGCGTGATGAGCTGGAGCTTTTCGGCGTCCGTGAGGCGGGGCCGCTTGGCGAGCGGCGCCCTCAGGTGCTCGCGCCACGCCTCGAAGACCGCCGCCGCGACGATCGTGGTGTGGGCGGCGCAGATCAGCCGATGCCGTTCGTAGCCGGAGAGCCTCAGCAGTCGGTCAGCGGCGCTGTCCAGGGCCGCACGAAGCAGCGAGACCGCCTCGTTCTTCTGGTCCACCCAGCCCCAGACCGCCGCGAACGCCGCCAGCGGCGGCAGCGCCGCCCCGCCGAGAGCCACGGCTCCGGCGGCCAGGATGGCGCCGCCCAGGAGCTTGTTCAGTCGGTCTATCCGGGGGCGGTCATGATGGCCGAGGATCGCCAGCGCGCCGCGATAGGTCAGGTCCGGGTCGCGGCGCATGACACCTCCACTGCTGCGTGTATGGGCCAAGTGTGGCCGATCGCCGCCTGCCTCGCCCCTCAGGTTGCTCGGAGAGCATCGGTCCAGGGCGGGTTGGCGCCCGCGACCGAGCACGTCAGTGCCGCCACCCTTACCGCGAACTCGGCCGCCTCCACCGCCGTCCCCAGATCCAGGCCGTCCAGGCGGCCGCCCAGGAGGTCCTTGGCGGCGAGGCTGTGCAGGAGGCCCGCCGTGAAGGAGTCGCCCGCGCCGACCGTGTCCACCACGTTCACCTCCGGCGCCGGCACCGAAGCGCGCTCGCCGTCCAGGGACACCAGTGCGCCCGCCGCGCCCCTCGTGACGACGATCAGCCGGGCGCCGGCGGCGTGCCAGGTGTCGCAGGCACGCTCCATCGGCACGCCGGGCAGCAGGAAGTCGAGGTCGTCCGCGCTGAGCTTGAGGATGTCGGTCCACTCGCACCAGCGCGACACCGGGTAGTCGGCCAGGGAGGCGAGGCTGGGGCGGACGTTCGGGTCGATCGAGATCGTGGCGCGCCCGGCGGCCTCCCGCGCGAAGGCCTCCACCGCCGTCCGGCCCGGCTCCCTGGCCAGGGCGAGCGATCCGGTGTGCAGGCAAGAGACCGGGCCGAGGCGGTCCAGGTCCAGCTCGTACGGGGTCCACTGCCAGTCGGCGGTGCCGTCGGCGTAGAAGGTGTACTCGGCCTGGCCGCCGGCGTCGAGGGCGGCGACGGCGAGCGTGCTGGGCTCCTTGGCGTCGACGGAGGCCGAGAGGTCCACGCCCGAGGAGGCGAGGTGGCGGCGGAACAGCTCGCCGAACACGTCGCCGGAGACGCGGCCGAGGAAGCGCGTGGGGGTCCCGAGCCGGGCCAGCGCCACCGCCGTGTTCGCGGGCCCGCCGCCCGGCAGCACCCGCAACCCCAGCTCCATCGCCTCCCCGCCGTTCTCGGTCGGGGGGTGGTCGCCGGGGGAGCGGGAGGTGAAGCCGTCGGCGACGCACTCGCCCAGGACAGCGATCATCGAGCCTGCCTTTCAGGCACGTTGCCGATTTGTTACGGCAGGGGGGCATTGACGTTTCTCGGATGGGAGTCCATCATCGCAGCACAGCGGATGTCAACGTTGACATATGTCAACGATGACATCGGGTCCCCCCTGATAGGAACCGCCCATGAATGCAAAGATTTCGGCCGGACTCCTGGTCACCGCCCTTCTCGTCACCGGATGTGGCGGCGGGGGCGGAGGCGCCGGGCAGAGCTCCTCCGCGACGCCCAAGGTCGGCCTCATCACCAAGACCGAGACGAACCCGTTCTTCGTGAAGATGAAGGAGGGCGCCCAGAAGTCGGCCCAGGCCAACGGCATGGAGCTGATGACCGCCGCCGGCAAGTTCGACGGCGACAACGCCTCCCAGATCACGGCCATCGAGAACATGGTCGCCGCCGGTGTGAAGGGCATCCTCATCACGCCGAGCGACACCAAGGCCATCGTGCCCGCCGTCAAGAAGGCCCGCGACGCGGGCGTGCTCGTCATCGCGCTGGACACGCCGACGGACCCGCAGGACGCCACGGACGCGCTGTTCGCCACCGACAACCTCAAGGCCGGCGAGCTGATCGGCCAGTACGCCAAGGCCGCGATGGCCGGCAAGCCCGCCAAGATCGCCACCCTCGACCTGGCCCCTGGCATCACCGTCGGCCAGCTCAGGCACGACGGCTTCCTGAAGGGGTACGGGATCGCTGAGGGCGACCCGTCCGTCGTCTGCTCCCAGGACACCAGGGGCGACCAGGCCAAGGGCCAGACCGCCATGGAGAACTGCCTGCAGAAGGCCCCCGACATCAACCTCGTCTACACGATCAACGAGCCCGCGGCGCTGGGCGCGTACACGGCGCTGAAGGCCAAGGGCCGCGAGAAGGACGTGCTGATCGTCTCCGTGGACGGCGGCTGCACCGGCACCAAGGCCGTGAAGTCGGGCGAGATCGCCGCCACGAGCCAGCAGTACCCGCTGAAGATGGCCGAGGACGGCGTCAAGGCGGTGTCGGAGTTCGCCAAGACCGGCAAGAAGGCCTCCGGCTACACCGACACCGGCGTCACCCTGATCACCGACAAGTCCGTCTCCGGCGTCGAGGCCAAGGACACGGCCTTCGGCCTGGCCAACTGCTGGGGCTGACATGGCCGTCATGGAAGCGACGCTGCCGCGCCGCCTGATCTCCACACCCGTCGCGGGCCCGCTGGCCGCGCTCGTCCTGGCCTGCGTGTTCTTCGCGCTCAGGACCGACCAGTTCTTCACCGGCCCGAACTTCTCGCTGATCATCCAGCAGGTCATGGTGGTCGGCACGCTGGCCATCGGCCAGACGCTGATCATCCTGACCGCGGGCATCGACCTGTCCAACGGCGCGATCATGGCGTTCGGCGGCATCGTGATGACCAAGCTGGCCGTGGACAGCGGCCTGCCGCCGGTCCTCGCGGTCGCCGCCGGGCTCGTCGTCTGCTCGCTGTTCGGGCTGGTCAACGGGTTGCTGGTGACACGGATCTCGTTGCCGCCGTTCATCGTGACGCTCGGCATGCTGAACGTGGTCTTCGCCCTGACCCACATCTACTCCAACGAGCAGACGGTCACGGACCTGCCGCCGGTGCTCACGTTCCTCGGCCAGACGTTCCAGGTCGGGCAGACGAACGTCACCTACGGCTCGCTGCTGACGATCCTGCTGTTCCTGCTGTTCGCGTACCTGCTCGGCTCCACGGCATGGGGCCGCCACGTGTACGCGCTCGGCAACAGCCCCGAGGTGGCCCGCCTGACCGGCATCAGGACGAGCCGGCTGACCATCGGCGTCTACACGCTGGCCGGCTTCGTGTACGGCATCGCCGCCCTGCTGCTGGTCTCGCGTACCGGAGTGGGCGACCCGCAGGCCGGCCAGACCGACAACCTGGACAGCATCACCGCGGTCGTCCTGGGCGGGACGAGCCTGTTCGGCGGCCGCGGACTGGTGATCGGCACGCTCGTCGGAGCGCTCATCGTAGGGGTGTTCCGCAACGGGCTGCAGCTGATGGGCGTACCGTCGATCTATCAGACGCTCATCACCGGCATCCTGGTGATCCTCGCCGTCGCGGTCGACCAGCTCTCCCGCAGGAGGAACCGATGACGACCCCCGTGCTCCAGGCCCGCGGCCTGGTGAAGCGCTACGGCCACGTGACCGCGCTCGACGGCGCCGACTTCGAGCTGATGCCCGGCGAGGTGCTCGCCGTCATCGGCGACAACGGCGCCGGCAAGACCAGCCTCATCAAGGCGCTCACGGGCGCGCTCCAGCCCGACACCGGCGAGATCCTGCTCGACGGCAAGCCGGTGCGCTTCCGCGACCCGCTGGAGGCGCGCCGCCAGGGCATCGAGACCGTCTACCAGGACCTCGCGGTGGCGGCCTCGCTCGACATCGCCACGAACATGTTCCTCGGCCGCGAGATCCGCAAGCCCGGCATCCTCGGCAGCGTCTTCCGCATGCTCGACAAGAAGCGCATGCGCGAGGAGTCCGCCCGGCACATGGCCGAGCTCAAGATCGGGCTGCGCTCGCTCACCCAGCCGGTCGAGTCGCTGTCCGGCGGCCAGCGGCAGGGTGTGGCCGTGGCCAGGGCGGTGGCGTGGGCCACGCACGTCGTGGTCATGGACGAGCCCACCGCCGCGCTCGGTGTCAAGGAGTCCGGCCAGGTGCTCGACATGATCAAACGGGTCCGCGACGGGGGCACGCCGGTCGTGCTGATCAGCCACAACATGCCGCACGTGTTCGAGATCGCCGACCGCATCCACGTCCAGCGCCTCGGCCGCCGGGTCGCCCAGATCAAGCCGGGCGACCACAGCATGGCCGAGGTGGTGGCCATCATGACCGGCGCCCTCCAGGTCTCGGAAGGCAAGGCGGTGGTGGCGGACCAGGGCGCGGCGGAGGCTATCGGGTTGACCTGATGAGCGGCCACTAACATGGGCGCAATGCGGCGTCCGACGATGACAGATGTGGCGCGTGAGGTCGGCGTCACGGCGAAGACGGTCTCGCGGGTGCTCAACGACGACGGCCCGGTCGCCGTCGAGACCCGCGAGCGCGTCATGGAGGCCGTCAGGAAGCTGGGCTACCAGCCCAACCTGATGGCCCGCAACATGCGGGTCGGCGCGCGCGACGCCGCGATCGGCCTGGTCATCCCCGAGATGGGCAACCCGTTCTTCGGCACGGTCGCGGGCGGCATCGAGAGCGCCGTCCGCGCCCGCGGCCTCACCCTCATCGTCGGCAACTCCAGCGAGACCGCCGACCTGGAGCAGTCGCTGATCGCGACGTTCCTGGCCCGCAGGGTGAGCGCGCTCATGGTGGTCCCCTCGGCCACCAGCGACCACCGCCACCTGCGCAACGAACGCGTGGCCGGCCTGCCCATCGTCTTCCTCGACCGGCCGGCCGTCGGCCTGACCGCCGACAGCGTGGTCAGCGCCAACCGGGAGGGCGCCAGGGCCGGCGTCGCCCACCTGATCGCCCACGGCCACCGCAGGATCGGCTTCGTCGGCGACGTGCCCGCCGCCCTCTACACGCGCCGCGAACGCTTCCAGGGCTACCGCGACGCGCTCGAAGGCGCGGGGCTGCCGTTCGACCGGGGCCTGGTGGAGACGGGTCACGACCAGGAGGCCGCGGCCCGGGCCACGATGCGGCTGTTAGCCCTCGGCGATCCGCCGACCGCCCTGTTCGCGGGCAACAACCTCGCCTCCACGGGCGCGGTGGTGGCGCTGTCACGGGCCCGCCGCAGGGACGTGGCGCTGGTGGGCTTCGACGACCTGCCCCTGGCCGAGTGCCTGGACCCGCCGCTGACGGTCGTGGCCCAGGACCCGGCGCGGATGGGGGCCGCGGCGGCCGAGCAGGTGCTGGCGCGGCTGGACGGCGACCGCTCCAAGGCCCGCAGGACGCTGGTGCCCACCCGGCTGGTCGTCCGGGGCTCGGGCGAGCTGCCCGCCCCCAGGTAGCTAGCGGGGGTAGGCGCCGCCGTCCAGGCTGAGGACCTGGCTGGTCAGGTAGCCGTTCCGGAGGACGGCCAGGGCCAGGTCGGCGACCTCCTCCGGACGCCCGAAGCGGCCGACAGGCAGGTGGCTGGGGCTCGCCGTGGCCGGGAGCATGGCGGTGTCCTCGATCAGGGCGGGCGCCAGGGCGTTGACCGTCACGCCGTGGGAGGCCACGTGGGCGGCCAGGAAGTGCAGCATGCCGTGCAGGCCCGCCTTGGACGCGGCGTAGTGCGGGCCGACGATGCCGCCGGTGAAGGCCGCGATCGACGACATGAACAGCACCCGCCCGAACCCCCGCTGCGCCATCCCCGGCAGAGCGTGCTGCGCCAGCAGGAACGGGGCGCGCAGGTTGACCGCCATCGTGCGGTCCCACGTCACCGCGTTCACCGCCGTGTACTCCTGCTGGATGGCGTAGCCTGCGTTGGAGATCAGCAGGTCGACGGGGCCAAGCGCCTCGGTCGTGGCGCGCAGCAGGGCGACCGGGACCTGCGGGTCGGCCAGGTCGCCCGGGAGCGCGATCGCGTCCACGCCGGCGGCCCGCGCCCGCGCCACCAGGTCGTCGGCGTGCTCGGAGCGGGTGCCGTACGTGAAGGCGGTTCTGACTCCCGCGGCGATGAGGCGGCGCCCGATCGCCTGCCCGATGCCGCCCGACGCGCCGGTCAGCAGGGCAACGCGGCCAGTGAGTTGGGTCATGTCACCCAATCTTCCCCGTGACAGAGGCGTTGACGGCACGTTGGAATGGGGCGTTTCCGTACGTCTTCCACTGTGTGCTCACGCGTAACTCGCGGTCCACCTGGGCGGTCTACGGTGCGCGCATGAGAATGCGCAGGTTACTCGCGAGTGTGCTGGCCGGAGTCGTCGCCGGCGGTACCGTCGCGGTCGTGCTGACCCAGACGACTCCCGCCACGGCCGAGCGCCGCGGCCAGGCACCCATCGTGATCGGCCACCGGGGCGCGAGCGCCCACCGGCCCGAGCACACGCTCCTGTCGTACGAGACCGCCATCGCCATGGGCGCCGACTACATCGAGCCCGACCTCGTCTCGACCAAGGATCACGTGCTGGTCGCCAGGCACGAGAACGAGATCTCCGGGACGACCGACGTGTCCGCGCACCCGGAGTTCGCCGACCGGCGCACCACCAAGACCGTGGACGGCCGGCCGATCACCGGCTGGTTCACCGAGGACTTCACGCTGGCCGAGCTGAAGACGCTGCGCGCCAAGGAGCGCGTCCCCGACCTGCGGCCGGACAACACCGCGTTCGACGGGCTGCCGGAGATCCCGACGTTCGAGGAGGTCGTGAAGCTGGCGCAGGAGCACGGCGTCGGCGTCTACCCCGAGACCAAGCACCCGACGTACTTCGACTCCATCGGCCTGTCGCTGGAGGAGCCGCTGCTGGACGTGCTCAACCGGTATCGCGTACGCAAGGCGTACATCCAGTCCTTCGAGACCGCGAACCTGCGCGAGCTGCGCGGCAAGACCCGCCTGCCGCTGATCCAGCTGATCACGTTCGGGGGCGCGCCGTACGACTGGGTCGCCTCCGGGAGCACCCGCACGTACGACGACATGGTCAAGCCGGACGGGCTGCGCGAGGTGGCCTCGTACGCGAACGGGATCGGGGTGGACACCCGGCGCGTGGTGCCCCAGGACGCCTCGGGCAAGACCCTCGAACCCACCACGCTGGTCGCCGACGCGCACCGGCGCCGGCTGGACGTGCACGTCTGGACGGTACGCAACGAGAACTCGCAGCTGCCCGCCGACTACCGGCTCGGCAACCCGGCCAGCCCCGTCTACCCCCGGGCCACCGGGAACGTGATGGGGTGGCTGTCGAAGCTGATCGACCTGGGCATCGACGGCGCCTTCTGCGACGACCCCGCCATGGGCAGGGCCGTGGTGAGCGGACGGCAGGCGTAGGGACTCGTGGGGCGTCGGCCCTATTCCCCACCGGATCAGTGGGTACATTGGTCCGGTGAGGAACGACCAGCACGGCCTGGCGATGACCGGGGCCGGCGCCGCCGCGGCGCGGCACTACGACCGCGCGATCGACGAACTGCTGCACCTGCGGGTGGAGGTCGCCACCGAGACCAAGGCGGCGCTGGCCGAGTCGCCCGGCTTCCCGATGGGCAACGTCCTGAGCGCGTACCTCGGGCTGCTCACCACCGAGGTCGATGACGCGCGGAAGGCGCGGGCGCGGTTCGGGGCGTTCCGGGACAGGATCGACGAGTCGTCGCTGCTGCCCCGCGAGCGCGCCCACGTGGCGGCCGTGCAGGCGCTGCTCGACGGTGACTGGCTGACGTGCGGGCGGCTGCTCGGCGAGATCACCGTGGAGCACCCGCGCGACGCCCTGGCGCTGGCGGCCGGGCACCAGGTCGACTTCTTCACCGGCGACGCGCGCTCACTGCGCGACCGGATCGGCGGGGCCCTGAACGCCTGGCGGGAGGACGACCCGCACTTCGGCCACGTGCTGGGGATGTACGCCTTCGGCCTGGAGGAGGCGGGGCACTACGACCGGTCGGAGGAGGCCGGGCTGCGGGCGGTCGAGCTGAACGCGCGCGACGTGTGGGGCATTCACGCGGTCGTGCACACGTACGAGATGCAGGGGCGGTTCGGGGAGGGGCTGCGTTACTTCGACGCGCGGGTCCCGGACTGGTCCACCGGAACGTTCTTCAACATCCACAACTGGTGGCACTACTGCCTTTTCGCGCTGGAGTCCGGTGACGAGGCGCGGGCGCTGGCGATCTACGACTCGGTGCTCGCGGGCGGGGAGACCTGCATGGAGCTGCTGGACGCCGCCGCCCTGCTCTGGCGGCTCCACCTGGAGGGCTCCGAGCAGCACGAGCGCTGGCGCGCTCTGGCCGACGCGTGGCCGGTCAGGGTGGCCGAGCCGTTCTACGCGTTCAACGACATGCACGCGGTCATGTCGTACGTGGGCGCCGGGCGGATCGGGGAGGCGGAGAAGCTGATCGCGACGCGCGAGGCGTACGTGCTGGAGCCGCGTCCGGGCGTCACCAACCGGGACATGACGCTCAGGGTGGGCCTGCCGGTGTGCCGCTCGCTGGTGGCCTTCGGACGGGGCGACTACGACGCGGTCGTGGACCTGCTCCATCCGATCAGGCACCGGGTGAACGAGTTCGGCGGCAGCCACGCACAGCGGGACGCCGTGCAGAAGACCCTGCTGGAGGCGGCCCTGCGGGCGGGGCGGCGGGATGTCGCGCGGGTGCTGGTGAGCGAGCGCGTCAACGTCCGGCCGTGCAGCCCGTACAACTGGCTCAAGCAGGCCGCCCTCGCCGATGAGCTGGGCGAACGGGGCGCCGCCGCGGCCGCCCGCCTGCGCGCCGGGGAGCTGGCCCGCAACGGCGGCCTGCGTGTCGGCGATCCTGCCTCGGACGGCGGCCGGTCCTAGCTGCGGAACTGTCGGAGCCGGCGGGTAGTGTTTCCGGCCATGGAACGCCAACTCACCCTGATGGTCGTACACGCACACCCCGACGACGAGTGCCTCAGCACCGGCGGCATCTTGGCACGCTACTCCGACGAGGGCATCCGCACGGTCCTGGTCACCTGCACCAACGGTGAGCAGGGTGATGGCCAGGGCGGCGTGAAGCCGGGCGAGGACGGCCACGACGACGCGGCGGTGGCCGAGCAGCGGCTGGCCGAGCTGCGCGAGTCGGTGTCCCACCTGGGCATCGACCACCTGGAGCTGCTCGGCTACCGTGACTCCGGCATGGAGGGCTGGGACGCCAACGCCCACCCCGACGCGTTCGCCAACGTGCCGGTCGAGACGGCCGCCGCCAAGCTGGCCGCGTTGATGGAGCACTACCGGCCCCAGGTGGTGGTGACCTATGACGAGACCGGCGGTGGCGGCTACGGCCATCCCGACCACGTCCAGGCCCACCGCGTCACGGTGGCGGCCGTCGAGCAGACCGGCATTCCCGACAAGTTCTATTACACGGCCATGCCTCGGTCCGGCATCAAGCAGATGTTCGAGATGATGCGGGCCAACGGGGTCGATCTCGGCGACTTCCAGCCGTCCGACGACTTCGGCACCCCCGACGAGCGGGTCACCAGCATCGTCGACATCGCGCCGTTCGTCGAACGCAAGCTCAAGGCGCTCAGGGCGCACGAGAGCCAGGGCGAGAACATCTTCCTGCTCCGCATGCCCGAGGAGGTGCAGCAGCAGGCGTTCTCGCACGAGGCGTTCGAGCGGAAGCTGTGCAAGGTGGACGCGCCCGATCATGAGGAGGACCTGTTCGCGGGACTGCGTGACGGCTAGCCTCCAGAACATTATTCTGAGCCCTATGGGCACCCTCGTCAGTTATCAGCTCAAGGACTCCGTCGCCACCATCACCATGGACGACGGCAAAGTGAACGCGGTCTCGGTCCAGATGCTGACCGAGCTCGGCGCCGCCCTCGACCGGGCGGCCGCCGACTCGGCGGTCGTGCTGCTGGAGGGCCGGGAGGGGGTCTTCTCGGCCGGGTTCGACCTGAAGGCGCTCGCGGCGGGCGGCGACGGGGCCCTGGCGCTGGTGCGGGGCGGGTTCGAGCTGGCGGAGCGGCTGCTGTCGTTCCCGACGCCGGTGGTGGCCGCCTGCACGGGGCACGCGGTGGCGATGGGCGCGTTCCTGCTGCTGTCGACCGACTACCGGGTGGGCGCGGCCGGGCCGTACCGGCTGGTGGCCAACGAGGTGGCGCTGGGCATCACGATGCCGTACGCGGCGGTCGAGATCCTCCGGCAGCGGCTCACGCCCGCGTGCTTCACGCGGGCGGTGCTGCTGGCCGAAACGTTCTCGCCCGACGACGGGGTGGCGGCCGGGTTCCTGGACCGGGTGGTGGAGCCGGCCCGGGTGTCCGACGTGGCCCGCGAGACGGCCGAGGCGCTGACCGGCCTGAACATGAGGGCGCATGCGGCTACGAAGGCGCGGGCGCGGCGGCGGACGTTGGAGGCGATGCGGGCCGGGATCGCGGAGGAGCTGGGCCCGGGGGCAAGCTGGCCGCCAGCGTAATGGGACGCTCTTGTTTGCGAGGCCCTTTGTCAGCGCGGGTGGGCCAGTGGGGTGATCAGCGCGCGGCCTCGGAAGTGACGGCGCGGCCGAGGAAGGCGAGGAGCCGCTGGTGAGTGGTGGCGTCGGCCGGGGCGGGCAGTTCGGGGCCGAACATGCCCGGCCGGCGGAAGGCGTCGAAGTCCATGCCGCGCATGACCGCCAGCAGTTCCTCGCAGGAGCGCTGGTCGACGAGGTGCTCCTGGCGGGTGGCGAGTGCCAGGTCGACGCCGTGCACGAGCACCTCGGTGAGGTGGATGAGCGCCGCCATCGGCCCGGGTACGGTGCCGAACCCCAGACGCACGCTCGTCTCCAGGACGCCGGGCCGGTGCCAGGCCGCGCGGTCGAGGTCGGCCGCGACGGCGAAGGCCCCCTGCGGATCGGTGCCCAGCCAGTCGGACTCGTGATCGGCCCCAGCCTCGGTCCCGGTGAGCTCGGCGGCGAAGATCCGCATGCCGCCCACCAGGTGGTTGAGCTCGGTGCGTACGTCCCACTCCGGGCACGGCGTGCCGGCTCCGAGCCGGTCGGGCCCGATTCCCTTGACGATGGCGGCCGTCATGTCGATGGCCCGGTCGATCTGCTCGATGACGCTGCTCATGCCGTTCTCCAAGGGATGCGGGGGCCTACCGTCGCGCTCTAAAGCAGGCCGCGACTGCGTTAAAGCGCAATCTAGAGCCGCAGAAGCCGCAAACGCAAGTCGCAACTGCGTTAAGGTGGCGGCATGGAGGAAGAGCGACAGGCGGCCCGCCGGCCCGGTGGTCGCAGCGCCCGCGTCCGGGCAGCGGTGCACCAGGCCGTCACCGACCTCATCGCCGAACGCGGCTACGGGAACTTCACGGTCGGCGAGGTCGCGGCCCGCGCCGGCGTGGCCGACACCAGCGTCTACCGCCGCTGGGGCAACCTCGAGGCCCTGCTCATGGACGTGGCGATCACCTGGCTGACCACGCAGTCGCCGATCCCCGACACCGGCAGCCTGGCGGGCGACCTGCGCGCCTACGCCGCCAACGTGGCCCGCGACGTCACCGGCCCCGACGGGCCGGCGGTGCTGCGCCTGGTCATCGCCCTGTCCACGGCGGGGCAGGACGGCCTGCGGGCGCGCGACGCGTTCCTCGCCGAACGTTCCCGCCAACTCCAGGTCATGCTCGACCGGGCCCGCGACCGGGGCGAACACCCGCCGGACGTCCTGGACGTCCTCGACCACATCCTGGCCCCGATGTACATCCGGATCCTGTTCGGAGCGGGCCCGCTCACCCCCGACTACGCCGGCACGCTGGTCGACCGCCTCCTGTCCCACAAGTGATGATTCCTACAGGTGCGTGCGCGCCGGCGTCGAGGGCATGAGCGCCGCGCCGGCCGGATCGCTGGGCGCCCGGCGGAGCACCTGAGGGACATCGCCGAGCACTGACCCGGATCCCGCTCCGGAGCCGGGTCGTACGATCGGCTCATGCTGCATGGCCGGGAACGGGAGTGCGGGCTCGTCGCGCGGCTGCTGGACGACGCGCGGGCGCGCCGCAGCGGGGCGCTGGTCATTCGCGGTGAGGCGGGGATCGGCAAGTCGGCACTGCTCGACTTCGCCGCCACGCAGGCGTCCGACCTGCGGGTGTTGAGGGGTGGGTCTTTCCAGGGTGACGGGTCACGGGGCGGGAGGTGTCGGTGCGGTTGAGGTCAGGAAGGACACCAGTTCCTTCGCGACCCGCTCCGGCGCGTCGCGGGGCAGCCAGTGGCCGGCATCGGGGACCAGGGCGAAGCGGGCGGCCGGGATGAGGGCCGCCGCCGCGCGTACGTCGCCGGGCGGCACCAGCGTGTCCTTCCCCCCGCACAGCAGCAGCGCCGGGCAGGCGAGGTGGGTCAGCTCGTCGCCGAAGCACGTACGCGGGCCGTTCCAGCGCACCTCGTCCCGCTGGAACGCCGACCACGCGACACCGGCGTCCGGGCCGGACAACGCCGCTCGTACGTCGGCCAGAAGGCCGGCCGTCACCGCGTCCCGGCGGTGGAGCACCGCCCGGAGGCCGGCGCGGAGCAGCCGGTCGCTGCGTCGCATGAGCGCGTTGGACACGGCCGGCGCGTACGGGGCGTGCACGGCGAGGTAGCCGGCCCGGCCGCCGGCCACGGACGGGCTCACCCCGTACGGCGCGCAGAGTGCCAGCTTGGCGACCCGGTCCGGCTGGTCGAGCGCCACCCGCAGGGCGATCCCCCCGCCGAGGGACAGCCCGGCGATGGCGACCTGGCCGGTGGTGCACGTGTCGAGGAACTCCCGGAGCCAGGCCGCGTACCCGATCAAGGTGGGCTCGGTCGTCCCCAGCGGGGTGCCGCCGAAACCGGGCAGGTCGGGTGCGGTCACCCGGGCGTGCGCGGCGAGCGCCGTCCAGACCGGCTCCCAGGTGAGGCGGGCGCTGTCCAGCCCGCCGCCGTGCAGGAGCACCAGTTCGGGGCCGTCGCCCGCTCTGTAGGCCCGGACGAGCGAACCGGACACCGTGCACACCGTCTCGTCATGCCGCATCGGGCAATCCTGCCCGGGACGCCGCCGGCTCGCATCCGCGACTTCACCGGTCCGGCATCGGCGGGCCCCGCCGGGCAGGCGTCCGCGCGAACCGCACAGGGCACGTAGTGGCGGACGCGGCCGGCTCAGCGGGGCCTGCCTGCCGTTCTTCAGGTCCGGCGAAGGAGCGCGGACGCCGCCTCGACGCTCGCGACGACGTCGAGCCGGCCCCAGCGGACAGGCCAGGAGAAGCGGCGGTCGACGGTCCAGGCCAGGACGGCGTCGAGGTCGCCCGGGGAGTTCAGGCGGTCCTCGTCGGCGATCACCAGGGCCGCGGCAGGGCCGACTGCGGGGTCGGCGATGGCGCACCACGAGGAGTCCGCCAGGGGAAAGGCGTCCGACCGGAACATCCCGTGCAAGGTCGCGTAATCGTCGTCGAGCGGACTCCGTTCACTGTCGAAGTAACGGCCGAACACGAAGTCGCCCAGCACGGCACCGGTGAAGGCGCCGACGAAGCGGAGCGTCTGCGCGCCGATCAGCGCGAGCACCCCGTCCGCGCCCCACAGCACCGCCTCCGTCCCGTCCGGCGCCTCGATCGACCCGACCCGGGCCGGTTCGTCGCCCAGCGACCACACCTCCGCCCGCCCGTCCGCGGTCAGGCAGGCGCCGAAGTCCCCGGCGCTCTCCCAGGCCCAGGGGCGCTCCTGGCCGTCGTAGAAGTACCGGCCGACGCGCCTCGTGGTGGCGATGGGCAGGTGGTACCGGGGGCGGCCGTGCGCGTCGTGAACGTCGACACCGCCGCCGTCCTCCACCACGACCGCCAGCCGGGCCTCGGCCCCGCGCATGCCCCAGTGCAGCGACCCCTCGGCCTGGGCCACGGGGTCGCCCACCGGCCGCCCGGTGTCTGCGTCGAAGACGGTCAGCCGGCGCGGGCGACCCGGCGTCAGCGCGGCGGCGTACCGGTCGTCCGGGCTCCACGCGACCGGGCCGGCGGTCAGCGCCAGCCAGCGCATCCGCCCGCCCGGGAGATCGACCACGGCGGCCCACGTGTCGTTGTCCCCGAGCAGCCGCCCGCCGTCGCGGGACCAGCGCACCCGGCGGAAGGAGAAGTAGTCGTCCTTGAGCCGCTCCTTCGCCTCCTCCGGCAGCGGTTCGGTCAGCATGGCCGGCTCGGGGCCCGTGTTGTGGTGGCGGTAGTCGTTGTAGAAGACCTTGCCCTCGTCCAGCGCCGCGACGCAGCCCATCATCTCGTGCTCGCTGCTCATCGAGACGTAGGCCCGGCGGCCGTCGGGGGCCAGGGTGAAGATCGCCGCGGCGTCGTACCCGTCCGTCACGTCCGCGCTCCCGTACGGATTGGTACGCGCGCCGAACGGGTCCCACACTCCGACGTTGTTCGTGCAGAACGCCAGCGCGACCCGGGTGCCGTCCGCCGACCACTGCACGGTGTCGCGGCGGCCGGGCCAGCCGACGCCGTACATGATGTCGATCGTGTTGACGAGGCGCCCCGTGGCCATCTCCCACACCTGCAGGGGACCGGTGCCGTCGTAGTTGTCCTTCGTCAGGCCCCGGCCCGTGGCGAGGTAGCGGCCGCACGGGCTGAGCGCGTAGTCCTGAAAGCCGCCCCCGAACATGGTGTACGGGTGCCGCAGCCGCGCCCCCCGCTCGCGCAGGCGCTCGGTGGCCAGCAGGTGCGCGCCGGTGACGCCGTGCCGCTCTTCCACCCCGGCCAGCAGGTCACGCAGCGGGAGCAGGTCCCGCTCCGGCTCGAACGCCGACCAGTCGGCGTCCTCCAGCAGTTCGAGCAGGGCAGCAGGATCGTCCCGCGCCGCTTCCAGATCGGGGAACTCCCCGGACCCGCTACGCGGGGCCGGCGCCAGGAGTTCCGTCACCGGCAACACCGGCACGCCCAGTCGCTCCGCAGCGCGGACGTGCTCGTTCGGGTAACCGCCGTCGTACCCGTCGAACACGACGTCCACCGAACGCGACACCTCGTCCACGACGCTCGCCCCGGCCGCCTCGAGCCGCGCCTTCAGCTTCGCGACGGACTCGGTACGGAAGCTGCCCGCCACGACCACGGTTCTGCCTCGAAGATCCATAGCTGGCGAGGATAGACGAAGTCGAAGCCGAGCAGGCTGCCGTACCACTGCGGGACAGCGCCTACCGTGGGTGCATGCGCCTGACCGCCTTCACCGACATCTCCCTGCGCGTCGTGATGCGGCTGGCCGTGGCGGATCCGGACGACCTGCTGACCACGCGGGCCGCCGCCGACCTGCTCGCCGTCCCCTACACCCACGCCGCCAAGGCCGTCGCGAGGCTGAGCGAGCTGGGTGTGGTGGAGGCCAGGCGCGGGCGGGGCGGCGGGTTGCAGCTCACCGCGGCCGGGCGCGAGGCGACGGTCGGGGGCCTGGTCCGCGCCCTCGAAGCCGCGGGTGACGTGGTGGGGTGCGAGGACGACCCGCCGTGCCCGTTGCGGGCGGCCTGCCGGCTGCGGTCCGCGCTGCGCCAGGCACAGGAGGCCTTCTACGCCTCGCTCGACACGATCACGGTCGCTTCCCTGGTGGACGCGCCGACCGGGCCGCTTTTGCTGTCGTTGACGCCCCCCGGAAAGGGGACCGACCCCGCCCTTGCATAATATGAATCCCAGATACCAATTTATGGTCCTTTCTGGGAGGTCTCATGCTGTCCGCTGAGAGCGCGGCGATCGTCGGCGAAACCCTGCCCGTCGTGAAGGCGCGGCTCGAGACGATCACGGCCAGGTTCTACGAGTCCATGTTCGCCGACCGCCCCGAACTGCTCGACGGGCTGTTCAACCGCGGCAACCAGCGCAACGGCGAGCAGCGGCAGGCCCTGGCGGGCGCCTTCGCGGCGTTCGCGGCCGCGCTGGTCGCGAACCCGGACGAGCGCCCCGACGCGCTGCTGGCGCGCGTCGCGCACAAGCACGCGGCGGTGGGGGTGACCGACGATCAGTACGTGATCGTCCAGAAGTACCTGTTCGGCGCGATCGCCGAGGTGCTCGGCGACGCCGTCACGCCCGCGGTCGCGGCGGCCTGGGACGAGGTGTACTGGCTGATGGCCGGCGCGCTCATCGCCATCGAGGCCCGCCTGTACGCCGACGCGGGTGCCCGGCACGGCGACACCTGGCGGCAGTGGCAGGTGGTCGAGCGGCGCGAGGAGACCGCGGACGCCATGTCGCTGGTGCTGCGGCCGGTCGGCGACGCACCGGCCCCGCCCGCCCGGCCCGGCCAGTACGTCAGCGTACGGGTACGGATGCCCGACGGCGTCCGCCAGCTCCGCCAGTACACGCTCTCGGGGAACGGCGCGGACGGCCTGCGCCGCATCACGGTCAAGCATGTCGGCGACGGCGAGGTGTCGAGCCTCCTGCACGCCACCGCCAAGGAGGGGGACGAACTGACCCTGTCCGCGCCGTTCGGCGACGTGGCGCTCGACGGCGGCCAAGCCCCGCTCGTGCTCGTCTCGGCGGGCATCGGCTGCACCCCGATCACCGCGATGCTGGAGCACCTGGCGCTCACCGGCGACACCCGCCGGGTCCTGGTGCTGCACGCCGACCGTTCTCCGGCCGCCCACGCCCTGCGCTCGGACATGGAACGCCTGGCCGACGCCCTGCCCGGCGGGGAGCGGATCTTCTGGTACGAGGAAGGCCACCCCCGTACCGGGAGGATGTCCCTGGACGAGGTGGACATCCCGGCGGGCGCGGTCGTCTACATGTGCGGGCCTGTGCCGTTCATGCGGACGGCACGCGGCGAGCTCATCACGGCCGGGGTCGCCCCGCGCGACATCCACTACGAGGTGTTCGGCCCGGACCTGTGGCTCGGCGCGGCCTGAAAGCGGCTCTCGGGGCGGGGCTCAATGGCCGACGCTCTGGTAGTGGTCGAGCTGACGCCGCCACACGAGGTACGCCAGCACGATCAGGATCGCTCCCACCAGCGGGGCGGCCAGTGCCCAAGGGTTGCCGAGCTTGCCCAGTACGACGCTCGCCGGCACGTACGCCACGAACGCGACCGGCAGCACGAACGTGAGCAGCCACTCCACCACGCCGCCGAAGATCCTCATCGGGTACGAGCCGAACTTGCTGAAGACGTCGTCGACGAAGACCCGCAGCGCGAAGGTGTCGATCATGCGCAGCGACAGGGAGCAGAGGGCGAGGAAGAAGGCGGCCTCGATGAGGGCGCCGCCGACGATCGCCATCAGGCAGAAGACGATCAGCCAGGCGTTCCACCGGACCTGCGCGTTCTGGCCGGCCACGGCGAACAGCGTCAGGCCCACGAGCAGGTCGCCGAACTGGGCGATGCCCATTCTGTTGCCCATGAGCTGGACGAGGGGGTTGAGGGGGCGCAGCAGGAAGCGGTCGAACTCTCCGTTGAGGACGAGCCCCTGGATGTCGTTCACGCTCATCAGGGGGATCATGGCCAGGGCGTGGGCGGTCAGGCGCAGGCCGTACAGGAAGGCGATCTCCGCCAGGCCCCAGCCCGCCAGTGACGGGAAGGTGTGCATCACCACCCAGACGAAGGCGAACCCGGTGCCCTGCCAGATCGCGCCGCTGAGGATGCCGATCACGGTGTTCATGCGGTACTGCAGGGCGCCGCGGGCGGAGGCGCGCTGGAGCAGGACGTACAGCCGCAGGCCGCGGAGGAGCTCAGCCACCCTGGATCACCACCCTTCGGTGGGCCCGGGACCAGGTCAGTTCGAGCAGGCCCCACAGTCCGGCGACCCAGGCGACCTCAACCACCACAGGTCCTGAAATATCGGAAATGTGGCCGATGTAGATCGCGGCGGGCACGTAGCCCATGTACTTGAAGGGCAGGACCTCGGCCAGATCGCCCAGGAAGCCGGGGAAGAAGGCGAGCGGCACCATCGTCCCGGCGAAGAACTGACTGACCAGCCGGTAGAGCAACGAGATGGCCCCGGTCTCCATGGTCCAGAAGCCGATCAGGCTGATCAGCAGCGCCATTTGCACGGCGATCACGTACCCGAGCACCAGCGTGATCACATAGCCCGGGCCGTTGACCGGCACGGTGATCGAGCCGACCAGCAGGACCACGGGGACGACCGGGGCGAGCAGCAGCAGCCCGCCGGCGGTGTTCCCGACCTGGAAGGCGGCCATCTGCCGGAGGTAGCCGGCCGGGCGGGCCAGGTCGAAGAAGACCATCCCGGTACGGATGCGGTGATGGACGGTGCGGGAGACGAGCGTCTGGGTGGCGAAGGCCTGCAGGTTGACCAAGGTGAGGTAGGCCAGCAGCGCCTCCAGCGTGAGCCCGGCGGCCACGGGGCGCGAGCCGTACACGGCGGTCCAGATCATGCGCAGCAGGAACACCTGGGCGACCATCGTCACGCAGGTCATGATGATGTTGCTGCGGTAGGCGAGGGCGAGGAGGAAGCCGATGCGCGTCATCGGGTGTAGATCCCTTTGATCACGCTCTCCAGGTCGGGTTCCTCGATCGACAGGTCGCGGATGGTGTGTTCGGCGGAGATCGAGGCGATCATGCCCGGCAGGTCGTCGTGGATCTCGAAGACGTAGCGCCCCTCGGCGTCCCGCGGCACGCCACGCACCTCCTCCGGCCCGGACTCGAGCAGCACCACCAGCCGCCGGGGCTGGTTCACCAGCGCGTCGATGGCACCGTCGAACAGCACCCGGCCGTGGTCGATGAGGATGATCCGCTTGCACAACGCCTCGACGTCGGCCAGATCGTGCGTGGTCAGGATGACGGTGGTGCGGCCGGCGCGGTTGGTCTCCACGATGAACTCGCGTACGGCCTCCTTGGCCACCACGTCCAGCCCGACGGTCGGCTCGTCGAGATAGAGCAGCGGAGGTTCGTACAGCACGGCCGCGGCCAGGTCGCCCCGCATCCGCTGGCCCAGGCTGAGCTGGCGCACCGGGGTGTCGAGGAACTCGTCGAGCCCGAGCAGGTCGCGCACCTTCTTCAGCGACGTCTCGAAGCGCGCGGCGGGAACGTCATAGAGCGAGCCCACCAGCCGTAACGACTCGATCAGCGGCAGGTCCCACCACAGCTGGCTGCGCTGGCCGAAGACCACGCCGACGTTGCGCGCGTTGGCCGAGCGGCTGCGCCAGGGCACCAGACCGTTGACCCGCACGGTGCCGCTCGTCGGGGTGAGGATGCCGGTGAGGATCTTGATGGTGGTGGACTTGCCCGCGCCGTTCGGTCCGAGGTAGCCGATGACCTCGCCCTCGTCGATCGCGAAGCTGACGTCGTCGACGGCGGTCTTGTGCTCGTACTGCCGGGTGACCAGTGTGCGTAACGCCCCGAAGGGGCCGGGGAAGGTGCGTGGCCGGCGGAATACCTTGGTCAATCCCTCGACCCGGATCATGCACGAATACTTTCTTCGGGGCGCGCACGCTGCAACTTGTTTTCACGGCACCTAGCTGGAGGTGGCCGAGACCCAGATGGTCCATCCCTGGCGGCAGGTGTCGGAGGGGAACTTGTTGTCGCAGCCCATGACGCTGAAACTGACCCGCTTGCCCGCACCGGGGTAGACCACGAGACGGCCGCGCGTACGCGGCTGGTCCTTCAGCTTCAGCTCGCCCTTCAGCCCGCCGCTGAGCGTCACCCGGTAGTAGTCGTAGTTGAAGGGCGTGCTCGGCCCCCAGCGGAAGACCAGCCCGTTCCTGCCGTTGATCCTGACGGAGTAGGCCGCGACGATCATTTTCGGGCCCTGGTCCGGAGACCAGGCGATCTGGCCGTCGTCGAAGTTCTGCCTGCGGCCGTTGCGGTTCGGCACGCCCCGCTCCTCGTCGGTGGGGCAGCCGATGATGGCGTTCTCCCCGCCGAGCGAGCTCCAGTAGTCGCCGATCAGCCCGTACGGCTGGATCTGGCACGAGCTCGCGGAGGCCGGCTGGGCGGCGAAGGCCGCCCCGGCCACGACCATCACCGCGGTCGCCGTCATGCGCAGTGTCTTGTTCATGCCTTGAAGGTAGGCAGGACCGGGCAGGGGGACATGAGTAGGGCCTACTCATGTGCTGAGGTGCGGCTGACCGCCGGACCCCCTCCCGCCGGCGGTCCATTTCCCGCCATGTCCTGGGCCGCAACGCGGACGGCGACGGCAGCCGATCGAGCAGACTTTTTCACGAGAGCCCGTGCAACGAAACCGCTCGGAAGGCGAGAAGCCATGGTCGATGTGTTCGCGAAATGCCGGCTGCCCGAGACGTATCAGTTCGTGAAGGACCTCGGCGTCTATCCCTATTATCAGGCGATCGAGGAGCGGTCGGACAGGGGCGAGGTCGTGATCGACGGGCGGGTGCTCGTGCAGGCGGGCTCCAACGACTACCTCGGCCTGTCGGGCGACGAACGTGTGAAGGAGGCCGCGGTCCGGGCGACGCGGCGGCTGGGCGCCGGCAGCGGTGGCTCACGCCTCAGCAACGGCTCGCTCGCGCTGCACGAGGAGCTCGAAGCGCGACTGGCGGCCTTCTTGGGGCGGGCGGCGGTCATGGTGACCAGCGCGGGCTATCTGGCCAATCTCGCCCTCGGGGCGCTGATCGGGCACGGTGACACGGTGATCGGAGACCGGCTGGTCCACGCTTGCCTGATCGACGCCGTACGCTTGGGCGGAGCACGGTTACGGCGCTACCGGCACAACGACATGGACCATCTGGAGCGGCTGCTCGACGCCTCCGACCCCGGCGCCGGGCGGCTGGTCATCACCGAGGGCATGTTCTCCACCTCCGGCAGCGTGTGCGACCTGCCGGGCATCGCCAAGCTCGCCCGCGCGTACGGCGCCCGCGTGGTCATGGACAGCGCCCACGACGTCGGCCTGCTCGGTGCGACCGGGCGAGGGGCGGCCGAGCAGCACGGGCTGGAGGGCGCGGTCGATCTGCAGACCATCACCTTCTCCAAGGCACTGGGCACCCTCGGGGGCGCGGTGGCCGGCCCCGAGGAGATCATCGCTTACCTGCGGCACTACGCGCGGTCCATGGTGTTCACGGCCGCGTTGTCCCCGGCGTGCGCCGCGGCCGCGCTGGCCGCTCTGGAGATCATCATCGCGGAGCCGGAGCGCCGTCACCGGCTGCGGGCGGCGGCACAGCGGTTGAGCGGGGAACTGGCCGCGATGGGCTACGCGGTCGTCCCCTCCGATCGGCCGGTCATCGCGGTGCCGGTCGGCGACGACCTCCTGTGCTTCCGGCTGTGGCGGGAGCTGTTCGACGAAGGCGTCTTCACCACCGCCATGATCTCGCCCGGAGTCCCGCCCGGCGAGGCGCTCATCCGGGTCAGCATCACCGCCGCCCACACCGAGGCCCAGGAGGAACGCATCGTGTCGGCGTTCGCCACGGCCGGACGCCGCCTGCGGCTCGTCCGTGAGGGGTAGCGCCAGGAGTGAGCGGCCCGCAACCCGAAGAGGCCCGCGCTCCCCGGGTTGCGGGGCTTGCATGAGGCGGGGTCAGCCGAGCCAGCCCGGCGCCACCAGGACGGCCCAGGCCGCCAGAGGGCCCACCACGACGATCGCCGCGCCGTACGCCAGGAGCTTGCGGTAGAAGGCGTCCCGCTCCATGCCCCTGACGTTGGCCACCAGCAGCGCCCCCGTCGTCGAGAACGGGCTGACGTCCACGATGGCCGACGACACCGACAGCGCCGCGATCATCGCGACCGGGCCCAGGGTGCCCTGGTTGAGCAGCGGCACGGCCAGCGGGACCAGCGCACCCAGGATGCCCACCGTCGAGGCGAACGCCGACACCACGCCTCCGACGTAGCAGATGAGCAGCGCGACCAGCAGCGGGATGCCGATCGCCGCCACCGCCGAGCCCACGTAGTCGACGGTGCCGATCTCCTGGAGCACGCCCACGTATGTGACGACGCCGCAGATCAGCAGCACGGTCGGCCAGGCCACCCGCTCGACGGCGCCCTTGTTCGTCCTGGGGGAGGTGAGGGACAGGACGACGGCGACGGTGACGGCGGTCAGGCCGACGTCCAGCTTGAACACCAGCACCGCCAGGCAGAGGGCGACGATGCCGGTCAGGGTCAGCGCCTGGTGCGGGGTGAGGCGCAGGCCGCCGGACCCCGCGTCGGAGGCGTCGGGGACCGGTTCCGGAGCCGCGGCATCGTCGGCGGTCTCCACGGAGACGGACGTGGCCGCGGCTCCGGGGGCGGACCCGCCGGACGACGAACCGGCGGCGGACGCGCCGGACGACGGGCCGGTAGCGGCCCCACCCGAAGGCGAGGCGGCCAAAGAGGCGGCGGGCGAGGAGGTGGCGGGCGAAGGGGCGGGCGCGTCGGGGGAGACGGCGCCGCGATTGACCAGGTGACGGCCGCCGAAGATGAAGAACACGACCGCCGCCGCGCCCGCGTTGAACGCGAAGCTCGACAGGAACAGCACCAGGTCGTCGACGGGCAGCTTCGCGTCCCTGGTCACCCCGTTCACGATCCCGCCCAGCACGCTGATCGGCGAGAACGCGCCCGCCTGCGTGCCGTGCGCCACCATGAGCCCGATCAGCATCGGATGGATCCGGTAGTCGGCCGCGAACCCGAAAGCGATGGGCGCCAGGATCGCCGCCACCGCCGGGGCCGGCGCGCCCACGGCCGTCAGCAGCGCCGAGATGGCGAACACCACGATCGGGATGGCGGCCAGCCGGCCGCGTACCAGGTGCACGGCGGCCCGTACGAGCCAGTCGACCGTGCCGTTGTTGGTGGCGATCGCGAACAGCAGCGTCACCCCGACCAGGATCACGAACAGGCTGCCGGGGAAGGCCCCCAGGATGTCGTCCGTGCTCATCCCGGCGGCCAGCGTGCCGACGAGGAAGGCGCCGACCAGGGCCAGCGCACCCAGGTTCACGGGGAAGACGGTCGCGATGACGAACATGACGATGAGGGCGAGAATGGACAGGAGCTCTGCGGACACTGCGTACTCCGATCTCCCCCGAGCGTTATGGCAGGTCGACCACCTGGTGAAGGAGCTCGACCGGATGGCGGGCAGCGCGTCCCGCGCCGTGGGCGATCTGCTGGCGGCACGAGACCCCCGTGGCCGCCAGCAGGGTGTCGGGCGAGGATGCGGCGATCGCCGGGAAGAGCCGGAGGCCGCCGATCTTCATGGACAGGTCGTAGTGCTCGCTCTCGAATCCGAACGATCCGGCCATGCCGCAGCAGCCGGCGTCGATCTCTTCCACCTCCGCTCCCGGGATCCTGGACAGCAGCTCGCGCGTGGCCGCGGTGCCGACGACGGCCTTCTCGTGGCAGTGGCCGTGCAGGAGGATCCGTCGCCCGCTCAGCCCGCCGTTCAGCGGCAGCGAGCCGTCGTCGACGGCCTCCGCCAGCAGCTCGGGGATGAGCCTGGCCCGCGCCGCCACCGCCGCCACCCGGGGGTCGCCGGGGAGCAGCGCGGCGTACTCGTCCTTGAGCGTGAGCAGGCAGGACGGCTCCAGCCCGACGATCGGCGCGTCCGAGCCGGCGAGCCGGCCGACCAGGGCCTCGGCCATCGAGCGGGCCCGGTCCAGCAGCCCCTTGGAGATGCTGGATCGGCCGCAGCAGCCCTCGGACTCCAGGCGCACCTGATAGCCGGCGCGCTCCAGCAGTTCGACGGCGGCCCGCCCGATGCCGGGCTCGCTGAAGGAGGTGAAGGAGTCCGCGAGCAGGATCACCTCCCGCCGCCCGGAACGCCGCCCGGCGGCGGGCGGCCGGCGGGCGAACCAGCGGAGCAGGTTGTCGCGGCGGAAGCGGGGCAGCGGCCGCCGGGTGCTCAGCCCGAGCGGCCCGCGCAGGGGGGCGGCCAGCCAGTTCGACAGGGGCGCGGTGGCCGAGCCGAGCCGGTTGAGCGTCCGGATCGCCCCGAACAGCCGCGACCGCGGCGGCACGCCGTGGGTCTCCTGGTACTGGTGCAGGAACTCGCTCTTCATCGCCGCCATGTCCACGCCCAGCGGGCACTCCGACTGGCAGGCCTTGCACTCCAGGCAGAGGTCGAGGATCCCGTGCAGCCTCTCGTCGCCGAGGGCCTGCCGGGGGTCGTCCGAGGACAGGGCCTTGACCAGGGCGTTGGCGCGGCCGCGGGTGGAGTGCTCCTCCTCGCGGGTGGCCATGTACGACGGGCACATGACGCCCGTGTCGTCCTTGCGGCAGACCCCGACGTTCATGCACCGGTCGGCGGCGGCGTGCATGCCGTCCGCGAACGACAGAGTGGTGCGCAGCGGGCGCGGCGCGGGCATCGCGGGATCGCGCAGGTGCTCCGTCATCGGGGGCGCGTCCACGATCTTGCCGGGGTTCAGCAGCCCGCGCGGGTCGAAGGCGTGCTTGATGCGCCGCATCGCCTCGTAGACCGCGTCGCCGAACAGCCGCCGGTTGAACTCGGAGCGCGCCAGCCCGTCGCCGTGCTCGCTGGAGTTGACGCCGCCGTGCCGGGCGGCCAGCTCGGCGATCTCCTCGGCGACCGCGCGCATGGTGCCGATCTCGTCGGGCACGCGCAGGTCGACGAAGGGGCGGATGTGCAGGCAGCCGACCGAGCAGTGGCCGTAGAACCCCGCGGAGAGCCCGTGCCGGGAGAGGATCTCCGCGAACTCCTCGACGTACGGCAGCAGCCGCTCCGGCGGCACGGCCGTGTCCTCCACGAACGCCAGCGGCCTGCGGCTGCCCACGCTGGAGGCCATCAGCAGCCCGAGCCCCGCCTTGCGGACCTTGAGCACGGCGGCCTGCTGCCCGGCGGTGACGGCCCGCAGGGTGTGGTAGCCGTGGCCGTTCGCCTTCCAGGTGGCGGCGAGCTTGTCCACGCGGTCGGCCACCTCGGCCGGGCTGTCGCCGAAGAACTCGACGAACAGCAGCGCCTCGGGGTCGCCGGACAGGATGTCGCCGAGCCCGGCGTAGTCCACGCGCCGCCTGGACAGGTCGAGGATGGCCTTGTCGATCAGCTCGACCGAGGCGGCCTCGAAGGAGAGCGCGTCCGCGGTGGCGGCGATGGCGGACGGCGTGGAGGTGAAGTGGCCGACGGCGATGGCCTTGGCCCGGGGCCGGTCCACGAGCCCGACCGTGGCCTCGGTCACCACGGCCAGCGTGCCCTCGGAGCCGACGACCAGCTTGGTGAGGTCGGGCAGGTCACGGGCGGCCAGGTCCAGGCGGTAGCCGCCCGAGTGCCGCCAGAAGCGCGGGAACCCGGACAGGTCCACCCCCTGCAGCGCCCCGGCCACGGCCGCGCCCAGGCGGGCGTCGGAGCGCAGGTCGGGAGTGGTGGCGTCGGCGAGCACCACCCGCAGCGACTCGACGTGGTCCACGGTGGACCCGTAGAGCACGGAGTGGCTGCCCGCCGAGTTGTTGCCGATCATGCCGCCGATCGTGGCCCGGTTGCTGGTCGAGGTGTCGGGCCCGAACATCAGCCCGTGTTTGCGGGCCGCCCGGTTGAGCTGGTCCTGCACGACGCCCGGCTGCACGCGGGCGCTCCTGCCGTCGATCTCCAGGATGCGGTTCATGTGGCGGGAGAAGTCGACGATCACCGCCGCCCCGACCGTCTGCCCGGCCAGGCTGGTGCCCGCCCCGCGCGGCAGCACCGGCACCCCCAGCTCGCCGCAGGCCGCGACCAGCGCCTGGACGTCGCCGGCGTGCCGGGGGAAGGCGACGGCGAGCGGCTCGATGGCGTACATGCTGGCGTCGGAGGCGTACAGATGCCTGGTGTACGGATCGTCCCTGACGTCTCCTTCGAGCAGCCGGGACAGGGTCCGGGCCAGGGTCATTCGGCCCCCTCCAGGTACGCCAGCGCCGCGCGCGTCCCGCCTTCCTTGATCGGCACCCCGGCCGCGCTCAGCCCCATCTCGACGCCGCTCAGCGTGCCGGCCAGCGTCAGGTCGTTGAAGTGGCCGAGGTGGCCGATCCGGAAGACGCGCCCCGCGAGCCGCCCGAGCCCGGTGCCGAGCGACATGTCGTACCGATCGAGGATGAGCTTCCTGACCGCGTCGGCGTCGTGCCCGTCCGGCATCAGCACCGCGGTGAGCGAGCTCGAGTGCTCCCGCTCGTCGGCGCAGAGCACCTCGAGCCCCCACGCCCGTACGGCGCGCCGCGTCGCCTCGGCGTGCCGGTCGTGGCGGCGGAAGACCTCCGCCAGCCCTTCCTCCTCCAGCAGCATGACGAGCGCCTCGCGCAGCCCGTAGAGCAGGTTGGTCGGCGGCGTGTACGGGTAGAAGCCGCCGCGGTTGGCCGCGATGATCGGCTCCCAGTCCCAGTACGAGCGGGGCAGCCGCCCCCGGTGGGCCAGCGCCTTCGGGCTGACCGCGTTGAGCCCGATGCCGGGCGGCAGCATGAGCCCCTTCTGCGAGCAGCCGACGGTCACGTCCACGCCCCATTCGTCGTGGCGGTAGTCCATGGAGCCCAGCGACGAGATCGTGTCCACCAGCAGCAGCGGGGAGTGCCCGGTCCGGTCGACGGCCGCGCGGATCTCCGGGATCCGGCTGCGCACGCCGGTCGAGGTCTCGTTGTGCACGACCATGACGGCGGCGTGCTCGGCGGTGAGGCGGCCGGCGATCGCGTCGGGGTCGGCGCCGTGCCGCCAGTCGCCGGGCACCAGGTCCACGACCAGCCCCAGCCGGGCGGCCATCTCGCACCACAGCGCGGAGAAGTGCCCGGTCTCGTACGCCAGTACCCTGTCCCCGGGCGAGAGCGTGTTGACCAGCGCCGCCTCCCACGCGCCCGTCCCCGACGACGGGTAGACGATCACGTGATGGCGGGTCCGGAAGACCGCCTTCAGCCGCTCCAGGACCTCGCCGGCCAGGCGGGCGAAGGCGGGGCCGCGGTGATCGACGGTGGGCTGGGCGATGGCGCGCAGCACCCGGTCGGGAACGTTGGTCGGTCCTGGGATCTGCAGGAAATGACGCCCCACGTCTTGACGCGCCTCATGGCGATCCTTCGGATCGCGGTTCGGTCGCTGGGGTCCTGTGTCTTCCCTCGTCTCTCCGGTCGCTTCGCTCCCTGCGTTCCTCAGTCCAGACACAGGCGCTCCCTCACGCGTGCCGTGTCACGGCACGGTGTGCCGTGTTGCGGTTCACTAACATTAAAATCGGTCCGCAGAGGAGTCAATGGATGCAGAACGTGATCAACGCCCTCCGGGTGCTCGAAGAGGTCGCCGCCCGCCAGCCCGCCGGAGTCGGGGAGCTGGCCCGGGTGCTCGGGCTGCCCAAGAGCACGGTGCAGCGCTCGCTGAGGACGCTGCACGAGGCCGGGTGGATCAGGCCCGCCGCGGGCGAGATCACGCGCTGGCAGGTGACGAGCAAGGCGTTCCAGGTCGGCCGCAGGACGGAGCTGGGCCTGCGGGACGCGGCGATGCCGGTCATGGAGCAGTTGCGGCAGCGCACCGGGGAGACGATCCACCTGATGGTGCCGGAGGGCGACGCGGTCGTCCTGATCGAGCGGCTGGAGACCGACAAGCCGCTGCGCATCGTGCTGCCGCTCGGCATCAGGCTCCCGCTGCACGCCTCGGCCAACGGCAAGGCCGTGCTCGCGCACAGGTCCGCCCCGCTGCCGGAGCTCGCGTCGTACACGGACACGACGATCATCGACCCCGAGGCGCTGGCCGCCGAGCTGGCTGCGGTCCGGGCGCGGGGTTACGCGGACAACCGCGGTGAGTGGCGCTCCGACATCGCGGCCGTCGCCGCCGCCGTGCTGGGCCCGGACGGCCCGGTCGCCAGCGTCAGCATCTCCACCCCCGCCAGCCGCATGCCGGAGGAACTGCGCGGGGAGTACGGCAAGTTGGTCACCCAGGCGGCCCGCACTCTGACGGAGTCCCTGACCTGAGCGTGGCTGAACGGCAACTTGTCATCTGAGCATCCGGAAACTTTCTGGAAATGCGGGCGTCGAATGCTGGCCTGACCCTGCGGTGATCAGCACGAATATAACAGTTTGCACCCTCTTGACACGCCGAAACCTGGACCCATAAGTTGCCGCAATATTAACGGGAATTCCTCGAAAGTTTCGGCGGCAGGCCGGCTAAGAGCCGAAAGGGTGGCATGAGGGGCCAGGTACCAATCGACAAGTGGCGGGACACGCGGCTGACTGCCGCCGAGCGGGCCGAGGTGCTCATCCCGCTCATGACGCTGGAGGAGAAGATCGCCCAGCTCGTGGGCGTCTGGGTCGGCGCCGACGCGTCAGGGGGAGGCGTCGCCCCGCACCAGGCCGACATGGCGGGCGTGGAGTGGAGCGACGTCATCGCCCACGGGCTGGGCCAGCTGACCCGCCCGTTCGGCACGGCGCCGGTCGATCCCGTCGCCGGCGCGCGCTCGCTGGCCGCCTCGCAGGCCCAGATCGTGGCCGCCGGCAGGTTCGGGATCCCGGCGCAGGTCCACGAGGAGTGCCTGACCGGCTTCGCCGCCTGGCGGGCGACGGTGTACCCGGCGCCGCTGAGCTGGGGCGCCTCCTTCGACCCCGAGCTGATCGAGGAGGTGGCCGGGCGGATCGGCCGGTCCATGCGGGCCGCCGGCGTCCACCAGGGCCTGGCCCCGGTCCTCGACGTCACCCGCGACTACCGCTGGGGCCGCACCGAGGAGACGATCGGCGAGGACCCCTACCTGGTCGGGACGGTCGGCGCGGCCTACGTGCGCGGGCTTGAGGGCGCGGGCCTCGTCGCCACCCTGAAGCACTTCGCCGGCTACTCCGCCTCCCGGGGCGGCCGTAACCTCGCCCCCGCCCACATGGGAGGCAGGGAACTGGCGGACGTGATCCTGCCGCCGTTCGAGATGGCCCTGCGCCTGGGCGGCGCCCGGTCGGTGATGAACTCCTACGCCGAGATCGACGGTGTCCCCGTCGCGGCCGACGAGGAGCTGCTGACCGGGCTGCTGCGCGAGGAGTGGGGGTTCGCGGGCACGGTGGTCGCCGACTACTTCTCCATCCGGTTCCTGCACAAGCTGCACGGCGTCGCGGCGGAGGCCGCGGACGCGGCCGGGCTCGCGCTGCGGGCCGGGATCGACGTCGAGCTGCCCACGGTGGACACCTTCGGCCCCCCGCTGATCGAGGCCGTGAAGTCGGGACAGGTGAACGAGGCGCTCATCGACCGCGCGCTGGCCCGGGTGCTGGCGCAGAAGGCCGAGCTGGGGCTGCTCGACGAGGACTGGCGGCCGCTTCCCGGCGACGCCGCCGACGTGCGGCTCGACGACGAGGAGAGCCAGGAGCTCGCCCTGCGCCTGGCGCGCGAGTCGATCGTGCTGGTGCGCAACACCGGCGGCGTCCTGCCGCTCGCGCCGGGCCGGCGGGTGGCGCTCGTGGGGCC
Source organism: Nonomuraea sp. NPDC003707 (assembly GCF_053587055.1). Taxonomy (NCBI): domain Bacteria; kingdom Bacillati; phylum Actinomycetota; class Actinomycetes; order Streptosporangiales; family Streptosporangiaceae; genus Nonomuraea; species Nonomuraea sp. NPDC003707. The sequence continues at coordinate 252,527 of NZ_JBSFNK010000003.1, read as the reverse complement.
GGTGGCCGACGACCCGATGGCGATGCTCGGCTGCTACGCCTTCCCCGCGCACGTGGGCCCGCACCCCGAGCACGGGCTGGGGCTCGACCTCCCGTCGCTGCGCGAGGCGCTCGGCGCGCTGGTCCCCGATCTCGCGTACGAGCCGGGCTGCGAGATCACCGGCGACGACACCTCCGGGATCGCGGCGGCCGTCGCCGCGGCGGCGGAGAGCGACGTGTGCGTGCTCGCCGTCGGCGACCGGGCGGGGCTCTTCGGGCGCGGCACCTCCGGCGAGGGCTGTGACGCCGCCGACCTGCGCCTGCCGGGCGTGCAGTCCGAGCTGGTCCGGGCGGTGCTGGCGACCGGCACTCCGGTGGTCCTGGTGCTGCTGGCCGGGCGGCCGTACGCGCTGGGCCCCGAGTTCGACGCGGCCGCGGCCGTCGTCTACGGCTTCTTCCCCGGCCAGCGGGGCGGCCAGGCGCTGGCGGAGGTGCTCACCGGCGCCGTCAACCCGACCGGTCGCCTGCCGGTCAGCGTGCCGCGCGACGCCGGCGGCCTGCCCGCCACCTACCTGTCGCCGTGGCTCGGGCGCCGTACGCAGGTGTCGTCGGTGGACCCGACGCCCGCGTACTCGTTCGGGCACGGGCTGAGCTACACCACGTTCGAGTGGGAGCTCCTCGACACGGGCGCGGCCGAGTGGCCGGTGGACGGCGAGGTCACCGTCGGGGTGAGCGTCCGCAACACCGGATCGCGGGCCGGCGCCGAGGTCGTCCAGCTCTACCTGCACGACCCGGTCGCGCAGACCACCAGGCCGGTGGTGCGGCTGGTCGGCTACGCCCGCGTCCCGCTGGAGGCCGGGCAGGCCGCCCGCGTGGAGTTCACCGTCCCGGCCGACGCCGCGTCGTTCACCGGCGTGCGCGGCCGGCGCATCGTCGAGCCCGGCGACGTCGAGCTGCGCTTCGCGCGCTCCAGCGGGGACGCCGCGACGGACCCGGCGACGGGCACGGTGGCGGGCATGGTGGCGGGCATGGTGGCGGCCGTGCCGCTGCGCCTGACCGGCGCCGAGCGCGAGCTAGGGCACGACAGGAACCTGCTGGTCACGGCTCGTATCACACGGGAAGGAGCGGGATGAGCACAACGTCGTTGGACAATCCGCCGCGAGACGCGCGGGCGGCGGGGTCGGCGCCCAGCCGGCGCAGACGGGCCAAACCCGGCACCTGGCGGCACGCGATCCGCCGCGACTGGCAGCTGTACTCGCTGGCGATCCTGCCGCTGCTGTTCTTCGCGATCTTCCGGTACCTCCCGATGCTCGGCAACGTGATCGCCTTCCGCAAGTTCGAGCCCGGCGGGAGCATCTTCGGCGAGACCTGGGTGGGCCTGCGGTACGTGAAGATGTTCCTGAACGACCCGTCGTTCTGGACCGTGTTCGCCAACACGCTCATCCTCGGCGCGCTGACCCTGCTGTTCTGCTTTCCGCTGCCGATCGTGCTGGCGCTGCTGCTCAACGAGGTGCGCAACCGGCGCGTGAAGCGGTTCCTGCAGTCGGTGTCGTACCTGCCGCACTTCCTGTCGATGGTCATCGTGGCCGGCATCGTCATGCAGATGCTGGCCATCGACGGGCCGGTGAACCAGATCGTCAAGGTGTTCGGCGGGGAGCCCACCGCGTTCCTGCAGAAACCCGAGTGGTTCCGCACGATCTTCGTCTCGTCGGAGGTCTGGCAGACCGTCGGCTGGGGCACCATCCTCTACCTGGCCGCGTTGACCACCATCGACGAGCAGCTCTACGAGGCGGCCCGGATGGACGGCGCCGGCCGGTGGCGGCAGATCTGGCACGTCACCCTGCCGGGCATCCGGCCGACGGCGATCACGCTGCTGATCCTCAACATCGGCACGTTCATGGCCGTGGGCTTCGAGAAGGTCCTGCTGCTGTACAACCCGCTGACCTACCCGACGGCGGACGTGATCTCCACGTACCTGTACCGGATGGGCGTGGAGTCCAGCAACCTGAGCTACGCCGCCGCGATCGGCCTGTTCGAGGCCCTGGTCGGCGTGGTGCTGATCCTCTCGGCGAACCTGATCTCCCGCCGCACAGTAGGGACGAGCCTGTGGTGACCCTCGAGAAGACCCGTGGCTACCGCGCCTTCCAGGCGGTCAACGCCGTCATCCTGAGCGGCGTCGTGATCGTGACGCTCTACCCCTTCCTCAACATCCTCGCCCGCTCGTTCAGCGAGGAGCGCTACATCGTCGGCGGGCAGGTCAACCTCATCCCGCGCGGGTTCAACATCACGACCTACAAGCTCGTGGTGTCGGACTCGATGTTCTGGACGAACTACGGCAACACGATTGTCTACACCGTCGTGGCCACGGCGATCGCCATGCTGCTGACGACGTGCTACGCGTACGTGCTGTCCAAGAAGCACCTCAGGGGCCGCACGTTCCTGATCTGGGTCGCCGTCTTCACCATGATCTTCTCCGGCGGCCTGATCCCCAACTACGTGCTGGTCAACGGCCTCGGGCTGACCAACTCCATCTGGGCCATCGTCCTGCCCAACGCCATCAGCGTCTTCAACCTCCTGGTCATGAAGGCGTTCTTCGAGGGCCTGCCGCAGGAGCTGGAGGAGGCCGCCGCCATCGACGGCCTGAACACCTACGGCGTCCTGTGGCGAGTGGTGCTGCCGCTGTCGAAGGCGGTCATCGCCACGATGGTGCTGTTCTACGCGGTCTCGTTCTGGAACTCGTGGTTCACGGCGTTCCTCTACCTGAACAAGACCGAGTTGTTCCCCGTGACCATCTACCTGCGCAACCTCATCGCGGGCGCCACCGGCGCCGAGTCCGCGGGCGCGTCGCTCAGCGAGGCGTCGGCGGCGGCGGCCAACATCCAGTCGGTGACGATCATGCTCACCGTCCTCCCCATCCTGGCGGTCTACCCCTTCGTGCAGAGGTACTTCGTCTCGGGCGTCATGCTCGGCGCGGTCAAGGGTTAACCACTGTCCTCCCGAAAGGATCCCCCCATGCAGCACATCTCCCGCCGTCAGGCACTCCTCGGGCTGGGTGCGCTCACTCTTGCCGTCGCCGGCTGCGGCGAGGACGAGGCTCCGAAGAAGGCCGCCGACGTGTCCGCGAACAAGGCGGGCGCGATGGCCAACTACGGAGTCAACCAGCAGTTCAAGGCCACCGAGCCGGTCTCGTTCGACGCGCTCTACAACAACCACCCGTTCTACCCGGACAAGAGCGACTGGCTGTTCTGGCAGGAGCTGACCAAGCGGACCAACGTGACGATCAAGCCGGTGGAGGTGCCGCTCAGCGACTACGAGAAGAAGCGCGGCCTGCTGGTGGGCTCCGGCCAGGCCCCGCTCATCATCCCGAAGACCTACCACCCGGCCGAGGAGGCGTTCGTCTCCTCCGGCGCCATCCTGCCGGTCAGCGACTACTTCGACCTGATGCCCAACTTCAAGGACAAGGTCGCCAAGTGGAAGATGGAGCCGGAGCTGGACACGCTGCGCCAGGCCGACGGCCGCATCTACCTGCTGCCCGGCCTCCACGAGGAGATCTGGATCGACTACTCCCTGGCCGTGCGGACCGACATCCTCGAGAAGCACAAGCTGGAGGTCCCGAAGACCTGGGATGATCTCTACACCCTGCTCAAGGCGCTGAAGAAGGAATACCCCGACCTCTACCCGATGACCGACCGGTTCGGCGTCCCCACGCCCGGCGGCAACCTGTTCAAGCTCGTCGCCCAGGCCTACGGCGCCAAGGGCGGCTGGCAGTACCAGCACGCGACCTTCGACGCCACGGCCGGCAAGTTCGTCTACACCGGCGCGATGCCGCAGTACAAGCAGATGCTGGAGTACCTGAACAAGCTGGTGAAGGAGAAGCTGCTCGACCCGGAGAGCTTCACCCAGCAGGACGAGCAGGCCAAGCAGAAGTTCAACTCCGGCAAGTCGTTCGTGATCAGCGCGAACGCGCAGTCGATCGTCAACGACTACCGCCCGACGCTGAGCAAGCTCGTCCCCGGCGCCAAGGTCGCCAAGATCCCGGTGCCCGTGGGCCCGGTCGGCGAGTACAAGATCGACACTCGGCTCGAGAACGGCATCATGATCTCCAAGAAGGCGCTGGAGAACAAGAACTTCGTCGCCATGATGCAGTTCGTCGACTGGCTCTGGTACTCCGACCAGGGCGAGGAGTTCGCCAAGTGGGGCGTCGAGGGCACGACGTACACCAAGGACGCCTCGGGCGACTACAAGATCGCCAAGGACATCGACTTCGTCGGCCTCAACCCCGGCGCGCCCAAGCACCTGCAGAAGGACTTCGGCTTCTCCAACGGCGTGTTCGCCTACGGCGGCACCACCAAGCTGCTGAACTCCACCTTCTCCGAGGAGGAGGTGGCCTTCCAGGACGTGATGAACGCCAGGAAGGACTGGCCGGTCGAGCCGCCGCACCCGTTCAACGACGAGGAGCGCGAGCAGGCCACGCTGTGGGAGACGCCGCTGAAGGACTACGTCACCCAGCAGACGCTCAAGTTCGTCCTCGGCGAGCGTGACCTGAGCGAGTGGGACGCCTACGTCAAGGAGCTGGAGGCCAAGAACATGACCTCCTACATGAACCTCGTCAACTCCGCCTACGAGCGCTTCAAGAAGGACCACGGCTGATGCGAGTGCCCTCGGAGGCCTGGGGGCGGCTGTCCGACGCCTGGCGGTTCTGTGTCGGCACCGGCCGCTTCGAGCTGGCGCTGCGCCGCGACTACCAGGACTCGCCGGCGCTGATCCAGCGGGAGATCGGCTTCCGGCACATCCGGGGGCACGGGCTGCTGAGCGACGGGGTGGGCGTCCACCAGCCGTACGAGTACGCGGGCGCGCGGCACGTGCGCCACTCGTTCACGTACGTGGACCAGGTGATCGACGCCTACCTCGAACTCGGCATCCGCCCTTTCGTGGAGCTGGGGTTCATGCCCTCCGGGCTGGCCCCCGGCGACCAGACCGTGTTCTGGTGGCAGGGCAACGTCACTCCGCCCCGCTCCTGGCGGGAGTGGGCGGAGCCGGTGCGGTGAGCGCGCACGCGGTCAAGGAGGTGGACGCCTCGCTCCAGGTCGGCGGCCCGGCCATCTCGCCCGGCTCCGACGAGTTCCTCGTGCGCTTCGCCGACTTCGTGGCCGAGCATTCGCTGCCCATCGACTTCGTCAGCCGGCACGCGTACACCTCCGGCCCGGCCCAGCACGTGCCGTTCGGCGTGCACCAGACGCTCGCGCCGGCGTCGAAGCTGCTGGAGCAGTTCGCCACGCCGCGGCGGCAGCTCACGGGCGGCTCGCTGGAGGGGCTGCCGGTGCACATCACGGAGTTCAACTCCTCCTACCGGCCCGACAACCCCGTCCACGACACGGCCTTCCACGCCGCCTACCTCGCCCCGGTGCTGGCGGCCGGGGGAGACCTGGTCGACTCCTTCTCCTACTGGACCTTCAGCGACATGTTCGAGGAGCAGGGGATCCCGACCTCGCTCTTCCACGGCGGTTTCGGCCTGCTGACCCACCGGCAGATCAAGAAGCCCACCTACCACCTGTACGCGTTCATGGCCCGGATGGGTGACCAGGTCCTGGCGCGCGGGGAGGACCACCTGGTCACCCGGGACGGCGACGGCCGGGTCACCGTGCTGGCCTGGGCCCCGGCGGACGTGACCGGCGCAACCCCAGTGGACGGGCACGCCTTGCGGCTGTCGATCCCCATCGGGGAGGCCGCCTCGGCGTTCGAGCTGCGCTCGTCGGTGAGCGAGGAGAAGGGCAACGCGTGGGCGGCGTGGCGCGAGCTGGGCCGCCCGCGCTCGCCCCGGCCCAGGGAGCTCGACGCGCTGCGGGAGGCGGCCGAGCCTGTGCGCTCCCACCGGAGCCTGCCCGTCGCGGACGGTCGCGTGGACCTGGATCTCCGGCTCGACCGCCACGAGGTTACGCTGGTCGAGCTCACACCGGTGGTGGACCGGACGCCGGCGTGGTGGGACGACAGGCGGCTGCTCGGCCTGGGAGAGGAGAGCCCATGAGCGAGGTGTCGGCGGGGCGGCGGTTCGGCGAGGGCCCGCTCTCGCGCGCCGCCACGCTGATCTACAGCCTGCTGGTGGTCGAGGGCCTGTTCCTCGTCGCGACCGCGCCCGGCCTGATCGCGCTGACCCTGCTCGGCGGCGACGCCGCCAACGTGCCGCTGGTGGCGGCCTGCGCGCTGCCGCTCGGCCCCGCGCTGTCCGCAGCCCTCTACGCGCTGCGCCATCGCAGCCGGGACATGACGGACCTGCGTCCGGCGGCGGCGTTCTGGCGCGGTTACCAGGCCAACGTGCGCGGCGTGCTGAAGATCTGGGTGCCGTGGCTCGTCGCGCTGGCCGTCGTCGGGACGAACCTGGCGAACTTCGCCGTCGCCGGCGTCCCGGGGTGGTGGGCGGTGCTGCTCGTGCTCGTCGCGCTGGCGGCGCTGCTGTGGGCCGCCAACGCGCTGGTGATCACGTCGCTGTTCGCGTTCCGGGCGGTGGACGTGGCGCGGCTGGCGTCGTACTTCCTCATGCGCCACCCGAAGGCCGCCCTCGGCAACGCGTCGCTGCTGATCGTGGCGGGCGGCATCACGATGGTCGCCACCGAGCTGGCGCCCGCCCTGCTGGCCTCGGCGTTCGCCGCGGCCCTGCTGTGGAACAGCCGCCCGGTGATCGCCGAGGTCCGCGAGCGCTTCACCGCCTGAGGAGTCGCGGGCGCGGATCGAGCCACTATCCTCAGCATGATCTCCCGGTGATCACCGGGAGATGAGAGCTGCGGAAGGTGGCGGGGCATGCCGTCAGTGCTGAGGCTGGGCGTGGTGAGCCTGCTGGTCGCCACCGTGTTCGCCGGGCTCGGCATGTGTGCCGCGGCTCTGGGCGACGCGGAAGTGCGGCATGCCGTGGAGACGGCTCCGCCTCAGGCCGTCGGCGTCACGGTCGCCGGCGTGATCAACGCCGGGAACTTCGCCGGGTTCGACCGGGCCGTACGGGAACAGACGGCCCTGGCCTTCGGCGGTGCGCCTACCGAAGTGACCACCTTGCTCCGCTCGGACGGCTACACGATGCCGGGCCAGGAGAAGCTGAGGTACCGGCGGCCGGAGCGGCTCAGGTTCGGCAGTCTCGACGGATTCCAGCAGCACGCGAGACTGGTCAGCGGGTCCTGGCCCCGGTCGCGCACCGAGCCGGTCGAGGCGGCGATCTCCCAGGCCGCCGCCTCGTTCACCGGCTTCACGGCCGGACAGGTGTTCACCACGATCGGCCGTATCGATGCCGAGCCGGTAAAGGTCAAGATCACCGGGGTGTTCGTGCCCGACGACCCCTACGGGCCGCGCTGGGCCGGCGACCTGATGCTCGGCCGTGGCGTCGAGAGGGAGGGATACACCACCTACGGCCCGCTCATGGTGGATCAGGCCACCTTCCTCGACCGCTTCGCCGAAACGGTCGACGCCACCTGGACCGTCGTGCCCGACCTGCGCGGCATGCCGGTCGAGCGGCTGCGTACGGCGGCCGCCCGGCTGCCGGACCTGCGGGAACGGCTCAAGGCGAACGGCTGCCCCGACTGCACGCCCGCCAGTGCTCTCCCCGGCACACTGGCCCGGATCGAGGCCGCCGCGCAGGCGGCCCGCTGGACCGTCCTGGGGCTGGCGGCGCTCCTGGCCCTGGCGCTGCTCCTCACGCCCGGGCCCAGGCGGACCGGCCGGGTCCTGGGCACGGCGGCGGTGGTCATGGGCTGCGCGTTCCTGGCCCCCTTCGTGGCCCGCCTGCTGCTGTCCCTGGCGGAGGCCACGCCGTGGTGGCGGGCCGCGGGACTACGGCTGCCGGACCTGTCGGGAACACTCCTGGTGGCGATCCCGATGGCGCTGGTCGCGGTGGCGTGCCTGGTCGCCGAGGCACCGAGGCCGGGGATACGGGCGCTCTCCGCGGGGATCGCCGCCGCGGTCGCCGTTCTCGCGCTCGGTGGCGCCACGACCTGGCGCTCCTCGCAGGCGGACCAGGCCCGTCACCAGGCCGGTGCCGACGTGCGGCTGACCGGCCCGCCGGCGGGAGGCGAGCCGGGCGTCCTCGGCCGTGGCACCGCCTTCACCGCGCTGCCCGGTGTCACCGCCGCGGTGCCCGGACACCGCGATCGCGTCGATGTCGACCTCCGCTACAGCACCCTCCTCGGCGTCGACGCGAACCGCCTCGGCGAGGTGTTCCGGCTGCGGCCCGATCTGTCGGACCGGACGGTTGCGCAGCTGGCGGCCGCGATGGTCGCCGGCCGTCCCCAGCTCGGCGCCCTGCCGCTGCCCGGTCAGCCGCGCACGCTCACCGTCGAGGTCGAGCGGCCCGACGGCTCCGTGCGGCTGCGCGTGGTGGTCTCCGACGCCCTCGGAGTCTGGCACGACCTGCCGGTCGCGCCACTGCGCGAAGGCTCCGCGAAGGTGGACGTGGACCTCGCCGGCCTGGCCGGCCCGGACGGGAAGATCGCCTACCCGCTTGCCGTCCGGGGTTTCCTGGGCGACGCCACCGACGACTCCGCGCACGTGATCACCGTGACCGCGCTGCGCGCCGACGGCGGGGAACTGGCCCTGCCTGCGGGTCAGCGATGGTCGGAAGGGACGGGAGGCGGCATCTTCTCGCTGAAGGTGAAGGACGGTGCCTCCGTCGTGCGGCCCGTACCGCTGAGCGCCGCCCCCGCCCGGCCGGTGCCGATCGTGCTCACCCCCGAGCTGGCCGCCTCGGCGAAGCTCGCCACGGGCCGGACCGGCTCCATCTCGCTCGGACGGCGACCGCTCCAGGTCGAGCTCGCCGGTGTCGTCGAGCGCATGCCCGGCGTCGCTCTCGACTCCGCCGCCGTCCTCATGGACTGGCAGACCTTGCAGGCCTGGAACCTGGCCGCGGCACGGCCGCCGTTGCCCGCCACCGACTGGTGGCTCGCCGTGGACGGCGACGGGAACGCGGCCCGCGCGGCGGTGGCCGGATCCCGGTGGGACGTCACAGTGATCGGCTCGCCGGATCTGGCGGTCCCATCGCCCGTTCTGCTGGGCGGAGCGATCGCGCTGGGGCTGGTGGCCGCGTCCGGCCTCCTGCTCCGCGCCGCCGCCGCGGGCCGTTGGGCGGCCCTGTGGCACGCCGCCGCGGGCGCCTTGCTGGGGCTGGGGCTCTGCTATGTCCTGATGCCCCGGCTCGTGCGTGCCTGGCAGGGCGGGCCCGTCACGCCCGACGTCGTGCCGGACGTGCCGTGGCCCGCGATCGTCGCCCTGCCCGTGCTGGTGGCGGCTGTGATCGCCGTCGCGCGGTCGTTCGCCGGGCGCTCCCTAGGGGATGCGCCTGCCGCGCGCGTCGGGGACGCCTGACTTGCGGAAGAAATAGGCGTTGATCTGGTCGCGCCACTCCTCGGCGCAGCGGACCTGCTCGTCGAGCCGCTCCTTGACCCGGGCGTACAGGTCCGGGTCGACCGCGCCGGTGTCGGCCAGCTTCTCCCAGTGCAGCCGCGTCTCGGCCGCCTCCTCCGCCCCCGCGAAGTGCGTGTCGTAGATGTGCTGGATGACCGTCGAGCCGCTGTGCAGCACGTGCCCGTACGGGACGTGGTGGAAGAACAGCAGCAGCTCGTCGGGGCAGCGCTCCAGCGACTCGTAGACGTCCGACCACGGCTGCGGGTACTGGCCGGTGAAGCCGGTGCCGGTGGCGCGCGTGCGGTCCACGCCCACGCCGTCACGGTCGGCGAAGTGGTACGTGCCCCACGGCGTGTACTCGTAGCCGTCCACGTCCGGGCCGTAGTGATGGCCGGGGCGCACCATGAAGCCGACGCCGAGCGGCGCGGTGTAGCGCTCGTACGTGCGCCACGACCCGTCCATCATGGCGTGCAGGGTGCGCCGCAGCGACTCGCCGGGCCACGCGAAGGTGAGGTCGATCCACTCGTCGAGGACGGCGGCCGGGTCGAGGCCCGGGTCCCAGGCGAGGCGGCCGAACGCGTACAGGTTGGCCTGCGCGAGCGGGTGACCGGTCCAGTAGCGGTCGTCGCCCGCGTTGGAGACCGCGACCAGGTCGCCCGCCTCGGCGACGTTCTCGAACGCGAGGATCTCGCTCCACATGGGGGCCAGGTAGCAGACGTGCCGCTGCTGGCCGGTGTACTCCTGCGTCACCTGCAGCTCCACCGCCAGGCGGGTCCCCCGCATCTCCAGGATCACCGGGGAGACCGGCTCGCGTGTCTGGAAGTCCATGGGGCCGTGCTTGACCTGCAGGATCGCATTGTCCAGGAACCGGCCGTCGAGCGGGGCGAAGTGGTCGTAGGAGGCGCGGGCGCGGTCGGTCGAGCGGTCGCGCCAGTCCTGGCGGTGGTTGTAGACGAAGGCCCGCCAGTGCACGACCCCGCCGAAGGGGGCCAGGGCCTCGGCGAGCATGTTGGCGCCGTCGGCGTGGGTGCGCCCGTACGCGAACGGGCCCGGCTGGCCCTCCGAGTCGGCCTTCACCACGTACCCGCCGAAATCGGGGATCGTCGCGTACACCTGCTCGGTGGTCCGCGCCCACCACGCCCGCACCCCCTCGTCGAGCGGGTCGGCGGTGGGCAGGCCGCCGAGCGCGATCGGGGAGGCGAAGTTGACCGACAGGTGCACGCGGATCCCGTACGGGCGCAGCTCGGCCGCGATCGCGGCCACCTCGCCGAGCCGGTCGGTCAGCAGGTGGGCCTCGGTGGCGTGCACGTTCACGTTGTTGATCGCGACCGCGTTGACGCCGGAGGCGGCCAGCAGCCGCCCGTAGGCGCGCACCCGCGTCAGATCCGGGCGCGGCGCCCCCTTGTCCCAGAAGATCGAGCCGCCCGCGTAACCGCGCTCGACCTGGCCCATCACCGGGTGCACGTCGATGTTGTCCCAGTGGTCGAGCATGCGCCGGCGCATCGCGGGCCGGTGGTGCTCCGTCTCCCTGTCGGCCCCGAACGCGGCCTCGCCGAGCCGCACGACGTGGAAGAACCCGTACAGCATGCCGGCCTCATCGCCGCCGGTCACGGTCGTGACGCCGTCCCGCCGCGCGATCGCGTACCCGTCCGCGCCCTCGGCCGCGTCCAGGCCCAGCACCAGGTCGTACGGGCCCTCCGCGCCGTCGCCGTACCGGGCGCGGGCCCGCGTGACCTCCGCCCGCACGGTCTCGGCGAGCGGCCCGTCGGCCCGCACGAGGGTACGGCGGGAACCGATCGCCCGGAACGCCTCGGGCGGCAGCCACGCCGCGTGGACGTCGGTCAGTTCGGGAATGGTCACGAGGCTCCTTCGGTCGGTCACCGAGGGATGAATCTATCGAAACGGCACCCGCCGCGAGCGATCAGGGGTGGCGCTGCTCAGGCGCCGCGGGGTGCCGACAGGGTCGCGCTGATGTTGCCGACGCGGCCGTGCCCGTCGAAGTCGACGGCCGCCTCGAAACCGGGGCCCGTGAGCATGAGCCGGTCGCCGCCCGCGTCGCCGTAGGACGCGCCGAGCCCGCGGCGGGCGGCGTAGCCGTGCATCGCGCGCCGGTGGTCCGTCAGCAGCGGCAGGGAGAGCGCCTGCTGCAGGACGCGCATGACGCGGACCGGCTCGGGGGGCGGCAGCTGGAAGTCCGGGTGCTCGACGAGGAACGCGGCCCGGGTGCCGCCGCCCGCGTCGCCGCTGTAGGACGTCCAGTGGCCGGTCACCGCCTTGGCGGCCTCGGTGAGGATCGCGGCGGCGAAGTGCGGCTCGGCGGGGGAGGTGGGCAGCGCGGCGAACGGGACCTCCGCGGAGGCCAGCTCCGCGATGCCGAACCGCTGCCCGAAGTCCCGCAGCGTCCCCGACAGGGCGGTCACCGGCTCCGGGAAGCCGGACGGGTTGGCCCAGGCCCACAGCCACGACTCCGGCCCTGGGGCGGCGCTGCCGAGCAGGTGGAAGCGGGTGCAGGTGATCGTGCGGCTCCCGGTGAACTGGAAGCGCTGCTCCCGCAGGTCGACGCTCCAGCTGTGCTCGCCGAGGACCTCTTCGAGGTGGATCTGGTGCTCGAGGGAGAGGATGGCCGCGTCGTCGAGCAGGTTCGTGAGTGTGAGGGATTCCGGCATCCCGGCAGACTACGGGATGCGTCCGACAGGGCTGCCCGCCCTCCGGGGAGGAGGGCGGGCAGCCCGGCTTCAGCGCACCTTCACCTGCGAGGCCGCCGTGCCGCCGCCGGGCGCCTCCCAGCCCGCCACCACCGCCGGGTGGGCGGCCAGGGCGCGGGTCACAGGCACGGTGACGGTCGTGACGCCCTTGCGGGACACCGTGACGACGCGGCTGCCCGCCGTCCCCTGGTCGTCGCGGACGAACAGGTGGGCCTTACCGGGCGCCTCCGCCCGCAGCGTCACCTTCACCTCCTTCTGGCCGGCGGCGGCGGAGACGGCCTGGCCGCTCTCCGACTCCTTGGCCGCCGGGCCACCCGCGAGCGGGACGTGCACCCGGACCGCCTGCTCCAGCGACTGCGGCGAGTCCAGGCTGGACAGGGCCGTGTCGGGGATCACCGGGTCGGGCACCGGCCGGTCCGCGGGCGGCTGGTAGCCGGTCAGGGCCGCGACGCCCCACCGGTACGGGTCGCCCTGCACGCCGCCCCACGTCGACCAGCCGATCCGGGTCTGGCCAGTCTTGTCCTGGGTGTCGGAGTCGTACACGAGGATGTTCAGCCCGAGGTGGGCGGGATCGATGGAGCCGGGCAGGAGCTCCAGGGGGATCGACATCTCCACGGTGTATCCGCCCGAGGCGACCTTGGAGGCCACCCGCATGCCGGGAGCGGTCTGCTCGCCCGGGCCCTGGCGGTTGTCGGCGTCGCGCAGGAAGCACGGCGGTCCCTCGGCAGTCACCGGCAGCACCGCGGTCTTGAAGGTCGTCGAGGTGTTCTCGGACGTGCCACGCGGGTCGAGCGTGACCTCCACCGAGTCGGTACGCCAGTGCCGCTTGCAGTCGGCGGCGGCCAGCCGGGTGCCGAGCACGTCGTCCTGCACCTGGACCAGCAGGTAGAGGGTGTCGTCGTGCCACGCGAGCTTGGCGGTGCCGGAGCAGTCGGCCGCGGACGAGCAGGCCGTGCCCTCCCACAGCCGCGAGATGTCGAGGGCGGGCCCGGGATACTCGCCGTCGCCCGCCACGCCGTCCACGGTGGGCGACGCCTGCGGCACGGAGGCCGCCGGGACCAGTTCGAGCGCCGGCTTGCTCGCGACCGCGCCGTCCACGCTGATGGTGTACGCGTAGTCGCCGCCCTGGTTGGACGTCTTCAACGAGGGGTCGGAGTTCGTGACGGTGAACGGCACCGTCGTCGAGGCCCCGGCGGCCAGGTCGCTGTAGGGCGCCTCCACGCGGTCCGCGGTGAACCCGGCGGGCAGGTCCACGCGCACGGTCCCCGACTTGGCGGCGTCGCTGACGTTGGTCACCACGACGCCGACCTGCCGGGAGCCGCCGGAGGGCAGGGTGAGCACGGGGGTGACGATGCCGCGCAGCTGCGGCACGCCGACCTCGGAGGTCCACTTCTCGTACTGGGCGACCTGGGGGAGGAGCTGCTGCCCGGCCCGTACGGGCGGGCTGATCTCGACCTGCCGGTCGGTGTAGCCGCGGCCCCGCTCGGTGGTCAGCGCGGCCGACACGCGCGCCCGCCCGGTGCCCGCGGCGGGGGTCACGGTGAACGTCGCCGTCCCGGTGCGCCCGGCGGAGAGCCTGCCCAGGTCACCCGAGCCGCTGACCTGCCAGCCCGCGGGCACGCCCAGCGTCACCGACGAGCGGCCCAGCGGCTCGCGGGCCGGCGCGGTCGCGCTGACCTTGACGGTGAACGGCGTGCCGGGCCGCACGTCGAACGTGCCGGCGCGCAGCTCGAACAGGGTGCCCAGCGGGACCGCCCCGCTCGCCCTGGTCAGCGCGCCGTCGAGGATCGCCGTGGGCGCGACCGCCGCCGCGCTGCCCGGCTCGGGGAACGGCACCCGCGAGTCCACCTGCGTGAAGAAGTCGCAGCCGAGCTGGTTCGGGTCCGACGGCACGTCGGGGAAGACGGCCCAGCCCTGGGAGGCGTACGCGCGCTGGGCGTCGCGCTCGATCGCGGCCCACGTCTTGCCCTGGGCCTGGGAGGGGCGCCCGCTCCACACGCCGTACACGTTCTGCGCGGGGTTGTTCGGGCGGAAGGTCGAGGCGCAGGACGGGCCGGTCTGCGAGGTGCCGCGCCCGCCGCCGAGCAGCAGCCGGGCCGGCGCGAACGGGCGGAGCCCCTCGCGGGTGATCTGCTCGGGGAACACCTTGGGGTCGGCCGCCGCGTAGAACGCCTGCACGGCCAGCCGCGCCGCCTGCTGGTGGTTGCCGTGGTTGCCGGGGGAGGGCGCCGGGTCCATGGTCAGGATGACCTCGGGCCTGGTCTGGCGGACCACCCGCACGACCTTCTCGAGGGTGTCCGCGCCCCAGATCTGGTCGGTCAGCGGCGCGCTCACCGTGTAGTAGAAGTCGACGTCGTCGAGGTTGAACACCTCGCGCACGCCCGCCTTGCCGACCGCCGCCCGCTCCTCGGACTCGCGCAGCAGCCCGAGCGCCGGGCCCTCCTCGGGTCCGACGGCGTTGCCGCCGCCCTCGCCGCGGCTGACGGTGACGACGCCGGTGCGTACGCGGTGGTCCTCGTTCCACTGGCCGAGCGTGGACAGGCTGAACGCCTCGTCGTCGGGGTGGGCCCCGACGAACAGCGCGTCGAGGTCCACGGGGGCGCCGGCGGTGGAGGCTGTGGAGGCTTCGGAGGGAACGGCGGGTGAGAGGGCGAGCGCGACCGTGGCGGCCAGCACCAATGACAGGCGTTTACGCATGGAACCTCCGGAACAGTTACTCGCGGACCGCCCCTTGGAGCAGGCCGCGGACGAAGTGACGCTGGAGGAACAAGTAGAAGATCACGACCGGGGTCGCGACGATGACGGACCCGGCGGCCAGCAGGGTGAAGCCGGAGGTGTACTGGCCCTGGAAGAAGGCCAGCCCCAGCGGCGCGGTCCGCAGCGACTCGCTGGTGACCATGATCAGCGGGATGAGGAACTCGTTCCACGTCCACATGAAGACCAGCACGGTCAGCGTGACGACGGCGGGCCGGGCCGGCGGCACCAGCACCTGCCACAGGATGCGCCACGTCGAGGCGCCGTCGATGCGGGCGGCCTCGACGATGGCCCGGTTGGAGGCCCGGAAGTAGGCCCGCATCCAGAACGTGCCGAACGCCACCGACAGCGCCACCTGCGGCAGCGCCACCGACCAGAACGTGTCGATCAGGCCGAGCGAGCGCAGGTCGAAGTAGAGCGGCACCGCGATGGCCTCGCTCGGCATCATGATCCCGAGCATGAACAGGTAGAACAGCACCGACTGGCCGCGGAAGCGCATGGTGCCGAACGCGTACCCGCTCAGGATCGACAGCACCACGCTCACGACCACGACGAACGACGACACCGCCAGGCTGGTGCGCAGGTACGTGCCGAACCGCCCGATCTCCCACGCCGCCGCGAAGTTGCCCAGCCCGGAGGTCTCCCCGCTGTCGGCGGGGCCGAGCGCGGCGGCCAGGATCGTCACGATGGGGAAGAGCGCGAAGGCGGCGAACGCCGACAGGATCACGTAGTTGCCCACCCGCTCGCCCCGCGAGATCACGACACCCTCCTGTCGGCGAACCGGTTGATCCCGAACGAGATCACGAAGATGACCACGGTGAGCGTGACGCCGATGGCCGCGGCCGAGCCGATCTGGCTGAGCCCGAAGGCCCGGTGGTAGACCTCGTACGACGGCACCGACGTCGAGTCGCCCGGCCCGCCGCGCGTCGTGACGTACACCAGGTCGAACGTGCGCAGCGCGGCGATCACGGTCAGCGTCAGCGCGACGGCGATCTCCCCGCGCACCGACGGCAGCGTGACCGCGAAGAACTCCCTGACCGCGCCCGCCCCGTCCAGCCGCGCCGCCTCGTACAGCTCGCCGGGGATGCGGCTCATCCCGGCCAGCAGCAGCACGGTCACCAGCCCGGTCTCGAACCACGTGCCCACCACCCCGACCGCGGGCAGCGCGAACGTGTAGTCGCCCAGCCAGCCCCGCGTCAGCGAGTCGAGCCCGAGCGCGCCGAGCAGGGTGTTGAGCGTGCCGTCGGGCGCGTAGACCCGCCGCCAGGCCACGGCCACCACGACCATGGCCACCACCTGCGGCAGGAACACGACCGTGCGGAAGAAGCCGAGGCCGCGCACCTTGGCGTGGTTGAGGATCGCGGCCAGCCCCAGCCCGATGGCCAGCGGCGCGGCCGCGTAGAACACGACCAGCACCAGCGCGTGGCCGAAGGCCGCCCGCAGCCCCTCGTCGGAGACGATCGCGAGGTAGTTGTCCAGGCCGACCCAGCGGCCGAGCGACAGCCCGTCCCAGTCGTACAGCGACAGCTGCACCGCGCGCCCGATCGGATAGAGCAGGAACACCGCGTAGACGGCGAAGGCCGGCAGCAGGTAGAGGTAGGCGACGCGGCGAGGCTCTCCCGGAGGCCGGCCCCCGGTCATCGGTCGGCTCACCCGTTGCTCTCGACGAAGGTCTTGTAGTCCTTCTCCAACGTGGCCAGGAACTCCTGCGGGGTCTGCTTCTTGGCCAGCAGGTCCTGCAGCGCCGCGCCCAGCGTGTCGGCGAACGTCGGGGTGGCGTAGTCGAGGTACGGCACCAGCCCGTCCTTCGCCGTGACCGTGCCGAACGCGGTGAAGACGTCCTGCTGCGGCCCCGCCGGGACGCTCTGCTGCGCGGTGTCGGCGACCGGCAGGTTGCCGGTGGTGGTGAGCACCTTCATCGCGTCGGCGTTGGTGATGAAGTCGATGTACGCCGCCGCGGCGTCGGGGTTGGGGCTCTTGGCCGTGATCGCGAACGGCAGCCCGGTCCCGCCGGTCGCGACGGGCGGCGCGTCGGCCGTGGCGCCCGGCGGCAGCATGAAGCCCAGGTCCTTGCCCAGCGCCTTCTGCACGTCGGCCAGCAGCCAGGTGCCCCCGATCAGGAAGACGCCCGCACCCTTGCCGAACGCCTGCCACGCCGGGTCGTAGCCCTGGCCGTTGAAGCCCTTGTTGAAGTAGCCCTTGTCCACCCAGCCGACGAGCTCCTCGGCGGCCTTGGTGTTCTCCGGCGTGTTCCACGAGGCGCCCTTGCGGCCGAAGGCCAGCGTGCTGATCTGGTCGGCGGGCACGCCGCGGCTCTGCACCGTGCCGAACACGTGGATGGCCGGCCACTTGTCGAGGTTGCCCAGCTGCATCGGCACCTCGCCGGCGGCCTTGGCCTTGGCCAGCGCGGCGTCGAAGTCGGCCCACGTCGCGGGCGGCTGCAGGCCGAGTTTGGTCAGCTTGGCCTTGTTGAAGAAGATGCCGACGACCTCGCCGACCTGCGGCAGGCCGTACAGGTTGCCCTCGCCGAAGGCCTTGCCGTCGGCGCTGTAGCTCGAATAGCGCAGCACCGACTGCGGGTAGCGCTTCTTCCACCCGTACGCCTCGGCGTAGGCGTCCAGCGGGCGCAACTGCCCGGCCTTGACGAACGCGCCCATCGACGAGCGGCCGTTGTTGGCCTCCACGATGTCGGGCGGCTCGTTTCCGCTCAGGGCCAGGCGCAGGGTCGTGTTGAGGTCGTCGAAGGAGCGGCTCACCCGGTTGATCTTGATGTTCGGGTACTTCGCCTGGAAGGCGTCGTTGAGCTGCTTCATCTGGGCGGCCTGCCCGCCGCGTACCTCCTGGTCCCAGATCGTCAGGGTGACGTTGCCGAGCGCGGCGGCGTCGGTGCGCACCGCCGAGGCGGAGGGCTGCGCGGAGGTGGCCGCGGGCGGGGCGGAGGATCCGGGGGCGCACGCCGTGATGGCAAGGGCGCTGGCGGCGAGCACGGCGAGCGCTCGGAGCGGGGGGTTCATGGTGTTACTCCTTTTGCGCGGGCACGCGAGGCGTGTCGGGGCCCTCGTCCTCGGGTGGGTTCGGCCGCGTGGTGGGAACCTTGGGGCCGACGTCGGCGTACCGGGCGATGGTCGCGGCCGCGCGGCGCACGGCGCCCACCGGCACGGCGGGCACCAGCTTGTCGAGGAAGGCGTAGCGGCGGGCCAGCGAGTTGCCGTAGGCGCCGCTGTGGTCGGCCGAGTCGCGGACCTCGTGCCACCAGTCGGCGATGTCGCCCCAGCCGGGCGCCGCGAGCGAGCCGCCGAACTGCTGCACCGCCAGCGCCGCGCACAGCTGCGCGAATGCCAGGCGGTCGGCCAGCGGCCAGCGCGACAGCGTGCCGAGCACGAACCCCGCGCCGAAGACGTCGCCCGCGCCGGTCGGGTCGAGCGCCGTCACCCGCGGCGCGGGCACGAACGCCTCCTCGCCGTTGGTGGAGTCGATGGCCATGGCGCCGTTGGCCCCGTCGGTCACCACGGCCACGGGGACCTTGTCGGCGATCGCGTAGAGCGCGTCGCGCGGGGTGTCGGCGCCGGTGTAGGCCATCGCCTCGACCGCGTTGGGCATGAACGCGTGGCAGAGCGCGAGCTGGTCCAGCAAGGAGGCCGACCAGGAACCCGACGGGTCCCAGCCCACGTCGGCGAAGATGAGCGCGCCGTCGCGGCGCGCCAGCTCGGCCCAGTTGCACGGGCTGTCCGGCGAGTCGAGCGGATCATCGGTGGACAGCGACACGATCACCGCCTTGGACCGCGGCGGGTTGCCGATCATCTCCGAGGCCGGCATGGGCGAGGGGTGGCCGTGCGTCACCATGCTGCGGTCGCGGTCGACCGCCATGGAGACCGTCACCGGCGAGTGCCAGTGTTCGAACCGCCGCGACCTGGACAGGTCCACCGACTCC
The DNA here is from genome assembly GCF_053587055.1 of Nonomuraea sp. NPDC003707. NCBI lineage: Bacteria > Bacillati > Actinomycetota > Actinomycetes > Streptosporangiales > Streptosporangiaceae > Nonomuraea > Nonomuraea sp. NPDC003707. The sequence continues at coordinate 233,781 of NZ_JBSFNK010000003.1, read as the reverse complement.
TGCTCCTCGAGCGTGCGCCAGCAGAAGTCGCCGTAGTCGTCGTCGCCGAACGCGGCGGCCAGCGAGGTGCGCAGGCCCAGCCGGCTGGTCGCGATGGCGAGGTTGGCGATGCCGCCGGGGCACGATCCCATGCCCTCGGCCCAGATCTCGGTTCCGGCCGCGGGCATCGCGGGCAGACCGGTGAAGATGATGTCCAGAAAGACCGTGCCCGCCAGGAAGACATCGAACTGCGGCCCGTCCGGGGTGCGCTCGGCGGCGAGAGGGTCGTACACCTGATTAGACACGGGAATGAGTCCTCCCCGACACGTATCCAGCTCTGCGCAATCTTGCACGTTTGCTCACGCACTTCAAGTCTTCTTCTGGGAGTTTTTGGCTGAAGCTGCCTACTCCTGCGCGATTTTGACTGATACACTCGCGCCGTGCTTCAGCGCCTCAGGCATGCCGAGATCATGCGCCGGGTCCGACTCTCAGGCGCCACCAGCGTCAGCGATCTCGCCAGCCAGCTCGGCGTGAGCCCGTCCACCATCCGCAGGGACCTCGAGGTGCTCGACCGCGACGGCACGCTGCGGCGCGTCCGCGGCGGGGCCCTGCTCCTCGACGGCGGGCTCCTCGACAGCGGGGTCAGCGTCGACGCCGACGCCGACCGGCCGTTCGCCGAGGTCGCTGCGGTGGACGAGCAGGACAAGGAGGCGGTCGCGGTCCGCGCCGCCGAGCTGGTCCGCGACGGCGACGTGGTCCTGCTCGACATCGGCACGACGACGATGCGGCTGGCCCGGCGGCTGCGCGGGCGCCGCGTCACCGTGGTCACCTCCAGCCTCGCCGTGCTCGACGTGCTGCGCTCCGACCCGGAGGTCGAGCTGCTGCTGCTCGGCGGCGCGCTGCGGCGGCCGTACCACTCGCTGGTCGGGGTGCTGACCGAGGCGGCCCTGAGCCAGGTGGTCGCCGACCGCGTCTTCCTGGGCGCCAGCGGCCTGCGGCCGGACGGGCAGCTCGTGGACACCACGCTCGCCGAGGTGCCGCTGAAGCGCGCCATGATCGCGGCGGCGGGCCAGGTGGTGCTGCTCGTCGACCGGCACAAGTTCCCGGGCACCGGCGCGCTGCGGGTGTGCGGGCCCGACGACATCGACGTGATCGTCACCAACCAGGGCGCCGACGAGGCGACGCTGCGCAACTGCGCCGCCGCAGGCGCCGAGATCCTGCTCACGTGAAAGGGTATCGATGAGACTGGCCGTTCTCGGGGGCGGCGGCTTCCGGGTCCCGCTCGTGTACGGCGCGCTGCTGCGCGAGACCGCGAAGCCGCGTGTGGAGCAAGTGGTCCTGTACGACGTGTCGCAGGACCGGCTGGAGGCCATCCGGCACGTGCTCGGCCAGCTCGCCGCCGGGCACGACGACCCGCCGGAGGTCCTGACCACCACCGATCTGGACACCGCGCTGCGCGACAGCTCGTTCGTCTTCTCCGCCATCCGCGTCGGCGGCCTGGCCGGGCGCACCGCCGACGAGCGGGTCGCGCTCGACCTGGGCCTGCTCGGCCAGGAGACGACCGGTCCCGGCGGCATCTCCTACGGCCTGCGCACCATCCCGGTCGCGCTCCACGTCGCCGAGCGGGTGGCCGCGCTCGCGCCCCAGGCGTGGGTCATCAACTTCACCAACCCCGCCGGCATGATCACCGAGGCCATGCGGCACGTGCTCGGCGACCGCGTGATCGGCATCTGCGACTCCCCGATCGGCCTGATCCGCCGGGCCGCCGTCGCGCTCGGGCTCGACCCGGCGCGCGTGTCGCCCGACTACGTGGGCCTCAACCACCTCGGCTGGCTGCGTGGCCTCACCTATCAGGGGCGCGACGTGCTGCCCGACCTGCTGGCCGACGACGCGGCGCTGCGGCAGGTCGAGGAGGCGCGCATCTTCGGCGGCGACTGGGTGCGCACGCTGGGCGCGCTGCCCAACGAATACCTGTACTACTACTACTTCACCCGGGAGTCCGTGGCCGCGATCTCCGGGCAGACCCGCGGGGAGTCGCTGGTCCGGCAGCAGGACGACTTCTACGCCGCCGTGCGGGCGCGTCCCGAGGAGGCGCTGGCGGAGTGGGTCAGGGCGCGCAGGCTGCGCGACGAGTCGTACATGGCCGAGGCCCGCGAACCCACCGCCGCGGGCGCGCGCGACGCCGCCGACCTGGAGGCCGGTGGGTACGAGGGCATCGCCCTGGCCCTCATGGCCGCCATCGCCCGCGGCGAGCCCACCTCCATGATCCTCAACGTGCGCAACGGCGCCGCGGTGCCCGGCCTGCCCGCGGACGCGGTCGTCGAGATCCCGTGCGCGGTGGACGGGGCCGGCGTCCGGCCGCTGGCCACCCGCCCCTTGCCGGGCCGCTTCCTCGGTCTCGTGCAGCAGGTGAAGGCCGTGGAGCAGGCCGCCATCGAGGCCGCCAGGTCCGGCTCGGCCCGGCTGGCGGTCGAGGCGTTCGCGCTGCACCCGCTGGTCGACTCGGTCGCGACGGCCCGCAAGCTGCTCGACGGCTACCGGGCGCGCATCCCCGAGCTGGCCGCCGCCATCCCGGGCTCCTCCGACGCGGGCGGGGGCACGACGATCTAGCGTGCTCTCCTCGGGGGCGCTTCCACGCCGCGCCCCCGCCTTGAGGTCGCTTTCACGCCATGCCGGCCGCCTCGAAGAGCCGCAGCTCGCGCCCGGGGCGGCACACGAGCTGCAGCCCCACCGGCAGCCCGTCCACCGTGCCCGCGGGCACGGTCAGCGCGGGCAGGCCCAGCACGTTCCACAGGCTCGTCATGGACAGCAGCGCGGGCCGCACGGCGACGGTCCGGCCCTCCACCTCCGTCTCGCGCTCCAGGAGCAGCGGGGCGATGATCGGCACGGTGGGCAGCGCCAGCACGTCGTGCCGTTCGAACAGCGTCGCCGCGGCCTCGGCGAGCCGGGAGCGCGCGGCCACGGCCGCGACATACTGCCAGCCGGGTATCTCGGCGGCCGTGCGGAGGCGTTCGAGCAACTCGGGGTCGAACAGCTCGGGCGCCTGCGCGATCCGGGCCGCGTGCACGGCCACCGCCTCGCAGCTCTGGATCACCGTGTACGTCTCGCGGAACTCCTCGCCCAGCCCCGCCCGCAGCCGCACCTCCTCCAACTCCGAGCGGGCCAGGCGGGACTCCGCGGTCGCGCGTACCGCGTCCACCACGTGCGGATCTCCGTCGAACAGCTCGGACGGATCGAGCCAGGCCACCCGCGCGGGACCGGGGTCCTCGCGCAACTGGGCGGAGGCCAGGCAGCGGTAGGCGAGCAGGCAGTCCTGCTCGTCACCGGCCAGGACGCCGACGTGGTCGAAGCTGCGTGCCAGGGGGAACACGCCTTCGGCCGAGATCGCCCCATAGCTCGGCTTGAACCCGGCGATCCCGCACAGAGCCGCCGGGATGCGGACGGATCCGCCCGTGTCGGTGCCGAGCGCGAGCGGCACCAGGCCCGCCGCCACGGCCGCCGCGCTGCCGCCGCTGGAGCCGCCCGACATGCGCTCGGGGTCCCACGGGTTGCGCGAGGGGCCGTTGGCCGAGCGGTCGCCCGTGGGGCCGTACGCGAACTCGTGGGTGGTCGTCTTGCCCACGACGACGGCGCCCGCGCGGCGCAGCCGGGTCACGGACTCGGCGTCGGAGTCCGCGACGTACCCCGCGAAATGCCGCGAACCCATGGTCGCGGGCAGCCCCGCGACCATGAAGAGGTCCTTCACGCCCACCGGCACGCCGTGCAGCGGACCCCGGTAGGTGCCCGTGTCCAGCTCGGCGTCCGCCCGCCGCGCCGCCGCCAGCGCCCCGTCGGCGTCCACGGTGACGAACGCGCCGAGCGCGGGGTCGCGCTCGGCGATGGCTTCGAGCGCCTGCTCGACGAGCTCGACGGCGGTGGTCCGGCCTTCGCGCAGGTCCTGGGCGAGGCTCGTGATGGTACGGCCGGTGAAGGGGCCGGGGGAGAGCGGCATGGGGTCCTTTCGAGCGGTCGTCGGCTGACGGATCCCACTGAACACCACGCACATCGGACCTTCCACCGCAGGGCTCCCCCTCACGGGGCTAAGATCGTCGGATGTCCCAGCCGTCAGCCGCCCGCCGGGCATGGAAGTGGGCGCGGCTGGTCCTCGCCGTCGTGGTGAGCGCGTGCGCGCTGGCCGGCGTCGTACGGCTGACCGTGCCCGCCACCGCGGGCACGTCGGGGGAGCCGCCCGGGGTGCGGCGGCAGCTGGCGTTCCTGCGCGCGGCCCTGGACGCGGGCGCGGGCGACGAGGCCCAGGCGCTGTTCCCCGAGGGGTACTTCTTCCTGCACGCCCTGTACGGGCTGAGCTGGGTCGAGCTCGGGATGCGCGCGCCGGCGGGCGAACGGTCGCGGGCGCTGCGCGAGGTGCGCTGGGCGTTGAGCCGGCTGGACTCGCCCGCCGGGCGGGCCCCGTTCAGCCCCGGCCTCACCCCGCCCTACGGCGTCTTCTACCGGGGATGGTCCAACTGGCTGCGCGGCGGGGCGCTGAGCCTGGAGCCGGCCGGGCAGCGTGATCCGGCCGAGGTGCGCCGGTTCGCGGAGGACTCCGCCGCGCTCGGGGCCGCGTTCGACGCGTCGGCCTCGCCGTACCTGGCGGCGTACCCGGGGCAGGCCTGGCCGGTGGACTCGACCGTGGCGGTGGCGTCGCTGCGGCTGCACGACGCGATCCTCCCGCCCCGGTTCGGCGGGACCGTCGAACGCTGGCTGCGGGAGGTCAGGCGGCGGCTCGACCCGCGTACCGGGCTGCTTCCGCACCGCGCCGACCCCGGCGACGGCGCGCCGGCCGAGGTGGCGCGGGGCAGCTCGCAGAGCATGATCCAGCGGTTTCTGGTGGACGTGGATCCGGCCTTCGCCGCCGAGCAGTACGCGCGCTTCCGCGAGCTGTACGTCGCCACCCCGCTCGGGCTCGGGCCCGCCGTGCGCGAGTACCCGGAGGGCGTGGACGGACCGGCCGACGTGGACTCCGGGCCGCTGCCGCTCGGGGTGAGCCTGTCGGCGACCGTGGTCACCCTCGGCGCGGCGCAGGCGCACTCCGACGCTCCGCTGGCCTCGGCGCTGGCCGGCTACGGGGAGCTGGCGGGGCTGCCCGTGGACACCCCCTGGACCAAGCGGTACGCCTTCGGGCTGCTGCCCATCGGTGACGCGTTCCTGGCCTGGGCGAAGACGGCCCGGCCGTGGGTGGCCCGGCCGCCGTCGCCGCCGCCCGCGACCGTCTCGTGGTGGTGGCGGACGCCACTGCTGATCCTGCTCGCCGCCCTCGCCGCGGCCCCCTGGCTCCCGGCCCTCCGCCGCCGTCTCCGTCCCTCCGACCGTGGCTGAGGTCCCCCTTTGGGGGCGCCCGAGGACCTGTAGCCCGTGATGGGAGCGCGGCCCGGACGGTGGTTCACCGTCCGGGCCGCGGGTGGGCGCCCCGCGCTTCGCCGGTGGGCGAGGCGCGCGATGGGCGCGACGGCCGGGCACGGCGAGGGGGTGGGCCGTGCGGGGGCCGGGCTGAAGGGGAGGGGTGGCGGGTCAGCGGGTGGTGCCGAGGCGGGTGGAGAGCCGGGTGGCGAGGCGGTCGAGGGAGATGTTGATCAGGATGAAGATGGCCGCGATGAGGATCGCCGCCGGGATGGTGTTCTTGAAGTTGGCGGCGATCCCGTTCAACCCCCGGTTCACCAGCTCGTCGAAGCCCACGATGAGCCCCAGCGCCGAGTCCTTCAGCAGCACCACGAACTGGCTGACGATGGCGGGCATCATGGTCCGGAACGCCTGCGGCAGCAGGACGAGGCGCATCACCTGCCCCTTGCGCATGCCTATGGCGTGGGCCGCCTCGGACTGGCCGCGCGGCAGGCTCTGCACCCCGGCCCGGATGATCTCCGCGATCACCGAGCCGTTGTAGAGCGTGAGCCCGAAGACGACGGCGGCGAAGGCCGAGATGTTCACGCCGATCAGCATGTACGAGCCGAAGAAGGCGAAGAAGATCAGCAGCAGCAGCGGCACGGACCTGAAGAACTCCACCACCGCGGCCGCGGGCACCCGGATCCACCGGTGGTCCGACATCCGGGCGGTGGCGAAGACGAGGCCGAACAGGCCCGCCAGCACCACCCCCACCACGGCCGCGCCGATGGTCCCGGCCAGCCCCGGCAGGATGAACGTGGCCCAGACGTCCCCGCGCAGCAGCGGCGTCCACTTGTCGGCCGCCCACTGGTCCTTGGCGTCGAAGCGCACGTAGACCACGTACGCCAGCCCCAGCAGCACGAGCGCGACGACCGCCGCCAGCAGCCGGTTGCGCCGGATCCCGCGCGGCCCGGGCCGCTCGTAAAGGTTCGCGTAGCTCATCGGGCCACCGCCATCCGCCGCGACAGCCAGCCGAACAGCAGCCCCATCGGCAGGCACAGCAGCACGAACCCGGCGGCGAAGCCGAGGAAGATCTCGAGGACCTGGTCTCCGTACGTCTCGATCATCTCCCGCATCCGCACGGACGCCTCACCCACGCCGACCACGAGCGCGATCGTGGTGTTCTTGGTCAGCGCGATCATGATGCTGCCCAGCGGCGCCACCACGGCGCGGAACGCCTGCGGCAGCGTGATCAGCCCGAGCGTCTTCGTGAAGCCCAGCCCGAGCGACCGGGCCGCCTCCGCCTGCCCGACCGGCACCGTGTTGAGCCCCGACCGCAGGGCCTCGCAGACGAACGCCGAGGTGTAGGCGGTCAGCCCGATGACGGCGAGCCAGAAGTTGTTGGTCGCGATGTCGTCCGACAGCTCCACGCCGAGCTGCGCTCCGACGCCGAGGCCGGTGAACATCAGCACCAGCGTGAGCGGCGTGTTGCGCATCATGGTCACGTAAAAGTTGGCCGCGCCGCGCAGGGAGGCCAGCGGGGCCACCCGCATGGCGGTCAGGAGCGTCCCCAGCACGAGAGAGCCGAGCGCGCTGACCGCCGTCAGCCGTATCGTCATCCAGAACGCGGCGAGGATCGTGTCGCGTTCGAACAGCAGCGCTTCCATGGATCAGTAGCGCTCCAGCTGCGGGGCCTGCGGGAGGGCGAAGCCGGAGGCGCCGACGCTGGCCTGCAGCGCCTTCGTCCAGCTGCCGTCGGAGAACATCTTCTCCAGCGCGTCGTTGATCGCCTTGCGCCCGGCCGTGTCGTCCTTCTTCAGCCCGATGCCGTACTTCTCGGTGCTGAACGGCTGGCCGACCACCTTGAGCTTGCCGCCGTACTGGGCGGCGTAGCCGGCGAGGATGACGTTGTCGGTGGTGAGCGCGTCGAGCTGGCCGCCGAGGACGCGGTCCACGCACGCCGAGTACGTCCGCTCCTCCTGCAGCTGCACCTCCTTGGAGTACTCCGCCTTGACCTTCTGCGCCGGGGTCGAGCCGGCGACCGAGCAGAGCTTCTTGCCGTTCAGCGTCTCGGGCCCGGTCAGCGCCGTGTCGTCGGCCCTGACGAGCAGGGCCTGCCCGGCCACGAAGTACGGCCCGGCGAAGGACACCTTCTGCTTCCTGGCGTCGGTGATCGAGTACGTCGCCACCACCATGTCCACCTGGCCCTGCTCGATGAACGCCTCGCGGTTGGCCGACACGGTCTCCTTGAACGTGACGTCCTTGGCCTCCACACCGAGCTGCTTGGCCACGTACTTGGCGACCTCGATGTCGAACCCGGCGAAGCTGCCGTCGGGCGTGCGCAACCCCAGCCCCGGCTGGTCGGCCTTCACGCCGACGACCAGCTTCTTGTCGTTCTTGGCCTTGTCGACGATCGAGGCGTTGCTGGCCTCGGCGCTGCCACAGGCGGTGGCGGTGGCGGCGAGCGCGACCACCGCGAAGGTCGCGTAAAGGGACCTGCCGAACATATGACGGCTCCTTAGTGAGTGAGGATCTTGGCGAGGAAGGACTGGGCGCGCTCGCTGTTCGGGGCTCCGAAGAACGCGTCGGGGGTGTTCTGCTCGACGATCTCGCCCTCGGCCATGAAGACGACCCGGTCGGCCGCGCGCCGGGCGAAGCCCATCTCGTGGGTGACGACCACCATGGTCATGCCCTCGCGGGCCAGCGAGGTCATGACGTCGAGCACCTCGTTGACCATCTCCGGGTCGAGGGCCGAGGTGGGCTCGTCGAAGAGGATCGCCTTGGGGTCCATGGCCAGCGCGCGGGCGATGGCCACCCGCTGCTGCTGCCCGCCGGAGAGCTGGGCGGGGAACTTGGCGGCCTGGCCGCCGATGCCGACCCGGTCGAGCAGTTCCTGGGCCCTGCGCACGGCCTCCGCCTTCGGCCGCTTCAGCACGTGGACCTGGCCGAGGACGACGTTGTCCAGGACGGTCTTGTGCGCGAAGAGGTTGAAGGACTGGAACACCATGCCCACCTCGGCGCGGAGTCTGGCCAGCGCTTTGCCCTCAGCGGGCAGCGGCGTACCGTCCAGGGTGATCGTGCCGGAGTCGATCGTCTCCAGGCGGTTGATCGCCCGGCACAGAGTCGACTTCCCGGCGCCGGACGGGCCGATGATCACGACGACCTCGCCCTGCCTGACGTTCAGGTTGACGTCCCTGAGCACATGGTGGTCGCCGTAGCGCTTGTTGACCTGGTCCAGGACGATCAGGTCGGCCTCGGTCATGCGTCACGCTCCTTGTCTCGGTCAGCGATGGCGTAACCGTAGGAGCCGTATGTGTCACCGAAAGGCTTGTGCGCGTTCTGCTCAGTGATTGATCGATCTGAGTTCGATCAGGGCCGGTGGTCGCCGGGCCTGGAGGAGTCGGACGTCGCGCCGGAGACCCCGATGGTGTCCTTGTAGGCGCGGTCCCACTGCGCGTCGCGCAGCCAGCCGGCGATCAGGCCGTTGAGGTAGTCGCGGAAGGCGACGTCCTGCTTGGGCACACCCATCCCGTACGGCTCGCGCCCGAACGGCTTGAGCACCAGCCGGAACTGGTCCGGATGCTGGTCGAGCAGGCCGAGCAGGATCGTGTCGTCGGTGCTGATCGCGTCGACCCGCCCGTTCGTGAGCGCGGGCACGCAGATGCTGTAGGCGTCGACGATCTCCAGGGTGGCACCGGGCACCAGGGAGCGCAGCCGCTCGACGGACGTCGACCCCGTGGCGGTGCACACGGTCTTGCCGTCCAGGTCCGACACGTCGTTGATGGTGGTGTCGGACGTCCTGACCAGCAGGTCCTGCCCGGCGTAGTAGTACGGGTCGGTGAAGGCGACGAGCTGCGCGCGGGCCGGGGTGATCGAGTACGTGGCGATGACGAGGTCCACCACGTTCTGCGAGATGAAGTTCTCCCGCTCGCGCGAGACGGTCTCGACGAAGCGGATGTTGCGCTCGCTGCCGGTGAGGTCCTTCGCGATGAGCCTGGCGATCTCGGCGTCGAAGCCGATGATCCGCCCGCTGGCGGGATCCTTGTAGCCGAACATCGGCTGGTCGAACTTGGTGCCCACGACGAGGACGCCCCGCTCCCTGATCCGGGCCATCGTGGAGCCTTCGGGGAAGGGGTTGTCGCTCCCGCATCCGGCGGCGGTGAGGCAGAGCAGGACGGCGATCAGCGCCCTGAGCCCTCTCATCGCACTCGATAACGGTGCTGGGGGCGCCCGGTCGGCCCGTACTTCGGCCGGCCTTCGAGCAGCCCGCGATCGGCCAGATGCTCCAGGTAGCGGCGGGCGGTGGCGCGGCTGACGCCGATCATCCCGGCCAGCTCGTTCGCCGACACGTCCTCAGGGACGGCGGCCAGCGCGTCCAGCACGGCCTGCTCGGTCGCCGCCGAGATGCTCTTCGGCCGGGCGCCCTGGTCGAGGTGGAGCGTGCGGAAGATGCGGTCGATCTCCTGCTGCTCGGCGAACCGGTCGCCCGACTCCAGTTGCTCGGCCGTGGCCGCGTAGCGCAGCAGCGTCTGCTCGAGCGTGCCCGCCCTGGTCGGCTTGACCAGGTAGTAGAGCGCGCCGCGCTGCATGGCGGCGCGTACCGTGGCCGACTCCTTGCGCCCGGAGATCACGATGATGTCGATGGGCGGTTGCTCGGGCCGGCGCAGCCGGTGCGCCACCTCCAGCCCCGGCAGGTCGGGCAGGTGCAGGTCCAGCAGCACCAGCCGGGGCGCGAAACGGCCGGCGGCGGCGAGCGCCGCCTGGCCGGTGTGCGCGATCCCGACCACCCTGAACCCGAGTACTCTGTTCACCTGCGCGTGCAGGGCCGCCGTGACGACCGGGTCGTCGTCCACGATGAGAACGGTGATGTCCCGTGGCTCAGGCACCGCCACTCCTCGTCCAGGTGCAGTTTTTACAAATCAGAGTGAGCTTAGGCAGGTTTTGTTACAAACGCTCAAGTTTTGCGCGTTCTGCTCACCATGATCCGCCGCACATGCCCTCTTCCTCTTAATCTGTAGCCGAACCGACAGGGGGGAGGACGGACGCCGGTGAGATGGGTGCTCGCGGTGACTGCCCTGTGGACGCTGCTCGGCCTGCTGCCCCTGGCGCTGCTGACCTCCTCCAGTATCTCCCTGTCGGAGAACGCCGTGCGCGACGAGGTCGACGGCCGGGTCAGGATCACCGCCTCGGTGAGCCGGGTCGTGGTCGAGCAGCAGATGGGCTCCCTGGCGCAGCTCGTCACCACGTTCGCGCAGCGGCCCGGCCTGCGCGACACGGTGGAGCACGCGACCCCCGAGGCCATGCGCACGTACCTCGGAGAGCTCAAGGAGCTGCGCGACGGCATCAGCGGGCTGATCCTGGTCTCGTCGGAGGGCCGCATGCTCGGCGCGGAGCCGAAGACCGTGCTGCCCCAGGACCTCACCGCCACCGACTGGTACCGCGCCGTGCGCGACCGGCGGGCGGCCCACATCTCCCAGGCGTACACGCCCACGATGATCGACGTGTCCAGGGCGGTCGCGGTGGCCGCGCCGATCCCGAGCACCGACGGCAAGCGCATGCTCGGCATCCTCGCCGTCGTCTACAGCCTGGACGCCATCCAGGAGTTCGCCAAGGAGGCCGCCGAGGCGCAGGACATCAGGCTGCTGATCACCGACCGGGCGGGCGTGCTCGTCGCCGACCCCGGCCGGAAGCTCCTCGCGCTCACCTCCCTGCGCGAGGACCCCCGGGTGGACGCCGCGCTCGCCGGGCGCACCTGGAACGGCCTGTTCAGCGGCGTCGACGGCACGGTGCTGTCGGCGTCCGAGCCGATCCCGGGCATCGGCTGGACGGTCACCGCCGAGGTGTCCGCCACCAAGGCGCTGGCCTCGGCCGAGCGGCTCAGGACGAACGTCATGACCGTCGCGGCCCTGCTGGCCCTGCTCATCCTCATCGGCCTGGGCCTGCAGATCCACACCACGCGCGGCCGCCGCCGCGCGCAGGCCACGCTGGCCAGGTACGCGGCCGAGCTGGCCGCCGCCAGGGACGAGGCGGTCAGCGCCTCCAGCGCCAAGTCCGAGTTCCTGGCCAAGATCAGCCACGAGATCCGCACCCCGATCAACGGCGTGCTCGGCATGAACTCCCTGCTCATGAGCACCCGGCTGGACGACGAGCAGCGCCACTACTCGACCACGGCCCAGGAGTCGGCCCAGAACGTGCTGCGCCTGCTCGACGACTTCCTCGACCTGTCCAGGATCGAGGCGGGCCACCTCCAGGTCGACGCGGTGCCGTTCGACCTGCCGCGGTTGTGCGACGAGGTGGTCGCGCCGTTCGCGCCGCACGCGTACGAGCAGGGGCTCTGGCTCACGCTGCGGCTCGACGACGGCGTGCCCCGGCAGGTGACCGGCGATCCGGCGCGGCTGCGCCAGATCCTCACGAACCTGGTGGGCAACGCGCTGAAGTTCACCGTCCAGGGCGGGGTGGACCTGCACGTCACCCTCGAGGAGGGCGAGCCCGGCGACGCGCGGGCGGTGCTCAGGTTCGCGGTCGCCGACACCGGGATCGGGGTGGGGCCCGACGACCGGGAGCGGGTGTTCGGCGTCTTCCGGCAGGTCGACTCGCCGATCACGCGCAGGACCGGCGGCAGCGGCCTGGGGCTGGCCATCGGCCGGCAGCTCACCGAGCTCATGGGCGGGGAGATCGGGCTCGACAGCGTGGAGGGCGTGGGCAGCCGGTTCTGGGTGCGCCTGCCCGTTGACGTGCTCACCTGGTCGGAGCCGTCGGTCGAGGCCCTGCAGGGCAGGCGCGCGCTCGTCGCCGACCCGCGGCCCGAGGACCGCGCGCTGGCCGTGCGGTTCCTGGCGGGCGCCGGGCTCGACGTGGAGGAGACCGCGGACTCCGCTTTGGAGCTGCTGAGGGCCGCCGCGTCGGCCGGGCGGCCGTACGAGCTCGCGGTCGTCGCCCTCGACCTCGGCACCGACGCCGAGTCGACCGCGCACGTGATCCTCACGGACCCGCTGCTCCAGGCGACCAGCGTGGTCGTGGTCGTCACCCCCGGGCGGTCGGGCTTCGCCTGGCCCGGCGCCATGGGGGAGCGGGCCGTCCAGTCGATCACCCGGCCGCTGAGCCGCCGCCGCCTGCTGGCCGCCGTGGAGAACGCCCTGGTCACCGCCGAGTGCCCCGGCGAGCCGCGCGAAGGCGTGGAGCTCGCGGGCAGGGACGGCGGCGCGCGGATCCTGGTGGCGGAGGACGACGAGGTCAGCCGCCAGGTCGCGATGCTCGTGCTGCGCCAGGCCGGGCACGAGGTCGAGGTGGTGGACGACGGCGAGCAGGCCGTACGCGCCGTGCTGGCCGGGGGCTACGACCTGGTGTTCATGGACTGCCAGCTGCCCGTGCTCGACGGGCTGGCCGCGACCGAGGAGATCAGGCGGCGCGAGGACGCGCACACCCCGATCATCGCGATGACCGCGGCGGCGATGCCGGACGACCGGATCCGCTGCCTGGCGGCCGGGATGGACGACCACCTGGCCAAGCCGGTGGACTGGCCGCGCGTGCTCGCCAGCATCCCGGAGTGGGCCGCCTACTCCGGGCTCCCGCCCGAGCTGATGGGGCTGTCGCCGGAGGCGCTCGCCGACGTGGCGGAGGCGTACCTGGCCACCGCGACGCGGACGTACGAGGAGCTGCGGTTGGCGGCGCGGACCGGCGACGTGGCGGAGGTGGCTGCGCTCGCCCACCGGCTCAAGGGCAGCTGCGCGACCGTCGGGGCGGCCCGAGAGGCCGAGCTGTGCCGGCGTGTCGAGGATCGGGCGCGTACGGGCGCCGTCGACAGCGAGCCGCTCGACGAGCTGGGCGAGCTGCTCAAGGTGACGCCGGCATGGATGAACAATCCGTAGCCGCCTGTTAACACCTGAGAAATTTGTCAACGTTAGTGTCTCACTGTTACTAGTCGTGTTTGTTTGTAGTGATTGGAGGGTTGATGGCTGATTCGTCTGGTGAGCCGAGTCCAACGACCACCCCCAGCCCGACGTCCTCCCCGACGCCGACCGCGTCCCCGACGGGCACCCCATCCCCGACCAGCACCCCGTCCCCAACCGGCACCCCATCTCCGACGGGCACCCCGTCCCCGTCCGGCACCCCGACTCCCACGCCCACGGGGTCACCGAGCCCGACCCCGTCCCCGACGGGCACCCCGAAGCCGACCCCGACTCCGTCGGGCACGCCCACCCCCAGGCCGACCCCCACCCCCACCTGGTCGCCCGTTCCGACGCCCACCTGGTCGGTCATCCCGCCGGTGCAGGAGCCCTCCCCGCGCCCGGCCCCGACCCAGGAGCCGGTCCAGCCCCCGAACGCCCCCAGCGGTGGCCTGGAGATCCACTGGACCTCGATCCGCCGCCTGGCCAAGCTCTTCGACAAGACCGGCGACGACGTCGTGGCGCTGCACCGCGGCTCCACCTCGCTGGCCACCACCTCCGACCTGGTCGGCGGCGACGACGACGGCCGCGCGTTCGCCGAGTGGTACGGCGACGGCTACGACTCGCTCACCGAGGCGATGCAGGGCATCGCCGACAAGAACTTCAGCTCGGCGGGGAACTTCCGCGACTTCGAGAAGTTCTGGGACTTCCTGGAGCAGCAGATCATCAGCACGCTGCCCAAGATCCCCGACCTTCCCGCGCCGCCGATCCCGCAGGCCCCGCCGCGCAAGGAAGGCGCCTGATGTTCGACCCCTTCCAGGCGCTGGCCTGGTTCGCCGACGTGCACGTGCCGGTGGCCGACGTGAGCAACCTGCGGGACCGTGCCAAGGCGCTGCGCGCGCTGGCCGAGTCCATCGGGAAGGTCGCGCACAAGACCGACGCCGGCGTCGCCGAGGCGCGCAAGGCGAACGACAGCCGCATCGTGGACCGCTTCGCCGACGTGTGGCCGAAGGAGCTCGCCCCCCGCTACGCCGCGCTCCAGGAGGAGCTGCTGGACCTGGCGGCGGGCTGCGAGGAGTACGCCGACGCCGTCGAGGAGCACCGCGAACAGCTCCGGATCATCGGCACGTACCTCGCCGCCATGGCCTTCACGATGATGTTCGGCTTCGTCTACCCCGCGGCCAGGGTCGCGGCCGAGAAGGCGTTCAGATGGCTGGTGTCCAGGGCCAAGCTGGAGCGCACGCTCTTCCAGAAGATCACCAGGATGATCCTGGAGGCGCGGATGGGCAAGCGCCGCGTCGGCAACTACTTCGTCCGCGAAGGGCTCGACGCGCTGGCCGACTCCGTGCTGTGGACCGCGCTCAAGACCGGCGTGCACGCGGGCAGCTCGGCCGCCACGGGGCAGCCGATGGGCAACCTCTGGGAGTACGCGGGCAAGCACTTCGCCGCCGAGATGGCCTACAACGGCGGCATCAAGGCGCTGAGCGACGTGCGCAGGTTCTTCCCCGCCACGAAGGTCACCGAGACGCTGCTGGGCTCGGACCCCGCGGGCAAGTTCTTCCGCCGCACGCTCTCGGCCGCCACCATCTACCCCCTGGTCGCCGGTGGGGCGATGTCGGAGCAGGGCGCGCTCCGCTCGGCGCTGGCGCACGCGCCCAGGGCCTTCATCTTCAAGCGTTGAGTGAGTGAGGAACACCGATGACGACACCCCGTACCGGAGACCCGGAGCTCGACCGCGCGCTGGCCGAGATGGCGGCGCGGACGGCCGAGCTCGAAGAGGTGAGCCGCCTGCTGGAGGAGACCCGGGGGCGCGGCGAGAGCGCCGGCGGGCAGGTCGTCGTGGAGCTCAAGCCCACCGGCTCGCTGGCCGGGCTGCGCATCGACCCGCGGGCGATGCGGCTGGGCTCGCAGGCGCTGGCGGACGCCATCGTGGAGGCGTTCCGGCGCGCCGAGGACGACGTGGCCGGACAGTCGTACGACCTGGCGAAGACCGTCTTCGGCACCTGACCGCCGCGCGGTTGGCGCGATATGGGGTGAATGGCAAGCTTGGTGCCGTGCGTGTGATGTTGCTCGGCCCGTTCGAGGTGCGTGACGGGGAGGGGCGCCGGGTCGAGATCTCCGGTGCCAGGTTGTGCGCTCTGGTGGCCAGGCTCGCGCTGGAACCGGGCCGGGTTGTGCCGTTCGACGTGCTCACCGCCGCCATCTGGGGCGAGCGCCCGCCGGCCGGCAGTGCCAACGCCCTGCAGTCGCTGGTCTCCCGCACCCGGCGGCTGGTCGGCCATGCCGCGATCGAGTCGCACCCGGCCGGCTACCGGCTCGCCGTCGACGCCGACGACGTGGACGTCTCCCGGTTCGAGCGGCTGGCCGGCACGGGGGGCATCGCCGCGCTGCGCCAGGCCGAGGGGCTGTGGCGGGGGCCGGCGCTGGCGGACCTGGCCGGGCTGCCGTTCGCGGACAACGCCGCCGTACGGCTGGACGAGCTGCGCCTGTCCGCCGCCGAGGACCGGCTGGAGCTGGAGCTGTGCGCGGGCAACGACGTGCTGGCGGAGCTGGGCCCGCTGGCGGCCGCGCACCCGCTGCGCGAGCGCCTGCAGGGCCTGCTCATGCGGGCCCTGTACGCGGCCGGCCGGCAGGCCGACGCGCTCGACGCCTACGAGCGGACCCGGCGGACGCTGTCGGAGGAGCTGGGCGTCGACCCGTCCGCCGAGCTGGCCGAGCTGCACCTGTCGATCCTCCGGCACGACCCGCAGCGCCAGGACCGCCGCCGCACCCGCAGGACGAACCTGCGCGCCCAGGTGACCAGCTTCATCGGCCGCGAGCAGGAGCTGGCCCAGCTCGCCAAGGCGCTGGAGACCGGCCGGCTCGTCACCGTCGTCGGCCCAGGGGGCGCGGGCAAGACCCGGCTCGCCGCCGAGGTCGCCGAGCGCTCGGCCGACCTGGCGCCGGACGGCGTCTGGCTGGCCGAACTGGCGCCCGTCACCGACCCCCACGACGTCGCCAACGCGGTGCTCACGGCGATCGGCGGCCGGGACGGAGCCCGGTTCGAGGCCGGGGAGGGCGGCGCCGCCGAGCGGCTCGCGGAGGTCTTCGCCCAGCAGGGCGTGCTGCTCGTGCTCGACAACTGCGAGCATGTCGTGTCGGCCGTCGCCGAGCTGGTGGACCGGCTGCTGGGCGCCTGCCCCGACCTGCGCGTCCTGGCCACCAGCCGGGAGTCGCTGGCCGTCGCGGGCGAGAGCCTCTACCCCATCCCGCCCCTGGAGTGGCCCGCCGGCACGACCGAGGACGCCCGCGGCTACTCTGCGGTCCGCCTCTTCGCCGAACGGGCCGTGGCGGTCCGCCCCGGCTTCACCCTCGACGAGACCACCACCCGGGCGGTCGTCGAGATCTGCCGGCGGCTCGACGGCATGCCGCTGGCCATCGAGCTGGCCGCCGCCAGGACGCGCGCGCTGAGCGTGGAGCAGATCGCGGCCAAGCTCGACGACCGCTTCCGCCTGCTCAGCAGCGGCAGCCGGACGGCCCTGCCCCGGCACCGCACCCTGCAGGCGGTGGTCGACTGGAGCTGGGACCCGCTGTCCGGCGAGGAGCGGGAGCTGGCCATGGTGCTGGCGGCCTTCCCCGGCGGGGCCACGCTGGAGGCGCTGGAGGCGGTCAGCGGGCTCGACCCGCTCGACGCGCTCACGGCGCTGGTGGACAAGTCGCTGGTCGAGTTGTCCGGCGAGCGCTACCGCATGCAGGAGACGGTCAGGTCGTACGGGATGGCCCGGCTGGCGGAGTCCGGGCAGGACCGGGCCGTGCGGGACGGGCACGCGCGCCACTTCCTGCGGCTCGCCGAGGCGGCCGACCCCGGGCTGCGCGGCGCCGGCCAGCTCCACTGGCTGGACAGGCTGCGGGCCGAGCACGACAACGTCGTGGCCGCGCTGCGGTTCGCGGCCGACGCGGGGGACGCCGAGCTGGGCGTGCGGCTGTCGGCGGCCATGTGGTGGTTCTGGTTCCTGCAGGGCATGCGGATCGAGAGCGTGCACTGGATGCGTGGCGTGCTCGACCTGCCGGGCGAGGTCCCGGAGGAGCTGCGGCCCGTACGGCTGGCGCTCCAGGGGCTCGTCCACCAGCAGCTCGGCGACCCGGCGGCACAGGAGACGGTCCAGGAGGCGCTGGACCTCGGCGACCGGCTGGGCGGGCCCGCCGGCGTGCTGCTGCTCTGCGCGCCGATGGTGCTGGGAGACCTGGTGGCGGCCGCCCGGGCCGCCGAACGGTCGATGCCGGGCCTGACCGGATGGGAGCGGGCGTTCGCGCGGATGACGCTGTCCATGGCGGCCGAGAGCAAGGGGGACGTCAGCGGGGCGTTCACCCTCGTCGACGAGACGCGGCGGGAGATGGAGGCCCTCGGCGAGCGGTGGGGGCTGTCCTCCGCGCTGCGCGTGCTGGCCGAGCACCACGACCGCGCGGGCGATCTCGCTGCCGGGATCGAGGCCAGGTCGCGGGCGCTGCGCCTGGCCGGTGAGCTGGGCGTCGTGGAGGACCAGGCCGCCATCCTGGCCAAGATCGCGCTCTCGTACGCGCGGTCGGGCGAGCATGACCGCGCCCGGTCGTACATGGACGCGTGCTGGGACTGCGTGGAGCGGTTGCGGCGGAGGGAGGGCGTCGAGTACGTCCGGCTGTCGCAGGTCGAGGTGCTGCTCCGGAGCGGTGCCCTGGAGGAGGCGCGGCGGGAGCTGACGGCGGTCGAGGATCCGTCCTGCCCTCCCGATGTGCGGGCCTGGGGGGCCTGCTATCGCGCGATGGCCGCGCTGCTCGACGGCGACCGGCCGAGTGCCGGGCCGTCGCTCGACATCGCGATGGAGCTGGGGGACCTGCCGATCCTGGCCGTCGCGGCGCAGGTGCGGGCGGCCGCGCTGGCCGACGACGAGCCGGCGCGGGCGGCGTACCTGCTGGGGGCCGCGACCGCGCTGCTCGGGACGGAGGACCGCAGCGGGTTCGGCGACCTGCTGCGGCCCGCGGAGCGGGCGCGGGCGGCGCTGGGGGACGAGGCCTTCGCCGCGGCGTACGAGAGCGGGGCCGCGCTCACCCGCGACGCCGCGATCAGCGCCGTCCGCCCGGCGTGAGCGGCTTCAGCGTGTCGTAGTTGGTGGCCGGCCGCGCCGCCTGGCCCTGCCCGTCCCGCAACGTCAGGCACAGCCCGCACATGTGCGCCCGCCAGGCCGCACGCAGCGACGGGCACCCGTGTGCGCCACAGGGACGGATGATGCCGAACATACGACCTCGCAGGATTCGGATTCTGGAGGCGCGATGCCCGGAGGCACAGCCGAACCCGGTATTTCCCCGTGGTCCGCACCCGAGGCGAGGCAGTACATTGTGCCGACCAGGCCGGAGACGTCCCCGTTCGCCGCCGGCCTGGTCTTTTACGGCTTTCCGCCATCGAAGTCGGCGGCTCGCCCCCATATCCGCCGGACCCGAGGCCGCCTAGCGTGAGGCGGCGTGATCAGTCTGAAGGGTTTGAGCAAGAGGTACGGCGACCGCCCGGCGGTCGACGACCTGACACTGGAGCTGAGACCGGGCACGGTGACCGGGTTCCTCGGCCCGAACGGGGCCGGGAAATCCACCACGATGCGCCTGATCCTCGGCCTCGACCGCCCCACCGCCGGCACCGCGCTCATCGGCGGCGTGCCGTACCACCGGATCGGCAACCCGCTGCGCACGGTCGGCGCGCTCCTCGACGCCCGCGCGCTGCACCCGGGCCGCAGCGGCCACGCGCACCTGGTGGCACTGGCCCGCGCCAACGGCATCCCCCGGCGGCGCGTGGACGAGGTGCTGGAGACGGTCGGCATGGCCGCGGCGGCACGCAAGCGGGCCGGGGCGCTGTCGCTCGGCATGAGCCAGCGGCTCGGCATCGCGGCGGCGCTGCTGGGGGATCCGGAGGTGCTGATGTTCGACGAACCCGTCAACGGGCTCGACCCTGACGGAGTGCGCTGGGTGCGCGGGCTCATGCGCTCGCTGGCCGCCGAGGGCCGGACGGTGTTCGTCTCCAGCCACCTCATGACCGAGATGCAGCTCACCGCCGACCACCTCGTCGTGATCGGCAAGGGCCGGCTCATCGCGGACGCGCCGCTGTCCGACGTCATCGCGGGCAGCTCCCTGACGGCCGTGCTCGTCCGCACCCCGCACGCCGGCGATCTCGCGGTACGGCTGCGCGCCGCCGGGATCGCGGTGGATCGGTACGGCGAGAACGAGTTGGAGGCCACCGGCGCCACCCTCGAAACGGTCGGCGACCTGGCCTACGAGGCCGGGATCCGGCTGCACGAGCTGCGCACCCGGGAGGCCTCGCTCGAACAGGCCTACCAGGAGCTGACCGCGGGAAGCGTCGAGTACGGGGCGGGATCATGAGGACGTTGTGGCAGGCGATCGGGTCCGAGTGGGCGAAGCTGTGGTCGGTCAGGTCCACGTGGTGGTGCCTGGCCTGCGCGGCGGCGCTCATGGTGGTGACCGCGCTCACACTGGGCGGCGCGAGCGCCACCGACGCCCTGCGCGAGGGCCGGACCGGCGCGCGGGTGACGGCCAGCGAGCCGGTGGTGTCGGCGACGTCGTTCGTCCAGTTCGCGCTGGTGGCGCTGGCGATGCTGGCGATCACCTCGGAGTACTCGTCCGGAAGCATCCGGGCCACGTTGCAGGCCACGCCCGTCCGAGGGGTGGTGCTGGCGGCCAAGGCGCTGGTGGTGGCGCCGGTGATGGCCGTGGCGGGCGTGCTGTCGGGGGCCGTCGCGACGGTGGTCGTCCAGGTCGTGCTGTCCGGTGCTCTGTTCGGCGGGCTCGTCGTGTCGCCGATCGGCGAGGTCGCGCCGGACCTGCTCGGGGTCGGGGCGTTCTTCGCGCTGGTGTCGGTGATGACGCTCGGCGTCGGCGCCGCGATGCGCAGCGCGGCGGGCACGCTGACCGTGGTGTTCATGCTGCTCATGGGGCTGCCGCTGATGTTGCTGACGACGGGGAGCCAGGCGGCGCTGGACGCCTCCTTGCGGATGCCGACGTTCGCGGGGCTGGCGTTCATGGGGAGCGCGGACAACCTGGCCGGCGGGCCGATGCCGTACTCGGCGGGGGAGGGGCTGGCCTGGCTCCTCGCCTGGACGGCGGCGGCCCTGGCGGCGGGCCACGCGGTGCTGCGCCGCCGCGACGCGTAGCGGCGGCCCGCAATGCCTGGAGCGGCGCGGATGATGC
Organism: Nonomuraea sp. NPDC003707; assembly: GCF_053587055.1. Lineage (NCBI taxonomy): Bacteria > Bacillati > Actinomycetota > Actinomycetes > Streptosporangiales > Streptosporangiaceae > Nonomuraea > Nonomuraea sp. NPDC003707. The sequence goes on along the minus strand of NZ_JBSFNK010000003.1, from coordinate 213,352 downwards.
GTGAAGAGGTGCGGAGGATGCGTGGAGCGGTGCGCGTCGTCAGGGGGTTGCGCCTAGAATTCACGCCCGTGTCAGGCAGCAGGGCAGCCCGGGTGCTGGCCGGGGTCGTCCTCGGGATGGCCCTCGGCCTCGTCGAGCTGGTTTTCCTGTGCGTGGCGTGGCCCGCGTGCCTGGTCCCGGCCGCCCGGCCCGCCGTCGTCCGAGGGCTGGACCGGCTGATGGCGCTGGAACGGGCCAGGCTGTCCGGCTGGCTCGGGCACGAGGTGGCACGGCGGGACGGCGGCTACGGCTTTCTCGCGGCCCGCGCCGCCCTGGGGGTCCTGGGCGGGTACCTGTGCGCGGCGGGCCTCTTCCTCGGCGGGCTCCTGCTGGTCGGCGGCCTGTGGGATCTCACATGGGGGCGGGCCGAGCCGGTGCCGGTGAACCTGCCCGGCGTCAGAATCGTCACCAGCAGCGGCATGCTCGGCCTGACCGGCGGCGCCGTGCTGCTCGCCCTGGTCGCCCTCATGACCCTGGCCGTCGGATCGCTCGAACGGCGGCTGGCCGACCACTTCCTCGGCCCCGGCAGCCACGAGCTGATGCGCCGGCGGATCGCCGAGCTGACCGCCACCCGCTCCGGCATCGTCCGGGCCGTGGACGACGAGCGGCGCAGGATCGAACGCGACCTCCACGACGGCGTCCAGCAGCGCGGCGTCGCGCTCGCCATGCTGCTGGGCCGCGCTCGGCACAGCGCCGATCCCGGGGCGACCACCGAACTGGTCGCCCAGGCGTACACCGAGTCGCGCCAGCTCCTCGACGAGCTGCGCAGCGTGGCCTGGCGCATCTACCCGACCGCGCTCGACGAGCTGGGGCTGCGCGCCGCGCTGGCGGGCGTCGCCGACCGGTCGAGCGTGCCGGTGACCGTGCACGACGGGCTGGCCGGACGGCCCGTGTCGGAGGTGGAGACCGCGCTCTACTTCGTGGCCCGCGAGGCGATCACCAACGCGATCAAGCACGCCGGGGCGCGTGACATCCTGGTCGTGCTGACGGAGGACGAGCGGGCGGTGAGCGTGGTGATCTCGGACGACGGCTCGGGCGGGGCCGATCCGACGGGCGGCGGGCTGTCGGGGCTGGCCCGGCGCGTGCTGGCGCTGGACGGGGAGTTCACGGTCCAGAGCCCGCCGGGCGGGCCCACCAAGATCGCCGCCACCCTCCCGAAGACACCGCCCGGCGGCTCCCCCGAGGCGTCGGAGGCCGTCCCCGGGGCATCCGGGGGCGTTTCCGGAGCGGCGCCCAGCGGGCCCCGAGCGGGGTCGAGCGAGTCCGGGACGGGGTCGAGCGGGCCTGGGATGGCGTCGTCCAGCGGGTCCGGGGTGGAGGCGGGCCCGTCGTGCGGGTGATCCTGGCCGACGACTCCGTGCTGCTGCGCGAGGGGCTCACCCGGCTGCTCGACGACGCCGGTCACGAGGTGGTCGCCGCCGTCGGCGACGCCCCCGCCCTGCTCGCCGCCGTCGAGCACCACCGCCCCGACGTGGCCGTGATCGACGTCCGCATGCCGCCCGGCCACAAGGACGACGGCCTCCGGGCGGCCCTGGAGATCCGCGACCGCCACCCCGGCGTCGGCGTGCTGGTCCTGTCGCAGTACGTCGAGCAGCACTACGCCGCCAGGCTGATGGCCGGCTCCACACGGGGCCTCGGCTACCTTCTCAAGGACCGGGTCTCGGAGGTGGCCGACTTCCTCGACTCGCTCGAACGCGTACGCGTGGGCGGAGCCGCGTTCGACCCCGAGGTGGTGCGGCAGCTCCTGGCCCGCACCACCCACGCAGACCCGCTGAGCGGCCTGAGCCCGCGCGAGGGCGAGGTGCTGCGGCACCTCGCCCAGGGCTTCGTGAACGCGGCCATCGCCGAGCGCCTGCACGTCTCGCTCAGCACGGTCGAGAAGCACGTCAACGCCATCGTGGAGAAGCTCGACCTGCCCCGCGACCCCGACTACAGCCGCCGCGTCCTGGCCATCCTCCGCTACCTGGACACGTGAGATCCGGGCGGCGAAGGCACCCTCATTCCCGCTGGGTGAACGGCGAGCCCAGCCTGCCCTCGGTGATCAGCCGGTCCAGGGTCTCACGCATGGTCTTCGCGTCGTTCAGGTGCGGGAACGGCTCCCCGGCCGGGACGTCCACGCCCAGGAACCGGCAGAGCGGCTCCCACCCTTCGCGCACGTCGAACACCAGCAGCCGCTCGGCGGGCAGGCTCTCCTTGACCGTGGCCAGGTGACGCTCGAACACCGCCACCGCCTCGTCCTCCTCCGGCAGCCCCTCTCTGAGGCTCCTCCTGCCCTCGAACACCGACGAGGTGATCAGATCCATCACCGGGCTGAGCCGCATCATCCCGCCGAACACGGCCGCCGCCGTCTCGGGCAAGTCCTCCGGGAGCTCGCGCCCCGGGCCGATGGAGACGAGCGTCTGCATGCTGCGGTACCAGGCCTGCGGGTCGCGTACGGTCAGGATGACCTTCGCGTCCGGATACGCCTCCGCCTGCTCCCTCCAGAAGAAGGACGCCGGCCAGTCCTGCGTGGAGCGGAAGCCGTCGAAGACGTGCTCCCAGTCCACCTGCGCGCCGTCGGCCAGGGGCAGCCACCTGTCGACGCGGGACGGGTCGCTGATGATCGTGAACATGTGGTGGCACGGTCCAAAACCGAGCCGTTCGAGTGCCGCCTTCATCGAGCTGGTTCCTGTCCGCGGGAATCCCGCGCCGATCACCGTGAGCACATTGCCTCCATGGGGTGTTGGCCGGCTACTCCCGATGTTGACCCGTGGTCATGGGACCGGCAATCATCCAAGGCCAACTCAGCGGCCATGGATGGGCGGTAGCGGACCGTATCGACATCGGTGCGGAGCAGTGCCGGCGCGAGGGACGACCACCCTTCGATTCCCTCCCCGCTCGGGCAGGACGCGGATGAGCCGGGCGCAGGTCCGGGCCGGCCCGATGGCCGGGGCCACCGTGGCCGGCGAACCGCCCCCATACGCGTGCCCGGCCGGGGCGACGGCGCGATGGGGTCCGCTGAACGCGGTCAGCACCAAGACGAAGAGAAACAAACCACCCAGGTGCCCGGCGGCCATGCCGACGTGCGGCCGCCTTCTGGTGGGACGTGCGGAGGTCGGCAGGGCCGGCGCGCGGGCGGGCGTTCGCATCGTCCGGAGGTTCCACCCGGCACCTGGCCCCTTTTGCCGGCGGGTGTCGGCCGAGGGCCCTCACGGGGGTTGCGGTGGAGACGTCTCGGGCTGGTGGCCAGACCTGAGCCCTGTCGATCGTTCGACCGACCGGTCACGCAGGCGAACCACTCGGCAGACCACAGGAAGATCTTGATGGATCGAGGTTTAGCCATCATTTGTCCAGCTATCAATCTCGTCGTTTTTCGGAAATTGAGGAGTTGTCTTTCTTGTTTTCTGCCGGGTCCTCATGCATATGATCAGTACGTGACGTTTTCGCCTGGGTGGCGCTGCCCTTTGGTTGCCGTACAGGGAGTCATCGATCATGTCTAGAACCGCACCCTTCTCCGTCGCGTTCAACGGCCCTGTGGACAGGTTCGTGGTCACGAGCAACCTGGGAAGCGGCCAGATTATCGTTATCACGCAAAGCGGCGACGTCTGGGGGCATAATCTCGCAGGCAACGCCAACGCCGTCGGGCAGGGCTTCAAGTTCGAAGGTGCGCGGGTCGCGTTCAACGGTCCCGTGGACAGGTTCGTGGTCACGAAGGACGACCGTATCTTCGTCATTACGCAAAGCGGCGACGTCTGGGGCCACAAGTTCAACGGCAGCAAAATCGACCCGAGCTTCAAGTACGGTGGAGCGAAGGTCGCGATCAACGGCCCCGTCGACAGGTTCGTGGTCGCCAGTGGCCTGAAGAATGACGACCGGATGTTCGTCATCACGCAAAGCGGCGACGTCTGGAGTCATGCGATCACCAGCAACTCCATCGGGCCGGGCATCAAGTGCGGCGGGGCGAAGGTCGCGATCAACGGCCCGGTGGACAGATTCGTGGTCACGATGGGCAGTCGCATGATCGTCATCAGGGAAGACGGCGATGTCTGGGGCCATGAGGTCGATCCGGGCGGGGTCATCAACAACACCATCGGACCGGCCTTCAAGTTCGACGGAGCGAAGGTCGCGATCCACGGTGCCATGGACAGATTCGTGGTCACCAGTGACAACCGTCTCATCGTCATCAGGGGAGACGGCGACGTCTGGGGCCATAATGTCATCGGCAAGACCATCGGACCGCCTTTCCCGATGAACTTCCGCCTCATGCACTTCACTTTCGCGAACGACATTACCGCAGTACTCCGGGACCGGCTGATCGAGCGGCACAAGTTCGCGCTGCGGCGCGTCATGCTGTGTAACAGCCTGTCGGCCGAGGAGAAGCGTCGTCTCATCGACGTAGCCTATGATCGCCCGATTCACCACAAGGCGTTTGTCGATGAAATCGATCTCGGCAGGGCGGACCGGAACCGCGGGGAGTTGAGCGTCAACTTCCAACTTCTGTTCCCGTTGGGAGACGAGGAGATCGCCCAAACCATCATTCACGAGATGATGCACATGGCGCATTACGACCATCCCGAAGAAAGGCACGACCCTCCCGCAGGGACCCCCTGCACCTCCCCGCCGTTCGACTGCCCCGGCGACAATGGCCCGTACTACGGCACGCCTCCACTGCGGGCCGAGCTTTGCATTGCGGGCGACCAGAGCCTGCACGGGCGACTTGAGCGCAAGGCTTTCAACAAAGGTTGCGTGAGCGATGGGCAAGATGTGGCCACGATCTATGTCGAGTCTTCAGTGACGCCCCGTTCTCGTCGGCCCGCGTACAGGTGATCACCCGCATGAAGCCCATCGGTCGTGCGGCCCGCCAGGCCACCGAGTGAGGGACCGAGGAGGCGTTGCGGGTGCCGTCCGTCGCGCACCGGGTGACTTCCAGCGTCCGGCCGTTGTCGAACAGGTGGGCCACCGCACGATCCGTGCCCAGATGCCGTCCCGCCGACGGCGCCGAAACAACCCGTGATCATCCTTCGAGACGCGGGCCGGCGTGCCCGGCCAGACAGAGCCAGCGGTCCCCTTCCTTGACCCAAGTCTGGGTCATCGGCATCCGGAACGTCGAACGAACGCTTTCGCCGCTGACGACGTCGTCGGCCGCCACGCAGCGCAACACCGCGACCTGCTGCCCGACCACCACCACCTCGGCGTCGGTCAGCGACTGCTTCTTCCACATGATGGCCCCCGCTGTGTTGGACCGGACATAGTCCTCTCGATCGAACTGCTCGCCCAGATACGACGTCCAGTGAAAATCCGGGTGCAGCAACCGGCGTAGCCGATCAGGGTCTCCCGCGGCCAGAGCGTCCGCGCGCTCCAAGGCCGCCGCAATGACCTCCTGCTCCGCATTCATGTCTGGAGTCTCAGCGCCGGCACCCGAGAGATCAAGGCAGCTCCTCGCGGCCCGCCCGAAACCGGCCTGATTCCAGCAGCGAGGCCGGCCGACTCCATGGACAGTGCCCGACAGACGCTGACAGCGATCCGGCAGAGCCGCCTGGCACGGTCGAGCCATGAACGAGAAAACGACGGACATCCTCATCGTCGGTGCCGGTCCGACCGGGCTCACCCTCGCCGTGGATCTGGCCCGCCGGGGTGTCGCCTGCCGCGTCGTGGACCAGGCGCCCGAGCCTGTCGGCGGCTCCAAGGGCAAGGGGCTGCAGCCCCGTACGCAGGAGGTCTTCGACGACCTTGGGGTGATCGGCCAGGTCCTGGTGGGCTCGACGCCCTACCCGCCGCTGCGGGTCAGGATGGGCAGGGTGCCCGTGTGGCAGGCCCGCATGCACAAGCGCGTCCCGGCCACGGACGCGGTGCCGTACCCGACCGTGATGATGCACCCGCAGTGGCGCACCGAAGCGGTGCTGCGCGAGCGTCTGGCAGAACTGGGCGGGAAGGTGGAGCAGGGTACCGCGCTGACCGGTTTCGAGCAGGACGCGCACGGCGTGACCGCCAGGCTGGGCACGGGGGAGATCCTGCGGGTGCGTTACCTGGTCGCGGCGGACGGCGGCAGGAGCCCGGTACGCAAGGCGCTCGGCATCGGCTTCACCGGCGAGACGCGCGAGGAGGAGCGGATGGCCCTGGGCGACGTGCGGGTCGAAGGGCTCGGCCGGAACCACATCCACGTCTGGGTGCGGCCGGGCAAACGGATGGTGGCGCTGTATCCCATGGCCGGCACCGACACCTTCCAGATGCTCGCCTCGTTGAAGCCTGGAGTTGTGTTGGAGCAGACGTTGTCCTGGTATCAGCGGATCTTCGCAGAACGGTCGATGGTGCGCGGGGTGCGCCTGACCGAACTGCTGTGGTCCTCGCTCCACCGGGTCAACATCCGCCTCGCCGACCGCTACCGCTCCGGCCGTGTCTTCCTGGCCGGGGACGCCGTCCATGTGCACCCACCAGAGGGCGGGCAGGGGCTCAACACCGGCGTGCAGGACGCCTACAACCTGGGCTGGAAGCTCGCGCGGGTGCTCGCAGGCGCGCCTGAGGCGTTGCTGGAGACGTACGAGGAGGAGCGCAGGCCCATCGCCGCCCGGGTCCTCGGCCTCAGCACTGACCTGCACGACAAGAAGTCCTACAAGCGTGACGAGGAGACCTACCAGCTCTCACTGAGCTACCGGGGCGCCTCGCTGGCCCGGAGCGGCGGCGAGCGGGTGCCCGACGGCCCGATCCGGCTGGCCGACGGGACGCGGGCACGCGTGTTCGACCTGCTGCGGGGCCCGCACTTCACTCTGCTGTCACCCGACCCCGTCCCTCGCGTCGCGCATGGTCCGGAGATACGCGCCTACAGCCCGGCCGCGCCCTACGGCGGCGAACCGCACACACTCATCCGACCGGACGGGTACGTCGGGATCTCCACCGCCTCGGCCGATGAACTCCGCGCCTACCTGGCCATGGTCTGATCCCACAGGGGATGATCGGGTGCTTCGGCACAACGCGGTGAACGAGGGGGCCGGTCGGTCCCGGGCCACCGCTCATGGGGAGCTCACCCGCCGCCGGACCTGGGACCCGCCGCGATCAGCCGGAAACGCCCATGCTGCGGTCGATCGCCTTTATCGGAGCGCGGTTCCCGAGGCCGAGGTGAAACCCATGGTCGCCGGCCACCTCCTGCCGACGTCCTGCGTCGACCCTAGACCTCCTCAGGGAGAGTGAGCATCCTGTTGAGGATCGGGACCAGCTGCTCCTCCTCGTAATCCAGGTGGGCCTCCAGGTCGGTGGCGCGCTGGTCGAGTTCCTCACCGATCCCCGTGCCGCCGTGGTCGAGGAGCCGCCTGATCCGCTCCAGGAGCCGGGCCACCACCCGGTGCTCCGCCTGGAGCCGGGTCAGGGTCTCGGCCAGTTCCAGGGTCTCGGTCCCCAGATGGGGGAAAAGCGTGTTGTCCTCGCCCTCATGGTGGGCGTGGAGGGCGTCGCAGAACGTCAGGCAGTGCGAACGCAGGTCCGCCGCGTCCATCCGCGACGCCGAAGGTCCACCCGGCGCCCCCGCTCGACAGCACCGCCGCCCCCACCGCCCCGGCCACACTGCTGCCCACGACCCTGACCAGCGCGTTCACCCCGCCGGCCGCCGCGGTCTTGGCGGGCGCGCAGGCTGGCCGGGGAGGTCGGCAGCACGGCGATGGCGATCTACCACCACGTGCGTGACAAGGAGGAACTGCTCCTGCTGCTGCTCGACGACTACGCGGCCGGGATCCCCCGGCCCGAACTGCCGGAGGAGCCGCGCGAGCGCGTGGTGGCCGCGGCCATGGCGATGCACGAGGCGGTGTCCGGGTGCCCATGGGTCGTGGACGTGTACCGGATCATCTGGCACTACACGATGGGCGAGATCGGCGGCCGGGCGATGGGAGGAGCTGACCGCCCGCGGTGACGGTCACTTTGAGCGGCGGGTCATGAGGACGGCGAGGACCGCCAGCGCCAGCCAGGCCGACGTGAGCCCGATCAGCCAGGCCCAGCCCGCGTGCCCGTACACGACGCCGCCCGCCGTGCCGCCGAGGCCGCTGCCCAGGTAGTAGCAGAGGGTGTAGACGCCGGCCGCGCGGCCCCGGGCGCTCGGGGGCGCCTCGGCGGCGACCCAGGCGTTGGCGATGGCGTGCGCGGCGAAGAACCCGGCGGTCAGTACGGCGAACCCGGTCACGATGAGCGGCAGCGACGGGTGCGCGGTGAGCACGGAACCCGCCACCGTCACGGCCAGGGCCGTGACCAGCGCCTTCGTCCAGCCCAGCCGGGCTGCCAGGCGTCCGGCGGCGGCCGAGGAGGCGGTGCCCATGGCGTAGGAGAGGAAGACGAGGGAGGCGGCGGCGGGGGCGAGCGACAGGGGAGGGGCGGCCAGGCGGAACCCGGCGGCGTTGTAGAGCGCCACGAACGCCCCCGTGGCCAGCGTCCCCACGGCGAACGGCCCGACCAGCCCGGCCCCGATCCGAGCCCTCTGGACGGGCCTGGCACCCGGCGACCCGAGCCCCGAGGTCTGCGATCCGGGCTCCGGGGCCCCTGACCCGCGCCCCGGGGTCTCCGATCCGGGCCCAGAAGTCTGCGATCCGGGCTCCGGGGCATGGTCGCGCGGGAGTGTGAGGGCCGCGAAGAGCGCGCACAGCAGGGACAGCACCGCCACCACCAGCAGCGCGCCGTGCCACCCCATCGGCCCGGCGGCGAACCCGGCGCCGAGCCGGCCCAGCATCCCGCCGACCGAGTTCCCGGCGATCATCGCCCCCACCGCGGCGGGCAGCCGTGCCGTACCGACCGCGTCGGCCAGGTACGCCGCCGCGACCCCGGCGAACCCCGCGACCGCCACCCCCTGCACCGCCCGCATCACCAGCAGCACGGGGAAGGACGGGGCCAGCGGCAGAAGCAGCCCGATGATCACCGAGGCCAGCACCGACCAGACGATCACCCTGCGCCGCCCCACCCGCCCGGCGAGCCACGCCACCGGCAGCACGGCCACGGCCAGCGCCCCGGTGGCCACGCCGATGGTCAGTGAGGCGCTGCCCGGATCCAGCCGGAACCCGGCGGCGAGCTGCGGCAGCACGGGCTGCGGCGCGTACAGGAGGGCGAACGACGACACCCCGGCGGCGGCCACAGCCGCACTGACCCGCCGCGTGTCACGAACCGGAGGAGCCTCGAGAACCACCACGCCTGCAACGCTAAGCAAGGCTAATAAATACGTCTAATGCAGGAATGGGCGATAATTCATACCATGATGGATGAATCGGCCGACGAGCGGCTGGCGGCCCGCCTGGCGCCCGTGCTGGCCCTGCTGGCCGCCGTGGGTGAGACGGGTCACGTGACGCGCGCCGCCGAGCTGCTCGGCATCCCGCAGCCCACGGCCAGCCGCCGCCTCGCCGCGCTCGCGGACCTGGTCGGCGCCCCGCTCGTCGTACCCTCCGGCCGCGGCATCCGCCTCACCCGGGCGGGCCGCACCCTGGCCGGCGCCTCCGCCCGCGCCCTCACCACGATGGCCGCCGCCGCCCGCGAGGTCCGCGAGGAGATCGACCCGGCCTCGGGCCGCATCGTCCTGGGCTTCCTCCACCTCCTGGGCCGCACCCTCGTGCCGTCCCTCATCGGCGGTTTCCGCGAGCACCATCCCGGCATCCGCTTCAGCCTGCTGCAGGGCTCGCGCCACGACATGATCGAGGAGCTCCGCGAGGGTCGCATCGACCTGGTGTTCGTCGCCCCCATGCCCGTGGACGCCCCCGACCTCGCCGGTGCTCGCCTCGCCGACCAGGAGCTGGTGCTGTCCGTGCCGCCGTCCCACCGGCTCGCGGCGCGGGCGCGGGTGCGGGCGGCGGAGTTGGCGAGGGAGGAGCTGGTGACGCTGGAGCCGGGGTACGGCCTGCGCCAGATCACCGACGACCTGTGCGCGGCGGCGGGGTTCGAGCCGAGGATCGCGTTCGAGGGTCAGGAGACGGAGACCGTACGCGGACTGGTGGCGGCCGGGCTCGGCGTCGCCGTCCTGCCCCGCTCCACCCACCCCGCAGCGGACGCGACCGCGGGCGGCGTGGTGGAGATCCCGCTGTCCCCGCCGCTGTACCGGACCATCGGGGTGAGCTGGCTCCAGGACGCGCGCCTTCCGCCGGCCGTACGGGCCTTCCGGGATCACGCCCGCGCCGGCACCACCGCCCTGGGCCCGGGCTTCCGCCCCGCCACCCCATGAACCCCGTCAGACTGGTGGCCATGAATCACGATGGCGATGCCGGCGTGTCGGGTTCGTTGGCGAGGGTGCTCGCGGACGTGACCGCCGAGCGGGTGGCCCAGGACGTGCGGTGGGGCATGCAGCTCCTGCCCGACGGCACCGGGCACGAGGGGACGTTGGCCGAGTCCGGCCGGGCCAGGTCCGAGACCGAGGCGGCGGCCGAGGCCGGGACGCTGACGTGGCGGCACGTGCTGGCGGAGGAGGTGCTGGAGGCGTTCGCGGAGTCGGACCCGGAGCGGTTGCGCGCCGAGCTGGTCCAGGTGGCCGCCGTCGCCGTCAAATGGGCCCAGGCCCTCGACCGCCGCGCACCCCTCACCCCCGATCGAGGGCTGCCGAGGGAACGCTTCCGGGCGATCGTCGACGTGCACGTGCTCCTCCTCCGCGACTCCACGGTGCTGCTCGGCAGGCGGACCGGCACCGGGTACGGCGACGGGCTGTGGCATCTGCCCTCAGGCCACCTCGAAGCGGGCGAATCGGCGACCGAGGCGGCCGTCAGGGAGGCGGGTGAGGAGGTCGGCGTGACGATCGATCCGGACGACCTCAGGTTCGTCCACGTCATGCACCGGGCCCCGGAACGCGTCGGCCTCTTCTTCGCCGCCGACACGTGGACCGGCGAGCCGTACAACGCAGAACCGGACAAATGCTCTGAGATCGCCTGGTGGCCCTTGGACGGCCTGCCCCGCGACATGGTCGGCTATCCGGCGGCGGCCATCGCCAACGTCGTGAACAGCGTGCCCTACGCCCTGCACGAATGGTCTACACCTCGATGATGCGCCGTACGTAACAGAAGGCAGATTGCTGACCGCGACGGCCTGCTAATCCTGCGACGTGACTCGGAAAGCACTACACAGCCTTGACGCAACTAAAGGCCTGCTGTTGAACTCGGAGGTGTCGAGCGGGAGGCGGAGGTCCGGGATGTCCATCGACTACTCCGAGCGCATACCCAACAACGTCGACCTCGCGGAAGACCGCCGGCTGCGGCGGGCGCTGGAGTCGTGGCAGCCGCGCTTCCTGCAGTGGTGGTCGGAGATGGGCCCCGCGCTGCCCACCCAGGACGTCTATCTCCGCACGGCCGTCGCGGTCGGCCGGGAGGGGTGGGCGCATTTCGATCACGTGGCGCTGCCGGACTACCGCTGGGGCATCTTCCTCGCCGAACGCGACACCGACCGGCGCATCGCGTTCGGGCAGAACAAGGGGCGGCCCGTCTGGCAGCAGGTGCCCGGCGAGCACCGGGCGGACCTGCAGCGGCTCATCGTCATCCAGGGCGACACCGAGCCGGCCAGCGTCGAGCAGCAGCGGCGGCTCGGTCTCACCGCCCCCTCCCTCTACGACCTGCGCAACCTCTTTCAGGTGAACGTGGAGGAAGGGCGGCACCTGTGGGCCATGGTCTACCTGCTGCACGCCTATTTCGGCCGGTCCGGGCGGGAGGAGGCCGAAGCGCTCCTGCTGCGCAACTCGGGCAGCGAGGACTCTCCGCGCATCCTGGGCGCCTTCAACGAGGAGACGCCGGACTGGCTGTCGTTCTACATGTTCACGTACTTCACCGACCGGGACGGGAAATACCAGCTCGGCACGCTGAAGGAGTCGGCGTTCGACCCGCTGAGCCGTACCTGTGAGTTCATGCTCAAAGAGGAGGCCCACCACATGTTCGTGGGGACCACGGGTGTGGACCGGGTGGTGGAGCGTACGGCGCAGTTGATGCGCGAACACGACACCGACGACATCTGGGAGTACGGCGGCATCCCGCTCGACGTCCTCCAGAAGTACATCAACTTCCACTACAGCGTCAGCCTCGACCTCTTCGGCGGCGAGACCTCCACCAACGTGGCCAACTACTTCACCGCCGGGCTCAAGGGGCGGTGGCAGGAGGAGCGGCGCAAGGACGACCACCTGCTCACCGAGGCGGTCGCCGTCGTGCAGCGGGTCGAGGCGGGGCGGCTGGCCGACGTCGAGCTGCCCGCGCTCACCGCGCTCAACGCCGACCTGCGCGGCGAGTACGTCGCCGACTGTGCCACCGGCGTCAACCGGTGGAACCGGATCCTCGCCGACCGCGGTCTCGGCGCCGTCCTCTACCTGCCGCACCTGGGGTTCAACCGGCGGGTGGGCATGTTCGGCGGGCACCACATCTCGCCGCACGGGCGCCTTCTGGATGAGCCGGCCTGGGAGGCGTCCCGGGACCGGTGGCTGCCGACGGCCGAGGACAAGACGCGCGTCCAGGCGCTGATGCGCCCCGTCTACGAGCCGGGGAAGATCGCGGCCTGGGTGGCGCCGCCCCGCAACGGCATCAACGGCCGTCCGTTCGACTACGAGTACGTCCACCTGTGACGGGCCACTCGGGAGCGGATCTTGCGGGAGTGGAGGCGTGACCTGGCCCACAGGGTGTTATCTTGCCTGCGTGGCGGGCGTGGATGGGGAGGACGGGCTGACGGAGGCCTTTCTGCGCGAGCCGCGGCGCTATACCAGCCACCAGGTGGCCTACATGGCAGGGGTGCCGGTCTATCGCGCGCGGCGTTACTGGCGTGCTCTGGGGTTCGCGAACGTGGCCGACGACGCGGTCGAGTTCACCGACTCCGACGTGGAGGCGCTCAGGACGATGCTCGAGCTGGTCAGCTCGGGCGTCTACGACGAGGAGCACATGCTGCTGGTCGCGCGCTCGATCGGCAGCGCGACGACCCGGCTGGCCGAGTCGCAGGCCGAGCTGGGCGTCGAGGCGCTCGACCAGGCCGGGGTGCCGCTGGCCGAACGCCCGCGGGCCTGGCGCCGGCGGGCCGAGCGGGTGGTGCCCGACCTGGCGCGCCTGCTGGTCTACGGCTGGCAGCGCCAGCTCGCCGCCGCCGCGGGGCGCATCGCCGAGCAGGACATGAGCGCCGTACGCCTGGCCGTCGGCTTCGCCGACCTGGTCGCGTTCACCCGGCTGAGCAGGCAGATCACGGGGAGCGAGCTGTCCAGGCTGATCGACAGGTTCGAGGGGCGCTCGGCCGACATCGTGACCTCCACCGGTGGGCGGGTGGTCAAGACGCTGGGCGACTCGGTGCTGTTCGTGGCCGACCAGTCGCACGTCGTGGCCGAGATCGCGCTGCGGCTGGTGGAGACGCACGCGAAGATCAAGGACATGCCGGAGCTGCGGGTGGGGCTGGCGGCGGGGCCGGTGATCTGGCGCATGGGGGACGTCTTCGGCACCACGGTCAACCTCGCCAGCCGGCTCACGGCGTTGTCGCTGCCGGGGACGATCCTGGCGGATCCGCAGTTCGCCGAGGAGCTGGAGGGGGACCGGGCGTTCCGGCTGCGGCCCGTCAACCGGCTGTCGGTCCGCGGGCTCGGCGAACTGGCCCCGTTCACGGTCACCCGCGCCGGCTCCTGACCCACCACCCCGGATCCCGCCACTTCCGCTGAACCGCTGCGCACGGCACGGGGCCGGCGCGGCGGAGTGCCGAGGCGCTGGGGCGTTCCGGACGGTGGCCGGGGCCGGGCGGTGGGATCGGGTGAGTGCTCCCCGGCCGTTGCCGGGGGCGGGCAACCTGGGGTTGCGGTCGATGCGTCACTACCGGCAACGGGCTCTCACGAGAGGCAAATCAAGTTGGCGGATAGGGCGATATTTCAGGACTTCGTGGTGGCGAGGTCGGATCGGCTGTTACGCACGGCGTACCTGCTGACCCACGACTGGGCCACCGCGGAGGACCTGCTGCAGGAGGCGCTGGCCAAGGCGTGGTTCGCCTGGCCGGGCATCGACGAGCCCGAGGCGTACGTGCGCCGCGTCCTGGTGACCACGTACACCTCCTGGTGGCGCCGCAGGTGGCGCAGGGAGCTGCCCAGCGGGGACCTGCCGGAGGCGCCCGCGTACGACGACGCGGGCAGGGGCGACGAGCTGTGGCAGGCGGTCGGGCGGCTGCCCGCCAGGCAGCGCGCGGTGATCGTGTTGCGCTTCTACGAGGACCTGCCGGTGGCCGAGGTGGCCGCGATCCTGGGCTGCCAGGAGGGCACGGTCAAGAGCCAGACCGCCAAGGCGCTGGCCAAGCTGCGAGTGGACGAGTCGATCGTGAAGGAGCTGCACCGATGACCGTGCAAGACCTGCGTGACGTCCTGCGCGAGCGGGCCGAGGCCCCCTCGCCGGGCAACCCGAACCGGCACGAGCAGGTCAGCTCCCGCATCCGCAGGACCCGCCTGCGCAGGCGGGCGACGGCGGGCGTGGCGGCCGTGGCGGCGAGCGCCGTAGTGGGCGTCTCCTTGTTCCCCGGTACGGTGACGGCACCGGGGCCCGGCACGACCGCCACGGCAAGGACCGAACAGGACAAGCCCGCCGGACTGCCCGAGGAGTTCACCGCCGGGGACGGCACCGCGTACCGCCGCCTGGCCGTCGGCACGATCAGGAAGGAAGGCGCGAAGAAGGTCTCGTTCACGGTGCCGGTCTCCGGCAAGCCGCTGGACGTGGCCATGACGTGCGACGGCGACACCGGCGCCGACTCGCCCGCCGTCGTCGTGAACGGCAGGGCCGACACCGGTTCCCAGGCCGTGCCGTGCGGGAAGTCGATGCAGCTGCGCCCGCTGTCCGTGGTCCGGCGCGGCGCGACGGAGGCCACGGTCACCTTCGACACGACCGTCGTGGCCCGGGGCTGCGTCCAGTTCAAGAAGGACGGGCCGTGCGTGACTCCCCAGCCGAAGGAGGCCACCTGGCACGTGGCCGTCTACGAGTGGACGCCGCCTGCCCGGCCGGTCGAGCCCGAGCCGGTCAAGGACTTCCCTGACCGGTTGGCGGGGTGGAAGCTGGCCCGTTCGGCGACGGGCATGTGGGATCGGAATCGGTCCTTCACCCTCGTGGTCACGAGCCCGGGCGGCAAGATCAGCATCGACCGGCTCTGCACGGGTGAGCTGGCCACGCGGATGTGGTTCAAATATCAGGTCGACGCCGAGGAATCCATGGCCACGAGCTGCGCCGTCTGGAAATCAGGCCCGTACCCCATGGCCCTGCAAGAATTTTTCGTCCCCAAGGGCAAGAAGGTGACGATCACCGGAAAGATCGGCTTCTGGGGCGAGTACACCAACCGCCCGGTGCGATGGTCGGTGGGCGTGTACGTAAAGTAGATCGCGTGACGGAACGGGCAGCCTTCGAGGGCAGGCTGGTGGACGCCGACGCGCGCCTCATGTGGCAGGCGCGCTACGGCCACTTCACCGCCATGCAGGTCAGGGATCGCCGGGTGCGGGGGCTCGACCTGCACGTCGCCCGGCTGGAGGCGGCCAACGCAGAGCTGTTCGGGGTCCCGGTCGACCGCGCCGCCGTGCTCGCCTCCGTCGCGGCGGTGCTCGGCGACGACGTACGGGACGCGAGCGTACGCGTGTCCGTGGTGGAGTTCGCCGACGGCCCGCGCGTCATCGCCGTCGCCGCCCCGCCCCACGAGCCGCCCACCGGCCCGGTGAGCGTCAAGTCGGTCGTCGGCCAGCGCTACCTGCCGCACATCAAGCAGGCGTCCGGCATGATGCAGGCCCACATCGGGCGGCAGGCCCAGCGCGAGGGCTTCGACGAGGCGCTGCTCACCGCCGAGGACGGCCTGATCAGCGAGGGCTCGATCACCAACGTGGGCGGCTTCGCCGGCCGGCGCCTGGTCTGGCCGGACGCGCCGATGCTGCGCGGGATCACGATGCAGCTGCTGGAGCGGATGGACGTCCCGCAGGAGCGACGGCCGTTGAAGGTCGCCGACCTGCAGGGCCTCGACCAGGTCTTCCTCTGCAACTCCTGGGGCGTCTGGCCGGTCGGCGGGGTGGACGGCATCCCGCTGCCCCAGGACGACACGCTGATGGCGAGCGTTCTCGAGCATTACGACCGTATTGCGTGGGATCCACTGGACTGACCACTTTGTCAGGTACGATCGCCGATCATCGTTCTGCGATCGCAAGGGAAGTCCGCATGACGACTCGCCGGCACGCCATTGGTGATCTCCTCCGTCGCTCCGCCGCCCGCCACCCGGCCAAGACCGCCGTCGTCTACGGCGACCTGCGGCAGAGCTACGCCGACCTCGACCTGGCGGTGAACCGCACGGCCAACGCCCTGGCCGCGCGCGGCGTCGGCAAGGGCGACCGGTTCGCCGTCTTCAGCCACAACAACCACGCGTTCGTGGTGGCGTACTTCGCGCTGGCGCGGCTGGGCGCGATCTCCGTGCCGATCAACTTCATGCTGGGCACGGCGGAGGTCGCGTATATCCTGGAGCATTCCGGCGCGACCGGGATCCTCGTGGAGGAGGCGCTGCTGCCGGTGGCCGCGGCGGCGGCCGGGCCGCAGGTACGGGTGCGCGGCGTGATCGGTGCGGCCGACGGCTGGGAGTCGTTCAAGGAGTGGGCGGCCTTCGACGACGCGTCGGAGCCGCAGGTGGAGATCGCCGACGACGACCCGATCCAGCTCATGTACACCAGCGGCACCGAGTCGCGGCCCAAGGGCGCCACGCTGTCCAGCCGCAGCCTGATCGCCCAGTACGTCACCTGCGTCGTGGACGGCGAGATGAGCCATCACGACGTCGAGATCCACGCCCTCCCGCTCTACCACTGCGCCCAGCTGCACTGCTTCCTGACGCCCGGCGTCTACCTCGGCGCCACCAACATCATCCTGCCCGGCGCCACCCCGGCGTCGATCCTGGCCACCATCGAGGGCGAGCGCGCCACCAAGCTCTTCTGCCCGCCGACCGTCTGGATCGGCCTGCTGCGCCACCCCGACTTCGACCGCCGCGACCTGTCGTCCCTGCGCAAGGGCTACTACGGCGCCTCGATCATGCCCGTCGAGGTGCTGAAGGAGATCGCCGCCCGCCTGCCGGACGTCCGCCTGTTCAACTTCTACGGACAGACGGAGATGGCCCCGGTCGCCACCATCCTGGGCCCGGAGGAGCAGCTCACCCGCCTCGGCTCGGCCGGCAGGGCCGCCCTCAACGTCGAGACCAGGGTCGTCGACGACCAGGACAGGCCCGTGCCGCCCGGCGTGGTCGGCGAGATCGTCCACCGCAGCCCGCACGCCATGCTCGGCTACTGGAACGACCCGGACAAGACCGCCGAGGCGTTCAGGGGCGGCTGGTTCCACAGCGGCGACCTGGGTGTCATGGACGCCGACGGCTACCTGTCCGTGGTGGACAGGAAGAAGGACATGATCAAGTCGGGCGGCGAGAACGTCGCGAGCCGCGAGGTGGAGGAGGCCATCTACCAGCATCCGGAGGTGGCGGAGGCGGCCGTGTTCGGGGTGCCGGACGACACGTGGATCGAGGCGGTCACGGCCGCGGTGGTGCTGCGCGAAGGGGGCGGGACGACGGAGCAGGAGCTGATCGCGTTCCTGCGGGAGCGGCTGGCGGCGTTCAAGACGCCCAAGCGGGTGGTGTTCGTGGACGCCCTGCCCAAGAACGCCTCCGGCAAGGTGCTCAAGCGGGAGCTGCGCGACGCGTTCTGATCGCGCGCTTGCGTCAGCTCGGCGATTAGCGGGCATTCACTCTCGGTGACGAACTCCTCCTCAGACCCTGGGGCGCTCCTCCGCCTCGACCGAGAGAGACCGCATGCCGAGTTTGCCGGAGATCATGCACCGTACGTTCTTCCGTACCCTGTCCCTGCTGTCTCCGGCGGGGCAGGCGGTGCTCCTGCGCTACGTCTTCGACTGGCTGCACCGGACCCCTGACCCGTGGAGCCTCGCCACGGACAGTTACGAGCAGGACAAGTACCGGACCACGCTCCAGCACCTGCCCGCCCGGCCGTACCGGCGGATCATCGACGTCGGGTGCAGCGAGGGCGTGTTCACGCACGTCCTCGCGGTGACGTACCCGGACGCGGAGATCATCGGGGTGGACGTGTCGGAGCGGGCCCTGGCGCGGGCGCGCGAGCGGGTGCCGCAGGACGGGCGGGTGCGCTTCATCCGGGCGGACATCCTCACCCACCGCCCCGACCAGCGCTTCGACCTGGTGTTCTGCTCCGAGACCCTCTACTACCTGGGCCGCCACGAGCGGCTGCGGCAGGCGTCGGCGCAGCTCAGCGAGCTGCTGGTGCCCGACGGGGTGCTCGTGGCGGTCCACCCGTGGCCCGAGGCCGGCCGGCTGCACCACTACCTGGACTCGCACGCGGCGCTGTCACGGCTGACCGAGCAGGTCTACACGGCCACGTCGCGCCCGTTCGCCATCACCGTCTACGGGACGAAACCGGCGCCGCCGAGCTCCTAGCCGCCGGTCTTGCCCAGGAGGTCGGCGGCGATCTGGCGGATCACCACGCGCTGGATCTTGCCGGTCGCCGTCTTCGGCAGCTCGTCCAGCACCAGGACCTCGCGCGGCCGCTTGAAGGAGGCCAGGCCCTCCCGGCAGAAGCCGATCAGCTCGCCGGCGTCCACCGTGCGGCCCGGGGCGGACACCACGCAGGCCACCGGCTTCTCCAGCCCGTCCTCGTCGATGTACGCCACGACGGCGCACTCGCCCACCGACTCGTGCTGGAGCAGCCGGGCCTCGACCTCCATCGGCGACACCCAGATGCCGCCCGCCTTGATCATGTCGTTGGAGCGGCCGAGGCACTGGTAGAAGCCGTCCTCGCCTCTGATGTAGGTGTCGCCGGTACGCAGCCACTCGCCCTGGAACACCTGCCGGGTGGTCGCCGTGCGGCACCAGTAGCCGGTGGCCACCGAGTCGCCCCGGACGTACAGGTGGCCCGGCTCCCCGTCCTTGACGGGCGCGCCGGAGTCGTCGAGCAGCTTGGCCTCGTAGCCCGGCACGACGGTGCCCGAGCTGCCCGGGCGTACCCGGCCCGGGTGGTTGGAGATGAAGATGTGCAGTGCCTCCGTCGAGCCGAGGCCGTCGATGATGTCCACCCCGAAGCGCTCGGTGAAGCGGCGGTGGATCTCGGCGGGCAGTGCCTCGCCTGCGGAGACGGCCAGCCGTACGGACTGGAAGGCGCCGGCGGGGATGTCGGCGGCGAGCAGCGCCGCGAAGAACGTCGGGCCCGCGAAGAACAGCGTCGGTCGCTCCTCGATCACCCTGGCGACCACGCCCGCGGGGGTGGGCCGCGCCGGGTCGAGGACCGCCGTGGCGCCCGCGGCCAGGGGGAAGAACATGGAGTTGCCGATGCCGTACGCGAAGAACAGCCGCGCGACCGAGAAGCACCGGTCGTCGGGGCGGATGCCGAGGACCTGCCGCCCGTACCCCTCGTAGACCTCCTGGACGGCGCCGTGCCGGTGCATGGCCGCCTTGGGGGCGCCGGTGGTGCCGGAGGTGTAGAGCCAGAGGGCGGGGGAGTCGCGCCAGGTGTCGTACGGGAGGCCCGCCGCCCTGCCCGACTCCAGGACGTCGGACCACAGGCACACCGGCGTTTCCTCCTCCGCCGGCGGCGGATCGATGAGGACGAGCACCGCCACGTCGGGCGTGCTCCGCACGGCCTCGCGCACGGTCGGCGCGAACTCGGGGGTGGCCACGACGACCCTCGCCCGCGAGTCCCGGACCAGGGTGGCGAGCTCGGCGGGGTTGTACATGGTGGAGACCGGCACGGCGACCGCGCCCATGCGCATGACGGCCAGGACGGTGATCGCGGTCTCCGGGCGGTCGGACATGACGAGCAGGACCCGCTCCTCGGGGCGGACGCCCATCGTGCGTAAACCGGCCGCGAACCTGGCCACGTGGTCGGCCAGCTGCGCGTAGGTCAGCGTGCCCGCGGGGCCGGTGACGGCGATGCGATCGCCGTGGCCCGCTTCGACCTGGCGGTCCACGAGAAAGACGCTGGCGTTGAACGACTCGGACGACATGGGCGTCCCCATCCGCAGGCGCGTGTACGTAGGGAAATCTTCTACATAGGAGGGATGTGACGTCAATGACATGTAGTACGGGGAAACCGGTCGTCCGGGGTGAGCTCGTCTATCGCGGTGCAGCTCGCGTGCGAGGCGGGAGCCCGAGTGATCGGCACCGGCAGGGCCGGCGACAGGGACCGCGCAGTTCGTCGCGGCGCGGTCCTCGGGCGGCTCGACCTGCGCCTGAACAGACCATCGCCAAGGCTTGATTTCGCCCTCGATAGGCATCGAATCGCTTGGGCAGCGTACTCGAGCACGTCCACCCCGCCTGGCCGGGACGCACACCGAGGTCAGCGGCTGGCTGCGGTGGTGTAGCGAGCCCTCAGGGCCGGAGGCGGGGAGGCCTCGGGATCGTCCCGTCGGCCTCAAGGTCCAAGCGGGATAGGAGAGACGTCATGATCCGACGGCGGTGCGCCGGTGGCATTCTGGCTGCCGGCATGGTGGCCGCGGCCGCCGCATGTGCTCCCGTAGCAGAGCATGCGACCGGCAAGGTGCAGGGTGCGGCCGAGGCGCCGGCTGCCGTCACGGTTACGCAACCGCCGACGGAGACGCTCTCGATTCTGTCGGAGCAGGCGCTTCCCAATGCCAAGGGCAAGACGTTCACCTCGGCGATTGCAGACTTCCCGCCAGGTTCACGTGCGGTGCCGCATCGGCACGGCAACAGTTTTGTGTACGCCTACGTGCTTGCGGGAACTTTTCGTAGCCAGATCGGTGGCGAGCCGGTGCGAACCTTCCATGAGGGCGAGCACTGGGTCGAGCCTCCGGGTGCCCACCATGTGCTCACGGAGAACACCAGCCAGACGAAACCGGCGAAGCTGCTGGTCATCTTCATCTCCAACACAGGAGACAAGATCAAGATCGATGACCCGCCAGGGTAGTCCATCGGCGGCACAACCACCGGCCAAGCGGACGACCGCATGCCGCGGGTTCTCGACGGCTGCCGCCGTTGGTTGCGGCCGTGACGCGACCATGACACGGCGCGGACGAGGCGGGGACATGGCCGGCCGACAGTGGGTGGGGTCGGCGGGCGAGCTACGGGTGAGTTACCGGGCGTGCGGCGAAACCCGGCGGCGTGTCATGAGTGCTGTCGATCGAGGATGACCGACCGTGCGGGAGTGCCTTGGGGCCCTCATCGAGCAGGGCGAGATGAGCCGGCCGGGGCTGCTGTGACCGTCCGTTGGATGGAAAGTTCCGGCGAAGGTGATCACGAAAAGGAGAAGGCGTTGGTTGATGACGGAGAATGGGACCGGCGTTCGGTGTTACGGGGCGCCGCGGTGCTGGCCGGTGCGGCCGCGACGGCGCCGCTGTCAGGCGGGGCGGCCACGGCGCTGGCCGGCAGCGGTGACGCGGACGCGCTGTTCAAGGCCGGGAAGTTCGAGGAGGCCGGCCGCGCCTACGAGGAGATCCTGAGAACAGACCCCACGAACCTGCACGCGGCCCGCCGTCGCGGCTATGTCGGGCTGCTGGCCAACCAGTTCCCCGACGCCGAGAAATACCTCAAGATGGCCCTCAAGCTGGCGCCCGAGGACAAGGACGCCAACTACTATCTGGCCGACTGCTACCTCCGGCAGGACAAACTCTCCCTCTCCATACCGCACTGGCAAGCAGCCGGCGAAGAAATCTACGCCAAATGGTTCGCGGCAGTACGTGGCAAGCCGTATCGGATCCACGGCGAAATCGCGCGGGTGCCATGGCAGCAGACGGACCCGATGCCGCTGGTAGAGGCCTCGGTCAACGGCGGACCGCCGAAGCGCTTCACGTTCTACACCGGCACCGGATGGCTGGGCCTGTCCTCGACGGTGGCCAAGGAGGCCGGGCTGAGCCCCGTCGCCAGTCAGAAGATCGAGTTCCTGAACGGCGTCATATGGCAGTACTTCGGGGTGCTGGACTCGTTCAGGCTGGGCGGCATCGAACTGCGCAACATCCCCGTGGGCTGGTCGGCGACGGAGTCGGGCGAAGATGTCGACACTGACAGCGACGGCATCATCGGCACGTGGGTCTTCTACCACTTGCTGACCACCTTCGACTACGCGGGCCGGTCGCTGATCCTGCGCCGCCGAACCCCCGAAACGGCCGGCAGGGCACGCGCCGCCGCCACCCGGGCGGGCGCCAAGCCCCTGCCGCTGTGGCTGGCCCGTGAGCACGGGTGCCACAGCAGGGGCAGCATCGCCGGCATCGCCGACTCCGGCACGCAGGTGGTGGGCGTGCTCTGCGGCGGACACAGCGAGGTCGCCGCGGTCGTGAACGGGGAAAAGGCCAAGCAGTTGCAGATCCGCATCGACTACGACCGCCCGGTCGAGACTTTTGCCCACAGCCACCCAGTTGTCACCTACCCCTGCTACCCGAAGGAGATCCGCCTCGGCGACGCCGTCGCCAAGGCGGTCTACTGCTACACGAACCCGAACTCGCCGCTCGCCCCCAACGGGTTCGACGTGTCGGCCGCCTTCTTCCACAGCTTCCACAAGCCCAACAACATCACCCTCGACTTCACCGACATGAACCTCTACGTCGCCCGTGGCAAGGCCACCTGATCCGGTGCCGCACCAGCTCGGGTCGGACCCGCCGGCGGAAAGGCGGCAGCGCTCAAAGTTCGCGGATCACCAATTCCGCGGCGGTGACCCTCCTTTTAATAGTGTTCCGCGATGCCCGAGTTGATCTCGGTGAGGGCAAGGGTGGTGTCGGCGTAGCGGATGAGGTTGGACAGGCCTGGCGGCTGGGCGAGGGTGGCCTGGGCGTAGCGGACGGCGTCACCGACCGTGTCAAGCCCCAGGCGGCCAGCGGTGATCGTGTGCACCTGGGTGGCCGCGTTGATCCGGCGGGTGGCCAGGTTGAGGGTGGTGGCCAGTAGTTCCGCGCGCAGGGTGCGGGGCTGGGTCACCGGAAGGAACAAGACGGCCGCAGCCTCCTGCTGGGAGAGCGCACCGTCGGCCGTGGTGCCGTCGGTGCCGTCGAACCGCGTGTCGGTGGCCTGGACGCGAGCGAGCGTTTCGGCCGTGCGCAGGTCGTGCCGCAGCGCCCACACGGTCGACAGCAGCGGCTGTCTGCTGGGCGCGACCTCAGTGGTCATCGTCTGCGCCGATGCTGTCACGGGGGCGAACGCGCAGCCGTTGGTGCCGCCGTAGGCCAGGCTCGCCGTGCCGGTCACCGTGGCGCCCGCCTCCATGAGCAGGGTTGGCCGCGCGGTGAACGTCACGGTGGCTCCCGCTCCTGCCGCGATCGTGCCCGGCTTCCAGGTGAGGCTCGTGGTGTCGTCGTCGTTCCTGGTCACGGCGGATGGGCGGGGACCGGCTCCCTGGTCGAGGGCCTGGCTGTAGTACACCCCGGACGGCAGCGTGGTGGTCAGCGCGGCGCCGGTCGCGGGCGCGCTACCGGTGTTGCGGTAGGCGACGGTGTAGGTGATCATCTCGCCGGCGTTCACCGATGGGGTCGCCGTGGCGCTCACCGTCAGGGCAGGAGCGTGGATCTTCGTGGCGGCCGTGGCCGAGTTGTCGGTGAGCGTCTCGTCCGGCTCGGGGGCGCCGGTGATCTTAGCGGTGCTCGTGAGCGTCGTGCCGTCACCAGCCGTGCAGGGGACCGTGAACGTGAAGGTCTCGGTGGCCGTCCGGCCAGGCTGCAGGTCGGCCAGTTGCCGGATGACCGGGCCGCCGACAGGGGGCGTGAACGTGAGTGAGGTCGCAGTGGACGCACGGCCGCCCTTGTTGCCGGCGGTCACCGTGGCGGTCACCGTATCGCCGCCGCCGGCGTCCACTTTGTCCACGGTCATGGCCGCGGTCAGGTCGGCCGAGCTCATCCGCAACACGTCGTCCCCGGTGAGCTCGGGCACGATCGGGCCGTGGGCCCCGTCGGAGAAGGACGGGCTGCCGGTGAAGTCGTAGATCAGGTTGTCCCAGTCGGGGTTGCTGACCAGCCGCTCGTCGCTCTTGTCGCTCTTGCAGTCCTGGTCCACGTCGGGGATGTGGTTGATGTTGGCGGTGGCGTCGGTGGAGTAGGGCGTGCCGTCCCCCGTCCAGTCGATCGCCTTCTTGGGGTCCGCTGTGCGGATGTGGCCGCCCACACCGTAGATGACCTGTCCGGAGAAGGGCTTGAGTCCCGGCTCCTTGGTCTCATCGAGGTGGTTCTCGAGCAGAGTTTCGGTGCCTCGCTCCTGGTAGTCGAGCGGGCGGTCGGGATCGTTGGTGGTGAACTGCCAGATGTAGTTCATCACGCTGCGGTAGTTGGGCTTGCAGTTGATTCTGTCGACGACTCCGTTGGTGTACCTGCCGCCGTGGCCGAGACCGAGGGTGTGGCCGAGTTCGTGCAGCAGCGTCGCCTGTTCCGCGGCCGCGCGGCCACCAGCGCCGCTGAACCGCGCGTCGTCCCAGCGGCCTAGGGACACCACGAAGTCGTTACCGCCGCGGTCGTCCAGCTCTGCCCGCCCCGAGGTGTTCCCGGCGCCGGTGAGGCCGTGGATGAAGATCCCGTACCGGTAGTGCAGGCGCTTGAACAGCATGATCTTGTCGCACATCGGGTCGCCCCGGTCGTCGGCGGTGCCGAAGTGGGCGGTCGCGTGCGGCCCGCACGCCCTGGCAGGGACGCCCAGCTTCAGGTCGTCGAAATCATCGTCATCACCGGGTTGTCGATCGTCGCTGAAGTCGATCGACTCGGCGTACGGAAGCTCCTCGTCCGCGAGCAGGTGCAATCCCAACCCCACGACCGCCCTGTCGATCACCGGGGCTTCGTTGAACACCTTGCTCACTGCGGCCAGCACGCCTTCCTGCGGCTTCTCCCCGCGCATCCAGTCGATCTCGACATAGAGGTCGCGCCGCTCGGCATCCGCGTCGGGCAGCGTCAGGTCCACCACGTTGTCGCCGTTGAAGTCGACGCCGCGGTACTCCTCGTAGTCCTTGAAGCCGTCCCCGTCGGTGTCGCTCGCCTCGTTCGGGGTGATCTCCAGACATACCTGTACGGCAGGCTGCGGATCGGCCCCGAAGATTCCACCGCCCGGTTCCCCGTTGCCGGCCACGCACCCGATGGAGGACGTCATGTCACCTTTGACAGTCCCATGGACCATGTTGACCGTCAGCTTGGTGGCCGCATTGCCCGGTTGGGGCGAGGCGTCCCCGACATCATCGGGCGAGGTGTTGTCGTAGTCCATGATCAGGACGGAGATGTCCTGCTCGACCACGTCGGTGGGGATGCGCTTGGTCAGCTTCCAGTCCGGAGTCACCGCCTCCTGATCGTCCGGTGCCCGGGAGGTGGTGTACGAGTCGAAACCGGCGAAACCGATGATCGCGTAGAAGTCGGGGGCGCTTTCCGTGGAGCTCTCCAGCCCGGTGTTGCGGCAGGGATCGACGCAGCTCACGCGGAAGATGTGCACGGTGAGCGGCTGGGTGCTCGCCGCTGTCGCCGCTGTCGCGGGTGTCGAGGCGATGGACAGGCCCAAGACGCTTAAAAGCAGGGCAAAGGCCGCGTGCAATAACCTACTTGGCATTTCGCCACTATCAGCGCTTCAGCGCCTGTACAGCATGAGTAGCCCATACTCAAACCTCGCGCTCCCCAGCCACCAAGGCTCTCCTGCTGATCGCGCAACTCCGGGGTTGAGGGACGGCGGCGGAGCCTTCTTCTTGCCGGTGGTCCCCGACCCCCTGGCACGGCCCTCGCGGTTGGCTAACCTGATCAATAGAGGGTGAGGAGGGGGCCGATGACTGTCTCGATGGCGGTAGCCGCCCTGATGCTGCTCACGGTTGCGGCGATCGCTGTCCGTTCGGCGTGGTCACTGCTGTTCCGCAAGGCTCCCGTGCCCAGGCGCCGGGCCCGGGGCCGCCACCTGCCGTACCACGGTCCGATGGATAACGCCGGTCAGTACCCCATGCCCGGCGCGGACGGTATCGGCTGTGACCCAGGGAGCTCGGGCAGCACTCGCGACTGAGACCGTGAAGCAGCCCGCCGGTGGCGATGGTCATGGCTCTCTAGCCGTAGCAGGCGTCGTACAGGACGCCGCCGCGGCTGAGCAGGAAGACGTGCGTGTAGGTGATCTCGGGGGAGTCTTCGATGATGACGCCCTCGCTGAGCTGCGACTCGAAGACGTCGCGGACGAGGTCGCCGACTCTGGACCAGGACCAGCGGCCTTCCGTGTCCGCCTGATCAGCCCACACGGCGGCGGTGGTGTCGCCCACCAGGGCGGCCGGGAAGAAGTCCCCGCCGGCGCGCGGCTGAACGAGGGCGGTCCCCAGGCCGAGGTTCACCTGCTCCTCGGGCGGGGCGCCGGCGTCGTGCCAGCCGGTGCCGTCGGCGTCGGCGACGTGGGCGTATAGCGGCTGCCCGTTGGCGGTGATGAAGGCGCAGACCTGTGGAGCCTTGTCATCGGCGTTCTGGACGGCCGTCACGCCGGCGGTGCCGCTGCTCGGAACCGGCGGCTTTCCGAGGTTGGTCCATCGGGTCTCGCCCGTGTCGGAGACACACAGCCACAGGTTTCCGTCGCCACCGTTCATGTAGACGTGCAGGAGCCCGTGACCGGTCGTTCGGTCGGTGACGGCCACCACGCCGATCTTCCCGCTGAGGCCGACGCCCTCGGGGTGGCGCAGGTTGGCCCACTGCCAGCGGTGCTGAGTGGCGTTCCACCAGCCGGCCCACAGATTGGTGTCCTGGCCGCGTACGACCACGAACGGCTGGGCGCTGGCGCCGGGTACCAGTGCGAGGGAGACCGCGCCGATGCCTTCTGTGAGGGTCGTGCCAGGTGGCGTGCCCAGAGCCGTGGGGACCCACTTGGTGCCATCCCACCAGTACAGCTGCAGTTGCCTGTCAAGCAGGACGAAGACATAGGGGCGGGTGCCCCGGCTGTCGTCGTCGACGGCGACGACGCCCACCGGTTGGTCGGCCGCGCCTTTCACGTGGGTCCACTTCCACACGCCGGGGCCGAGCGGTGCGACCATCCACAGGTGGCCGTCGGTGGTCTTGACGACGGCGACCGGCGAGGGGATGGGGGCGAACGTGGAATTGAGCATTCTGATCGCGCCGAGCATTTCGGCGATCGCCCTGGAGTCCGGCTGGCCGACCTTCTCCAGGTGCCACCGCCGCCGGATCGGCACGTCCTGGTGCATGTCCTGCGCCTGTGTGTTCTGCCGGCCGTCGTTGGTTGTCATGGTCCGTCCCGTTTTGATGGATTCGATGCACGTACCATCGCTCGCCCGGATCGCCGAACTCTCACAAACCGATACACGCTCTATCGGCGCTGATCGAAATACTTTGGCGGGTGCGAAAAAAATGCACTTATTGACAAGTCATGGGGTGCCCGGGCAGGCGCACCGCGACAACGTGTGGTGGCAGCCGCCACGATGGACGGCCGCCGGCGCCCACCTGAAGAGGGGGAACTTCCGGCGGCTCAGGTCTCGCGCGGCGACCCTTCCACACGCTGCGAGCCTGGAGACGCCCGACTGGGATGTCAGGGCCGTTCAGTGGCGATCGCGAGATCGTGCAGCCAGACGACGGGGTGGTGTGCGGGCGGCGGCGGGGGATCAGTCGAGGAGGGCGCTGAGGGCGAGGCGTTCGGGGGCGGGGATGTAGCCGGCGTAATAGTCGTACATCGCCTTTTTCGACAGCCGGGCGGCCAGCGGGCCGTCGCCGGCGCGCATGGCGGCCAGCACCTCCTCGTGGTGCCGGATGCTCTGCCGCATCAGCGCCTCCCGGTCGGGCGCGTCGGCGATCTTCTCCGAGATCAGCTTGAGCACGATCGAGCGGACCACGTCCGTGCAGATCTGGATGAGCTTGTTGCCGCTCGCCCGCGCCACCACGTCGTGGAAGGCCACGTCGGCCTCACCGAACGTGTCCTGCCCCGTCTCCACGGCGGTCCGCATGTGCGCGACGGCCGACTCCATCTCGGCGAACTGCGCGTCGGTGCGCAGCCGGGCCGCCAGCAGGATCGCCGACGAGTCGAGCACCATCCTGAACTGCACCAGCTCGGCCAGCGACAGCTCCTCCACCCTGGCCAGCGTGGTCATCGACTTGTGCAGCGTGGCGGGCGAGAACGGCAGCACCTCCGCCCCGTTGGGGTCGCCGGGCCGTGACCGCACCAGGCCGCGCGCCTGCAGCACCCGCAGCGCCTCACGCACGGTGGACCGGCTGACCGAGAACTGCACCATGAGCTCCCGCTCGCTCGGCAGCCGCTCGCCCGGCGAGAGGGAGCCGCTCTCGATGGCCTCCTCGACCTGCTCCACCACCCGCTCATAGGCGCGTACGGTACGCACCGGCTCGAACCGCGGACCACCCATGAAAGCCCCCTTGACCCGAGCCGCCGCCGACTGGCAATGTGCGTAGCCTACTGGTCCGACCAGTGCACTAGCCAGGAGGCAGTAACACATGAGGCGAATCGGCATCTGGATCGCCGCCGGCGGTCTCCTGCTGGGCACGGCCGCCTGCGGCGGCACCTCCAGCGGCGGCGGCAGTGCGGGCACCCCCAAGACCCAGACCCTCTCCGTGGGATTCGTGGCCGAGCCCGCGAACCTCGACTTCACCTCGACGGAGGGCGCCGCCATTCCGCAGGCGCTGCTCGTCAACGTCTACGAGGGCCTGGTCAAGCTCGACCAGGACGGCAAGATCGTGCCGCTGCTCGCCGAGAAGTGGGACGTCTCGCCCGACCGCAAGACCTACACGTTCAGCCTGCGCAAGGACGTCAAGTTCAGCAGTGGCGCGCCGTTCACGGCCGACGACGTGGCGTTCTCGCTCGACCGGGTCAAGACGGACTGGAAGCTCAAGATCAAGGCGCAGCTCGACGTCGTCGACAAGGTGGAGAAGAAGGACGACTCCACCGCCGTCGTCACGCTCAAGAAGCCGAGCAACGGCTTCCTCTACTCCATGGCCACCAGGCTCGGCGCCATGTTCAGCCGCACCGGGATCGCCGACCTGGCCAACAAGCCCGTCGGCACCGGCCCGTACACGCTCGGCTCGTGGCGGCGCGGCGACTCCATCCAGCTCAACGCGAACACCTCCTACTGGGGCACCAAGCCGCCGCTGTCGTCGATCACGCTGAAGTACTTCAAGGACGCCACGGCGATGAACAACGCGCTGCTGACCGGCGGCATCGACGTCATCTCCGCCGTGCAGGCGCCCGAGTCGCTGCAGCAGTTCGCCGACCCCAACCGCTTCCAGACGGTCGAGGGCACCACGAACGGCGAGGTCGTGCTGTCGATGAACAACAGCCGCCCGCCGTTCAACGACAAGAAGGCCAGGCAGGCCGTCCGCTACGCGATCGACCACAAGGCGCTGCTGGAGACCGCCTGGGCCGGGCGCGGCCAGCTGATCGGCTCGATGGTGCCGCCCACCGACCCCTGGTACGAGGACCGCACCGGCGACTACCCGTACGACCCGGCCAAGGCCAAGGAACTGCTCGGCGGCAAGACGCTCAACGTCAAGATGCGCATCCCCAACCTGCCGTACGCGGTGGCGAGCGCGCAGGTCGTCAAGTCGCAGCTCGCGCAGGTCGGCATCACCGCCGACATCGAGCCCCTGGAGTTCCCGGCCCGCTGGCTGGACGTGGTGTTCAAGCAGGGCGACTACGACCTGTCCATCATCAACCACGTCGAGCCCCGCGACATGGGCATATTCGCCGACAAGTCGTACTACTTCCGCTACGACAACCCCGAGTTCGGCAAGCTCCTCGCCTCCGCCGACGAGGGCACCGAGCAGCAGCAGACCGACGACCTGAAGAAGGCCGCCAAGCTGCTGTCCGACGACGCGGCCGCCGACTGGCTCTTCCTCTTCCCCAACCTGATCGTGGCGAAGAAGGGCGTCACCGGGCTGCCGAAGAACGCCATCGCGGAGTCCTTCGACTTCACCGCGCTCTCCAAGCAGCAGTGACGCTTTACCTGATCAAACGCCTGGCGGTGCTCGTCGCGAGCACCGTCGTGGCGGGCGTGGTGGTGTTCGCGTTCATGGCGCTGCTGCCCGGCGACCCGGCGGAGGTCGCGCTCGGCGTGAACGCCACGCCCGACGCGGTGGCGGCGCTGCGCAAGCAGTTCGGCATCGACCGGCCGCCCGTCGTGCAGTTCTTCGACTGGTTCGGCGGGCTCCTGCACGGCGACTTCGGCACCTCGTACGTGACCAGCTCGCCCATCGGCCCGCAGATCAGCGACCGGCTCGGCGTCACGGCCGTGCTGGTGCTCGGCGGGATGCTGGTGGCGCTGGTCATCGCGGTGCCGCTCGGCACGTTCGCGGCCGTGCACCACCGCAACCCGCTCGGGGCGGCCATCAGCGCGCTCAGCCAGGTCGGCATCGCGATCCCGGCGTTCCTGGCGGGCATCCTGCTGGTGTTCGTGTTCGCGGTGCAGGCCCAGGCGCTGCCGTCCGGCGGCTACGTGCCGATCGCCGAGAACCCGGCGCAGTGGCTGCTCAGCCTGCTGCTGCCGTGGTTGTCGCTCGGCCTCGTACAGGGCGCGGTCCTGACCCGGTACGTGCGCAGCGCCGTGCTCGACGTGATGCGCGAGGACTACCTGCGCACGGCCCGCGCCAAGGGCCGGGGCAGCACCGGCGCCCTGTGGCGGCACGGCCTGCGCAACGCCTCGATCCCCGTCGTCACCGTGCTCGGCCTGCAACTGGCCACGCTGCTGATCGGCGCGGTCGTGGTCGAGCGGGTCTTCGTCATCCCCGGGCTCGGCGACCTGCTGCTCAACGGCGTCGCCGGGCGTGACCTGCTGCTCGTCCAAGGTGTGGTGATGGTGCTGGTGGCGGCCGTCCTGCTGATCAACTTCGTGGTGGACGTGGCCTACCGCGTGCTCGATCCGAGGCTGCGATGAGGGGCCGGATGAACGCCGGGCTGCTGGTCGGTGGCGTGCTCGTCGGGCTCGTGGTGCTGGCGGCGGCGGTGTCGTTCTTCTGGACGCCGCACGACCCGACGCTCGTGGACGCGGCGCGCAAGCTGCGGCAGCCGGGCGGCGGCTACCTGCTGGGGGCCGACAAGTTCGGCCGCGACACCTTCAGCCAGATCATGGTCGGCGCCCGGACCACGCTCTACGTGGGCATCGTGGCCGTCGGCATCGCCGCCGTCATCGGCACGCCGCTCGGCATGATCGCCGGGATGACGCCGCGCGGCTGGCTCTCCGAGCTGATCATGCGGGTCAACGACCTGGTGTTCGCGTTCCCGGCGCTGCTGCTGGCCGTCATGCTCGGTGCGGTCTACGGGCCGGGCACGCTCACCGCGATGATCGCGATCGGCGTGGCCACCGTGCCCGCGTTCGCCCGGGTGGCCCGCGCCGCCACGCTCCAGGTCATGGTGACCGACTACATCCTGGCCGCCAGGGCCGCCGGGCGCCGCCGCCCGGCCATCGCGATGCGCCACGTGCTGCCGAACATCGGCTCCGTGCTCATCGTGCAGGCGTCGGTGTCGTTCGCGATCGCGATCCTGGCCGAGGCGGCGCTGTCGTTCCTCGGCTTCGGCACCCGCCCGCCCACCCCGTCGTGGGGGCGGATGCTGCAGGAGTCGCAGGAGCTGCTGTTCTCGACCCCGCGCCT
Source organism: Nonomuraea sp. NPDC003707 (assembly GCF_053587055.1). Lineage (NCBI taxonomy): Bacteria > Bacillati > Actinomycetota > Actinomycetes > Streptosporangiales > Streptosporangiaceae > Nonomuraea > Nonomuraea sp. NPDC003707. Next base: position 181,859 of record NZ_JBSFNK010000003.1, on the reverse strand, counting down.
GGCGCTGTGGCCCGGCCTGGCGATCGCGCTCGCGGTGCTCGGCTTCAACCTCCTCGGGGACGGCCTGCGCGACTACCTCGACCCGAAGCTGAGGAGGGTCCGTGCTGAGAGTTGAGGGGCTGACCGTACGGGCCGATTCCCTCGAATTGGTGCACGAGGTGTCGTTCTCCATCGGGCCCGGCGAGCGGGTCGGGCTGATCGGCGAGTCCGGGTCCGGCAAGTCGCTGACCGCGCTGTCGCTCATGGGCCTGCTCCCCGAGGGCGTCACCGCCTCGGGCACGGCCACGATGGGCGGGAACGACCTGGTCGGCGTGCCCGAGAGCCGGCTGAAGCGGCTGCGCGGCCAGGACGTCTCCATGGTCTTCCAGGAGCCCATGACCGCGCTCAACCCGCTCATGCGCATCGGCGCCCAGGTCGCCGAGGTCATGACCCTGCACGGCACGCCGCGCGCGCGGGCCCGGGAGAAGGCACTCGACCTGCTGGAACGCGTACGCCTGCCCGAACCGGCGCAGATCGCCCGCGCGTACCCGCACCAGCTCTCCGGCGGCCAGCGCCAGCGCGTCATGCTCGCCATCGCCCTGGCCAACGAGCCGAGCCTGCTCATCTGCGACGAGCCCACCACGGCGCTCGACGTCACCGTGCAGAAGCAGATGCTGGGGCTGATCGCCGAGGTCGCGCCCGCGCTGCTGTTCATCACCCACGACCTCGCCGTCGTGGCGTCGGTGTGCGAGCGGGTCCTGGTCATGTACGGGGGCCGCGTCGTCGAGAGCGGCCCCATCCGCGAGGTCTTCACCCGGCCCCGCCACCGCTACACCGAGGGCCTGCTGGCCGCCTCCAGGCTCACCCCGCGCGGCACCCGGCTGCCCACCATCAAGGGCAGCGTGCCGCCGGCCGGGCAGTTCCCCGGCGGCTGCGTCTTCCGCAACCGCTGCCCGCACGCCACCGCCGAGTGCGAGACCGTACCCGCGCTGACAGGAGACGGCCATGCCCACGCATGCTGGCACCCCGCTGATTGAGGCCCGCGACCTCAGCCGCGTCTACCACCGGCCCCGCACCTCGCTCACCAAGGCGGGCGCCGCCGTGCACGCGCTCAAGGACGTGTCGCTCACGGTGGGCCGGGGCGAGCGGTACGGCATCGTCGGCGAGTCCGGCTCCGGCAAGTCGACGCTGCTGCGCCTGCTGTGCGGGCTCGATCAGCCGACCGGCGGGTCCATCCTCTTCGACGGGCAGGAGATCGCCGGCAAGCCGGAACGTCGGCTGCGCTTCCTGCGGGAGAACCTGCAGATCGTCTTCCAGGACCCGATGAGCTCGCTCGACCCCCGCATGCGCGTCCGGGACCTGGTCGCCGAGCCGCTCGTCGCGCTCGGCCTGCCGGTCGGCGACCGGGTGACCGAGCTGCTGGAGGGGGTCGGGCTGCCCGCCTCGGCCGCCGAACGCTACCCGCACCAGTTCTCCGGCGGGCAGCGCCAGCGCATCGCCATCGCCCGCGCGCTCGCGCCCCGGCCGAAGGTGCTGGTGGCCGACGAGCCGGTGAGCGCGCTGGACGTGTCCGTGCGCGGGCAGATACTCAACCTGCTGGCCGATCTCGTGGACGAGCTGGGGCTCACGCTCGTGTTCGTCTCGCACGACCTGTCCGTGGTGCGGCACGTGTGCGAGACGGTCGCGGTCATGAGCCAGGGGGAGATCGTGGAGAGCGGGCCGGTGGACGAGGTCTGGGCCGCGCCCGCCCACGCCTACACACGTACGTTGCTGCAGGCCGTACCGACTCTGGAGGGATTGTTTTGATCGACGTCGATGCCGACGGAGTGGTGGGGTTCACCCAGGAGCTGGTGCGGATCCCCAGCACCAACGACCCCGGGCGGCGTGAGCGGGCCGCCGCCGAGCTGGTGGCCGCCAAGATGCGGGAGTGGGGCTGGGAGCCCACCGTGTACGAGGTGGAGCCGGACCGGCCGAACGTGGTGGCCGTGGTCGAGGGCGGCGGCGGTGCCGGGCCGACCCTGATGTTCGAGGGCCACACGGACGTGGTGACCGAGGGCGACCTGTCCACCTGGACCGTCGACCCGTTCGGCGGGGAGATCCGCGACGGGAGGTTGTGGGGGCGGGGCAGCGCCGACATGAAGTCCGGCCTGGCCGCGACCCTCTACGCCACCCGCGCGTTGCAGCTGGCTGGACCGTTCCCCGGGCGGATCAAGGTGTGCGCGCTGGCCGACGAGGAAGGCCTCATGATCGGCGCGCACCACTTCGTCTCCGAGGGGCTGACCGCCGACGTGGACGGCGCGATCGTCGCCGAGCCCGAGGCGGGCGAGATCTGCGCGGTGGCCAAGGGCGCGCTGCGGCTGCGCGTCGACTTCGCCGGCAAGATGGCGCACGGCGCCATGCCGCAGCACGGCCGCAACCCCCTCCCCGCCGTGGGCTCGCTGCTGGTGGGGCTGGGGTCGCTGCAGGAGGAGCTGCAGGGACGGCACCCGGCGCACGAGCATCTCGGCGAGGTGTACGTGACGCCGACCGTGCTGCGGGCCGGCTCCGAGGAACAGGTGAACGTGATCCCGGCGGCCGCCTCGGTCTTCGTGGACGTGCGGACGATCCCCGGGGTCGAGCACAAGCTGATCGCCGACCGGGTGGCCGCGCTCGCCTCCTACGACGGGATCGCCGCCGAGGTGTCGGTGCTGGTGGACCGGCCGCCGGTGGACGTGCCCGTGTCCGACCCGGTGGTGGCCGCGCTGGCCGCCGCCCACCGTACCGTCACCGGCGCGGAGCCCGTCTACGGCGGGGTGCCCGGGTCCACGGACGGGACCGTGCTGACGCACTGGGGCGGGATCCCGTCCGTGGTGTACGGGCCCGGCGGGAAGTGGATCGCGCACCAGGCGGACGAGTTCGTGGAGGTGGCCGAGATCGTCCAGTGCACCCGCGTCTTCGCCGAGGCGGCCCGGCGCTTCCTCAACGGGGACTTCTGATGCGCGCTGGGCCTTCCAACTCGCTGACGGACGTGGCCGGGCTCCGGGTCGGCCACGCGCAGCAGGTCGGCGGCGGCTACCGCACGGGCACCACCGTCGTCCTGGCCCCTCCTTCGGGGGCCGTGGCGGGGGTGGACGTGCGGGGCGCCGCTCCCGGGACCCGCGAGACCGAGCTGCTGGATCCGCGGAACCTGGTGTCGCGCGTGCACGCCGTGGTGCTGACGGGCGGGAGCGCGTACGGGCTGTCGGCGGCCTGCGGGGTGGTGGAGCGGCTGGCGGACGCGGGCATCGGGTATCCGGTGGCCGGCGGGGTGGTGCCCATCGTGCCGGCGGCGGTCATCTTCGACCTGGGGCGCGGTGGCACGTTCCGCGCCGTCCCGGACGCCACCTTCGGCACCGCCGCCCACGACGCCGCCACCCCGGACGGTGGGTCGGCCGCTCTCCCGCCGTCCGTGGCGGGGGTCCCTCGGGGGAGGAGCGGGACGGGCTCGCCGGACGGCGTCGTCCCCGTCCGAGGGACCGTCACCCTCGACGGCGGGGTGGGGAATGGGTCGGTCGGGGCCGGGACCGGGGCCAGGGCCGGTGGGCTGGCCGGAGGGGTGGGGACGGCGAGCGTCGTCCTGCCCGGCGGCGCCACCGTGGCGGCCCTGGTCGTCGCCAACCCCGTAGGCTCGGTCCTCGACCCCCGCGACGGCACGCTCGCCGGCGCGAGGTACGGCCTGCCAGGCGAGTTCGACCACCTCCAGCCCCCGCTCCAGGCGGAGATCGACGCCTGGCGCCCGCAGAACGCCCCCTCCTTCAACACCACCATCGGCGTGGTGGCCACCGACCTCACCCTCACCAAGGCCCAGTGCGGCAAGCTCGCCGCGGTCGCCCACGACGGCCTGGCCAGGGCGATCAGGCCGGCCCACACCATGACCGACGGCGATACGATCTTCGGCCTGGCCACCTGCGCCGGCCCCGAGCCCGACCACGACACCCTGCAGGAGGTCCTGGCGGCGGGGGCCGACGTGTTCAGCCGCGCCATCGCGCACGCCGTCCTCGCCGCCACCGGCCACGAGGACGCGCCCGCCTACCTCGACGTGTTCCCCAGCGCCCAACGGAAGCGAGCATGAGCATCGACACCGCATGGCCGTCCGGCCTGCCCATCGGCGACGGGTGGGTGGAGACGGCGGAAACCGACGACGTCACCTTCCCGTACGACGGCTCCCTCGTGGCCACGGCCCCGAGGGGCGACGCCGGTCTCGCCCGGCGGGCCGTGGACGCGGCCCTGGCCGTCGCGCCCGCCATGGCGGCGCTCCCGTCGCACGCCCGCCGCGCCGCCCTCATGAAGGCCCACGACGCGCTCGCGGCCAACCGGGAGGAGTTCGAGCGGCTGCTCGTCCTCGAGACCGGCAAACCGCTGGTCGACTGCAGGGTCGAGGTCGCCAGGACGCTCGTCACGCTGGCCACGGCCGCCGAGGAGGTCGCCAGGCTGCACGGCGAGACCGTGCCGCTCGACCTGCTGCCCTCGGGGGAGGGGCTGGTCGGGTTCTGGACGCGCCGCCCGATCGGCGTGGTCGTCGGGATCACCGGCTTCAACTACCCGCTGCTCCTCGCCGCCCACAAGATCGCCCCGGCCGTGGCCGCGGGCTGCCCCGTGATCGTCAAGCCCGCGCCCGCGACCCCGCTGGCCACGCTCTGGCTGGTGCACCTCATCCGGTCGGCGGACGCGCTCCCCCCGGCCGCCGTGCAGCTCGTCACCGGGGACGTCGAGGTCGGCAGGACGCTGGTGGAGGACCGCCGGATCGGCGCGGTCTCGTTCACCGGCTCGGCCGCCGCCGGGCACGCCATCGCCCGCAACGCCGCCCCCACCAAGGTCCTGCTGGAACTGGGGTCGAACGCGGCGCTCGTCGTGGCGGCCGACGCCGACCTGGAGGCCGCCGCCGACGCCGTCGTGCGCGGCGGTTACTACGCCTCCGGCCAGGCGTGCATCTCCGTCCAGCGGGTGCTGGTCGAGGAGCCCGTACGGGAGCGGTTCGTGTCCTTGCTGGCCGACCGCGTCAAGAACGTCACGGTCGGCGACCCCCGCCTGGCGGAGACCCGCGTCGCCCCGCTCATCGACGAGGCCGCCACGGACCGCGTGCTGGAGTGGATCGCGGAGTCGGGGGGCGAAGTGGTCACGGGCGGGCACCGCGACGGCCGGGCCATCGCGCCGACCGTGCTCGCGGGCGTCGGCGACGGGGCCGCCGCCTGGGACGAGGAGATCTTCGGGCCGGTGGTGTGCGTGCGCCCGGTGCCCGACCTCGACGCCGCCTTCGCCGCCGTCAACGAGTCGCGGTACGGCCTGCACGCCTCGGTGTTCACCCGGTCGCTGGCCACGGCGTTCGCGGCCATCGAGCGGATCGAGGCCGGGGGAGTGGTGGTCAACGAGGTGCCGGGGTTCCGGGCGGACAACATGCCGTACGGCGGCGTGAAGGACTCCGGGATCGGGCGCGAGGGGCCCCGCTTCGCCATCGAGGAGCTGACGGTGACCCGGATGGCGATTATCCGGCCCGCCTAGCGGGTGGTCATGGCGACCGGGTCGCGGGACCCGGTCGCCGGCGCCTTTCTAGTTGGGCGGGTCGAAGCGGCCGTCCACGGCGGTCCAGCCGCCGTCCACGTACAGGACCGAGCCGGTCACGAAGCTGGCCGCGTCGCCGGCCAGGTAGACCACCGCGCCGGCCATCTCCCGCGCCGTCGCCCACCGGCCGAGCGCGCTCTTGTTCGCGTACGCGGCGTACCAGTCGGGGTTGTCCTTGATCTGCCTGGTCAGCGGCGTCTCCACCACGCCGGGCGCGATGGCGTTCACCCGCACCCCGTGCGGCCCGAACTCGGCCGCCGCCGTCCGCAGCAGCTGCACCAGGCCCGCCTTCGTGGCCGAGTAGACGCTCTGCCCCGGCTCGGTCACGGACGCGCGGATCGAGGCGAACCCGATGATCGACCCGCGCCCGCGCTCGACCATGCCCGCCCCGAAGGCCCGCACCACGTCGAACGAGGCCCGCAGGTTCAGCCCCACCACCCGGTCGAACTCCTCACCGGAGTAGTCGAGCAGCCGCTTGCGGACGTTCGTGGCGGCCGTGAACACCAGCACGTCGGCGGGCTCCTCCCCGGCGGCCCTCTGCACCTCGGCGGCGTCCAGCACGTCGAGCAGCCGGGCGTCGCCGCCGCACGCGGCGGCGGTCTCCTCGGCCGAGGCCAGGTCGCGGTCGGCGCACACCACGGAAGCCCCATGGGCGGCCAGCGCCAGCGCCGCCTCCCGGCCGATCCCGCTCCCCGCCCCGATCACCACGGCCCGCCGCCCATCCAGGCGGAACAGCGCGTCATATCCCATACGAGGCACCCTAGCGACTGGTCCGACCAGTGCACCAGGTTGGGGGTCAGCGCGTCTCCCATTCGGCGCGCGTCAGCTCGTACTCCACCTCGCCGTGCTCGGCCCCCGGGAGCGGGTCCTCCCACTCCAGGTGGAACGTACGGGCGTGCCGCAGCCCGCACTTCTCCATGACCCGCCGCGAGCGCACGTTGACGGCCATGGTCTGGGCGTAGACCCGGCGCGCGCCCAGGTCCCGGAACGCCTTGTCGATCAGCGCGAGCGAGCCCTCGGTCGCGTACCCCCTGCCCCAGGCCGACTTGTGCAGCCGGTAGCCCAGCTCCGGCTCGTCGTCCGGCGAGCCCTTGGGTGCGCGCAGGTGGAACCACCCGAGAAACGCCCCGGACGGCTTCTCGACGGCCGCGAAGAAACCCGAATCGATGAACCTGGGCAGCGTCTCCCGGACGATCACCTCGCGCGGCGTGGGCTTGCCGCCGTTGAGGAACTCCATGACCTCGGGGTCGTTGTGGAGGGTGAAGAGGTGGCCGGCGTCGGACTCGGTGAAGCGGCGCAGGATCAGCCGCCCGGTCTCCAGATAGATGTGCACCGGCAAACGCTAGTGAGCCGGTGGCCGCGCCTTCGACAGGTTTTCCGACAGCTCGCGCAGCCGGGCCCGCGCCCCGGCGTCGTACGCCTGCTCCAGCGCCTGCGAGGGCCGCAGGCCGTCGAAGAAGCGCCCGGACACCTCGTCGAGCTCGGGGTCGGTGATCAGCCGCGACGTGGCCTCCACGCCCTCCCGCAGCTCGCTGACCGGTGTGGCGACCATTTTGGTCGGCATGTACGTGGCCGGGTGCAGGGCGTTGGCGGTGACCCCGGTGCCCGCCAGCTCCTCGGCCAGGTCCACGGTGAACATCACCTGCGCGAGCTTGCTCTGGCAGTACGCGCGCACCCCGCTGTAGCCGGCGGCCTGCATGACGTCGCCGAAGTCGATCGGGGCCTGGCCGAGGCTGCTGACGTTGACGATCCTGGACGGGGCCGACTCGCGCAGCACCGGCAGCAGGAGCCGGGTGAGCAGGTAGCCGGCCAGGTAGTTGACCGCGAAGCGCAGCTCGTGGCCGTCCGCGCTCTCCTGCCGCGCCCCGCCGCCCGGCACGGTCGTGCCGATCCCCGCGTTGTTCACCAGCGTGTCGAGGTCCTTGTGGTCGGCCGAGACGGCCTGCGCGAGCTCGCGTACCTCGTCGAGCGAGGCCAGGTCGGCGCGGCACCAGTGCAGCCGCGCGGCGGGGACGGCGGCCCGGATCTCCGCCAGCGTGTCGTGGCCGCGCCGGTCGTCGCGGCCGTGCACGAGGACGGTCGCGCCGCGTGCGGCCAGGTCGGCGGCCAGCGCCCGGCCGAGCCCGTCGGTCGCGCCGGTGACGAGGATCGTCCGCTGCTCCATGGGACGCATGCCCACCACGGTATCAAGACGGAATTTCGTTCTCTGGTACTCTGCCGCAATGGAACGCAATTCCCTCACGGCTACCGTGCGGGCCAGGCTCTCCGGACTGCACGACGCCGAGGCGCGGGTCGCGCAGGTGGTGCTCGACCAGGGCGCCGGGCTCGTCCGCCTGAGCGTGAGCGACGTGGCGCGGCTGGCCGGCACGTCGGCGTCCACCGTCGTACGGGCGTGCCGGCGGCTCGGGTTCGGCGGCTACCAGGAGCTGAAGATCGCCTCCGCCCGCGAGACGCCGCGAGTGCCTGAGCCCCAGGACGACCGCGACCCGCTGGCCGCGACCGTACGGGCGGCGCAGGAGGCGCTCGGCGGGCTGGGCGCCACACTGTCGCGCGACGACCTGAACGCCGCCGCCGGGGCGCTCAGCGGGGCCGCCCGGGTGCTGTTCGCCGCCACCGGCCTGTCGGGAGCGGTCGCCGTCGACGCCGCCTACCGGCTGCGGGCCCTCGGCCTGCCGGTGGACCTGCCGCCCGACCCGCTCACCGCGCACCTGGCCGCCGAGCTGCTGCCGGAGCCGTCGGTCTGCCTGGCGATCAGCCACAGCGGGGCCACCCGCTCCACCGTCGACACCGCCCGCCGCGCCCGCGCCGCCGGGGCGCGGGTCGTGGCGATCACCAGCTACGCCAGCTCGCCGCTGGCCGAGGAGAGCACCTGGGTGCTCGTCGGCGGCGGGCAGGACCTCGTCTTCGGGATGGAGGCGGTCGCCAGCCGCCTGGCCCACCTCACCATCGTCGACACGCTGTCCATGATCGTGCTCGCACTGCGCGGCGGCGCGGCCGAGCGGGCGGTGTCGGCCTCCGCCGACGTCACGGCGGACCACAGCTACTGAGAGGGCACAGTGACCAGTCAGACTTTCGACATCGCCGGTGAGCTGCGGGTCAACCGGCTCGGGTACGGCACCGGCATGCTCACCGGGCCCGGCTACTGGGGGCCGCGCCTCGACCCGGACGAGGCCGTCGCCATCCTGCGCCGCGCCGTGGAACGCGGGGTGACGCTCGTCGACACGGCCGACAACTACGGGCCCGACCTGGCCGAAGAGCTGGTGGCGCGGGCGCTGCACCCGTACCCGGACGATCTGGTGGTGGCGACCAAGGGCGGCGTCGTCCGTACGGGCCCCAACGTCTGGCACGTCTCCGGGCGGCCCGAGCGGCTGCGCGCCATGTGCGAGGCGAGCCTGCGCCGGCTCAAGACCGACACCGTCGACCTCTACCAGCTCCACCGGATCGACCCGGACGTGCCGCTGGCCGACCAGCTCGGCACGCTGGCCGAGCTGCGGCAGGAGGGCAAGATCCGGCACATCGGCCTCGACACGGTCACCGTGGAGGAGCTGGAGCGGGCGCTGGAGATCACGGAGATCGCCTCGGTGCAGAACCGCTTCAACCTGCTGGACCGCGAGTCCGCGCCGGTGCTGCGGGCGTGCGAGGAGCGCGGGCTGGCGTTCCTGCCGTGGTTCCCCCTGGGCAACGGCTCGCTGGTCCGCGACGGCCTGCCGGAGGCGGCGCGGCGGCACGGGGCGAGCGCCGGTCAGGTGGCGCTGGCGTGGCTGCTGCACCACTCGCCCGTCATCCTGCCCACGCCGGGCACCGGGTCGCTCGCCCACCTGGAGGAGAACCTGGACGCGGCAGCCGTCGAGCTCACCCCCGACGACCTGGCCGCCCTGGACGCCTTCCTGCCCTAGCGGCGGCGACCAGCTCGTAGGGCGCCGGGTCGGGCTTGCAGATTTCTATAAGACGCGGCATGAGAAAGGCATGCCCTTTGCGGGGCGGCCCTTCGGGTGCAATGTGGGAAGGAACCTCAAAGTTGCCCAAGACCAGCTGAGAGGAACTCATCATGCGCGCGAACGTCGGTGACCACCTGATCGTCCACGGCAACGTTGTCGGCCACGGAGACCGGATAGGCGAGATCATCGAGACCCGGGGCGAGAACGGCACGCCACCGTTCCTGGTGCGATTCAAGGACGGACACGAGCAACTCGTCTTCCCGGGACCGGACGCGGTGGTCGAGCCCGCCGAGGCCGTCTGACCGCCGTCCTCGAGTTGAGCCGTGCCGACCCACACCACACGAATCCGGCCCCGGCCGACCCACAGCCGCCCCACGACCCGCAAGCCCAGACGCTTGGCCACCGCCCATCTCCACACACTCGACCGAGCTCAGAGATCACGGCGAAACCGTACTGGACCCGCCGGGAACGTCAGCTCAGGCGGGCGCGCAGGGCCTCGGTGAACCAGCCGAGGGCGGGGCTCAGCGGCTCCGGCGAAGGCCAGCCGTTGATCACCGCCAGCAGTTCGAGGTAGTGGTCCCTGCGCGGGTCGTCCGCCTCCTCCAGCCGGTCCAGCAGCCGCCGCCGGAGGGCGGGGTCGTCCGGGAGGCCGAGGTCGCGGGCGTACGCGGCCGCGACCGCCGCCACCACGGAGTCCGCCTCGGGGGCCTCGGGGGCGAGACCTGCCGCGAGGGCCGGGCGGGCGTGGTCGCGGGCCAGTGCGGCGGGGCCGGGGCGCGGGGGCGCGTCGGCCTCGCCTCGTTCGGCCGCGTGCCGGGCGAGGATGCGCCGGACGGCGGCCCGGAAGTCCGGGTCCTGCGCGAGCTCGGCCAGCTCCACCCAGGCCTCCACCTGCTCGGGCGAGGGGTCGTCGGGCAGCTCGGGCGTCATCGAGCGCATGATCCCGGCGAACCCCGGAACGGTGTCCAGGCCGTCGAAGGCGGCCTCCAGGAAGTCGTCGACGAGGCGGCGGCGTTCGTCCTCGGAGAGTCTTGCCAGTTTGTGCATGAGATCCATTTCCTCGGGGCTGGAGCCGCGCCTGGCCACCGCCGTGAGCACCGCGCGCCGCAGCCGGAGTGTGCGGATCTGCACGGCCAGCGCTTCGGCGTGCGCCGCGGCGACCTCGGGGAGCGAGACCTCGCGTGCCACGACCCGCCGGATCGTGGGCAGGTCCACTCCCAGGTCGCGCAGCGTCCGTACGAGCTCCAGGCGTGCGACGGCGTCGAGGTCGTAAAGGCGGTACCCGGTGGGGCTGCGGTCGGTAGGCGGCACGATCCCCCGATCGGAGTAGAACCGGATGGTCTTGACCGTCAGCCCGGTGCGCCGGGCCAGGTCACCGATGGAGTAGAGCGCCATGTCTCCACCTTCCCGCCTCCCCTAGATGGAGACTCAACCGCTTGACAGCGATCCTGAAAATTGGGGTCCCATGTGCAGGCGGGTTTGACTACCTGTGAGGAGATGTGGTCGCATCGTGACCTATGTTTCTGATGGGATGAATTAGACCGGTCCGGGGGAGAACGTTTCATGCCGCACGCCCTTCTGCGCGTGCTCGCTTCGACGTCCATCGCAAGCGCCACAGTCCTGGTGGCCCTGCCACCGAGTGCCCAGGCCCAGACGCTGGGCCACACCCAGGTGAGGGTCCAGCCCGTGCCCGCCGTGCAGGAGCCGCCGGCCGCCGCGGTCAGCGTTCCCACCCGGCCCTCGCTCGCCGTCAGGCCGGCGGGCACCGGGCGGGTGGGGCCCGACGAGCCCGAGGTGACCACGCCCGCCGGGCCGCGGCTCATCGACGAGGTCACCTCCGAGGCCGCCTCCGTCCAGGAGGAACAGGGCTTCGGCAGGCAGGCGCCCGACGTCCGGAGTGTGCTGCCCGACACGGCGGACGCCGAGCCGCTGACGCTGATCAAGCCGCTGGCGCCGATCCTCAAGGCCTTCGACGGGCTGGGTGGGCTGGGCAAGGTGGTGCCGGGGCTGACGTACCGGCTCTGCGTCCAGAGCGAGGCCGTGCCGGTCTCCTGCTCCATCTCGCAGCCGGTCGCCACACCGGCCGTCGCCGACGTCACCGGCGACGGCAGGCCCGACCTGGCCGCCGACCTCGTGCCCACGGCCAACCCCCTGGAGGGGGCGGCCGGGCTGGGGTTCGCGGTCAAGCGGCTGTCGCAGGGGCAGGTCAAGGCGCTGGTCTGGGCCGAGTACGACGGCAAGGTGTCGGTCGGGTTCGACGGCCTGCGGCACGGCGCGTCGCTGTCGGCCTTCGACTGGGGGACGTTCGGCGTCGACCTGACGGGCAAACAGGTCAAGGCCAGCGTGAAGCGTACCGATCCCGGGAAGTCCGCGGCCCTGGTCGCGGGGCTGACCGGCCGCAGCGTGGTGAGCCTGCGCCAGACGCCCGCCACCGAGAAGCTCAGCGTGACCGCCGCGCTCGACTCGCCCTCCCTGGACGTCCACGCCTCCGCGCCCGCCAAGCTGGAGGCGCTGGCGGTGAACGGCCGCCAGTTCACCCAGGCCGTGCTCGACCGCATGCCCGCCCGCGCCTCGGTGCGGCTGTCGGACGGCGAGGTCCGCTTCACCAGCCCGTCCTCGATCGCCCGCGCCCGGCTGCACAGCTTCACCTACCGTGACGGCAAGCTGGCCAGGGTGCTGAGCGCCCAGGTCAGGAAGGTGCCGCCGACCCTGACCGCCAAGTACGCGGCCGCGGACGGCAAGCAGACCCTGACCGTCGAGTCCGCCAAGGGCCGGGCCGGGGCGGCCTCTCTGCTCTTCTTCGACCGGGCCGCGGACAAGACCGTGCTGAGGACCGAGCTGAGCGACCTGCCGGCCAAGGTGCGCCTGGTCAACGACCTGGCCGAGCACCGCGTCACGCACACGACCAGCTCACCCATCGGCCGGTTCGCCGTGGTGCTCCAGCGCAACGAGGGCGCCATCTCCAGCCCGCGCGGCGGCCACGTCACCATGATCAAGAAGGGTGACGCGGTGGGGGTGTCGGGGCTGCTGTCGGGGCTGTCCGGGTTCGACGTCACGTACGGGGCCGTGCCGCACGCCCACCTGGAGGTGGGCTCCAGCGGGCGCTCGTTCGTGGGCGCGGCCAGCATCGACGGCACCCACGTGGCCCGCCTGGAGATCTCCAACACGCCCGCCACCGTGGACGTCACCCTCGACCCCGCGAGCCGGAAGGCCGAATACCAGGCCAGCGGCGTGATCCGCAGCATCCGCGCCGCCTACACGAATCTCGAGACGGGCCCCACCGTCGACGGCACCGTCCTGGGCGTGCGCGACGACGTCAAGGCCTCGTGGGAGCTGGGCGAGCGCTCGACCGTCAAGGTCGCCACGTCCGCCAAGATTGACCAGATCAAGATTTATGCCAATAAAGCGCACGTGACCTCGCCGTCCGGGGAGGACCTGGAGGCGACCGTCGAGGGCGTGCGCAAGAGCGTCGAGCTGGTCGCCGACACGGGCGCCCGGACCCTCACCTGGACCGCGGACGCGCCGGTGGCCAAGGTCTCGGCCCTGGCCAGGGTCAAGATCGGCGACCGGTACGCCAGGGCCGCCGCCGAGGTCAGCGGCGTGCCGGCCCGCTTCGACGCCTCGTGGGACCCGGCGTCGTACCGCTTCCGCGGCCTGTCCGGGCCGGTCGGGTCGGCGGAGGTGGCGTTCACCAACCACGACGGCGCCAAGGCCCCCACCGGGCCGCACCTGTCGGCGCACTACAGCCAGGCCACCGGTGACCTGGACGCCAGCGTGCTGGTCAAGGGGCTCAAGCAGGTCGGGTTCACCCCGGCGGCGCAGGGGTTCAGCGCGGACTTCCGCTCGGCCCGGCAGAGGCTGGCCGTGGACGCCGACGTCACGCAGGGTGACGCCCGCTTCGGCCTGATCGGCACGCTCGGGCCCGTGCCCGGCCGCCTGTCGGTCACCTCCGACGGGGGCAAGCTCACCTACGCCGGCTCGCGCCTGGACGTGCGCGCTCGCGCCTGGCTCGGCAAGGCCGGGGCGCTCGACCGCATGCGGGCCGCGCCCGCCGTGCCCGGCGGCGTGTCCCTGGTGGACGGCGGCTGTGCGGCCGGATCCGCGGGCTGCTCCCAGGGGCCGTTCTGCACGCCGGATCGGGGCTGCTTCGGCCTGCAGGGATACCTGGACGTGAGCGGGCTGCCGGACCAGGTGACCGTGGACATGACGGGTAAGACGTTCGCGTTCTCGGGGTTCAGCCCGCGGCGCAAGAGCCTCGGCGTCTATCTCGCCAGCAGCGTCCTGTCACCCGTGCCCGTCAAGGCCAGGGCCACCCTGACCGGGCTGCCCTCCCAGATCACCAGCATGTCGCTGGGGCCGTTCGGCGTGGCGCAGGGCAACGCCGTGCAGGCCGCGTACCGCATCGAGCCCGCCGCCACGCTCGGCGCGCTCGACGTGCAGGCCGAGGCCGGTGACCTGCGCGGGCACGTGTCGATCGACCCCGTGCCGGCCTCGGTGTCCGTCCAGGGCACGTACGGCGCCCAGACCCGCATCCGCGTCAACAACTCCGCGGCCGTCAAGCGCCTGGACGCCAAGGTCACCCTGGCCGGGAAGGGCACCGGCGAGCTGCGCTTCGCGGACGTGCCGGCCTCGTTCGGGGTGGACGCCGACGCCTCGGCCGCCGGGCTGAGCGTGCCGGCGCTCACCTACAAGTCGAACGTCAGCACCCTCGACGGCTACCTCGGCGTGGAGGGCGGCCTCGTGGACCCGCAGGGCAGGCTCGGGGACGTGTCGTTCGCGGTCAAGGACCTGGCCGCCGACACCACGATCCGCATGAACCCCGACCAGTCGCTCGACCTCGTCTCCCGTCCCGTCCCCACGGGCCGCCTGTCACTGCACGCGGGGCTGCGGATGGACGCGGTCGCGCCGCAGCAGATCTCCGTGAGCAAGGAGGTCCCGTACACGACGGGCTTCCTCACCTACAACGTCGGCGGGAAGTTCGGGCTGCAGGCGAGCGCGGTCAAGGACCTGTCGCTGGACGCGCAGCGCGTGTCGTGGCTGCGCATCCGGCCCGGCAAGGTCCCGTTCGGGCTGAAGGCGCCCCCGGCCCTCGGGTACGTCGCGCCCGGCTTCGAGGGCGACTACGGGCAGCTCAAGCTGGCCGCCAAGGGGGTGGACCTGCGGCCCGAGGTCTCCCTGGACGTGCGGCTGAGCAGGGAGGTCGGCAGCGACGTCTTCCGCGACTCGGTGCGGCTGGCCCCCACCGACTCGCTCGCGCTGCGCCGCTACGACCAGCGGATGCGGCGGATCGGCGCCAAGCAGGAGATCAAGGCGGCGGGGATCAGCCTGGCGTGCGTGACGGTGGACGCCAAGCCCGGCTTCGCGGCCGGGAACGGGTCCAGCTCCATCACGCTGCGTGGCGCCGACGGGCCCCAGATGGTGTCGCTGCTGGATCCGGGGGGCCAGGTGCCGGACTACGCGGTGGACCTGCTGACCCACTTCATGAGCCCGTTCCCCGGGGCGGAGTGGAAGGTCGCGGGCACCAAGGCGGGCGGCTGCGACCCCGAGCGCCGCCCGGCCTCCCGCTGACCCGGCCCTGCTGGCACGGCCCTGCTCACCCGGCTGACCGCCGCGCCCGGCGCGGCGGTCAGCTCGGGCCGCGGTAGCCGGGCGGCGGGCGCTCGCCCTCGTACGCCTCCACCGGGCGCCCGGACAGGAACGCCCGCAGGACCCCGAGGTACGGCTCGCTCGCATAGGCGTCCGTGGAGGCCTGGTCGTCGAGGTAGGCGAGCGTGGCCGACGGCAGCGCCCGCCGGTAGGCCATGGCCGACGTCCAGCCCTCCTCGTCACATCGGCTCTTGACGATCAGCACGGGGGACTTCGCCTCGGACAGGCTCAACGGGAGCGAGGAAGGCGCCGTCCGCCCGGTCAGGCCGACGTACCCCCCGGATCCGGTCGTGGCGGCGGCCGGGCACGGATGCGGCTCCCCCTGACGGACGAGGCCGAGGTAGGCGTCCAGCTCGCGGTCACCCGCGAAGGCGTGCGCGGCCTGCGGGTCCACCTGCAGCAGCGTGGAGACGGCGAGCAGGCGCGGATCCGGCGAACCGCCCGGCCCGAACATCGCCGCCAGCTCGACCTCGCCGTCCGGTTTCCGCTCCGGCGGCAGTCCGGTGGGGGAGGCCAGGACGGCCTTCGCCACCCGGTCGGGGTGCGCGGCCAGGTAGGCGGTGGCGAGCTGCGCGCCGTAGTCGTGGGCGATGAGGTTCAGCCGGTCCGCGCCCACGGTCTGCCTGATGGCCTCCAGGTCCTCCACGTCGCGCGTCAGGCCGTACTCGCGCGGGTCCCGCAGCCGGGCCGAGCGCCCGGCCCCGAGCTGGTCGTAGACGTACACCTGGTAGCCGTCCGCCGTCAGCTTCCTGAAGAAGGCCGAGGAGGCCGCCAGGTCGGCCACGCCGGGCCCGCCGTGCAGGAACACCACGGGGTCGGGGCGCGTGACCCGCTTCGGCGCGAGCCGTACGTACGCCAGCTCCGAGCCCGTCGCCAGCCGCCACTCGCGCTGCCCCGCCACCGGCGCCGGGGGAGCGGAGGGCTGCGGCGGGCGCAGCGTGGCGACGCCGACCGGCCACACGACGGCCGCCTCCACCCCGAGGATCACCAACGCCCGCAACCAGCGCCCCCACACGGCCCTCGGCCTGGGCACGCACAGCAGCAGCCCCAGGAAGAACACCGACGCGAAGACCGCCAGCCCCGTCACCGTGAAGGTGGTCGCCTCCGCGCCCACCATCGCCATCCCGGCCAAAGTGGCCAGCCCGAGGACCGGCGACAGGGCCAGCACTCCGGCGCCCGCCACCGCCCGTCCGGCCAGCCTGGCGAAAGAAGCCACAAGGGGACGTTAGTGCACCCCACGGGTTTCGGTCAGGTGGATGGGATTCCGGACGCGGAGTGGGATAGCGCTTACCGGCGGGATGAGGTGAAATATCAGCGTCCCTCTACAACGCTGGAGATTCCGTGCCACTGTTCGACCTGCCGCTTGAGCAACTCCGCAGCTACCTCCCCGAACGCGACGAGCCCGCGGACTTCGACGCGTTCTGGTCACGCACCCTGGCCGAGGCCAGGGAGTTCGACCTGAGCGCCGAGTACGTCCCGTACGACCTGCCCCTCGCCACCGTCGACGTGTTCGACGTGTCCTTCTCGGGCTGGGGCGGGCACCGGATCAACGGGTGGTTCCTGGTGCCGCGCGGCGTCGAGGGCCGGGTGCCGTGCGTGATGCACTACATCGGCTACAGCGGCGGTCGCGGGTTCGCCAAGGACCACCTGTTCTGGCCGTCGGCCGGGTACGCGGTGTTCGTGATGGAGACGCGCGGCCACGGCGGCGCGAACGCCGGCAGCCCCGGCGCGACCGGGGACCCGCACGGCAGCGCCTCGCCGCAGGCGCCCGGCATGATGACCCGGGGCATCCTCGACCCGGACGACTACTACTACCGGCGCGTCTTCACCGACGCCGTCAGGGCCGTGGACGCGGCCCTCGAGCACCCGGCGGTGGACGCGAGCCGGGTCGTCGTCTCGGGCGGCAGCCAGGGCGGCGGCATCGCGCAGGCCACGGCCGCGCTGCACCCGGCGGTCAAGGCGGCGCTGATCGACGTGCCGTTCCTGACCCACTTCCGGCGGGCGGTCGAGATCACCGGGAAGGACCCGTACCAGGAGCTGGTGCGTTTCCTCTCCACCCGCAGGGACACCGCCGAGCAGGTCTTCCGCACGCTGTCGTACTTCGACGGGCTCAACTTCGCCGCCCGCGGCCAGGTGCCCGCGCTCTACTCGGTGGCGCTGATGGACGACGTCTGCCCGCCGTCGACCGTGTTCGCCGGATACAACCACTGGCAGGGCCCGAAGGAGATCTCCGTGTGGCCCTGGAACGGCCACGAGGGCGGCGGCGGCTTCCAGACGGAGGAGCAGCTGCGCTACCTCCACAAGCTCCTCAGCGACGGCTGACGGGCGCGCCCGCCGTGCCGGTGCGGCACGGCGGGCGCCCATGTCACGCCATCTGATCCTTGACCAGGAACGACACGCTTCCCTGGTCGTCGGCTCCGGCGTCCAGTGACTTGTCCTCCAATACGGTGGCGGCCACGGGGTCGAGGTAGACGCGCGCCCCCTCGGCCTCGACGACCTCGTCCGCCGGCTCCGGAGCGGTGGCCAGCGTAAGGGTGAGCGAACTCGCGCCTTCTCCCTGAGACGAGATGCGGATCCCGCTCTGGGCAGGCTCGGGCGCGGACGCGGTGAGATCGCGGATCGCCTGGGCAGCGTTGGCTGTCAGGGTGAGCACTACGGCTCCTCCTCACGGTCGACGTTCAGGAGTTGCCTGCCCTTCCCCCAACTTTCCAGCTCAACCCTTCTTGGCTGTTTCTTTACTCAGATTTCCTGGAGCTCCCTGTGGAGAATGGGGGCCATGGACTTCGCGGAGCAGAGGCAGGCCATGGTGGCGCACCTGCGGAAACGCCAGGACATCAGCGATCCCGTGGCCGCCGCGCTGCTGGCGGTGCCGCGCCACCTCTTCGTGCCCGGCGTCGACCCCGAGGACGCCTACCGTGACGAGCCCATCGTCACCAAACGTGACGACGCGGGCCGGCCGATCAGCTCGTCCTCGCAGCCCGCGATCATGGCCACGATGCTCGACCAGCTCGGCGTGGAGCCGGGGCACCGGGTGCTGGAGATCGGCGCGGGCACCGGCTACAACGCGGCGCTGCTGGCCCGCCTCGCCGGGCCCGCCGGGCACGTGGTGAGCGTCGACATCGACGAGGACATCGTCGCGCGGGCCGGACGGCACCTGTCCGCCGCCGGGGCGGAGCGGGTGGAGGTGGTGTGCGCGGACGGCGTCCAGGGGTACGCGGAGCGGGCCCCGTACGACCGCGTGATCGCCACGGTCGGCGTGTGGGACCTGGCCCCGGCGTGGCTGGAGCAGCTGGGCGCGGGCGGGCGGCTGGTGGCGCCGCTCGACCTGCGGGGCGTGCAGGTGTCGGTGGCCCTCGAACGCGCCGGCGACCACTGGGCCAGCCGGTCGGCGGCGCCGTGCGGGTTCATGCGGATGCGCGGGGCGTTCGCCGGACCCGAGGCGATCGTGGTGCTGCGCCAGGACCCCGAGCTCATGCTGGGCCTGCCCGAGTGGCGCGAGATCGGCGACGTGCTGGCCGCGCTCGACGCCGAGCCGGACGAGGTCGCCGTCGCCGGGGGCGAGGAGGTGGTGTACGGGCCGGGTGTCACGCTGTGGCTGGCCCTGCGCGACTCCCGGTGCTGCGTCCTGACCGGCAGGCTGGGGCAGGGGTACGGCATGAGCATCGGCCTCGTGGACGGTGACGCCATCGCGCTGCTCGGAGGGCGGGGCGCGCACGTGGCCCGCGGCCGGGGGCCCACCGGCCCCGGTCTGGCGGCCCAGGGCCACGGGCCGGGCGGCGCCGCGCTGGCGGCCGACCTGGCCGGGCACGTGCGGGCGTGGAACGAGGCGGGCCGCCCGGAGACGGGCGACCTGCGCATCCACGCCTATCCCGGGCGCGCCGGCGACGACGGTGAGGGGGCGGTCATCCCGAAGCGCCACACAACCCTGGTGGTCACCTTCAACTGACAGTCCACCCGCCGTCGCGGATGAGGTCGCGGCCGCGCAGCTCGTTCGCCTCGCGCCAGGCCTGCAGGCGCACCGGCGTGATGCGGAAGTAGTGGTACGACTCGGGCTCCTTGCGCGGGTCGAAGCCCGTCTTCGCCGCGAACGCGTCGCCGACCTCGGCCGGGATCTCGGCTTCGGGGATGGCCTCGGCCGTGCCCTCGACGAGGACGACGTCGCGCACCAGCCCCACGCCCACGCGCAGCCGCCCGGAGGCCAGCAGGTTGCGAGCGGTCCGGCTGGCGCTGACGGTGGAGATCAGCAGGGTCGCGCCGTCCCACAGGAACGACAACGGCACCAGGTACGGCACCCCGCCCTCGTCCGCCGTGGCCACCCAGGCGTCCACGTCGTTCTCGAGCCGGTCGAGGGTGTCCCGCTTGCGCTGGTGGGGCGTGCGGGGATCTGGCTGGGTCATCCGGGCTCCGGTCACATCGGCCTCATGGTCGTCGTCATTATCGTTCGCGCCCGGCTCCGCGCGCCCCGGGGGTGGGATGTCGGGTTTTGGGGGAAGGGGTGATTACGCACTGTATTTGAGTCGTATCACAATGTTATAGGAAATGCTCATGCGCACACTGTTGCTGGCCGCCGTGGCCCTCGCCGCTCTCGGGGGCTGTGCCGACGTGCCGACGGACACCGCGGGCCTGGTGTCGCGTACCGACACCCAGCCGTCCGAGCAGGACAAGGCCTGGATGCGGGGCATCCACGAGGCCAATCTGGCCGAGGTCCAGGCGGGGCAGCTCGGGGTGGGCAAGGGGAGCACGGCGCGGATCAAGGCGATCGGCAAGATGCTCGTCGTGGACCACACCAAGCTGGACACGCAGGTGACCAACGCGGCCACGCGGCTCCGCATCCCGCTGCCCATGTCCCCGAGCGCCGACCAGCGCGCGATGCTGGCCGAGCTGCAGGACTCGCCGCGCGACGAGTTCGACCAGGACTTCACGGCCGCCATGATCAACGCGCACCAGCAGACGCTGGCGGCCACGAAGGTCGAGATCTCCCACGGGACCTCGCCGACGGTGGTGGCGCTGGCCAGGACGGCCGAGCCGGCGCTGGTGGCGCACCTGACCGCGTTGCGGCAGTCGGGGGGTGGCCAGCCCACGCAGATGCCCACCGAATCGTCCACCGAATCGTCCATCGGCACGCCCACGGAGACGACCCCGGGGCCGGAGACGCCTCACGGCGAGTAGAGCTCGATCTCGTTGAGCATGCTGCACGTCCGGCCGAGCTCCGGCTCGCAGCCGGAGGTCGGCTCAGTGACGATCTTGATGTGCCGGCCGGTGCGGTCGATCTCCTCGTACCGCATCGCGTAGTCCGTCCGGTCCGTGATCGTGACGACGGGCTCGCCCCAGGAGCGGCCGTCCTCGGAGACGTACACGCGGGCCCCGGCCGGATGGCCCGGGCGCAGGCTGAGGCCGATCCGGGTCAGCGCGTACGGGCGGTCCAGGTGCAGCACGTACCGGCCGCGGCCCCGGGCGACGGCGCTCGACCAGTAGCCGGTGCTGCCGTCGAAGGCCCCACCGGGACGGCTCCTGGGCCGGCCGGTCCAGCGCATGGTGGTCTCGACGCTCAACCGGCCGCTCCGGCGCATCGCGGCCAGGTCCAGCAGGCCGGGGCCGGGGGGATCGATCGTGAACAGCTGCCGCTTGATCGCGTACCAGCCGTGGTTCTCGAAGCGCCCGTGCGCCGGGCAGGCGGTCTCGTCCAGCAGGCCGTCGCGGCGCACGCCCGGCAGCTTGCAGTTGTCGAACACCTGGATCAGCCGGTGCGGGCCGAGCGCCGCGATCCCGGTGTAACCGGACGAGCCGTGGACCGGCCAGATCCCGTCGCGGTTGTGGTACGTCACCCGCGGCTCCAGCCACTCCTCGCCGAGCCCGTCGGGGGAGACGGCCAGCCAGTTGTCCGGGCGCCCGGCGCTGAGCACGAGAACGCCGTCCGGCATCAGCAGCAGCCGGGGCGCCACGCCGCGGACCACGCAGTCCTGCCCCGCGAAGCGCAGCTCGCCGACCGGCGACCAGGTGCGCCCGCCGTCGGTGGAGCGGCTCTGGTGCAGCGTGGAGAACCGGCCGCCGTCGCGGCGCAGCACCGCCAGCAGGCTGCCGTCCATCGTCTGCGCGATGCTCGCCTCGTTGTAGACCAGCCCGTCGGACGGCGGCCCGATCACGCCGCGCCGCTCGAACGTCCGGCCGCCGTCCCGGCTGGCGTACAGCTCGGCCTGGTACATCCCGGTGTCGCGGTACTGGGCGTACATCGTGATCAGGATCGTGCCGTCGGCGAGCTGCACCGGCAGCCCGTGCGTGGCCCCGCCGGGCAGCAACTCGCCGGGCGTGGTCAGCGCCGCCTCCGAGCGCACCCAGCTCTCCCCGTCCTCCAGCGACGAGGTGGTGAGCACACCCAGCGTGCCGGTGTGCGGGCCGGTGACCTGCAGGTAGTACTCGGTGGCGAAGTAGCGGCCGTCGAGCAGCTGGATGGGGGCCTCGCGGAGCGGCGTCAGGTTCGCCGGGCCGAACGCGAGCCCGCCGTCGTCGGAGACCGCGACCGAGTTGGTGAGGGTGACGATCTGGTCCACGTTCGTGGTGAAGGTGCTGATCACCTTCTGCCGGGGAGCCCCGCCGGGGCCCACGACGTCGAGGACCGAGACGTTCGGGAAGCCCGCGAAGTCGAGCCGTTCGGACTCCGTCGGCTCACGGTCGACGGGCGGCGGATTGGGATGAATCCAGTCGGGTGAGGAAGCAGTATCGATCAGGTAAGCCTCGCCCGGGATGGACGGCTGGGAGTGATCCGGTAGCTGGCAGTAACCGGCCGCCGCCTGCGTCGCGTCGGGCGGCGCGGGCAGTCCCGCGGCCACCGACAAGGCCACGACCACGGATCTTGGCACCCACACCGGCTCGCTCCCCGCATCTCTCCCGAACTGACCGAACCGTTCGGACTCTAGATGATCCACGCTCCGTAACACCGGATTCACCTGCGGGAAGTCGCGGGTTCACGGCTGCCGCCGATCGGGCGGCGGGGGACCCATGCTGGTTTTGTTAAGTACCAGTTGACAGAAAACCCCTCTCTGACGACGATCGGGACGGCACTATTAAGTGTCAATTTACGTAGGCCGTGGGTCGGGAGGTGGCCCCAGATGAGCATCGAGCCGAGGGCGAGAGTGGCCCCAGAGCGAGTGCTGCCAGGCCCGGTGCCTCTGGCGCCGGAGACAGCCGCCCAGCAACGGGTGGTTCAGCGAATCTGCGCCAGAGTGGCGCCCGCCGGCGTGGACGTCGGCGTCGACGAAGTACCCCCGGGCGGCCTGCAGGTGTGGATCGACACCCCGGTGCCGGTCCCCGCGCAGGAGTCCTGGGTGCTCTACCACCGCATGGCGCGCGAGGTCGCGCTGGTCGGCTGGCACTGCGAGGCCGACGCCGACCGGCTGCTGGTCCTCGGCTGGAGCGCCGCCTGCCTGCACAACCGCGTACGCCTGCTCCAGAGCGGGCTGCGCCGGCTGACCGACTTCGAGTCGACCGCGCAGCGGGCCGTACAGCTCGAAGGGCGGCGTCCGGACGAGCCCGCCACGGAGATCGTCGCCGCCGTGAACGCCTCGGTCGAACGGCGGCTGCGCTGGCCCGAGCGGCTGGCCGAGCTCGACGGGTTCGAGCGCAGCTCTGGGCTGTCCCACCTGCAACTGCTCCTCGCCCAGGTCATCGGATTGGAGGCGAAGGTCTCGGCCGCCTGCGCGGAGCACCTCGTCATGGCGCGGGTGCTGGCGCGGGCCGTCTGCGAGCAGTACGCCCGCCACTCAGACCTGTCGCGCGCCCAGCGCGACGTGCTGCTGGAGTCGCGCCGATGGGTGCACGCCAGCTCCATGATCCGAGGCTCGGCCGGCGCCCGGCCGAGCACCGGTGGCACCGCCGGCCGTCCCCACATGGGGCTGGCGGAGCGCCGCATCGCCGCGAGCGTCATCAACCACGGCGTGCCGCGGGCGACCCCCGCGGCCGTCACTCCGGTGGTCGACCACCTCGACCACAGGGAGGGCGCACGCTGACCCAGATCCGCTCAACGGCGAGCGGTCGCCCGGAAAAACCCCATCGAGTCCGGTAGGAGAGCTCCCGTCATGCGAACCCCCCCGCACCTGCCCGCCAGAACCATCCGCGACACCCGGGACACCGACATCCGGCCCCGCCGGCACCCCTACGGCCTGCACGAGGTCCCCGTGCAGTCGGCGCCGCTCGGAACCCTCGACCTCCCCGACACCACCACCGAGCCCGACGAGTACGTCGAGCAGCGGCTGCTCGGCATCAGGGAGATGTCCAACCAGGCCATCGGCTCCATCGACGACCTGCTCCAGCACACCGCGTGAGCCGAAAGAGGAGAGTCATGCAGGACCTAGAGCGACTGGAGCTGAAGTCGCACGACGTCGGGGGTCACCAACCGCGTTCCTTGGCGGGCATCGACGCTCCGCGCAGCCTCGACGAGGTACGCGCGCTCGTACGGCAGTCCATGAGGACCGGCCGCCGCCTCTACCCGATCAGCACCGGCAAGAACTGGGGCATGGGCTCGGCCGTGCCGGTCACCGACGACAACCTGGTCGTCGACCTGAGCGGCATGAACCGCATCCGCGGCCTCGACCTGGAAGCCGGCTTCGCGGTCATCGAACCCGGGGTGACCCAGGCACAGCTCGCCGAGGCGCTGCACGACACCCCCTGGATGCTGAACGTCACCAACTCCTGCGCCGACACCTCCGTCGTCGGCAACGCCCTGGACCGCGGCGACGGCACCTTCCGCTCCCGGGTGCACGACGTGGCCGGGCTGGAGGCCGTGCTGGCAGACGGCAGCGTGGTCACCACCGGCGGGCTGGACCCGGCGGGGCGCTACCACGGCCGGGTCGCCGGGCCCGACCTGACGCCCGCCTTCGTCCAGCACAACCTGGGCATCGTCACCGCCATGGCCGTCGCCCTCGTGCCGCGCCCGCAGACCGTCGGCCTCGTCTACGGCCGCATGCCGCGTGCCCAGGTCGGCGTCGCGCTCGACGCGATGGCCGGATTCCTGCGCCGCGGCAACCCCGCCGACGGGATGTTGCGCGTGCGCGAGCTGGCGCTCGTTCCGAGCCACGGCGACTGGTTCCTGCCCAGGGGAGTCGACCCCGACCTGTTCACCGTCATGGGGCCGCTGCTCGGCAGCGACGCCGCCGTCGAACTGGCCGAGGAGCTGCTGCGCAAGGCGCTCATCGAGGTCGAGGGCGCCGAGTCGCTGCGCGTGGTCGACGCGGCCGAGGTGGGCCCCGACGACCCGCTCTACCCGAGGGCGCTCATGTCCCAGGGCATCCCCACCTGCCTGGGCGTGCGCAACGCCCTCCGCGTCACCTCCTGCGACCAGATCGACGAGGGCCAGACCGGCTTCCTGGCGTTGATGCCGCTGATGCCGACGCACGCCCGCAGGACCGAACACATCCTGGCCGCCCTCCAGACGGCCGTGGACGCGCACACCACCGCGCTCATGGTCGAGTGGAACCTCGTCAGCCGGCACATGGCCAACGGCGTCATCCAGATCTTCTTCGAACGGGGCGCGCCGGACGCCCCCTACCGCGCCCACCAGCTCCGCAACGACGGCAACTGCCTGCTGCGCAGCCACGGGTGCGCCATCTACCGCTCCGACATCGACCACGCCGCCGCCGACGTGTGGTCGGAGACCAGCACCGCCAGCCTGGGCATGCTGCACCGGCTCAAGACCGCCCTCGACCCGGACGGCCTGCTCTCGCCCGGCCGCTACGGCGCATAACCGAACGACCCACCTCCGCCGGTCGCACATCCGGAGTGTGCCGGTCGGCGGAGACCACTCATAGCTTGGAGGTGACCACGTGCGTTCGTCACCAGCGCGGGGGACGAGCACCATCGACCGTCGTCACGCCGTGATGCTGCGGCTGGTCGGTGCGGGTGTCATGTTGACGGTGATGGCCGACACCACGGCCACCACCCTGGCAGTCGGAGTCCTGCGGTACACACCCGCCGGGGCCGGCATGCCGCTGGGCGACCTGGTCTGGCTGACCAGCGCGGCGTTCATCCCGATCGCGGCGCTGCTGGCCACCGCGGGCCGCTGGGCGGACCTGTTCGGCCGCCGACGGGTCCTGGCCGTCGGGCTCGTGGTGTTCGTCCTGGGCGGTGTCGCCACCGTCCTGGTGGACTCCTGGTCGTACGTCCTGGCGGCACGTGCCGTCCAGGGCGCCGGTGCCGCGGCGATGATCCCGGCCAGCCTCGGGCTGCTGCTCGGAGAGCTGCCGGAGTCGCAGCGGCGCGGCGCGATCGCTCTCTGGAGCTCCGCCTCCGGGCTGGGCTGCCTGCTCATGCAGGCGGGCGGCGGCTGGCTGGTCGTCTCCGTCGGCTGGCGGGCCCTGTTCGTCCCTGACGTCGTCATCGGCGTCGCGCTCCTGATCGCCTGCGCCGCGCTTCCGCCGGGTAAGCGCGCCGGCGCCAGGGGCCTGCCGGACGTCCTCGGCGCGTGGCTGCTCGCCGCGGGCATCGCGGTCATCGTGCTGGCCATCTCCAAGGCGATGGCCTGGGGCATGGACGTGGTGTGGCTGGCGCTGGCCGCGCTGGCCCTGCTGGGCGGCGCGTTCGCGCAGGCCAAGCACCACCGCCTGCCCGCGATCGACCTGGCCCTGTGGCGGCGTCCCAGATTCGTCTGGGGCTGGCTCGCGACCTGGGGCTTCGGCGCCCTGTCGTACGGGCTGCTGACCGTGCAGCCGCTGTACCTGCTCCACCTGGGCTACCCCATGCTCGAGGTGGCCATGTGGCTGACACCCACGTCGGTGGCGGTCGTCGTGACGAGCTTCCTGGCCGGGCGGATCGTCAAGCGGGTCGGCGCGTACGGGCTGATCTACGCGGGCTCGCTGCTGTGCGGCGGCGCCTGCGTGCTCGTGCTGACACAGGCCGGGCCCACCGTGTGGGGCCTGATCGCCAGCGTCGTGGTCGGCATCGGCGTCGGCGCGCTCGCGCCGGGCACCTCCGTCGCCACCACCCTGGCCGCCCGCCCCCACCAGTACGCCTCCGCCGTCGGCGCGGCCACCATGGCGCGCATGGTCGGCGGGGCCGTCGGCGTCGCCGTCGTGTCGGTCGTCATCGACCACCCGTTCATGACCGGCCCCTTCGCGGGGCTGGCCGGCGCGCTCGCGATGTGCGTGGCCATCTCCGTGCTGATCGGCGCGCTGGCCCTCACCAAGATCACCCGGCTGCGGACCGACCCGGGCGACGTCATGATCAAAGTGCCGCGCCGGATGCTGCTGGAACTGCGCATGACTCTCGCCACCGTGGCGGCGGAGGCCGACGCGTTGCTGCCTGCCGAGACCCGCACACCCCCCACGGACCACATCCCGCGGCCGCGGGCGGCCGAGCCAGGCCCGCTCGCCGGTTCCCGCGGGAACCCGAACTAGTTCAACCATTCGAAAGGGCTCTCGTCATGGCAACCACATCGTGCGACGTAGCGATCGTCGGCGCCGGGCTCGGCGGCTGCTTCCTCGCCTTGCTGCTGCGTCGCCGCGGACAGCGCGTCGTCGTCATCGAACAGGGACCATCGGTCCCCAGCGCGGGCGCGGACTTCCTCAAGCCCCCCGGGCTCCGGGTGCTGGCCCGGCACGGGCTGGCCGACTTGGTCGGACGCCATGGCCTCAGGCGCGACACCATCCGCTACTACCACGACGGCGACCCCATCCAGGAGTGCCGCTTCCCGGAGGGAGGCTTCCTCGTCCGCCCCTACCGGGAGCTGGTCGAGCTCATCTACACGAGCTGCGTCATGGAGGGCGTCGAGTTCTGGTTCGACGCCAGCATCGACGACATCGCGATCGGCGACGGCCGCGTGGAGGAGCTGACGCTCTCGAACGGGCGCAGGCTGCGGGCCGGCGTCGTGATCGGCGCCGACGGCACCAGGTCGGCCGTACGGCAGGCGCTCGACATCGAGCAGCGCACGCTGCCGTACGAGCGGCTGCTGATGCGGGTGGCCACCGTCCCGCTGACCGCCAGCGTCGCCCAGCTCAACCGGCTGTACTTCAGCTCGGAAGGCTGGTTCGCCTACCTCTACCCGATCAACAGGGACCAGGCCAGGGTGTTCGTCGGCCTGCCCCCCGAGGACGACAAGGAGATCTTCCAGGACGGCATCCCCGCGCTGCTCGACGCGCTGAAGAAGTTCGTCACCGACAGCTCGGACGCCTTCAACGTCCTCCAGCCCGCGACCTGGCAGCGGATCAAGGTCTCCTCGATGCGGGTGGCGGAGTACCACAGGGGCAACGCGGCGCTGCTGGGCTCGGCCGCGTTCGCCTGCCACCCCATGACCGGGATGGGCATGAGCTACACGCTGCACGACGCCGAGCTCCTGGCCGACGTCATCTGCGCGGCCGGCGGCGACGCCGACCTGCTCGATCGGCTGCTGTCCGCCCGCTACGAGCCCCGCAGGGACGCCCACAGGCAGCTGATCGACTACGGGGACGCCCTGGCCGCGACCTTCCACGACCGGGCCGCCTACCTCGCGGCCTTCCGCCCGGACCTGCACATCTACGGCGACGCCGCGGCCCTGCAGCCGATCTGAGCCGGTGTCCCCGCCGCCCGCCATTCCCCACCAGAGGTGAGGTCGTCCAGTGCCACGCTGAGTGCGATGGACCGGCCCTGTCCCCAGGCGGCGGGGGCGCCCACCGGGCGCCCCCATGGTAGGGCGGGCACTACCAAGAGAACGGGTGACAGCGGGGGTCCGCCGGCCCCCCGTCTCTCGCGATGCTGATGAGTGATCACATACGACTCGTCAGCATCGGAGAGAAACGTGGGGACTGTGGGGACCGCCGCCGTTCGGCGCGGCAGCGACTTCGCGAGACTGTCACGCCGCATCGCCGAGGCGGGGCTGCTGGACAAGCGGCCAGGCTATTACGCGGCCAGGATCGGCATGGTGTCCGGGCTTTTCGCGGGGAGCTGGGCGCTGTTCGCCATGGTCGGGGACTCCTGGTGGCAGATCCCGGTCGCGGTGCTGCTGGCCGTGGCCTTCGCGCAGGTGACGCTCCTGGCCCACGACCTGGCGCACGGGCAGATCTCCCGGTCGCGGCGCATCAGCAGGATCGCCGGGCTGCTGGTGGGCAACCTGGCCGTCGGGCTCAGCTACGGCTGGTGGATGGACAAGCACACGCGCCACCACGCCAACCCCAACCATGAGGAGCACGACCCCGACGTCGCGCCTGACAGCCTGATCTGGTCGCAGAAGCAGGCCGAGGAGGCGCGCGGGATAC
The DNA here is from genome assembly GCF_053587055.1 of Nonomuraea sp. NPDC003707. NCBI lineage: Bacteria > Bacillati > Actinomycetota > Actinomycetes > Streptosporangiales > Streptosporangiaceae > Nonomuraea > Nonomuraea sp. NPDC003707. The sequence goes on along the minus strand of NZ_JBSFNK010000003.1, from coordinate 153,502 downwards.
CCCGGTTCATCGGGCGCTGGCAGGCGTTCCTGTTCTTCCCGCTGCTCACCCTCGAAGGCGTGAACCTGAAGGTGTCGAGCTTCCGCGCGCTGCGCCGCCCCTCGCTCAAGAACAGAGGGCTCGAAGGGCTGCTGCTGAGCGCGCACGTGCTCGCCTACCTGGGGGCGGTCTTCCTGGTGCTGCCCTTCGGCACGGCGCTGGTGTTCGTGATCGTGCACCAGGCCTGCTACGGCGTCTACCTCGGCTGCACGTTCGCGCCCAACCACAAGGGCATGCCGGTCCTGACCGCCGAGGACGAGCTGGACTTCCTCCGCCGCCAGGTCCTGACCTCCCGGAACGTACGTGGCGGGCGCCTGGTCAACACCGCGCTCGGCGGCCTGAACTACCAGATCGAGCACCACCTGTTCCCCAGCATGCCGACCGCGAACCTGCGCAAGGCGCAGCCCATCGTCCGCGAGTACTGCGAGCGGCTCGGCGTCGACTACCTCGAATGCGGCCTGTTCGCGTCGTGGGGCCAGGCCCTGCGGCACCTGCACGAGGTCGGACGCCCGCTACGCGAGGCATCGAGGGCGACCGGGCCCGGCTCTGCGGAGCAGAGGCCATAAGCAGGTGAGGGAGCGCCGTCGCCTGGAGGAGCGGCGGGAGCGTAGCGACCAGAGCGGGGGAAGGCGGCGGCATCGAGGGTGACCGAGCCCGCCTCTGCGGAGCAGAGGCCATAAGCAGGTGTTGGTAGGGTTTAGTCGCAAATAGGCGGATCTGAGCGGGTGGGGATAGGTGGAGGTCGAACAGACAGCGCTGCCGGGAATCGGGCTACGACACGACTTCACCACCCGCAAAGGACAGCGGGTCGGCGTCGTGTCCCATCGCACCGGTCGCCGGGACCTGGTGATCTACGACGCGGACGATCCCGACGCCGTCTGCCACGTGGTCAAGCTCAACGACGAGGAGGCCGACGCCCTGGCCGAGCTCCTCGGCGCCCCCCGCATCGTGCAGCGGCTCAACCAGCTGCACGAGCAGGTCGAGGGCCTGGTCAGCGTGCAGCTGCCCGTCCCGGACGGCTCCCCCTACGCCGGGCGTCCCATGGGTGACGCCCGGGTGCGGACCCGTACCAGCGCCTCCATCGTGGCCGTCGTGCGCAGCGGGCGGGTCTTCGCCAGCCCCGGCCCCGACTTCGTGTTCGCCGCGGGCGACGTCGTGGTCGTCGTGGGCAGCGAGGACACCACCGCCGAGGTGGCCGGCATCCTGGCGGACGGGTAGGGCCGCGGGTGCACCACACCGCGGTCCTCTTTCTCGAGTTCGGTGCCATTGTCCTCGCCCTGGGAATCCTGGGCGCCCTCGCGCTGCGTGTGGGCATCTCGCCCATCCCGCTCTACCTGATCGCCGGCCTGGCGTTCGGGACCGGCGGGGTGCTGCCGCTGGCGACCAGCGACGACTTCGTCTCCGTCGGCGCGGAGCTGGGCGTCGTCCTGCTGCTGCTGACGCTCGGCCTGGAGTACAACGCCGACGAGCTGGTCACCAGCCTGACCGGCAACGTCCGCGCGGGCATCGTCGACCTGGTGCTGAACGCCGCCCCCGGCGCGATCTGCGCATTACTGCTGGGCTGGGGCCCGGTCGCGGCCGTGGCCATGGCGGGCGTCACGTACGCCACCTCCTCCGGCATCACCGCCAAGGTGCTGTCCGATCTGGGATGGATCGGTAACCGGGAGACGCCGACGGTGCTGTCGCTGCTGGTCTTCGAAGACCTGACGATGGCCGTCTACCTGCCGATCCTGACGACCATCCTGGCCGGGCTGAGCCTGGCCAGCGGGGCGGTCGCGGTGGGCGTCGCGTTGCTGACCGTGAGCGCGGTGCTGGTGGTGGCGCTCAAGTTCGGGCGCTTCATCGAGGCGTTCGTGGCCAGCCCCAACAACGAGGTGCTGCTGCTCAAGGTGGTCGGGCTCGCCCTGCTCGTGGCCGGGCTCGCCCAGCAGCTGAACGTGTCGGCGGCGGTCGGCGCGTTCCTGGTCGGCATCGCGCTGTCCGGCGAGCTCGCCGAGGACGCGCAGGCGCTGCTGGCGCCGCTGCGCGACCTGTTCGCGGCGGTGTTCTTCGTCTTCTTCGGCCTCCAGACCGATCCGGCGAAGATCCTTCCCGTGGCGGGGCTCGCCGCGCTGCTCGCGGTGGTCAGCATGATCACCAAGCTGCTGACCGGCGCGTACGCGGCCAGGCGGGCGGGCATCGGCAAGGCGGGCCAGGCGCGGGCGGGCATCGCGCTCATCCCGCGCGGCGAGTTCAACATCGTCATCGCGGGCCTGGCGGTGGGCGCGGGCGCCCACCCCGACCTGGGTGCCCTGGCGGCGGCGTACGTCCTCATCCTGGCGGCCTTCGGGCCCCTGGCGGCCAAGCTCGTGCAACCTCTCATCACCTCCATCGCCAAGCGGTCCTGATCCGCTAGTTTGTTCGCATGACCCAGCCCACCGAGAAGACGATCTGGTCCACCGACTGGGACAGCCTGGAGATCTCCGGCGAGAGCCATCGCCGGGTGCTGTTCCAGGACGTGGACATGACCGAGCTGGTCGATCACGGCTCCTCCTTCGAGGAGTGCCACTTCAGCAACGTGCGCTTCAACGTGTCGGCCCACGACGACGCCCGCTTCGTCAACTGCACGTTCACGCGGTGCTCGTTCTTCGACGCGACGTTCGACGGGTGCAAGCTGACCGGCAGCGTGTTCGACGGGTGCACGTACGGGCTGCTCAAGGTCGAGGGCGGTGACTGGTCGTACGTCGGCCTCGCCGGCGCCGACCTGCGGGGCAGCGTCTTCCGCGGCACCCGGCTGCGGGAGGCCGACCTGTCGGGCGTCCGGCTGGAGGGCGCCGAGCTGCGGCGGGCCGACCTGTCGGGGGCGTCGCTGCGCGGCGCCGACCTGACGCGGTGCGACCTGCGCGGCAGCGACCTGAGCACGCTCGACCCGCTCACCGTCACGCTCAAGAACGCGATCATCGACCCGTTCCAGGCGACGGTCGTGGCCGGCGCGCTGGGGCTCGACGTACGCGAGTAGGCGGCCACCGAGATCGGCTGCGGATACCGGGCGGGCACCGCAGTATGGCCGTGTGAAAATCACCGATCTCCTCCCGGCCGAGCGGGCCGTGGCCGAAGCCGTGCCCCACGGCAGGGAAGTCGACCTGCGCTCGGGCGACCTCGACCCGGCCGTTCGCGCTCAGGCCCTGGCCGAGCTGCTCCTTGGCGAGCACGACGGGCCCAAGCCCGCGCTGCGCCTCATCGGCGCCCGGATCACCGGCCTGCTCCACCTGGCCTTCGCCGAGATCGGCTTCCCGATCACCCTTGAGCAGTGCGCGTTCGACGAGGCGCCCGACCTGTACCAGGCGCGCACCCGCTTCCTCAGCCTGAGCGGCTCCACGCTGCCCGGCCTGATCGCCTCGAACATCCAGGTGGACGGCAACCTGCGCCTGGCCGCCTGCCACGTCACCGGCGAGCTGCGCCTGTCCGGCGCGCGCGTCAGCGGCAACCTCAACCTCAACCGCGCCCACCTGGACAACCCGGGCGGGGTCGTCGTCAACGGCGAGCACCTCGATGTCGGGGGCAACCTGCGGGCCCAGGACGGCTTCAGCAGCCACGGCGAGATCTTCCTCACGGCCGCGCGGATCGGCGCCGCCGTCAACCTCGACGACGCCCGCCTGCACGCGCCCGGCGGCATGGCCCTCGAGGCGTCCAACCTGACCGCCCAGGTGGGCCTGCTCGCCCGGAGGATGACCGTCGACGGGGAGATCTCCGTGCGCTCCGCCCGCGTCGGAGGGCCGCTCACGCTGCGCGGCTCGCGCGTGCGCAACCCCGGCGGCATCGCCGTGCGCGGCGGCGGGCTCAACGCCGAGGGCGGCCTGTTCCTGTCGCTGGTCGAGACCGAGGGCCAGGTACGCCTGGAGAGCGCCGCCGTCGCCCGCTCGCTCAACCTCGACGGCGCCACCCTGCGCAACCCGGGCGGCGTGGCCCTGGCCGGCGACGGCCTCACGGTGGACGGCGCCCTGCACGCCCGCGACGGGATGACCGTGGAGGGCGAGATCAGCCTGCTCGACGCCTCCGTCACCGGCCCCGCCCACTTCGAGGGCGCCAGGCTGGCCAACCCCGGCGGCTCGGCCCTGACCGCCAACGGCATCACGGTCGGCAAGGTGCTCAACCTCTGCAGCGGCTTCTCGGCCCAGGGCCGGGTCCGCCTGACCAACGCCCAGGTCGGCAGCCGCCTGTGCTTCGACGACGCCACGCTGGAGGCACCCGGCGAGGTGGCGCTCAAATGCTGGCGGGTGGAGGCGCGCGAGCTGGCCCTGCGCACCGCCGCACCCGTCCGGGGCACGGTGGAGCTGCGCCACGCGCGCATCGGCGTCCTGCGCGACGACCCCGGCGTCTGGCCGGACGCGATGCGCATGGACGGGCTCGCGTACGAGGTGCTCGACCCCATGCTGCCCGCCGCCGGACGGCTCGGCTGGCTGCGCAGGGATCCCGAGGGCTACCTGCCGAACGCGTACGAGCAGCTCGCCGCGATGTACCGGCGGCTGGGCAGCGACGCCGACGCCCGCGACACGCTCCTGGCCGGCCAGCGGCGGCGGCGCGCCACCCTCCCGTGGTACGCCGGGCTCTGGGGCCACCTGCAGGACGTCACCGTCGGGTACGGCTTCCGCCCCTTACGCGCGGCCGCCTGGCTGCTGGCGCTCCTGGCCGTGGGCACGATCGTGTTCGGCCTGGCCGAGCCGCCGCCGCTGAAGCCGGGGGAGGCGCCGCCGTTCCACGCGCTCGTCTACACGCTGGACCTGCTGCTGCCGCTCATCGACTTCGGGCAGGAGAAGGCGTTCAACCCGCTCGGCGGGACGCAGTGGCTCGCGTACGGGCTGATCGCCGCCGGCTGGGTGCTGGCCACCACGATAGCCGCGGGCCTGACCAGGTCTCTGCGCCGCGCGTAGGAGCGGTCAGCCGCTGACGGCGCGCAGGGCGCCCGGAAGGCGGCCGGTCAGGCGGTCGAGCGCGGCCGAGGTGGCGGCGTCCGCCGGCAGGTAGACGACCACCCGCTGGTCGTCGTAGGAGAGCTCGAGCTGCTCGCGCTTGAGCCGCAGCTCCCCGGCCAGCGGATGCGCCAGCCGCTCCACCGGGGCCGGCAGCGGCGGGGCGGGCCGGGCCGGCCGCCCGCTGAACGCCTCGCCCGCCGCGAACGACAGCTCCGCGACCAGCTCCTGCGCGAACGGGTCGGCCTTGGTCGCCGCCAGCTTGAGCGCGGCCGCGTGCTCGTCGGCCACGCGGTCCCAGTCGGGGTAGGCGGACCTGGCCCGCGCGTCGGCGAAGACGTACCTGACCATGTTGGGCGGATCGCCGTCGAGCAGTCCGACCGGGCCGTACAGCCGCTCGAACCCCGTCGTGCGGGCGAGCACCTCGCCCACCCGGTTGAGCAGCACGGCGGGCGCGGGCTCCAGCCGGTCGAGCACCGCCCGCACCGTCGGGCGCACCGTGCGGGCCGGGGCCTCGGCCGCGGCCGGGCACAGCCGCACGTCGCCGCTGGCCACCTTGGCCAGCTGACGCACGTGGACACGCTCCTCGTGGGTCAGCCGCAGCGCGTCGGCCAGCGTGATGAGCACCTGCGTGGACGGGTTGCGGTCGCGGCCCTGCTCCAGCCTGGTCAGGTATTCGACGCTCACCCCCGCCAGGGTGGCCAGCTCGGACCTGCGCAGCCCCGGCGTGCGCCGCCGCGGGCCGCCGGGCAGCCCGACGTCCTCGGGCTTGACGGCCTCCCTGCGGGAGCGCAGGAACGCCCCCAGTTCGTTGTCATCCACGGGCCACGAGTGTAGGCGCGGCGACCGGCCCGTAGCGTGGCCCCGCGAGGGCCAGTCTCAGCGCGGTCTCCCTAGCCCGCCCGGTGTCCACGAGCCTGGGACGCATGGAGAACATGACATTGGCAGTGATCACCGGCAGCGTTCGCGAAGGGCGGTTCGGCCCCAGGATCACGGAGTGGCTCACGGAGCGGGCGCGCACGCACGGGCTCTTCGACCTCGACGTGATCGACCTGGCGCAGACGCCGCTGCCCGCGGTGATGCCCGCCACCCCCGAGGAGCTGGCCGACGTGGAGTCCCGCCCGGAGGACCTCAGGCGGCTGGCCGCGCGGCTGGCGGCGGCGGACGCGTTCGCCGTGGTGACGCCGGAGTACAACCACAGTTTCCCGGCCTCGCTCAAGAGCGCCATCGACTGGCACTTCACGGCGTGGATGGCCAAGCCGGTCGCGCTCGTCTCCTACGGCGGGTACGGCGGCGGGGTGCGGGCGGCCGAGCACCTGCGGCCGGTCTTCGCCGAGGTGCACGCCGTGACGATCCGCAACACGATCAGCTTCGACCAGCACTGGAGCCGGTTCGGCCCCGACGGCGAGCTGCTGGACCCGGAGGGGCCCGACGTCGCCGCCAAGGCGCTGCTCGACCAGCTCGGCTGGTGGAGCGGGGTGCTGCGGGACGCCCGCCGGAGCACCCCCTACGTGGCCTGAGGCCCTAACACAGGGCCATCGCCGTCTGCCACACGCCGGGCAGCGCCGCCAGGACCAGGTCTCCCTTGCGGCGCCGGTCCCGGCGTGTCTCCGCCCCCAGGTCGGCCAGCAGCTCGCGGAAACCGTCCTCGTATCCGTGCTCACCCGCCAGGGCCCGCTTGGCCAGGCAGCGCGCGTAGGTGGCCACCAGCCAGAAGACCGCCTCCCGGTGCAGGCCGCGCCCGATGAGCTCGCGGGTGCCGTCGATGGCGATGGGCCGCGCGGCCGGGGTGATGTCCGAGTCGAACGGGTAGGAGGGGACGCGGACGGCCGCCGCGGCGTCGAACACCTTCTCCAGCACGGCCAGGTGCCGCTCGACCCGGGCCGCGCTCAGGTGCGCGGCGCCCAGGAGTTCGAGCAGGCTCTCGTGGAAGTCCAGCCGCCCGTGCTCGGCGAGCAGCTCGCCGACGTCCACGTAGCGGCGCCGGATCGTGGGGTTGCGCAGCGCCGCCACCAGCAGCACGTGGGTGGTGACCCCGGTGCCGAACAGCCACGAGTTGACCTGGTCGGGCAGGGGAGCCCGCTCGTCGATGCCGTTGATGAACCCGCGCACCCGGTCCATGGCGTTGGTGCACCGGGCCAGGATCCACGGCCGCTCGGCGAAGTCGCGCGAGACCACCCGCTGGATCTCGGTCAGCCGCCCGGACGGGTCGGCCAGCACGCAGGGCAGGTGGAAGCTGCCGGCCAGGTGGTAGTCGCTCAGCACCTCGTGCGTGGAGCCCAGCTCGGAGATGGAGGAGACCTCCAGCAGGACCCCGCGGTAGGCGAACTTGCCCAGGCGGACGGGCTGGTCCGCGACCACGATGACGTCCACGTCCGAGGTCGCGGCCAGCTCGGCGGCCGGGTCGGCCCACAGGGCCGACCCGGTCAGGAAGGCCCCGTCGAAGCCCGGCAGCGCGGCGCCTTCCTCCAGCACCCACTGCCGAGCGATCTGTCTGGCTTCCTCAATCCGCATCCACTTCCTCCCGATCTGGGCCGCGGCGCGCGGTCCGGATCAGAACGAACGCGCCCAGCACGACAAGCACCACCAGCCCGCCCCAGATCCAGCCGGGAACCCCCGCGGAGGCCGCGGGCCGCTCGCCGGCCGCCGCGGCGGACCCGACCGCCCGGGGCGGCGTGCTCGCCGTCGGCCCCCCGCCGATGGACGAGGGCGAAGCCGATGAAGAAGGTGATCCTTTCACGCTGAAGGGGATTTCGCCCTCAATGGGATGCCCGTCGGACGAAACCACCCGCCAGGCGATGACGTACGGGCCCGGGGGGAGCGGCTGCGGGACGTCGGTGAGCACCTTCGGCCCCTCGAGCACCGGCTTGCCGAGCGGGACCTCCTTGCCCGCCGCGTCGTGCAGCACGACGAACGGGAACTTCACGCTCGCGCTGTATTCGAGCTCGATCTCGTCGACCGAGCCGACCTGGGAGTTCTTGGCAGGCGAGCTGCTCTTGAGCGCGTCGTGCGCGAACGCCGGTGACGCGGGGAATGTCAGGACGAGGGCGCACGCGAGTGCCGCCCCGATGATGTGTCGTGGCAGGAACGCCATGATGGGTCTCCAGAACGATCTCCCGGACGCGCGCGTGGCGCCGTCCGGACACAGGCAAGGGTACGCGCCCCGCCGGGCGCGCCAAGAAACTTGTGCGTCAGCCGAAGTGCCTCGGCCCCTGGGGTGGGCCTCGCCTGAGGATCGCGCCGGAAACGGTCCTTCCCGCGTACGCGGTCAGGTAGGGGGTGACCGGCCGCCACGAGGGCCGCACGGCCCCGACCGGGACGGCGGCGGCGGGCAGCGGGACGATCAGCCGCGGCGCGCCGTACAGGCGGATCATGAGCCACAGCGCGCGCTCGCCCCGGTGCAGCCACCAGGCCGTCAGCCCCGCCATCGTCAGATGGACCAGCGCCATGCCGGGCGCGGGATGCCCGTGCGCCGGACCGGCCTCGGCCGCGGGCGTGAGCCGCTCGAAGAGCTGGTGCAGCAGCATCTGGGTGCCCACGGTCGCCACCAGCACCGCCACGGGGCCGCGTTCGCGCCCGTCGATCAGGTACGCCAGCCCGAGCGCGGCCAGCACCCCTGCCAGGTAGACCTCGAACGGCACCAGGCCACCGCCCGCCAGCGCGTGCCCGCCCGCCGACACCGCGCCGCAGACCGTCGCGAACACGACGGCCCGCACAAGACGCAGCACTGACGACGCGCAGGACACAGCCGACATTCTCCTGGAAGGTCGGGAGAAATTCTCAGATTTCCACGGGGAATTACCCTTTTGGCCGGCCCGGACGGCCCCGCAATCGGCGTCGTAGCAGGTCATCCGGCCCATATCCGGCTCTCCGGACACAGGCTCGGCGACGCCGGAACGCCGCGATGTGCGTTTGTGAAAGGGACGACCCGCTATTGACACTTTTTCACCGGCGCTTTCCCAGCATGGGATATTCGCCTGCGGCGTGGCGTTGAAGAGCACCTCGCCGCAACTGTAACCATCGTACCGATCTTGTCGGCCCGCTCGACGGGCGGCACGGCCCGGACCCTGGCCTGACGCATCCCGAAAGGTACGGTACATGTCCACTCCCAATTCACGGACAATTGCCCTAGTCAATTCCGCTTGGCCCAAGGCGCGTCACGCGATGAGATGGGCAGTGAGCGGCTCTCTTTCGATGGTCCTGGTCGCCGCCCTGGTGCCGGCGGCGAGAGCGGACGACGACGACGACACCGACCGCACCGACCGCACCGTCGAGGCCGCTGACACCGACACCGCCGACACCGGCACCGCTGACACCACCGGCACCGCCGACACCACCGACCGCCGCCGCCGTCACCGTCACCGTCACCGTCACTTCCCCCTCATCCACGGCGACAGATGCAGCCCGCACCTCTTCTTCAAGGTGCACTCGCTCTCTCCGCGGAACTTCTTCCTGCCCCGCACCAACTTCGTCGACGGCCCCGGCGGCACGGTCACGGCGTCGGTCACCCGGGAGCACGAGGTCCGCGCGTTCCTGGAGACCGAGAACGAGAGGCGGAAAGCCGTCTCCACGACTGAACCGCTCACCCTCGTGGAACCGATCACCACCCGCGAAGTGGTAAACGAGATGCGCAGGATGGGGCTTCCGCACCTCGAAGAGCGTCACATGGTCTTCACCGGCCACGAATACAGCCGGGAGATCACCAAGGGGATGTACGGCCATCTGTGGTACCGCGTCTTCGGCTACCGCATCGGCTGGTCGGCCTGGCAGGTGATGGGCACGTGCCGCGACGTCAGGGTCTCCAGCGGATTCGCCAACATCCCCGCCAGGGTCGAGGGCTGGCGGTACTGGGAGACCAAGTATCCGACCTTCAAGCACCGCCGTCTGCCCTGGAAGCCGTGAGCGTACGGCGCCGTTGGCCACGGGCGCGCGGGCCGTGGGAGACTGCTCGTGGCGCCGGGCCGGCGTGCGCCCCGCGCGGGCGCGGAAACCGCGGACAGAGGCAGCGGCAGACATGGCGACTCCCCCTTCGATCCGGGTGGTTCTCGTGGAGGATCACGCCATGGTCGCCGAGGCCATCGGGCTGGCGCTGGCGCGGGTGCCCGACATCGAGGTGGTGGCCCAGACCGGCAGCGTCGCCGGGGCGGTGGCCGAGGCCGGCAGGTGCCAGCCGGACGTCGTCGTGCTCGACCGGCGCCTGCCCGACGGCGACGGGATCGCGGCCATCGGGCGACTGGTGGCGGCGGCGCCCAAGGCGCGGGTGCTGGTGCTGACCGGCGAGGCGACCGTCTCCGTGGCGGCCCGCGCGGTGGCGGCCGGGGGCGCCGGGCTGGTGGTGAAGTCGTCCCGGCTGGGGGAGCTGGAATCGGCGGTGCGGGAGGTGGCGGCCGGCGGGGTGGTGTTCGCGCCCGGGCTGCTGCCCGGAGTGCTCGACCGGCTGACCGGGCGCGCGGGGCTCCTGGGGTCCGCGCTGACGGCTCGCGAGCGGGAGACGCTGCTGCTCCTGGCCGACGGCATGGGCGCGCGCGAGATCGGCGAACGGCTCGGCGTGACCCGCAACACGGCGCGCAACCACGTGCAGCACGTGCTGGAGAAACTGGGCGCCCGGACCAAGCTGGAGGCGGTCGCGCTGGCCCGCAGGGAAGGGCTGCTCGACTGACGCATGTGCACCATCTCGCGTCCCACAGGTGTACCAGGCCGCCTGGCGCGGATGCGTCTCGTGATCGGATAATGGCTACCCGAAAGTAGAGGGGTGGTCAGCGAGAAGGCCGGGCAGTACCAGGTGGACACGCCCCTGCCGAAGGAGATGGACAGCATCACGGCGGCGCGCCGGATCGTCCGTCGGGCCCTGGCGGAGTGCGGCTACCAGGGCTACCACGAGGACGTCCTCCTCGTGGTGTCCGAGCTGGTGACCAACGCGCTCGTGCACGGCGACGGCCCGCCGTCCCTGAGGATGCGGGGCAGCGCGGCGCAGGTGCGGGTCGAGGTGGGCGATGCCGGGGAGCGGCTGCCCGAGCCCCGCGAACCCGGCCCGTCGAACGGCTGGGGCCTGCACGTCGTCCGGCTCCTGTCCACCGGCTGGGGGACCACGCCCGTCGACGGGGAGAAGGGCGGAAAGGTGGTGTGGTGCGAGCTGGCGCCCCGCCTCGCCCCCCTCCAGGCCCGCGCTTACGACTCCTGAACCTGCCGGGAGGGTTTGGGTCATCGGGCCACGTCGTGAAAAGCTGCGGTATGGCCGTGGATAATCCTCCACAAGCGGATATGGAGTTGCTCGTCCAGAGCATCCGCGATTACGCCATCTTCATGCTCGATCCCCGCGGCAGGATCGTGAGCTGGAACGCCGGGGCCGAGCGCATCAAGGGCTACACGGCCGAGGAGATCATCGGCACCCACTTCTCCGTCTTCTACCCGCCCGAGGACGTCGCGGCCGGCAAGCCGTTCCGGGGGCTGGAGGCGGCCGCCGCCGACGGCCGCTGGGAGGAGGAGGGGTGGCGGGTCCGCAAGGACGGCACCAGGTTCTGGGCCAGCGTGGTCATCACCGCCCTGCGCGACGGGCGCGGCGAGCTGCGCGGGTTCGGCAAGGTGACGCGTGACCTGACCGAGCGGCGCAGCATGGCCAGGGCGCTGGACGAGCGCGGCCTGCTGCTCGGCCACCTGGTCCAGGCCCAGGAGCGGGAGCGCCGCCGCATCGCCTCCGACGTGCACGACGACACCATCCAGTCCATGGTCGCCGTCGGGATGCGGCTGCGGGCGATGGAGGAGGGCCTGCCCGAGGAGCATGCGGCCGACGTGCGCGCGCTCGGCGACGCCGTCGAGGCCGCCGTGGGGCGCCTGCGCGACCTGGCCTTCCGGTTACGCCTGCCCGGTGAGGGGCTGGCGGAAGGGCTCGCCTCGTACCTGGAGCGGGAGATGGCGGGGGTGGCGTACGAGCTGGTGAACCGCCTGGACGGCGAGCCGCCCGCCGAGGCCGCGATCACCGTCTTCCGCATCTGCCAGGAGGCGCTCACGAACGTCCGCAAGCACGCCGGGGCCGCCGCCGTCGCCGTGGAGCTGGCCTCGCTCGACAAGGGTGTCCACGTCCGCGTGCGCGACGACGGGGTCGGGATCACCCGCCAGGACGGCCAGGACGGCCACTTCGGGCTGATCGAGATGCGCGAGCGGGCCGAGACGGCCGGCGGCTGGTGGAGCATCCGCGGCGCACCCGGCGCGGGCACGACGGTGGACTTCTGGGTGCCGGCCGTCGCGCGCCGCCTGTCATGATCCCGGCGTGATCAGCGCGAGGGTCTGGCGGGCGATCTCCCATTCCTCGTCCGTCGGGATGACGAGCACGGCCACCTCCGCGCCCGGCGGCGAGACCGCCCGCTCCCGCGCCGACCCGGCCTGATTGAGCGCGGGGTCCACGGTGACGCCGAGCCGGTCGAGCCCGGCCAGGGACTCGGCGCGGGTGGCCGCGTCGTGCTCCCCGACCCCGCCGGTGAACACGATCGCGTCCAGCCGCCCGAGCAGCGCGTAGTAGGCGCCGACGTACTTGCGGATGCGCCGCGTGTAGACCGCCAGGGCCAGCCGGGCCTCGGCGTCGTCGCGGGCGCGCACCTCGCGCATGTCGCCCGTCCCGGCGAGCGCCAGCAGGCCGCCGTGGCGGTCGAGCCCGCTCTCCACCTGCCGCGCGTCCATCCCGTTCACGCGTGCCAGGTAGCCGGCGAGCGCGGGGTCGACGTCGCCCGAGCGGGTGCCCATGACCAGTCCCTCCAGGGGCGTCAGGCCCATGGAGGTGTCGACGCTGCGCCCGCCGGAGATCGCGGTCGCGCTGGCGCCGTTGCCCAGGTGCAGCACGATGAGGTCGAGGGTGGCCGGATCGCGGCCGAGGAAGGCGGCGGCGCGGCGGGAGACGTACGCGCAGGAGGTGCCGTGGAAGCCGAAGCGCCGCACGCCGAGCCGCTCGCGCCAGTCGCGCGGCACCGCGTACGTGTACGCCTCGGGCGGCAGCGCCAGCTGGAACGCGGTGTCGAACACCGCCACCTGCGGCACCCCAGGAAAGGCGTCGCGCGCCACCCGGATCCCGGCGAGGTTGACCGGATTGTGCAGGGGCGCGAGCGGCGCGAGCTCCTCGATCGCCCCGATGACGCCGTCGTCGACGAGCACCGCCTCGGTGAACCGGGTACCGCCGTGCACGACGCGGTGCCCGACCGCGACCGGGTCCAGCTCAGGCCCCGCCGCCTCGAACGCCTTCATGACCGCGGCCAGCCCCGCCTCGTGCCCGGGGAACGGCTCCTCCGACACGTAAGGAGGCCGGTCCCCGGCGTGGTGCGTCAGCCGCCCGCGCTCCTCGCCGATGCGCTCCACCAGCCCCCTGGCCGGGCGCTCGCGGGTGCGGACGTCGACGAGCTCGTACTTGATGGACGACGAGCCCGTGTTCAGTACGAGGATGCGCCCGGCCACGTCCACGACCTGATCTCGGGGGTGTCCTCGCCGGTCTCGCGCGTGTGGGCGCGGGCCCGCAGCCGCTCGTCGCTCATGCGCTGGCGCAGGTGCGCCGCCGTGGTGCCGAGCCCGGGCACCCGGTCGATGACGTCCATGACCAGGTGGAAGCGGTCGATGTCGTTCATCATGGCCATGTCGAACGGCGTCGTCGTGGTGCCCTCCTCCTTGTAGCCGCGCACGTGGATGTTGGCGTGGCCGTGGCGGCGGTAGGTGAGCTGGTGGATCAGCGACGGGTAGCCGTGGAAGTCGAACACGACCGGCCTGTCGGCGGTGAAGAGGGCGTCGAACTCGGCGTCCGACATGCCGTGCGGGTGCTCCGTGGGCGGCTGGAGGCGCATGAGGTCGACCACGTTGACGACCCGTACCTTCAGCTCGGGCAGGTGCTCGCGCAGGATCGCGGCGGCGGCGAGCGTCTCCTGGGTGGGCACGTCGCCCGCGCAGGCCAGCACCACGTCCGGCTCGGCGCCCTCGTCGGTGGAGGCCCACGGCAGGATGCCCAGGCCGCGCGTGTTGTGCGCGACGGCCTCCTCCATCGTGAACAGGTCCAGCACCGGCTGCTTGCCCGCCACGATCACGTTGACGTAGTCGCGCGAGCGCAGGCAGTGGTCGGCGACCGACAGTAGCGTGTTGGCGTCCGGCGGCAGGTAGACCCGCACCACGGACGCCTTCTTGTTGATCACCACGTCGAGGAAGCCGGGGTCCTGGTGGCTGAAGCCGTTGTGGTCCTGGCGCCACACGTGCGAGGACAGCAGGTAGTTGAGCGAGGCGACGGGCCGCCGCCAGGGGATCTTCTGCGATGACTCCAGCCATTTCGCGTGCTGGTTGAACATGGCGTCCACGATGTGGATGAAAGCCTCGTAGCAGTTGAACAGCCCGTGCCTGCCGGTCAGCAGGTAGCCCTCCAGCCAGCCCTGGCACAGGTGTTCGCTCAGCACCTCCATCACCCGGCCGCCGGGGGCCAGGTGCTCGTCCGTCGGCAGCATCTCGGCGTTCCACGCCCGGTCGGTGGCCTCGAACACCGCCGACAGCCGGTTCGACGCGGTCTCGTCCGGCCCCATCAGCCGGAACGTCCGCGGGTTGGCGATGATCACGTCACGCAGGAACCCGCCCAGCACCCGCGTCGGCTCGCTCGACTGCCCGGCGGGCGCCTTGACCTCGACCGCGAGCCGGCGGAAGTCCGGCAGCCGCAGCGGCTCCAGCAGCTCCCCGCCGTTGGCGTGCGGGTTGGCGCTCATCCGGCGCGTGCCGCGCGGCACGGTCTCCAGGACCTCCCGCACGGGCCCGCCGCCGGCGTCGAACAGCTCCTCCGGCCGGTACGAGCGCATCCACTGCTCGAGCATGCCGAGGTGGGCGGCGTTCTCGCGGACGTTGGCCAGCGGCACCTGGTGCGCCCGCCAGGTGCCCTCGACCTGCTTGCCGTCCACCTCGCGCGGCCCCGTCCAGCCCTTCGGCGTCCGCAGGACGATCATCGGCAGCCGGTCGGCCCTGCCCTGCTTGTACGCGGCCATCTGGTCGAAGGCGGTGTCCAGGGCGCGCGCCATCTCCTCGTGGTCCGGCCCCACCACGTGGGGGCGGTAGCCATAGCCCTCCATGAGCTTGAGCAGCTCGGGTTCGGGGATGCGGGCGAGCACGGTGGGGTTGGCGATCTTGTAGCCGTTCAGGTGCAGGATGGGCAGCACGATGCCGTCGCGGTCGCGATCGGTGAACTTGTTGGAGTGCCAGCTCGCCGCGAGCGGGCCCGTCTCGGCCTCGCCGTCGCCGATGACGCAGGCCACGACCAGGTCCGGGTTGTCGAAGGCGGCTCCGTACGCGTGCGCGAGCGAATAGCCCAGCTCCCCGCCCTCGTGGATCGACCCCGGCGTCTCGGGCGCCACGTGGCTCGGGATCCCGCCGGGGAAGGAGAACTGGCGGAACAGCCGCCGCATGCCCTCCACGTCCTGCGAGACGTCCGGATAACGCTCCGAGTAGGTGCCCTCCAGCCACGCGTGCGCCACCGCGGCGGGGCCGCCGTGCCCGGGACCGGCGATGTAGATCATGTCCTGGTCCCGCTCCCTGATCACCCGGTTGAGGTGGGCGAAGCAGAAGGTCAGCCCAGGCGTGGTGCCCCAGTGGCCGAGCAGGCGCGGCTTGATGTGCTCGGGCCGCAGCGGCTCGCTCAGCAGCGGATTGTCCAGCAGGTAGATCTGCCCGACGGACAGGTAGTTCGCCGCCCGCCAGTACGCGTCGATATGGTCCATCCTCTGCTGCTTCCTCCACAGAACATGCTGAATCCACCAAACGCCGGATAAGGTGCCGAATATGGCATTCAGGAGTTCGCGCTGGTACTCAGGGAACGACCGCAACTCCTACATCCATCGGGCATGGATGCGGCGCGGCCTGCCCCGCGAGGCGTTCGAGGGCGGCAAGCCGCACATCGCGATCGCCAACACCGCCTCCGACCTCACCCCCTGCAACTCCCACCTGAACGAGGTCGCCGAGAGCGTCGCCAACGGCGTCTGGGAGGCCGGCGGCGTGCCGCTCAACCTGCCGGTCGTCTCCCTGGGCGAGACGAACGTCCGCCCCACCGCCATGCTCTGGCGCAACCTGGCCGCCATGGCCACCGAGGAGATGCTGCGCGCCAACCCCATCGACGGCGTGGTGCTGCTCGGCGGGTGCGACAAGACCATCCCGTCGCTGCTCATGGCCGCCTCCTCCGTGGACCTGCCCGCCGTCGTGATGCCCGGCGGCCCCATGCTGACGGGGCACTTCCGCGGCGCGCCGCTCGGCTGCGGCACCGACGTGTGGCGCCTCAGCGAGGAGGTACGCGCGGGCACGCTGTCGCGCGAGGCGTTCCTGCGGTCCGAGTCGTCCATGATCCGCAGCCGCGGCCACTGCAACACGATGGGCACCGCCTCCACCATGGCCTGCATGGCCGAGGCCCTCGGCATGACGATCCCCGGCACCGCGGGCACCCCCGCCCCCGACAGCCGCCTGCTCGAACGCTCCCACGAGACCGGCCGCCTGGCCGTGGACCTCGTCCGGGAGGGCCGCCGCCCCAGCCAGGTCATGACCAGGGCCGCGTTCCTCAACGCCATCGTGACCCTGGCCGCCGTCGGCGGCTCCACCAACGCCGTCGTCCACCTGCTGGCCGTCGCGGGCCGGCTCGGCGTGGACCTCAGCCTGGACGACTTCGATCGCACCGGAGCCGGGGTGCCGCTGCTCGTGGACCTCCAGCCCGCCGGACGCCACCTGATGGACGACCTGTTCCGGGCGGGCGGCCTCACGGCCGTGCTCAAGGAGGTCGAGGACCTGCTCGACCCGGAGGCGATCACCGTCACGGGCCGCCCGCTCGTCGAGCACCTCGCCGAGGCCGAGATCTGGGACGAGAGCGTCATCAGGCGCCGCTCCGACCCGCTGCTGCCCGACGCCGGCATCGCCGTCCTGCGCGGCAACCTCGCCCCCGGCGGCGCGGTGATCAAGCCCGCCGCCGCCTCGCCCGAGCTGCTGCGCCACCGCGGCCGGGCCGTCGTCTTCGACAGCATCGAGGACGTGTACGCCCGCCTCGACTCGCCCGACCTCGACATCGACGAGACCTCGGTGCTCGTGCTGCGCGGCTGCGGCCCCAAGGGCTACCCCGGCATGCCCGAGGTGGGCAACCTGCCGCTGCCCGCCAAGCTGCTGGAGAAGGGCGTGCGCGACATGGTGCGCATCAGCGACGCCCGCATGAGCGGCACCGCGTACGGCACGGTCGTCCTGCACACCGCGCCCGAGGCGGCGGCCGGCGGCCCGCTGGCGAAGGTGCGCACCGGCGACCCGATCGTGCTCGACGTGGCCGCCCGGCGGCTCGACGTGGACATCCCCGACGCGGAGCTGGCCGCCAGGGAGCCCGTGAAGATCGGGTACGCCCGGCCCGTACGCGGCTGGGAACGCCTCTACGTCGAGCACGTCACCCAGGCCGACCGCGGCGCCGACCTCGACTTCCTCATCGGCTCCAGCGGCGACCACGTGGGCCGCGAATCCCACTGAGCCCCAAAAACTCCGCTCCGCCGTGCGCGGAATGAGGCCCCGTGGGTAAGCGGTTCCAGTGGGAGATCTGCGAAGCTGGCTGACGCCACGGTCTTAACGGAGCACGACAAAGGTGCGGCGGTCAGACGAGCAGGTTTCCCATTGGCAGGGACAATGGTGATCCGGTTTGGCGACACGAGGAGGAAGCGTGAACGGCGACATCACCCAGAGCCAGGAGTGGGCGGCTCTCGGCAAGCACCATGAGGAGCTGGCGGGCAGGCGGCTGCGGGAGCTGTTCGCGGAGGACCCGGGCCGCGCCGGGCGCATGACCGTGACCGCCGGCGACCTCTTCCTCGACTACGCCAAGCAGCGCGCCACCGGCGAGACGATCGACCTGCTGGTGGCCCTGGCCGAGCGGGCGGGGCTGCGCGAGCGGATCACCGCGATGTTCGGCGGCGAGCACATCAACGTCAGCGAGGACCGCGCCGTCCTGCACGTCGCCCTCCGCCTGCCGCGCGCCGCCGAGCTGGTCGTGGACGGGCAGGACGTGGTCGCCGACGTGCACGCCGTGCTCGGGAAGATGAGCGCCTTCGCCGACCGGGTCAGGTCCAAGGAGTGGAGGGGCGCCACCGGCAAGCCCATCGAGACCGTGGTCAACATCGGCATCGGCGGCTCCGACCTCGGCCCCGCCATGGCCTACGAGGCGCTGCGCGACTACGCCGACGCCGGCGTGGCGGCCAGGTTCGTCTCCAACATCGACCCGGCCGACATCACCGGCAACCTCGCCGGCCTCGACCCCGCGACCACGCTGTTCGTGGTCAGCTCCAAGACGTTCACCACGCTCGAGACGCTCACCAACGCCCGCGTCGCCCGCCGCTGGCTGGTCGAGGCGCTGGGCGAGGACGCGGTGTCCAAGCACTTCGTGGCCGTCTCCACCAACGCCGCCAAGGTCGCCGAGTTCGGCATCGACACCGACAACATGTTCGGCTTCTGGGACTGGGTCGGCGGCCGCTACTCCTACGACGGCGCCATCGGCCTGTCCCTGATGATCGCGATCGGCCCCGAGCGGTTCCGCGAGATGCTGGCCGGCTTCCACCTCATCGACGAGCACTTCCGCAGCGCCCCGTTCGAGGCCAACATGCCGGTGCTGATGGGCCTGCTCGGGATCTGGTATACCGACTTCTTCGGCGCCGAGACCCGCGCCGTGCTGCCCTACAGCCAGCGGCTGCACCGCTTCCCCGCCTACCTGCAGCAGCTCACGATGGAGTCCAACGGCAAGTCCGTACGCGCCGACGGCACCCCCGTCCCGGTCGCCACCGGCGAGATCTTCTGGGGCGAGCCGGGCACCAACGGGCAGCACGCCTTCTACCAGCTCCTCCACCAGGGCACCCGGCTCGTGCCCGCCGACTTCATCGGCTTCGCCGAGCCGTTCGAGGACCGCGAGGGCATGCACGACCAGCTCACCGCCAACCTCCTGGCCCAGACCTCGGCGCTGGCGTTCGGCAAGACGGCCGAGGAGATCGCCGCCGAGGGCACGCCGCCCGAGATCGTGCCGCACAAGGTGATGCCCGGCAACCGGCCCACCTCCACGATCCTCGCGCCCAAGCTGACCCCCTCGACGCTGGGCCAGCTCGTCGCGCTCTACGAGCACATCGTGTTCGTCGAGGGCACGATCTGGGGGGTCGACTCCTTCGACCAGTGGGGCGTCGAGCTGGGCAAGAAGATGGCGCTCGACCTGGCGCCCGCGCTCACCTCCGAGGATCCGCCCACCGGGCTCCCCGACGCCTCCACCGAACAGCTCGTGCGGAAATACCGCGAGCTGCGCGGAAGGCGTGTCTGACATGCGCCACGCGTCCGGGACCGAGCACAGGAGGGGCGCGGAGCGGGCGGGGGCGCTGGTGCTGTTCGGCGTCACCGGCGACCTCGCGCGCAAGATGATCCTGCCCGCCCTCTACCGCCTGACCGCCGACAGCAGGCTCGACCTGCCCGTCATCTGCGTGGCCAAGACCGACCTCGGCCTCGACGGGCTGCGCGAGCACGTCCGCCAGGCCGTCGGCGGCGTGCGCGACGCGGCCTTCGACAAGCTCGCCGGAAACCTGCGGCTGGTCGCGGGCGACTACCGTGACCCCGACACGTTCGCCAGGCTCCGCGAGGAGGCGGCGGGCAAGGGTTTCCTCGTCCACTACCTCGCGGTGCCGCCGTCGCTGTTCGCCACGGTCGCCGAGGGCCTGGCCGGGGCCGGGCTCAACCACGACGCCAGGCTCGTCGTGGAGAAGCCGTTCGGCCACGACCTCGCCTCGGCCCGCGAGCTCAACGAGGAGCTGCTCAAGCACTTCGACGAGGACCACGTGCGGCGGGTCGACCACTTCCTGGCCAAGGAGCCGGTCGAGGACCTCATGGTGTTCCGGTTCGCCAACACGCTGCTGGAGCCCATCTGGAACCGCAGCCACATCCGCAGCGTCCAGATCACCATGGCCGAGGACTTCGACGTGCGCGACCGCGGCGCCTTCTACGACGCCAACGGCACGATCCGCGACGTGGTGCAGAATCACCTGCTCCAGCTGCTGGCCATCCTCGCCATGGACCCGCCGCCGTCCACCGACGCCCGCGCCCAGCTCGACGAGAAGTGGCGGGTGCTGCGCGCCGTGCAGGCCATCGACCCCGCCGACGTCGTACGCGGCCAATACTCCGGCTACCTCGACACCCACGGCGTCCGGCCCGATTCCACCACCGAGACGTTCGTCGCCCTGCGCGCCTACATCGACAACTGGCGCTGGGCCGGCGTGCCGTGGTGCATCCGCTCCGGCAAAGGGCTGCCGACCACCGACCTGGAGATCGTCGCCGAGCTGCGCAAGCCGCCGGTGACGATGTTCCACGGCGGCGACGCGCCCCCCGGCCCCAACCTCATCAGGTTCCGGCTGCAGCCGGACGCGGGGGTCACCTTCGACCTGCTGGCCAAGGAGCCGGGCAAGCAGCACACCAGGCCGGTGCCGGTCAGCGTCGACTTCACCAAGGTGCTCGGGCCGATGGAGGCCGCCTACGAGCGCGTCCTGGCCGACGCCGTCAGCGGCGACCCGCGGCGGTTCGCCAGGTTCGACCTGGTGGAGGAGTCGTGGCGGATCGTCCGGCGGGTGCTCGACCTGCCGGACCGGCCGCTGCCGTACGAGCGGGGCTCCTGGGGGCCCGAGGCGGCCGCGAAGATCGCGCCGGGCGGCTGGCACGAGATCTCCACGACGTTCGACTGACGCGGGAGCGACGCCGGTGGCGAGAGGGGCGAGCTGTGGTTGACCATGGTGGGATGGACATCATGAAGGTGGTCGAGCAGGCGAAGGACGCCGCGACCGTCAAACGCGTCTTCGGTGAGCCCGTCCAGCAGGGCGACGTCGTCGTCATCCCGGTAGCCCGGGTCGTCCAAGGGGGCGGCGGCGGGGACGGCCGGGGCAAGGGGGAGAGCGGCGAGGGCGGGGGCAGCGGCGGCGGCTTCGGCTTCAGCGCCACGCCCGCGGGCGTCTACGTGCTGAAGGACGGCGAGGTCAGCTGGCGGCCCGCCGTCGACGTCAACCGCATCGTGCTCGGCGGCCAGATCGTGCTGATCGTGGCGGCGCTGACCGTCCGCTCCATCCTCAAGAAGCGGCGGCGCGGGCGCTGACGTGCTGATCGACCTGCTCGACGCCGAGCTGCCCGCCCGGGACTTCCTGTTCCCGGGCTCCAACCTGCCGGTGCGCCAGGCCCGGCTGGACGGCATGTCCTCGCTCGTCCGCTTCCCGCCCGGCTGGGCCCGGCCCCAGCGCGGCCACTACCTGGCGGGGGAGGAGTTCGTGCTGCTGGAGGGCGAGCTGTCCGTCTCCGGCATCACGTACGCGGCCGGGCAGCACGGCTGGCTGCCCGCCGGGACGCTGCGCCACTCCGGCGCGGCCCCCGGCGGCGCGCTGGCGTTCACGGCCTTCGCCGGTGAGGACGCCTGGGTGCCCAGCGACCTGGACGAGCCGGACGGCCCGAGCCTGCGCACGCCCCTGGAGAGCGTCGTCATCCCCGAGGGCGGCCTGCGGCTCACCCCGCACTCCGTCCTGCTGGACACGCCCGTCGCCCTCGGCGGCCCCGCCGAGATGATCACCGTGCCGACCTGGACGTGGGAGCGGTCGGCCCTGATCCCCGAGGGCCGGGTCCTCGTAAGGTGGCCGTCATGACCTCTGCGACGCAGTCCGTGGCCTTCGGGAGAGTCGTGCTGCTCGGGGCGAGGTCGCCCGGTCCCGACTTCGCGGTCGTCGTCCGCCGCTCCGCCGTCTCCGGGCGTCTGCACGGCACGGCGGCGCTTGGCGTCCGGCGGTCAGGCGGTGCTTGGCGTCCCTTGGTCCGGGAGGGCCGGTTCGGCGGGAGCCGGCGTCCGGTGGTCCGGGAGGATCGGTTCGGCGGGAGCCGGCGTCCGGCGGTTCGGGAGGGCCGAGCCGGCGGCCAGGACGGCAAGGCCGGCGAGGGTGATCGCGGCGCCGACCCAGAGCGGTGAGACGAACCCGAAGCCGGACCCCAGGGCCAGCCCGCTCAGCCAGGCGCCCAGCGCGTTGCCGACGTTGAAGGCCGCGATGTTGGCGCCGGAGGCCATCGTGGGCGCGTCCTGGGCGTACCGCATGATCCGCAGTTGCAGCCCGGGCGCGGTGGCCAGGCCGACCGCGCCCATCAGCAGCAGCGAGACGACCGTCATGGCCTTGCTCTGCGCGGTCAGCGCGAACACCGCGAGCACCGCGGTGAGCAGCGCCAGGATCGCGGCCAGCGACGTGTTCAGCGCCCGGTCGGCGAATTTGCCGCCGAGGAAGTTGCCCGCGAACGTGCCGGCCCCGAACAGCACCAGCAGCCAGGGCACCGTGGCGCCGGCGAACCCGCTGACCTCGGTGAGCGTGAACGCGATGTAGGTGAACGCGCCGAACATGCCGCCGAAGGCGAGCACCGTGACCGCGGCGGAGACCCAGACCTGCGGCCGGCGGAACGCGCCCAGCTCGGCGCGCAGGCTCGTCCCGGCCGGCGCCGGCGTTCGCGGCACCAGCAGCCGGATCCCGGCCAGCGCGACCACGCCGATGACCGTGATCGCCCAGAACGTCGAACGCCAGCCGAGCTGCTGGCCGAGCAGCGTACCCAGCGGGACCCCGAGCACGTTGGCCGCGGTCAGCCCGCCGAACATCAGCGCGATGGCGCCCGCCCGCCGGTTCGGCGCGACCATGTCGGCGGCGACCACCGAGCCGACGCCGAAGAACGCGCCGTGGCACAGCGCCGCCACGACCCGGCCCGCCATCAGCACCGGGTAGACCGGCGCGATCGCGGAGATCAGGTTGCCCGCGACGAACAGCACCATCAGCGCCAGCAGCACCTTCTTGCGGTCGAACCGGGCGATGGCCGCGGTGAGCGCGATGGCGCCGACCGCCACGCTCAGCGCGTAACCCGAGACCAGATATCCGGCGACCGGCTCGCTGACGCCGAAGTCCGCCGCGACCTCTGGTAGCAGACCGATGATCCCGAACTCGGTGAGCCCGATGCCGAAGCCCCCGAGTGCCAGGGCGAGAAGCCCGACAGGCATGTCAAATCCTCCATTGCAGTGCGTCCGCCTTTATGCGGCGTCTGCAATTATTGCCAGCGCTGCCTGATCTTCGCCAGCGGCCGGTGAGCCACTATGCGAAAGAATCAGGCCACCCTCAGGACTTCGTCGCGCCGGCCGTGAGGCCGGTGATGAGGTGGCGCTGGACGAGGAGGAAGACGGCGCCGGCCGGGATGGCGATGAGCACGGCCGAGGCGGTCATCAGCCCCCAGTCGGACCAGTGCTGGCCGACGAACTGCTGCAACCCGACCCCCAGGGTGCGCTTGTCCTCCTGGGACATGAACACGGTGGCGTAGCCGACCTCGCCCCAGGCGGTCATGAAGCAGTAGAACGCGGTCACCGCGATCCCCGGCCGCGCCAGCGGCAGCACCACCCGCCAGAACGTGCCGAACGGGGTCAGCCCGTCCACCATCGCCGCCTGGTCGATCTCCACCGGCACGGTGTCGAAGTAGCTCTTCATCATCCAGGCGCAGAACGGCACCGAGATCGTCATGTACGCGATCACCAGCCCGGGGATCTGGTTGAGCAGCCCGAGCCCGGCCATCAGGTTGTAGAGCGGCACGATGAGGATGGCGACCGGGAACATCTGGGTGATCAGCAGCAGCCACATGACCGAGCGGTGCCCGGGGAAGCGGAACCGGCTGACGGCGTACCCGGTGGTCGCCGCCAGGAACACCCCGGCCAGCATGGTCAGACCGGCGGTGAGCACGCTGTTGAGCAGCCACCGCGGGAACTCGGTCGCGGTCAGCACGCGGACGTAGTTGTCGAGCGAGGAGTGGTCGAAGAGCCGCAGCTCCGCCGACAGCCAGCTGTCGCGCGGCTTGAGCGAGGTCAGCACCAGCCACACGACCGGGAACAGCGAGACGGCCACGGCGAGCAGCAGGCCCGCGTGCAGGCCGATCGAGGCCAGCGGGCCGCGCTCGCCGCGCCCCCGACCGCGCCCGCGCCCTCGACCGTGCCCGCGCGTCGTCGTGCTCACCAGGGATCTCCTTGACTACGCAACGTGCGGCGGTAGCCGACCGCCAGCACCACCAGCATGAGGAGGATGATCACGCCCCAGGCGGCCGAGCCCGCGTAGTCGCGCACGCCGGTGAAGGCCTCGCGGAAGGCGTAGGTGACCAGGATCTCGGTCTCGCTGCCGGGGCCGCCCCGCGTCACCAGGAAGATGATCGGGAACATGTTGAACGTCCAGATCGTGCCGAGCAGGATCACCGTGGACGACACCTGGCGCAGCCCCGGGAGCGTGATCGCCCGGAACCGCTGCCACGCGTTCGCCCCGTCCACCTCGGCCGCCTCGTACAGCTCGGCCGGGATCGACTGCAGGCCGCCGAGCATGGCGACCATCATGAACGGCACCCCGATCCACACGTTCACCGCGATCACCGCGATCTTGGCCGTGGTCGGGTCGTCCAGCCAGCCCACCGCGGGCAGCCCGGCCGCCTTCAGCAAGCCGTTGATCACGCCGTAGTCGCTGTTGTACAGGTAGCGCCAGACGAAGGCGGCCACGAAGGCGGGGACCGCCCAGGGCAGGATCAGCAGCACGCGGTAGACGGAGCGGAAGCGCAGCCGGCGGTTGAGCATCACGGCCAGACCGAGGCCGATGCCGTAGTGCAGGCCCACGCAGACCACCGTCCACACGACGGTCCAGGCGAGCTTGTCCCAGAACAGGCCGGAGGTCAGGATCCGCAGGTAGTTGTCCAGGCCGACGAACTCATAGGTGGCCGGGATGACGTTCACCCCGATGGTCCGGCCGATGTTCGCCTCGGTGGCGTCCGTCAGCGACAGGTACACCCCGCGCGCCAGCGGCCAGCCGATCAGCACCGCCATCACGACCACCACCGGCGCGATCATCGCCCACGCGTACCAGTGGGCCGACAGCGCGCGCCGTAACCGCCCTGGCCTGTCGTGGCGGCCGCGAGCCCCCTCGCCCGCGGCCGCCACCCGTCCGGTCGAGACCGCCACCGGTCAGCTCCAGTCCTTCATGATCCCGCGGTACTGCTCGTCGACCTTCTTGAGCAGGTCCGCGGGCGCGGACTTGCCGCCGACGAGCGCCTGGTAGCCCTCCAGCAGCGGCTGGAACAGCTGCCCGCCCTCGGGGATCCAGGGCCGCGGCACGGCGGTGTCCATGATCGGCTTGAAGACCACGACGTCGGAGTTGCCCTGCACGTCGGGGTTGGCATAGGCGGAGGTACGGGTCGGCAGCAGGCTGATCTCCTTGGCGATCTTCGCCTGGGCCTCCACCGTGGTCATGAAGCGGACGAACTCGTAGGCGGCCGGGATGTTCTTCGAGCCCGCGTAGATCGCCAGGTTCCACCCGCCCGTCGGCGCCCCGGCCTTGACCGAGCCGGCCGGGACCGGCGCGATGCCCAGGTTCTTCTTGTCCTTGAACTCCTTGCCCTGGTAGATCTCCGACAACGACCACGGCCCGTTGTAGATCATCGCCGCCTTGCCCTCCTTGAGGGCGGTCATCGCGTTGGCGTAGCTCTCCGTGGTGGCGGGCTTGGGCGCGGCGCCCGATCTGATCAGGTCGGCCACGGTCTGGATCGCCCGCACGTTCGCCGGCGAGTTCACCACGATCTTCTTGTTGGCCACGTCGAGGAGGTCGCCGCCCTCGCCGTAGATGAACGGCAGCAGGAAGTAGGAGTCGACGTTGAGCGCCAGCCCCTCGGTGCCGGTCTTGGCCTTGACGTCGAGCGCGGTCTGCTTCAGTTCGGCGATCGTCTTCGGCGCCTCCTCGTGCCCCGCCTCCTTCAGCAGCCGCTTGTTGTAGAGCAGCGCGAGGGTGTCGGTGACCTGCGGCACGGCGTAGGTCTTGCCGTTGTACTTGGTGCTGCTCAGCGGCCCCGGCAGGAAGTCGGCCTCGTTGTCGACCGCCCGCGTGCCGTCCAGCGGCTGCAGGTAGCCCAGCGACGCGAACTGCGAGGTCCAGGCCACCTCCGAGCGGATCACGTCCGGCGCCCCCGCCCCCGCCTGCGCGGCGGTCTGGAACTGCCCCTGGGCCTGGTCGGAGGGCACGTTCACGTACTTGACCTTGACCTGCGGATATTTCGCCTCGAACGCCTTGATCAACGCCTGGAACGTCGGCCCCTCGCTGTCCGGCCGCGTCGTGTCCCACCACGTGATCTCGCCGCTGACCTTCGAGGGATCGGAGACGGTCGCGGCCGGGGGTGCCGCGGTCCCACCGCCGCAGGCGGAGACCGCCAAGGCGAGTGCCGCAACGACCGCTGCGGCGGGTAAGAGTCGTCGCATGTCCTTCTCCTCATCTTTCCGAGGGGGGAACACGCCGGACGTTACGCCGAGGTGACGCTCCTTGAAAGATGGGTACGTAAGGTTTTGCAAGTTGTTACCTTGATCCACGGATCTGGCGGATCGGCCGCCGGACCGCGTGTTCCCCGACGTTTTCGCAGGTGATCTCCTATGGTGGAGCCCTGCCCGCCGCGCGTCCGCCGGCCCTCCGGTCAGGGAGCGGTCCCAGCGGTTTCAGAAATTTCCAGAAAGGGTTGCAAAGCGTCGTGATCCGCGAGGGCGAGGCGAGGGCCCACTGGATCGACCGCGACACGGTGGCGTGGCAGGTCGACCCGTCGTTCGAGCACAGCCTGGCGTGCGGCGCCGAACGGGTCATCCGGCTGTCGCCCGGGACGCTGAGCGACGATCAGCGGAGCGCGTGGCCGCACCTGGCGTCGTACACCGCGCTGAAGGTGGACCCGCGCGACGCCGGTCTCGTCCGTGAGGCGCTGCGCGAGCGGGTCCTGGCCGTGGCGCGGGACGGCTCGGGCGAGCTCGCGGCGGCGACGGGCGTGCAGCTCCCCGGCGTGCTCGACGACCTCTACGCCGGGGCCGCCACCGCGCCGCTCGGCCCCAGGGGACGGGTGACCCCGAGGCTGTCGCTGTGGGCGCCGACCGCCCGCAAGGTCGAGCTGGCCTTGTACGGCCCCACTCACGGGCCCACTGATGGGCGCGGCCGGAGCGTGCACCCGATGCGGCGCGACGACGAGACCGGCGTCTGGTCGATCCGCGGGCTGCCGGCCTGGTGGGGCCGCGAGTACACGTTCCTGGTCACGCACCACTCGGGGACGAACGAGGTCACGGATCCGTACGGCCTGGCCGTGACCCCGGACGGCGGGCGCAGCAGGCTCGTCGACCTCGACGGCCCCGCACTCAAGCCGCCCGGCTGGGACCGGCTCGCCAAGCCCCCGGCCGTCCCCCAGCACCGGGCGACGATCTACGAGCTGCACGTGCGCGACTTCTCGGCCTCCGACGCCACCGTCCCGGCCGGGCTGCGCGGCACGTACGCGGCCTTTGGCCTCGACTCCGCCGGGATGCGGGAGCTGCGGGCGCTGGCGGAGGACGGGCTGACGCACGTGCACCTGCTGCCGGTGTTCGACTTCGCCACGGTGCCCGAGCGCAGGGCCGACAGGACCGAGCCCGACTGCGACCCAGACTGTGACTTCGCCGCGCTGCCGCCCGACTCGCGGCGGCAGCAGGAGTGCGTGGCGCGCACGGCCGCGACCGACTCCTTCAACTGGGGGTACGACCCGCTGCACTACACCGTGCCCGAGGGCTCGTACGCGACGGACCCCGACGAGCGGATCAAGGAGTTCCGCGCCATGGTCGCCGCGCTCAACGGGGCCGGGCTGCGCGTGGTGATGGACGTGGTCTACAACCACACCCACTCCACCGGCGTGCTCGACCCGATCGTGCCCGGCTACTACCACCGCCTGCTGGCGGACGGCGCCGTCGCCGACTCCACGTGCTGCCCCAACACCGCGCCCGAGCACACGATGATGGGCCGGCTGGTGGTCGACTCGGTCGTCACCTGGGCCCGCCAGTACAAGATCGACGGCTTCCGCTTCGACCTCATGGGCCACCATCCGAAGGCCAACCTCCTCGCCGTCCGCCGCGCCCTCGACGAGCTCACCGTGGACGGGGACGGTGTGGACGGCAGGTCGATCATCCTTTACGGCGAGGGCTGGAACTTCGGCGAGGTGGCCGACGGGGCCAGGTTCGAGCAGGCCACGCAGGCCAATCTGGCAGGGACCGGCATCGGCACGTTCACCGACCGGCTGCGTGACGCGGTGCGCGGCGGCACCCCGTTCGAGGCCGACCCGCGCGTGCAGGGGTTCGGCTCGGGCCTGGCGGGCGCGCCGAACGGCGCCCCGGTCAACGGCACGGCCGAGCAGCAGCGGGCCCGGCTGGCCGGCTACACCGACCTGATCAAGCTCGGGCTGGCCGGGAACCTGCGCGACTACGTGCTGCCCTCCGGGAAGAAGGGCTCGGAGATCGACTACAACGGCGCACCCGCCGGGTACGCGGCCGAGCCGGGCGAGACGGTGTCGTACGTGGACGCGCACGACAACGAGACGCTGTTCGACGCGCTGGCGTACAAGCTGCCGCAGCCGACGCCGATGGCCGACCGGGTGCGGATGCAGGTGCTGTCGCTGGCCACCGTGCTGCTGGCGCAGGGGACGGCGTTCGTGCACGCGGGCAGCGAGCGGCTGCGCTCGAAGTCCCTCGACCGCAACTCCTTCGACTCCGGCGACTGGTTCAACCGGCTGCTGTGGGACTGCTCGCTGGGCAACGGGTTCGGCGGCGGGCTGCCGCCCAGGGCCGACAACGAGCCCAGGTGGCCCTACGCCGGGCCGCTGCTGGCGGACCCGGCCCTGCTCCCTGGCTGCGCGGCGATCGGCGAGTGCCGGGCCCGGTTCGGGGAGCTGCTGCGGATCCGGGCCTCGTCGCCGGCGTTCGCGCTGGGATCCGAGGTGTGCGAGCGGCTGACGTTCGCCGACGCGGCGGACGGGGTGATCGCGATGCATGTGGACACGTCCGGGCTGGACCCGCGCTGGTCGTCGGTCAGCGTGGTCTTCAACGCCACCCCGGCCACGCAGGCCCAGCCGATGGAGCAATTGGCGGGGCGGTCCAAGGGATCAGTGGCGCTGCACCCCGTGCAGGCCGCCTCCGGCGATCCGGTCGTCCGGGAGTCCGCCTTCGACCCGGACACCGGCACGCTCACGGTCCCGGCCCGCACGGTGGCGGTGTTCGTCGCCAAAACCCACCCGGGATAGAGGTGGGACGGCTCGGGTAGGGGGAACATTCAGGACGAAGAACATACATCACTGGCGTTGGCGATCGCGACAGCGCAAACTGGATGGACGGCGATCGCGTGGAGCAGTGGAGCACCCGTGGACAATCACCTTGATCACATGCCGGTCCTGTCCCGCGGCAGACATCGCAATCCGAAACGCGGTGCCTGTTTCATGGAACTGGCCTCCTACCTGGCCGGAGAGCGGTGGAGCGACCACCCGGCCTGCACCCACCCGTTGCTGGCCGCACTCGCCCGCCTGGTCAACGACAACACCAGCGACGAAAGCCGCGCCCAGCTCGTCCACCTCGTCCCGACCATCATCGGCCTGACCAGCGACGACCTGAGGCTGGACGCCCGCATCGCGCTGCGCTGCGCCACGACGGCCCTGCCGGTGGCGGCGGCCGAGCGCCAGCTCGCGCTGGCGGTGTCGGTGCTGGCGGCCGAGGAGATGCTCGCCAGGCTCGAAGGAGCCCCGTCGGGTCAGCTCAGCGAGCGGAGCCGCCGGGCTATGGAGGAGGTGCCGCACGCGGCCGAGCAGGCCCGGCGCTTCAGCCGCGCGGCCCGGATCACGGAGAAGGGCTTCCGCCGGTACGCGGCGCCGAACGCGGTGCAGCTGTCGGTGGTGGGCATCGTCCAGGCCTGCATCGCCGACCCGGACGCGCTGCTGCGCCGCCTGCTGGAAGAGGCGATCGACGACTGCGTGACCCTCACCCGCACCCCGGAGCGCACGGCCCCGGCTCCGGCCCACGCCTGAACGGTTCACGACGGCGCCCGGGTGCCGGGCGCCGTCCGTGATCGGGCTTCTTCGCAGCTCAGGGAAGCCTCTCCTTCGTTGCGGATCTTGGGCACCTGTGCCTACATTTCCAGATGAAATATTGGGAATGGAGGCACTTTCGTGACTATTGAGCTGACTCATCCTTATTCGCCGGAGAAGCACCACAGCCACCGTGACGTCACCGGTGGGTGGTTGCGGCCCGCCGTCTTCGGGGCGATGGACGGGCTGGTGTCCAACCTCGCGCTGATCGCCGGAGTCGTGGGTGCGGCCGGCGCCGGGCGCGGCGCGGTGGTGGCCGGGGTCGCGGGGCTGATCGCGGGTGCCTGCTCCATGGCGGCCGGCGAGTACACCTCGGTGAAGTCCCAGACCGAGCTGATGCGGGCGGAGATCGCCGTCGAGCGGCGGGAGCTGGCCCGCAATCCCGAGGGCGAGCAGGCGGAGCTGGCGGCGATGTACCGGGCGAAGGGGCTCGACGCGGACCTCGCGCGCAGGGTGGCCGAGGGGCTGTCGGCCGATCCCGAGCAGGCCCTGCGGGTGCACGTGCGGGAAGAGCTGGGCGTGGACGTCGACGACCTGCCCTCGCCGTACGTGGCCGCCGCGTCGTCGTTCGGAGCGTTCGCGGCCGGGGCGCTGGTGCCGCTGGTGCCGTTCCTGTTCGGGGCGTCCGGGCTGGTGGTCGCCATGATCGTGAGCGTGCTGGCGCTGTTCGGGTTCGGGGCGGCGGTGGCGCGCATGACCGCGCGGCCGTGGTGGCTGGGCGGGCTGCGCCAGCTCGCGCTGGGCGCGGGGGCCGCCGCCGTGACGTTCGGGCTGGGGCATCTTCTGGGCGTCACCGTCTCGTGAGACCCCGCCCGGAACGTGTGACATTCTCGTGACTGTACGTGATGGCTCCCTGGGCGGATCATGTCGGCATGGACGGATTCCTCGACGAGACCCGCTCGGGAGTGACCGAGCTGCGCGTCCACGGCGTCTCCGGCACACCCCCCGAGGGCATGCTGAACCACCCCCACCCCTGGATCGTCGCGGGCGACGGCACCACCGGGTTCTACCGGCGCTGGTGGACCGACGGGCCGCCGGACGGCGAGCACGCGGACGTGCCGGACTCCCGCCATCGCGAGGCGTACGCGTGGGGCGGACTCACCTCCGGCGGTAAGACGATCGCCCTGTGGCTGCTCCTGCTGCCGTTCGCGCTGGCGAACCTGTCGTACTTCATGCTCCCCAGACCCGCGCGCGGCACGGGCCTGCGGCACGTGACCGAGGCGGCGCAGCGGCTGTTCGCCCTGCTGCTGACCGGCACCCTCGTCGGGGCCGTCACGCGGGCCAGCGTGGACCTCGTCGGCTGGCAGTGCACCGCGGCCGGGCGGGCCTGCACCTACGACACCGCGCCCGTGTGGGTGCACTGGCTCGGCGCGCTGTGGGGCAACGAGCCGTCCCGGCGGCTGGCGGTCACCGCGCTCGTCCCGCTGCTGGTCGTGGCGCTGCTGTGGTGGATCGCCCGGCGCACTTGGCAGCGGGACGAGCGCACGGCCGTGCCGCCCGGCGGCGCCGGCGGCACCGAGCTGCCGCTGGCCCGGCCGCGCCTGTGGCACGGCGACGAGCCGGTGTGGCGGCTGCGGGTCGTGCACGTCTGCTTCGCGATCGCCTCGATCGGGGTCGCCGTGGCCGCGCCGTTCGCGGGCACGCCGCTGGGGCTGGCCCTGACCGTCGCGAACGCGGCCGTGGAACTGGCCGCCGTGGTGCTGGTCGTGCTGCCGGGGATCGCCCGGCGGCTGGACCCCGGCTCGGACGAGCGGATCCCCGGCTGGCTCACGTTCGCGTGCCGGGCGCTGCGCGTGCTCGCGCCGCTGGTGTGCCTGGCCACCCTCGGGGCGGCGCTGGCCGGGATGGCGCCGGGCGCGCCCGGACGGCAGCTGCCCGGCGTGGGGGTGGGGACGTTCCAGTTCGCGCTCACGGTCGGGATCGGGGCGTTCATCCTGGTCGCCACCTGCGTGCTGGCCTGGATGGACCGCGCTTCCGGCGAGCCCCGGGCGATGGGCGGGATCGCCGCGTGGTTCGTGCTGATGGTGGCCGCGGGCAGCGCGAACGTGCTGGCGCTCGGCCTGCTGTTCTGGACCGCCACGTTCTTCGGCGTCCCGGGCACCTCCGCCTCCCCGGAGCCGGTCGGCAAGAAGCTCTTCCTCGACGACCCGGTGTGGTGGACGGCCGCGCTGGTGCCGCTGCTGGCCGTCGGTTTCGCAGGCCTGGCCGTCACCCTGTACGCGATCCGCGGGTCCGACGCCACCCGGCTGACCCCCGAGGTGACACCCCTCTACGGCGAGCGCGACGGCGGCGCGGTGGCCGGGAAGTGGGCGCTCGCCGCCCTGACCGACCGCGCCGGGCTCGTGCTGGCCGTGCTCACCGGGATCGGCGTCGCCGGGTTCGCCGTGGTAACCGTGATCTACCAGTTCCACCTGTTCACCCCGAACGGCGGGATCGTGGGGCTGCTCGCCACCCTCGGCAGCTGGGCCATGGCGGCGGTCATCGTGGGCCTGGTCTTCCTCGGCCGCCGCACGTACAGCGACTCCGGGCTGCGCCGGACGATCGGGATCCTCTGGGACATCTCCACCTTCTGGCCCCGCGCCATCCACCCGCTGGCCCCGCCGTGCTACACCGAACGCGTCATCCCCGAGCTGATCGACCGCGTGGGCCGGCTGGCCAAGGAGGAGCGGGACGAGGTGGTCCTGTCCGGGCACAGCCAGGGGAGCGTCATCACCGCCGCCCTGGTGCTGCAGCTCGGCCCCGAGGCGCGGGCCCGGGTCAGGATGCTCACCCACGGCTCGCCGCTGCGCCGCCTGTACGCCGCCTTCTTCCCCGCCTACTTCGGCACCGCCGGGCTGTCGGCCGTACGCGACGCCGTCCCCTGGTACAACCTCTACCGGCTGAGCGACCCCATCGGCGGGCCCGTCTTCGGCCGCGTCGACCCCCTGGCCCCAGGCGCCCCGAACGGCGTGGACGTCTTCTGCTGGGACCCGCACCGGCCCGCCCCCGGCGAGCCCCTTCCCGAGGCCCGCTGGCACTCCGACTACTGGCTCGACCCGGAGTACGACGAGGCGCTGAGCCGATTGATCGTCGGATCGTCGCGAAGCCCTTCGCCTGAGCCCTCGGCCCGGTAGGGTTTCGGGCGTTTCCAACAAGAGCGGGGGTCGGTCGGTGAGGTGGGTGCTGTTGCTCCTGGTGTCGTCCGCCCTGTGGTGGGCCGCCCCGCCCGCCCAGGCGGCAGTGCAGCCGGTAGGGCGGACGGCGGGGCAGGAGGACGCCGGGGGGCGGGTGGCGTTCATCGGGGTGCCGGGCCTGATGTGGGACGATCTCGACCCGGCGGACACGCCCCGCCTGTGGCGGCTGGCCGGGCAGAGCGGGATCGGGTCCCTGTCGGTCAAGGCCGTGGGCACCGTGACCTGCGCGTACGACGGATGGCTGACCGTGGCGTCGGGCGTGCGGTCGGCGGTCGGGCGCCGGTGCGGGATGTCGCCCGAACCGGTCGTGCAGGGGTCCGGGGCCGTGGTCTCCGAGGTCCCCGGGCTGCTGCAGCTGCGCGACGGGACCTTCGCGGGCACGCTCGGGACCGCCGTGCACGCCGCCGGGCAGTGCACGGCCGCCGTCGGGCCCGGTGCGGCGCTGGCCCTCGCCGACCGGACGGGCAAGGTCGACCTGTACGCCGCCGAGCCCGCCGGGCTGGCCGACTGGTCGCGCTGCCGGATGCTGGCCGTGGACGTCGACGTGCTGGTGAAGCCGTACATCGTGGACGGCAAGCTGCCGCTGGAGCCCGAGCTGCTCGCGCCGGAGCGGCGGCGCGCCCTGGTCCGCGAGGCCGACGCCAAGGTCGGCGCGGCGCTCGACAAGCTGCCCCCGGACACCGAGATCGTGCTGGCCGGGATCGGCGACCACGGCTCGGTGCCGCACCTGCGGGTGGCGATGTGGAAGCGCGCGGGCATGGTGGCCGCGCCGGGCGGTGAGGTCGCCGGGCCGTCGGTGGGGGCCAACTCCACCCGGCGCGCGGACATCGTCGTGCTGCCCGACATCACGCCCACGCTCCTCACCGCGGCGGGCATCGCTCCGCCCTCCACCGTGATCGGGCTGCCGTGGCAGCTCGGCGAGCGCACCACGATCGACGACCTGCGCAGGGCCGACCTCAAGGGCACCGCCGTACGCGGCACGACCGGCGTCTTCTTCACCGCCTTCGCCATCGTCCAGGTCGCCTTCTACGCCGTCGCCTACTTCCTGCTGTCCAGGCGCAGGCGGTTGGGCGCGGTCGGCGTGGCCGCCATCGTGCTGGCCTCCATCCCCGTCTCCACGTACGCGGTCAACCTGGTGCCGTGGGAGCGCAGCCCGTACCCCGTGCCGACGCTGATCGGCGGGGTGCTGGCGAGCACGGCGATCATCGCGGCCGTCGCGCTGGGCGGCCCGTGGCGGCGCCACCCGCTGGGCCCGCCCGCGGCCGTCGCGGCCACCACCGCCGCCGTGCTCGTGGGCGACCTGCTGACCGGGACGACGCTGCAGTTCAACAGCCTGATGGGCTACACCGCCGTGGTCGGCGGCCGTTACTACGGGCTGGCGAACATCCCGTTCGCGCTGCTGGCCACGGCCGTGCTGATGGTCACCGCCGTGGCCGCCGAGCACTTCGTCCGCGTCGGCCGCAAGCGGCTGGCCGTGGCCGGGGTGACGGGGCTCGGCGTGGCGGCGATGCTGCTGGCCGGCTGGCCCGGCGTGGGCAGCGACTTCGGCGGCGTGATCGCGTTCGTGCCGGGCATCGCGGTGACCGCGCTGCTCGTCGCGGGCAAGCGGGTGTCGGTGCTGAAGCTGGCCGCGTTCTGTGTGCTGGGCGGGGTGGCGGTGTCGATCATCGCGGTGCTCGACCACCTGCGCCCGCCCGCCTCGCAGACCCATCTGGGGCGGTTCGTGGGGCAGGTGATCGACGGGACGTTCCTGCCCATGATCGGGCGCAAGCTGGGCGCCATGCTGAACACCATGCTCTCCCCTAACCTCATGCCGATCGTGCTGGCCGGCCTGGCGTTCCTGATCTTCGCGGTGCTGCGGCCCGGGCAGATCAGCGCCGGCATCGTGCCGAAGGCGTTCGCGCGGGCGCCGATGTTGCGGGCCGGGCTCGTCGGGGCGCTGGTCAGCGGCGTGGTCGGCATGCTGGTCAACGACTCGGGCACGGCCGTGCTGTCCATGGCGGTCGCGCTGGCCGTGCCGCTGGTGCTGCACGCGGGCGTGCGTTCGGCGGAGGAGCCGGACTCGCCGGCTTCGGCGGGCGAGCAGGGCTCACCAGGCGAGGTGGAGCTCCTCGGGGGCCCGGTGGATGAACGTGGCCGCCATGACGACGTCCTCGCCGGCGAGACGTAGACCGGGCAGCTCGCGTACGAGCAGCTCGAGGGTGACCTTGAGCTGCTCGCGGGCCAGCAGCGCGCCCGGGCAGCCGTGCACGCCGTGCCCGAACGACAGGTGCCGTACCGGCTCCCGCGCGATGTCGAACTCGTCCGGCCGCTCGAACACCGCCTCGTCCCGCCCGGCCGAGCCGAACGACACGAACACCGTCTCGCCCTCGCCGAGCGCGGTCCCCGCGAGCTCCAGCGGCCTGGTGACGGTGCGGCGGAAGCCCTGCACGGGCGCCTCGTACCGGGCCGCCTCCTCGATCGCCGCGCCCGCCAGCTCCGGCCGCTCGCACAGCAGCTCCCACTGGCCGCGCTCGCGCAGCAGGCGGTGCACGATGGTGCCGAGCAGGGCGGTCGTGGTCAGGTGGCCGGCCAGCATGACGTTCTGGGTGTTGGCCACGATCTCGTCGTGCTGCTCGGGCGTCGGCTCGCCGGGACCCGGGGCCAGGCCGCGCGACAGCTCGCCGGTCAGGCTCTCGGCGGTCCTCGACCTGGCCGCGTGCGCCGCGAAGAGGTGCCGCAGCGCGGCCACCTCGCGGGCCGCGGCGACCTGGTCGTCCTCCGACATCGGGGTGAACAGCAGGTCCTCGGCCCGGTTGCCGGCCCGGATCGCGGCGGGCACGTCGGCCGGGTCGAGGCCGAGCAGGTGGCCGATCACGGCGGCCGGGAGCGGCCTGGCGTACCCGGACATCCACTCCACGTGCCCCGCCTTGGCGAACGACGCGACCAAGTCGCCCGCCGTCGCCCGGACGAACGGCAGCGCCGCCGCCACCTTGGCCGGGGACAGGCCGCGGGTGAGCGGCCGGCGGTAGCGCGCGTGCGCCTCGCCGTCCGTGCTCAGCACCACCGGGGCGCCGCCGGGCGCGCCCGCCAGCTCCGCGAACGCCCGCGGGCCCGGGAGCACGTCGGGCCGCAGCGCGCCCTTGGAGGAGAAGTCGTCCGGGCGCCCCAGCACCTCGCGCACGTCGGCGTGCCGGGCCACCAGCCAGGCGTCCAGCTCCTCGACGAAGGTCAGCCCCGGCGCGGCGCGGGCCCGGGCGTAGACGGGATATGGGTCGCGGTAGAGCGCCTCTCGATCCACGCGTACCATCCTGCAAGCCCTGGTGGAGGATCGACAAGATCTGAAATTTTCTTTTAGTTCACTCTTAAGCCTTGAAAGTTATATCCACGAGCGATTGAGTTCGGTCGTGCAGTCCCTCAGAATCCTCACAGCTTCGGTGCTGGCGTTAGGCCCCCTCGCCCTGGCCACGGCGCCGGCGCAGGCCGATCCCGCGCCCCCCGTAGAGGACGCGCTCAAGGCGTCGTCCTACCCGCCGCCGTCCACGCTGCTCGTCCAGGATGCCGGGCAGCGGCTGGAGACGGCCAAGAGGACCCGGCCGGTCGCGCCGGGCATCTCGCTCACCTCGTTCGACACCTACGACGCGCTCGGCTGGCTGCGCGCGGACGCGGTCACCGCCGACCTCGGCGGCGCGAAGGCCGACTACCTGTACTCCGGCGAGGTGTCCAAGACCGAGCCGCTGTCCGGGCCCGCCAAGCGCGCGCACGCCGTCGCGGCCGTCAACGGCGACTTCTTCGACATCAACAACTCCGGCGCCGCCCAGGGCATCGGCGTGCAGGACGGCTCGCTGGTGCAGTCGCCCGTCACGGGCCACGAGAACGCGGTCGCGATCACCGGCGACGGCCTCGGCCGCGTGCTCAAGATGTACTTCGAGGGCACCGCCACCCCGGCCGGCGGCACGCCCATCGCGCTCACCCAGTTCAACCAGATCGTGAAGAGCGGCGGCGTCGGGCTGTTCACGCCGCTGTGGGGCTCGTTCAACCGGGCCCGCGCCGTCGAGGGCGCCACGTCCGTCGCCGAGGTCGTCCTGGTGGACGGGGTGGTCTCCGAGGTACGCACGTCCGCCGGCACCGGCCCCATCCCCGCCGGGACCACGATCCTGCTGGGCCGCGACGCCGGGGCCACCGCCCTGTCCGCGCTGAAGGCCGGCGACCGCGTGGACGTGAAGTACCAGCCGAAGTCGTCGGACGGCAGCCAGGTCAAGGCGGCCGTGGGCGGCAACTGGGTGCTGGTCAAGGACGGGGTCGTGCAGAACTCCACCGACCCCGCCGCGCACCCCCGCACCGCCGTCGGGTTCTCGGCCGACGGCAGGAAGATGTACCTGCTGACCGTGGACGGCCGCCAGGTCGACAGCCGCGGCGTCACGCTCAACGAGCTCGCCGCCATGATGGTCGACCTCGGCGCCGCCAACGCCCTCAACCTCGACGGCGGCGGCTCCTCCACCATGCTCGCCCGCGAGCCCGGCGCCGCCGACGTCCAGGTGGAGAACAGCCCCTCCGACGGCGGCGAGCGCCACGTGCCCAACGGCCTCGCGCTCTACGCGCCCGAGGGCAGCGGCAAGCTCAAGGGCTTCTGGCTGGAGACCGCGAGCGACCCCGCCAAGGCGCCCGGCGTCGGCCCGGTCGCGGGTGGCCGCCCCGAGCGCGTCTTCCCCGGCCTCACCCGGCGGCTGACCGCCGCCGGATACGACGAGACGTACGGCCCGGCCGCCGGCACGCCGTCGTGGCGGGCCAACCCGGCCGTGCACGGCGTGATCCGCGACGGGAAGTTCCACGCGCTGGTGCCCGGCCAGACCACCGTCACCGCCTCCCGCGGCGGCGCCAAGGGCACCATCGACCTGACCGTCCTGCAGCCGCTCCAGCGGCTCGGCGCCACCGCCGACCGGCTCGGTCTCGCGGGGGCGGACGGCGTGGCGACGTTCGGCGTGGTCGGCTACGACCGCAACGGCAACTCCGCGCCCGTCGAGCCCTCCGACCTCACGCTCGACTACGACAAGAGCCTGTTCGAGGTCACCGCGGCCGAGCACGGCTACTTCACCGTCAAGGCCAAGAAGGCCGTCGGGTCCGGCCTGATCACCGCCAAGGTCGGCAAGATCAGCACGGCGGTGCCGGTGACCGTCGGGTTCGAGGAGAAGCCGGTCGCCGACTTCGAGGACGCGGCGAAGTGGACGTTCGCCGCCGCCCGCGCCACCGGCTCGCTGTCGGCCGCGCCCGGCCAGAGCGGGGGCGGGCTCAAGCTCTCGTACGACTTCACCACCTCGACCGCGACCCGGGCCGCGTACGCCAGCCCGCCGCAGCAGATCGTGGTGGACGGCCAGCCGCAGGCGTTCGGGCTCTGGATCAACTCCACCGGCAAGGGCGAGTGGCCGAGCCTGGAGTTCTACGACGCGCTCGGCCAGTCGCAGATCCTGCGCGGGCCGTACATGACCTGGACCGGCTGGAAGTACGTCGAGTTCGCCGTGCCTCCGGGCGTGAACTACCCGCTCAAGCTGCGGCGCTTCTACGTGGCCGAGACCAAGGCGGACGCGAAGTACACCAACGAGATCCTCATCGACGGCCTGGTGGCCAAGGTGCCGCCGTCGATCTCCGCGCCCGCCGCGCCGAAGGTCGCCGATCCGGTGGTCAAGGCCGACGTGGGCCGGATGCCGTGGCGGTTCGCGGTCATGTCGGACGCGCAGTTCGTGGCCCGGGACCCGGACAGCGACATCGTCAAGAACGCGCGCCGCACGCTGCGGGAGATCAAGGCGGCCAAGCCGGACTTCCTGCTGATCAACGGTGACCTGGTGGACGAGGCGTCGCCCGAGGACTTCGCGCTGGCGAAGAAGATCCTCGACGAGGAGCTCGGCGGAACCCTGGAATATCACTACATTCCCGGTAACCACGAGGTCATGGGCGGCAAGATCGACAACTTCAAGGCCGTCTTCGGCGACACGTACAGCACCTTCGACCACAAGGGCACGCGCTTCGTCACCCTGGACACCTCGCGCCTGAACCTGCGCGGCGGCGGCTACGACCAGGTGGCCATGCTCCGGTCCGAGCTGGACAAGGCCGCCGACGACGCGTCGGTGGGCTCGGTCGCGG
Organism: Nonomuraea sp. NPDC003707; assembly: GCF_053587055.1. Lineage (NCBI taxonomy): Bacteria > Bacillati > Actinomycetota > Actinomycetes > Streptosporangiales > Streptosporangiaceae > Nonomuraea > Nonomuraea sp. NPDC003707. Next base: position 114,279 of record NZ_JBSFNK010000003.1, on the reverse strand, counting down.
TGCTGTTCCACGTGCCGCCGCGCGACCCGACGCCCGGCAAGGGCAGCCAGCTCGGCGACCGCAAGGAGGCGGCGCTGGTGGAGGGCTGGCTGGCGGACTTCCAGCGCACCACCGGCAAGGGGGCCGCGTACATCGGGGCGCACGTGGGGACGTTCCACGCCTCGCACGTGGACGCGGTGCCGTACTTCATCAACGGCAACTCCGGCAAGAACCCGGCCACCGCGGCCGACGACGGCGGGTTCACCGGGTGGTCGCTGTGGGGCGTCGACCCGGTGTCGCCGGCCGAGGCCGAGCACGTGCGGCGGAACTGGTTCGCCGACGCGCCCGACTGGATCGGCACCCAGGTCCGGCCGCACCTGGACGACCTCGTGCTCACCGCCCCCGCGACCGTCGCGATCGGCGCGCCCGGCGCGGTGACGGCGGCGGTCAAGCAGGGGAGCCGTACGGTCCCCGCGGCCTACCCGGTCTCGGCGGCGTGGTCCGGCTCGCCCAACCTGTACGTCGGCGGCCGTGACGGCGTCAAGCCGTGGCACGTGGCCTACTTCGACCCCGCGACGGGGACGCTGACGGCGCTGCGGCGGGGACAGGTGACGGTCGCCGTCACGGTGAGCGGCGTCACCCGCCAGGCCACCGTGGCGCTGGCCGCCAAGGCCGCCGCCTGACCTCCCTCCGGGCGGGCCGCCGCGGCGGCCCGCCCGGGCTCCTGAACAGCCCGGTCGTACCATGAAGGGAATGCATTCATAACAGCGAGTCGCCGTCTCCTCCCGGGCGATCGCGCCGCAAGGCGCTCAGAGGAGACGGGAGACGCTGATGGCGCTCTTTGACACCGACGTGATGATCGTCGGAGCCGGCCCGACGGGCCTGCTGCTCGCGGGCGACCTCGCCGCGAGAGGCGTCGCGTGCATGATCGTGGATCGGGAGCTTCGAGGGTCGAAGCTGTCGCGGGCGTTCGTCGTGCACGCCAGGACGCTGGAACAGCTCGACGCCCGGGGCGTGGCCGACGAGCTGATCGAGACGGGCGCGATCTTCGGGACGATGTCGATGTTCGGCAACCTGGAGATCGACCTGTCCCGGTTGCGGTCGCGGTTCCCGTTCCTGCTGTGCACCCCGCAGTACAACACCGAACACGTGCTGGAGAACCGTGCCTCCAGGCTCGGCGTGGAGGTCATGCGCGGGGTCGAGGTCGTCGGTCTCCGCCAGGACGCCGACGGCGTGGACGTGAGCATGCGCATCGACGGCACCATCCACAGCCGGCGCGCGAAGTTCGTGGTGGGCGCCGACGGCGTGCGCAGCGTCGTACGGGACGCGCTCGGCGTTCCGTTCCTCGGGCGTTCCGCGGTGGACTCGGTGATGCTGGCCGACGTGCGCCTCAGCCGGCCCCCGACGCAGGAACTGGGCCTCAACACCGGCGCCGAGGGCTTCTGCTTCGTCGCCCCCTTCGGGGACGGGCGCTACCGGATCATCGCCTGGGACCGGCGGCGGCAGCTTCCCAGCAGCGCGCCGGTCACGCTCCAGGAGGTGAGTGACATCACCCGCAGCGTCATGGGCGGCGACCTCGGCCTGCACGACGTGCGCTGGCTGACGCGGTTCCACAGCGACGAGCGGCAGGTTCCCAGCTACCGCGTGGGGCGGGTGTTCCTGGCGGGCGACGCCGCGCACGTGCATTCCCCCGCGGGCGGGCAGGGGATGAACACCGGCATGCAGGACGCGGCCAACCTCGGCTGGAAGCTCGCCGCGGCGGTCCAGGGCTGGGCACCGGAGGGCCTGCTCGACACCTACCACGCCGAACGGCATCCGGTGGGCGGCATGATCGTACGGCTCAGCGGCCGCCTGCTCACCACGGCCCTGGCCCGTACACGGCGTGACAGGGTCCTGCGGGCGACGCTCCCGATCATCATGAACCGGTTCCCGCCGGCCGCCCGCCGGCTGCGGGAGGCCATCTCCGGCCTCGCGATCTCCTACTCCGCGCCCCGGGGAGCGCACCCGCTGGTCGGGCGGCGGGTCCCCGACGTCCTCCTGACCGGCGACGCGAGCCGGCTGTACGAGGCGCTGCGCGACGGGCGCTTCGTGCTCCTGGCCCCCGCCGACGAGCCCGCCGTGCTCCCGCCGGCGCGGGTCGGGCACGCCACGCCGAGAAGCGCCCGCCTGCCCTCCATGCTGGTCCGTCCGGACGGTTACATCGCCTGGGCGAGCGCCGCCGCGGATCCCGCCACCCGTGTCCTCGGCCTGCGTTCCGCCCTGACGGAATGGTGCGGCTTGCCGCCGAAGTCGCCCGTGACCGGCCCGGTCGGGACGAGGCTGCCCGGCTGATGGCCTGACCTGCGCTTATGTGGGTAACAGGCCCATGGAGGTGTGGTGACCATGTCGAACAAGGACTCGGCGGCGGAGCCCGGATTCAAGATGCTGGCGGACATCAAGCCGCCCTTCATCCCCGAGGGTGCTTCGGGGATGACCATCCTCGTCGAGTGGTCTCCCGGCCACCCCGGCCTCGCTCCGCACCGCCACGCGGGGCCGGCCTTCGGCTACGTGATCGAGGGCGCGATACGGTTCGAGCTCGAAGGCGAGCCGGAGCGGGTGGTCGAGGCCGGCGAGACGTTCTGGGAGCCGGGCGGCGACGTGATCCACTACCAGGACGGCAACGCCTTGCCGGACGCGCCGACCAAGTTCGTCGTGTTCATGCTGTGCGCGCCCGGTCAGCCGATGCTGACGTACGTCGACGAGGCGGAGCTGGCGCAGCGGGCCCACCTGCGTGCCCCGCGCCCCACCGCTGGGCAGAGCCCGCAAGGCTCTTGAAAGCGTACGTCGGTCGGCGGCAAGTCAGCTGAAATCGGCGTATCGCACATTGTCGTCATCTCGCACGAAAGGACGGCCCCTGATGACGATCCCCCGTACCCTCGCCGGTCTGGCCATCGCCGCCACCGCCACCATGGCCGCTGTCACGACCATCGCCCCCGCCGCACAGGCCGCGACCGCGACGGACTCGGCCGCGTGGGGCCCGTACTACGCGCCGGGGCGCGCCGCCCACGCCGTGGGCACGCTGACGGCCACGGGGGAGGACCACGCCGACCTGCCGACGGCCGACGTCGTCCGGGTCTCGGGCAAGGTGTACGACCACACGCGGCCCGCCGCCACCTGCGGCTGGGCGGTCTTCCGCATCACGTACCGCTCCGGGAGCAACCTGCCGTTCCGGCAGCACGCGGTGCGCGACTGCTCGTACCGCACCCCGAAGCGGTTCTCGTTCTCCTACCGGGACGTCTACCAGGTCGAGCTCAAGGTCTGCTCGGAGTCCAAGTCCGCCAAACCGTCCCTCGTCTGCCAGTACGCGGGCACCTGGAAGACCCTCTACCTGTCGAAGTAGGCGCCCTCAGATCTCGGAGATGATCTGCCGGCGTTTGGCGGCGTACTCGTCGTCCGTGATCGCCCCCGTCGTGCGGAGCGCCTCCAGCTCCTCCAGGCGCTGGGCGGCGGACCGCTCGGACGGCGACGCCGCACCCGCTGCCGGTTGGGCGGCGGCCCGGCGCACCACGGCCTGGATCTGCTGACGCAGCTCCGGCTTGGAACGCACGTCCAACATGCCGTTCAGCGGGATGCCGTTGGCCTTGAGGAGCTGCAGGATCTCCATGAGCGGTCCGGCCTGGCCGCTCAGGTCGTAGGTCCTGTTCTCCTCGGCCAGGCTGAACTTCGCCGGCATCAGCCCGTTCACCAGAGCGCTGCGCTCCCAGTCGATCTGGTGCTCCTGCGTGGCCGGATCGACGAGTACGACGAGCCTGCGCGCGTTGAAGTTGCCCGTCCGCGTCACACTGGCCAGCACGCGGTCCTGGGTGTCGAACGCGAACCCCGGGCCCTCGATGCGCAGGCCGAGCCTGATCAGCGGCTGGTCGTTGATCCTGGTGCCGGTCTCCGACATGCCGGTGATCTGCGCGAGCGTCAGCACCCCGGTCCGCTCCAGGGCGGCGGTCCTGGCGGCCGCCTTCGCGCCGCGGCGAGCCAGGGCCACCGCGACCACCACGTCGGACACCGTGAGCACCAGGCCGACGTAGAACATCCACTGGATCTCCGCGCGCTCGGCCGGGCCGAGCGCGAGGTAGACGATCACGAAGATCGGGCCGACCAGCCCTCCGCAGAGCAGGACGACCAGTTGTGACCTCAGATAACGCCCGAACATCGGCCTGCTCCCGTCGGTGGGGCGGTGGATCGGGTGCCAGAGTAACGAGCGGTGATCTCGGCCAGGGATCCGTTTGAGGAAGAATCGGACCGTTCCATCAAGTTCCTGCTGCGCCCCACCAGCAAGCAGGCCGCCGCGCTCGCGCAGTGCCTGCAAGACCACCGGGAGCTGTACAACGCCGCTCTCGAGCACCGCCGTACGGCCTACCGCAAAGCCGGGGTGACGGTGCGCTACGGTGACCAGTCCGCGGAGCTGAAGCACATCCGCGCCGACGACCCCGACGGTCAGGGCCGGTGGTCGTTCTCCTCCCAGCAGGCCACGCTCCGCAGGCTGGGCAAGGCGTTCCGCGCGTTCTTCGACCGCGTGAAAGCAGGCCGCACGCCAGGGTTCCCGCGTTTCAAGGGGCGGGGCCGGTTCGACACGGTCGAGTGGCCCAAGGACGGTGACGGCTGCCGGTGGGACTCCCAGCCCTGCCACCCGAGCGCGACCTACGTGCGGTTGCAGGGCGTCGGGCATGTCCGGGTCCACCAGCACCGCCGTGTGCTGGGCATCGTCAAGACGATCAGCGTCAAGCGGGAAGGCGCCCGCTGGTTCGTCGTGCTGTCGTGCGATGAGGTGCCCGCACAAACCCTTCCCGCTACGGGCGCGGTCGCGGGTGTCGACATGGGTGTCGCCTCGCCGGCCACGACCAGCGACGGCGACCACCTCGACAACCAGCGGCACCTTGCCACCTCCGCGAGCCGTCTGGCAGCGGCCCAGCGAGAGCTCGCCCGTAAGAAACGAGGATCCAAGCGGCGCCGTAAGGCCGTCGCACGGGTGGCGGTCCTGCACGCCAAGGTGCGGCGGCAACGCCTCGACTCGGCGCACAAAGCCGCGCTCGCGCTGGTCCGCGGCTACGACGTGATCGTGCACGAAGCGCTGAACGTCGCGGGCATGACCCGGCGTGCCGCGCCGAAACCGGACGGCGAAGGCGGCTACCTGGCTAACGGCCAATCGGCTAAATCCGGGCTGAACAAGACCATTCTCGACGCGGGCTGGTCCGCGTTCCTGACGATCCTGTCGCACAAGGCTGAAAGCGCCGGTCGAGAGCTGATCGCAGTGAACCCCGCCAACACCTCCCGTACCTGCTCGCGCTGCGGGCACTGCGCGAAGGAGAACCGCGTCACCCAAGCCGTCTTCCGATGTACGGCGTGCGGGTTTTCCGCGCACGCCGACGTGAACGCGGCGATCAACATCTTGAGGGCAGGGCTTGCCCTTCGTGACGCTGCGCAAGCGGCTTAGCGAGAAGCCGCTCCCTTCGGGGAGCGGAGGAGTCACCGAGGCTTGGATGCGGCTCTGGACGGGAAATATGCGGATTGTTAGCCTTTCAGGAGGTTCTCCTGGTGCTCGAGAGACTAAATGGACAAACTCTCTGACGACGACCTGGCACTGTTACTGCTGATCCGATTCTTCGAGCTGAAGCTGCTCTCGCTCTTCGAGCGCGGCGAGCTCAACGGCACCACCCACACCTGCCTCGGCCAGGAGTACGTCCCCGTCGCCCTGCGGACGCTCCTGCGCGAGAGCGACTGGATCTTCAGCAACCACCGGGGCCATGGCCACTATCTGGCCAGATTCGAGGACCCGGAGGGGCTGCTGGCCGAGATCATGGGCAGGAAGGGGGCGATCTGCGACGGCGTCGGCGGCAGCCAGCACCTCAAGCGCGACCGCTACCTGTCCACCGGCGTGCAGGGCCAGAGCCTGCCCGTGGCGGCCGGGGTCGCGTTGCGGCTGAAGCGGCACGAGCCGGGCGCGCTGGCGTGCGTCTACATCGGCGACGGCACCTGGGGCGAGGGAGCCGTGTACGAGGCGCTCAACCTGGCCCAGCTCTGGCGGCTCCCGCTCCTGGTCGTGGTCGAGCACAACGGCATCGCCCAGTCCACGCCGACGGGGCTGCAGATGGCGGGCACGGTGGAGGGGCGGGCGCGGGCGTTCGGCGTGGCGCACCACCGGGTGGATATCGCGGAAATTCACGAAATCCGCGCCCAGTTGGCGCCGCTCGTCGACCGGGTACGGACGGAGTCGCTCCCGCTGGTCGTGGAGTTCGCCACCCATCGCCTCGGCCCTCACAGCAAGGGCGACGACACCCGGCCGCCGGACTTTCCCCGCTTCGACTGGTACGCCGCCTACCAGGCCGCGCACCCCGTACAGTCCGCCGGGATCGAGGCGGAGGCCCGTACCCGGATCGACCGGATCGCGGCCGAGGTCGCCGCCCGGCCGCCGTCCGTCTGGACGCCGGCGTGACGGTCGGCGGGGTGCCCGCGGGCAGGGTGCGGGTCGGTGAGAACCTCAACCGCGCGCTGCACGGGCTCCTCGAGGACGACCCCTCCGTGTACGTCCTGGGCGAGGACCTCCTCGACCCCTACGGCGGCGCCTTCAAGATCACCAAGGGCCTGTCCACCCGCTTCCCCGGCCGCGTGCTCACCACCCCGCTCAGCGAGGGCGCCATCGTCGGCGCGGCCTCGGGGCTGGCGCTGGCGGGCGGCAAGGCGGTCGTGGAGATCATGTTCGCCGACTTCGTGGCACTCGCCTTCGACCAGATCCTCAACTTCGCCGGCAAATCCGTCACCATGTACGGGACCCGCGTACCCCTCCCGCTGGTGATCCGGTGCCCGTCCGGCGGCCACCGCGGCTACGGCCCCACCCACAGCCAGAGCCCGCAGAAGCACTTCATCGGGATCCCCGGGCTGTCGCTGTTCGAGATGTCGCCCTTCCACGACAACCGGGCCGTGCTCGACCGCATGCTGGCGCTGGGCGAGCCGTGCCTGCTGTTCGAGGACAAGGTGCTCTACACGCGGCGGATGTACGAGGTGGACGAGCTGTTCACGTGGGAGCTGGTGGGCGACGTGGCGGTGGTCCGCCTCGACACCGGGGGACCCGGCGGCCTCGACATCCCCTCCGGCGATCTCGACTACGTGCTGATCACCCCCGGCGGGGTCGCCCACCGCGCGCTGGCCGCCATGCGAACCCTGCTGCTCGACCACGACCTGACCGGCGTCCTGATGGTCCCCTCGCGCCTGTACCCCTTCGACCCGTCGGAGCTGCTGCCGCTGCTCGGGCGGGCGCCGCTGGTGTGCGTGGCCGAGGACGGCAGCGCGGGCGGCACCTGGGGCGACCACGTGGCCGCCGACCTGCACACCCGCCTCTGGGGCCGCCTGCGGCGCCCGGTCCGGCTGGTGAGCTCGGCGGACAGCGTGATCCCCACGGCCGCCCATCTGGAGCGCGAGGTGCTCGTCCAGGACTCCACGATCCGTCGTGCCGTGCTGGAAGGGCTGGAGGGGCTGGATGGCTGAGATCCGGGTGCCGAAGTTGAACACCAACGACTCGGCGTACGTGCTGCTGGAATGGCTGGTGGCGGATGGCGCGCCGGTGCGGGGGGATGACGTGGTGGCGTCGGTGGAGACGTCCAAGACGGTGGAGGAGCTGGTCAGCGGGCACGACGGGATCCTGGTCCAGCTGATCCCGGCGGGCGCCGACTGCACCCCGGGCCAGCCCATCGCCCACATCACCCCCCACCCCGCACCACCCCCCACCCCACCTCCACCCGCCCCGCTTTCGCCCACGCCTGCGCCCACCCCCGCGTCCGCCCCGCCTTCGTTCGCGCTTCCCTCGGCCGTGCCCTCGCCCGCCTCGGGCGCGCTTGCGGCGGTCTCCAGTGAGGCCCTGCCCTCCGGGGCGCCGCTGATCACGGCGCCCGCGCAGGCGCTCATCGACGAGCTGGGCATCGACCCTGCCCGCGTGCGCGACCTGCCCGTGAAGGTGGTGCGGCGCGCCGACGTCGAGCGCCTGGCCGCAGCGGGCTCACCCCCGCCCCGCCCGCCGACGCCGCCTGCCACCGAAGGACCCTCGCCGTCCGCGGAGACACCCCCACCGCCCTCGCCCGCAGCCGTCCCGCCCGCCGCCTCGCCCACCGCGGTGCCGCCCGCAGCCGTCCCGCCCGCCGTTGCGCCCACGGTTGCGCCCGCCTCCGCTACGACGGCCGCCGCCGCGTCACCTGGAGGCGCGCCGGTCGGGGGGAGTGTGCAGGGGTTGAGCGGGAATCAGCAGGCCGTCGGAAGGACGGTGAGCCTTTCGCATCAGACGATCCCCGCCGCCTACACCGCCATAAAAGTGGACGTGGGCAAGGCCACCACAACCGCCCGCGACCTCACCAAGCGCCTGCGCAAGCTCGTCGGCCTGCCCGACCTCCTCATCGCCGCCGTCGCCCGCCTGCACCAGGACTTCCCGCTGTGCTTCGCCACCCTCATGGACGAGGGCACGGCCGCCGTCCCCGACGCCCCCAACGTGGGTGTCACGATCGATCTCGGCACCGGCCTGTACGTGCCGGTCATCCGGGACGCCCACGGCAAGGGGATCGAGGAGATCGCCGGGGAGCTGGCCGGGTTCCGGCGGCTGGCCCAGCGTGGCGGGTTCAGGCAGGAGCACTTCGACGGCGGCAACATCGTCGTCACCCTGCACCACGACCGCGACATCGTCATGGCCATCCCCATCGTCTTCCCGGGCCAGGCGTGCGCCCTCGCGCTCACCTCGCCGCAGCGGGAAGGCGAGCGCACGGTGGCGGTGATCGGGCTGGCCTACGACCATCGGCTGGTCAACGGCAGGGACGCCGTCCTGTTCCTCCAGGCGCTCAAGGAAGCGCTAGAGGCGGCGTCGTTCGAGGGACTGTAGGCCGACCAGGTCGTCGGGGGCGGCGTCGGCGGCGTCGTCCACCAGGGACGGCAGCCGGGACCGGAGCGCCACGACCGCCAGCACCGCCATCGCGACCGCGAACAGGACGTACATCAACCCCACACCCCGCCCCGCCCCCGTCCCGATCAGCGCGCCGACGGTCGAGGCGAGCGGCCCGTCCGGGGCGAGCAGCGGGTCGAACACCGCCGCCCCGTACGGTGCCACGAGCCCGAACCCCAGCGGCAGCGTCGACCAGGCGATCAGCGTGTTCAGCGCGAACACCCGCCCGTGGAAGCGCTGCGGCACCTTCACCTGCACGATCGTGGCGTAGACCCCGTTGAGCAGCGTCACCCACAACGACATCCCGAACGCCCCGATCCCGATCGTCACCAGATCCGCCCGCAACCCCGTGACCAGGCAGAACGCGGCCAGCGCGAGCGTGCACCAGAGCACCGCCCGCATCCGCCCGTGACCGGGCCCGCCCCACACCGTCATCGCCAGGCCGCCGAGCAGCACCCCGAGCCCCGACAGGAACGAGATCCGCCCCACGTCCTGCAGCCCCGCGAACGACAGCACCAGCGGCGAGATCATCAGGAAGAGCGGTGACAGGAACACGTTCAGGATCGCGAAGAACAGCAGCATCCGCCGGAACCCGAGCTGCCCCCACGAATACCGGAACCCGGCCACCAGTTCCGTCATGACCGGCTCCTTGCGCCGCCAGGCCATCGTCCGAGGGAAGCGCACCAGCAGCGTCACGGCGATCGCGAACACGTAGCTGATCACGTCAAGGACCAGGATGCCCCCGAGCCCGACGACCGCCATCAGCCCGGCGGCCGCCAGCGGCACGATGAGCTGCGTCATCCCCCCGGCCATCTGCACGATGCCGTTCGCGTGGCCGAGGTGCCGCTTGGGCACGAGCTGCGGCACCGCCGAGCTGTAGGCGAGGCGCTGGAACGTGAGCGCCACCGACAGCAGCGCGAGCAGCGGGTAGATGTGCCAGGTCTGCAGGTTGCCGGTCCACAGCAGCACGCCGAGCAGGAGCTGCGTCCCGAAGGCGGCGAAGTCGCCGCCGAGCATCACGGTACGGCGGTCGCTGCGGTCCACGATGGCGCCCGCCAGCGGGGCCACCACCATGCCCGGCACCAGGCCGAGGACGGCGAGCAGGGCGAACTGTGCCAGGGAGCCGGTGGTGAGGTAGATCCAGAGGGGAATGGCGAACTCGGTCAAAGCCGAGCCCATGATCGACACCAGCTGTCCCCCGGCCACGACCAGGAACCGCCGCATGCTGGGTTGCGGCCCCGCGAGCGGGACCCGAGCCGGGGCCGAGGCGGGGTCAGGGGGAGTGGTGGGGACCGAGCGAGCGGATGGGGCTGGGGGCGATGAGGTGAGGTGGGAGGTGTCGTGCAGGCGCCAGTTCGGGCCCGAGAGCGGCTCGCCCGTGTCCAGGGCGAGGTGGGTGCGGGTGACGATCTCGGCCAGCTCCTGCGCCCGATATTTCAGGAAAAAGTGTCCGGCCTCATCCAGCTCCACCACCGCGGCCGTCGGACTCAGGAAGTGCCACTCGCGATACCGCTCCTCGAAATACTCGGTAGCCGGATCCCGCTCGCCCGCCACACTGATCACCGGCGCCCGCAACGGCTCCACCGCGCTCTCGAACAGCCCGGTGAAATACTCCTCCGCCGCCTCGGTGTCCTCGCGCATGTTCCTGATGATGTGCCGCGCCTGCCCCGGATCGAGCTCGCTCATGTCGAGCCCCATCGAGGTCAGCCAGTTGGCGTAGCTGCGGTCGCTGCGCAGGTACTCCCGCCGCGCCAGCCGGGACAGCGCCGCCAGCACCCGGTTCCCCGGCCGGGCGAACGGGAAGATCGCCCCGATGTAGACCGCTTCGAGCCGCCGCCCGGCCGCCTCCAGCCGCCGCGCGATCGCGACCGTCAAAGCCGACCCGACCCCGCAGTGCCCGTACAGCGCGAGCGGCCCCCGTACCTTCTCCAGGATCTCCCGCACGCACCGGTCGGCCACCTCCTCCAGGGGCAGCCGGTCCTCGTCCAGCCCCACGTCATGCCCGGGGATCGCGACCGCCCACAGCGCGTGCGTGGCGGGCAGCGCGTCGGCCAGCGGCTGGTAGGCCACCGCGGCGCCCCCGCCGTACGGGACGCACACGTACGTGAGCTCGGCATGGACGCGGCGCGGCGTCAGCTCGTGCAGCAGCCTGCGCGGCCCGGCGGCGCCGCCGTCGGCGAACGCGGCCAGCTCGCGCACCGTCGGATGCTTGAACAGGTCCACCACCGCAACTGGCGACGGGAGCTGCCTGCGCAGGCGCGCCACGACCTTGATGGCCAGCAGCGAGTGCCCGCCGACGTCGAAGAAGTCGTCGTCGATGCCGAAGTCCGCCCCGTCGAGCACCTCCGCCCAGACGGCGCTCACCAGGCGCTCGGTGTCCGTCTCCGGCGCGGTGCGCGTTCCGGCCGGAGCGGCCGAGGGGGCGGGCAGGCGGCGGCGGTCCACCTTGCCGTTGGCCGTGAGGGGGAGGCTCGGGAGGGTGACGAAACGGGCGGGGATCATGTACGCGGGCAGCGTCTCGGCGAGGTGGGCGCGCAGGCGCACCGGGTCCGGGTGCGGCGTGACCACGTACGCGACGAGCTGCGCCCCCGTGCCCCGCCCGTCGGTCGTGACCACGCACTCGGTCACGTCGGGGTGGCGGGCGAGATGGGTCTCGATCTCGCCGAGTTCGATCCGGTAGCCGCGGATCTTGACCTGCGCGTCGGCCCGGCCGAGGAACTCGATGACGCCGTCGGCGGCGTACCGGCCGAGGTCGCCCGTGCGGTAGAGGCGCTCGCCGGTGCGGGGGTGGGTGCGGAAGGAGGCGGCCGTCCGCTCGGGGTCGCGCCAGTAGCCGGTGGCCACGCCCGCGCCGCCGATGTACAGGTCGCCGGGCACGCCGACGGGGGTGTCCCGCAGCCCGGGGCCGAGGATGTGGAACGTCTGGTTGGCGAGGGGGCGGCCGTACGGGATGGAGGTCCAGGACGGGTCCACCCGGCCGATCGGGTACGAGATGGACCAGATCGACCCCTCGGTGGCGCCGCCCAGGCTGATGACCTCGGCGTCCGGGGCAAGGGCGCGGATGCGGTCGGGGAGCGTCAGCGGGATCCAGTCACCCGACAGCAGGACCAGGCGCAGGGAGCCGAGGTCGGTGCCCTCGTGCTCGGCGTGGTCCACCAGGAGCTCCATGAGGGCGGGCACGGAGTTCCAGACGGTGACGCGTTCCCGCTCCACGAGGCGGGCCCAGGCGGCGGGGTCCTTGTCGGCGGCCGGGTCGCCCATGACCAGGGTCGCGCCGACGGCCGCCGCGCCGTAGACGTCGTACACGGACAGGTCGAAGCTCAGGGCCGAGAGCGCGAGGAAGCGGTCGGCGGGGCCGACGCGGAAGCGCTGGTTGAGGTCGCGGACGGTGTTCAGGGCGGCCCGGTGCTCGATCATCACCCCCTTGGGGGCGCCGGTGGAGCCGGAGGTGAAGATCACGTACGCGAGGTCGGCGGGGGAGGCCGGGCAGTCGAAGGGCGGGGCGTCCGCGTCCGGGAGCACCGCGAGCCGGGTCACCCCGTCCGGCCAGGACAGGTCCAGCCAGGGCTGGGTGACGGCGATCGCGCATCCGCCGCGCTCGATCAGCTCGAAGCGCCGCTGGTCGGGCAGGTCGGCGTCGATCGGCAGGTACGCCGCCCCGGCCGCGTTGATCGCCAGCACCGCGACGACCTGCTCCCAGCCCCGCTCCATCACGACGGCCACCAATTGGCCCGGCCCGGCCCCGGCCGTCCTGAGCTCGGCGGCCAGCGCCCGCACCCGGCGGCGCAGCTCCCCGTACGTGATCTCGCCCCCGGGATGCCGCACCGCCACGGCCCCGCTCTCCGCGCCGGCCATGACCGGCTCGTGCAGCAGGCCAGGCGGGCCGAGGTCGACGGCGGTGTCGTTCCAGCGCCGCCGCTCCTCCAGCTCCTGCGGCGTCAGCAGCTCCAGCTCCGACACCGGCGCCGCCGGATCGGCCGCCATCCCCTCCAGCAGCGTGGCCAGATGCCCGGCCATGCGCTCGATCCGCCCGGCGGAGAACAGCGCGGTGTTGTAGACGAACAGGAACGCCCCGCCGCCCCCGGTGTAGAGCTCCAGGTCGAACCGGGTCGCCCACACCCCCGGCTCGAACCCCTCCAGCGTCAGCGGCCCCGGCTCCGGCTCGCCGCCGTAGTTCTGCATGGCGAGGATGACCTGGAACACCGGCGACCTGGACGGCTCCCGCGCCACGTTCAGCTCCGACACCAGCCGCTCGAACGGCACCTCCTGGTGCGAGTACGCGTCCGTGGCCAGCTCACGCACCCGTCCCAGCAGTTCCGCGAACGACGGATCCCCGGACAGGTCCACCCGCATCGCCAGCATGTTGACGAAGCACCCGACCAGGTTGTCCAGCTCGGGCAGCGCCCGCCCGGCCACCGGCGAGCCGATCGCCACGTCGTCCTGCCCCGCGTACCGCCCGAGCAGCACCGCGAAGGCCGCCAGCAGCACCATGTACGGCGTCGCGCCATGCTCCCTGCCCAGCCGGTCCAGCCGCTCGGCCAGCTCGGGGGCGATCGCGAAGTGGTGCGCGGCCCCGGCGTAGGTCAGCTCGGGCGGCCGCGGCGCGTCGGCCGGCAGCTCCAGGGGTTCCAGCCCGGCCAGCCGGTCGCGCCAGTAGCCGACGTCGCCGTCCGCGCGTTCGCGCTGCCAGGCGGCGAAGTCCCCGTACGTGACGGGCAGCTCGGGCGCGGTCCCGCCGGTGCAGAACGCCAGGATCTCGCGCAGCAGGAGGTTCGCCGACCAGCCGTCGGCCGCGATGTGGTGCACGGCCAGCGCCAGCACGTGGTCGTCGGGCGCCAGCCGTACCAGCAGCGCTCTCATGACCGGGCCCGCCACCAGGTCGAACGGCTCCGCCAGGAACGGCCCCACCAGCTCCCTGGCCGCCTGCGCCGACCCGGCCTCGGCGACGGTCAGCGGGACCTCGGTCTCGTCCGACACCAGCACGTCCGGCTGCCCGTCCGCGCCGGCGGGGAAGCGGGTACGCAGCGGCTGGTGGCGTTCGCAGACCCTGCGCAGCGCCGCCGCCAGGACGTCGGGCTGGAGAGGCCCGCGTACCCGTCGCACCAGCGGGATCGTGTAGGCGGCGTTCCCGGGAGCGTACTGCTCCATGAACCACAGCCGCTCCTGCGCGTACGACAGGGGCGGAGGCCGGTCGGCGGGCAGCGCGGGGATGGCCGGCCGCGATCCGCCGCGCCTGCGCAGCCGCTGGGTGAGCAGCGCCCGCTGCGCCTGGGTCAACTCGGTCATGGGCCTTCCTCCGTCAGTCTCATGACCTGCTCGTCGGACAGCCCCGCCACCTCGGCCACCAGCGCCTCCTCGACGGCCTGCGCCAGCGCCGCCACGGTACGGCGGTCGAACAGCGTACGGATCGGCAGATCCACCCCCGCCAGGGCGCGCAACCGGGCGGCCACCCGGATGGCGAGCAGCGAGTGGCCGCCGAGGGCGAAGAAGTCGTCGAACGCGCCGATCTTGTCCGCGCCCAGCACCTCCGCCCAGACGTCGGCCACCAGCTCCTCGGCATCCGTCCTGGGCGGCGTGTCGTCGCTCCCGACGGGGGCGTCCGGCTCGGGGAGCGCGGCCCGGTCGAGCTTGCCGTTGCGGGTGAGGGGCAGCGCGTCGAGCAGCACCCAGTGCGCGGGCACGAGGTACGGCGGCAGCGCCCGCGCGACATGCTCGGCCAGGCCCCCGGCGCTGGTCTCCCCACGCGGCACCACGTACGCCACCAGGTCGCCCTCTCGCGCGAGCACGGCCGCTTGCCGGACGTCGGGATGGGTGAGCAGGCAGTGCTCGACCTCGCCCGGCTCGACGCGGAACCCGCGCACCTTCACCTGGGCGTCCAGGCGCCCGAGGAACTCCAACCGGCCGTCGCGCCTCAGCCGCACCCGGTCGCCCGTCCGGAAGTAGCGGCCCTCCGGCAGGGTCACGAACGGCGTATCGGGGGCGTTGAGGTAGCCGCGGGCCACGCCCGGGCCGCCGACGTACAGCTCGCCGGGCGCGCCCGGCGGGGTGGGCGCCCCGTGGCGGTCGAGGACCTGGACGGGGGTCGCCTCCACGGGGTGGCCGATCGGCGGGTGCGGGTCCCCGCCCTCCAGTTCCGCGTACGTGGCGATGATCGTCGCCTCCGTGGGGCCGTACGTGTTGACCAGCCGCACCCGGTCGCCGAAGCGTTCGCGCCAGCGGGCCACGGCCTGCGCGCGCACCTGCTCGCCGCCGAGGATCACCAGGCGGAGCCCGTCCGGCCAGGGGATCTCGTCGATCAGGTCCACCAGGTGGTGGAAGTAGGCGGTGGGCAGGTCGAGCACGGTGACGTCGGGCCGCCGGGCGAGCAGGTCGGGCAGGGTGGCGCCGCCGCCGGGCAGCAGCTCGACCGTGGCGCCCGCGGCCAGCGCGGGGAAGATCTCCTCGGCGTGGGTGTCGAAGCTCAGCGAGGCGAGCTGGACGACGCGGTCGCCGGGACGCAGCCCGTACGCGGAGCGCATCCACCGGACCCGCTCGGCCAGCCCGGCGTGCTCGACGGCGACACCCTTGGGGGTGCCGGTGGAGCCCGAGGTGTAGATCACGTACGCCAGGCCGGGCCTGGGTTCCGCGGCGCCCACCCCCGGCTCGATCCCCACCGTGACGACGAGGGACGTCCCCGCGGCCATGGCGCGCAGGCGCTCCGGCGGGTACTCGGGGTCCAGGGGCACGTAGGCGGCGCCCACCCGCCAGATCGCCAGCATGGCCACCACCGCCTCGACCGAGCGGCCCGTCCGGAGCCCGATCAGGTCCCCGTCGCCCGCGCCCCGCCCGGCCAGCTCCCCGGCCAGCCGCGCCACCCGCCGCTCCAGCTCGGCGTACGTCACGGCCTCGGCGCCGCAGCTCACGGCCACCTCGCCGGGGTGCGCCGACCCCGACTCGGCGATGAGCCCTCCGACGGTCCCCACGCTGCCCATAAGAGGGCCCGCCGGAGGGCGGTCCAGCGACGCGAGCAGGGCCTCGTCGGACGGCGTCAGCACGGGCAGGCGCGACAGGGGCACCCGCCGGTTGCCCGGGTCGGCCACCCCCCGCAGCACCACCGCGAACCGCTCCGCCAGCTCCGCCACCGTCTCCGCGTCGAACAACCCCGCGTCGTACCCGAACGCCACCCGCAGCCGCCCGGGCGACCGC
Source organism: Nonomuraea sp. NPDC003707 (assembly GCF_053587055.1). Lineage (NCBI taxonomy): Bacteria > Bacillati > Actinomycetota > Actinomycetes > Streptosporangiales > Streptosporangiaceae > Nonomuraea > Nonomuraea sp. NPDC003707. Next base: position 98,165 of record NZ_JBSFNK010000003.1, on the reverse strand, counting down.
CACGCCTCCACGGTCAGGTCGAACTTGGCCTGCCGGTACCCGTCGTCGAAGTACGACATCCGCACCGGTCTGAGGCGGTCGCGTTCGCCGTCGGCGGTCTGGCTGTTCAGGGTGAACAGGGTCTGGAACATCGGCTTCCTGGCGAGGTCCCGTTCCACGTCCAGCTCGGCCAGCAGCTGCTCGAACGGCACGTCGTGATGGGCCATCGCGTCCAGGACGGTCCTGCGCGTCCTGGCCAGCAGCTCCTCCAGCGCCGGGTCCCCCGACAGGTCGCCGCGCAGGACGAGCGTGGTGCTGAGGTAGCCGATGAGAGGCTCCAGCTCCACCCGGTCCCGCCCCGCCGTCGGCGACCCGACCAGCACGTCGTCCTGCCCCGTGTGCCGCGACAGCAGGACCTGGTACGCCGCCAGCAGCACCATGAAGAGCGTCACCCGATGCCGCCGAGCCGTCGACTCCAGCTGGGCGAGCAGCTCGCCCGGCACCTCCAGCAGGTGGAAGTCGCCGCGCGTCGCCCCGGGGCGGTGCGGCCGGTCCGTGCGCAGGTCCAGGGTGGGCGGGTCGGCAAGCCGCGCGCGCCAGTAGTCGAGGGCCGCGCCGCGGTCCTGCTCCCGCCGCCACCCGGCGACGTCCCCGTGCTGCACGGCCAGCGGTGCGAGCTCGGCGGTGGCGTACAGGGCGGCCAGGTCGTCCAGGAAGACGGTGATCGACCAGCCGTCGGCCACGATGTGGTGCAGGACGACGCAGAGCACGTGATCGTCCGGGCTGATCCGGATGAGCGTGACGCGCAGCGGCGGCGCGGCGCCCAGGTCGAGCGGGGCGTTCGTGCGGGCGGCGACGAGCGCGCGGGCCTCGGCCTCGTCGCGGGCTTCCAGCCGCTCGATCCTGGCGGGCGCGGGCCGCTCGACCACGGCCACCGGCCGCCCGTCCACCTCGGGGAAGCGGGTCCGCAACGACTCGTGCCTGGCGATCAGGCCGGTCAGGGCCCGCTCCAGCGCCGCCTCGTCGAGCGGGCCCTGGAGCCTGCGCACGATGTACATGTTGTAGGAGGCGTCGGAGGGATCCAGGCGGTGCAGGAACCACAGGCGTTCCTGGGCGGGGGAGAGCGGCGGCAGCGTGCCGGCCGGGCGCGGCACGAGCGGGCTGCCCGGCTCGCCCGCGAGCTCGTCCAGCGTCGCGGCGAACCCGGCGACCGTGGGATGCGTGAACAGCTCCCGCAGTGGCGCCGCCGTGCCCGCCGCCGCCAGCCGGGCGATGACCCGGGTGGCCAGCAGCGAGTGGCCGCCGAGCGCGAAGAAGTCGTCGTCCGCGCCGAGGTCGCCGGTGCCCAGCACCTCGGCGAAGATCCGCGCCACCTGCCGCTCCCTGGCGGTGACCGGCGCGCCGCCCCGGCCCGCCGCCGGCCGCGCGGGCTCGGGCAGCGCCCGCCGGTCCACCTTCCCGTTGGGGGTTAGCGGCAGGGCCTCCACGGGCACGACGATCGAGGGCAGCATGTACGGGGGCAGCCACTCGGCCGCCCGCTCCAGCAGATCGTCCGGGACGGCGGGCACCACGTAGGCCACCAGGTCGCCGCCCCGCACCACCACAGCGGCCCGGCGCACCCCCGGGTGCCGCTCCAGGGTGGCCTCGATCTCGCCCGGCTCGACCCGGTGCCCCCGCAGCTTGACCTGGCCGTCCCCGCGTCCCAGGAACTCCAGCGTGCCGTCGGCCAGCCACCGCACCCGGTCGCCCGTCCGGTACCACCCGTCCGGGAACGCCTCCGGCGGCTCGCCCGGCGAGCGCAGGTAGCCGAGGGCCACCCCGTTGCCGCCGATGACCAGCTCCCCGGGGACGCCGATGGGGGTGGGCGAGCCGTAGCGGTCGAGTACCCGTACCGTGGTGTTCGCCAGTGGCCGCCCGATGCTCACGCGGTCGGGGGAGGGCGGCACCTCCCAGGCGGTGGACCAGATCGTGGTCTCGGTCGGCCCGTACATGTTGAGCAGCCGCCCCACCCGCCTGCGCAGCCGCCTGGCCAGCGCGAGCGGCAACGCCTCGCCCCCGGCCAGCGCCACCAGCCCCGACGGGTCCAGCCCGGCGGACAGCAGCATGCTCCACCCCGACGGCGTGGCCTGCACGTGGGTGACCCCGGACATGCTGATCAGCCGGGCCAGCGCCACCCCGTCGCGCACGGCGTCGTCGCCGGCCAGCACCAGCCGCCCGCCCGTCACCAGCGGCAGGTACAGCTCCAGCCCGGCGATGTCGAACGACAGCGCCGTGCTGCCCAGCCACACGTTCTCCGGGCGGGAGCCGAGCAGCCGCTCCATCCCGGCCAGCAGGTTGACCAGCGCGGAGTGCGGCACCGCCACCCCCTTGGGCGTGCCGGTGGAGCCCGAGGTGTGCAGCACGTACGCGGGGGCACCGGCCGCCGCCTGTGATGCGGCGCAGGACGCCTCGGGGGCGGGCTCGATCCGTTCGACGTGCCCGGGCAGGGGCGCCGACGGGCCGGCCAGCGCGACCCGCACGCCCGCCTGGGCGAGCATGGCCGCGACGCGCCCGGCGGGCAGCGCCGGGTCCACCGGCAGGTACGCGGCCCCCGCCATCATGACGCCCAGCAGCGTGCCCGGCAGCTCGGCCGAGCGCGGCAGGCACACCGCCACCACGGACCCCGGCCCCGCCCCGCGCGCACGCAGCCCCGCCGCGACCAGCCGGGCCCGGGCGGCCACCTCGGCGTAGGTGCGCGCCTCCCCGGAGCACTCCACCGCCACGGCGTCCGGCCGCAGCTCCGCCTGCCGCAGGAACAGGTCCACGACCGTGCCGGACGGGACATCGGCCGCGGTGTCGTTCCAGGAGTCCAGCAGCCGGCGTTCCTCGGGCGGCAGCACCTCCAGCTCGGACACCCGCGCGCCGGGACCGCGGACGACCGAGCCCAGCAGCGCGAGGAACCGCGCCGCCAGCCGCTCCACCGTGCCCCGCGAGAACAGCTCGGCGCTGTAGACGAACGCGCCGCGCAGCCCGCCGCCGTCCGGCCACAGGTCCACGCGCAGGTCCACCATCGCGGGCGGCGTCCCGTGCGGGAACGGTTCGCTCGTCAGCCCGGCGAACGTGGCGGCCTCGCCGTACCCGACCGCCGCGTTGTGCAGCCCGAACATGGTCTGGAACAGCGGCGTGCGGCTGAGGTCGCGTTCGATGTCGAGCGCCGACAGCACCCGCTCGACGGGCGTCTCGCCGTGCGCCATCGCCTCCAGCACGGTCCGGCGGGTGCGCCGCAGCAGCTCCGTGAACGCCGGATCGCCCGACAGGTCGCCCCGCAGCACCAGCGTCGAGGCGAACAGCCCGACCATCGGCTCCAGCTCCGGCCGGCTCCGTCCGGCCGTGGGCGTGCCGACCACGATGTCGTCCTGCCCGGTGTGGCGGGCCAGCAGCGCCTGGTACGCGGCCAGCAGCACCATGAACAGCGTGCACCGCTCCGTCCGGGCCAGCCGCGCCAGCGCCGCCACCAGCGCGGGGTCGAGGTCGAACCAGGCCTCCCCGCCCGCGCTGCCCCGCCGGGCCGGGCGCGGCCGGTCCGCCGGCAGGTCCAGCGGCGCGGCCCCGTCGAGCCTGGCCGTCCAGTGGTCCACGTCCGCGTCGGCCTCGCGCTGCGCGTCGGCGTACTCGGCGTAGGTCGTGGCCAGCTCCGGCAGCCCGGCCGGGGTGCCGTCCAGGCGGGCCGCGTAGCACCTGGCCAGGTCGTCCATGAGCACGTTCAGCGACCAGCCGTCGCCGATGATGTGGTGCAGCACGACGCACAGCACGTGGTCGCCGGGGGAGAGCCGGACCAGCGTGACGCGCAGGGGCGGCGCGGAGCCCAGCTCGAAGGGGGTGTTCGCGCGCTCTTCGAGCAGCCGCGCGGCCTGCTCGGGCGTGTCGAGGTCGACGCGCTCGACCGGTACGGGGCCCGGCGGCTCCACGATCGCGACCGGCTGTCCGTCGTGGTCGGGGAAGCGGGTGCGCAGCGACTCGTGCCGCGCCACCACGTCGCCGAACGCGCCGGTCAGGGCGTCGGCGTCGAGCGGGCCGGAGATCCGCCGCACGACGGCCACCCGGTAGGCCGGGTCGGCCGGGTCGAGCCGGTGCAGGAACCAGAGCCGTTCCTGGCCGAGGGAGATCATGCGCGCAGCTCGCTGACCGCCGCCGCCACCCCGGCGACCGTCGGATCGTCGAGGAACACGTCGAACGGCACCTCGACGCCGAGCCGTTTCCTGATCCGGGCGCCGATCTGGGTGATGGTCAGCGAGTGGCCGCCGAGGTCGTACAGGTCCTCGTCGGGGGCGAGCTCCTCGATCCGCAGGACCTCCATCCAGATCTGGCGTACCTGCTCGACCAGCTCGCCGTCCACCGACCCCGCCGCGGCGCCCGGTACGGGGGCCTCGACCGGCCCGGGAGCCGGCACCGGCGCAGCGGCGGGCAGGGGCAGGTCGGCGAGCCGGAGGCCGGGGTCGGCGGCGAGCACGGCCCGCAGGTGCTCCCCGGCCCGCTCGACGTGCTCGCGCCCGATGACGTCGGGGCTGTGGTGCAGGGTGAGCCGGAGCCCGTCGTCGCCGTCCACGGCCTGCAGGTGCAGGACGTTCCTGACCATGTGGTTGGACATCTTCCACTCGGCCACCACGCCAAGCCCCGGGAAGACCACGTCGGCCGCGCGCCGCCGGAAGCTGATCGACACCGGCGCCAGCGCGGGGCGCGGCCGGATGCCGCCCGCCGCCCTGGCCGCGGGGATGTCGCGGAAGCGGTTCAGCTCGCGCAGCCGCGCCCGCAGGTCGTGGGCCAGCTCCGCGAGGGTGGTGTCCGGCGTGGGTGCGGAGTAGAGGGGTAACTCGGTGGCGAACAGGCCGATGTGCTCCCTGGTCTCCGGTCGCCGGGTGGACATGGCGACCGCGACCGCCGGTTCGGCGTTGCCGTACCGGAAGAGCAGGGCGTGCACGGCCGCCAGGAACAGCTCGAACCGCGTGACCCCGACCCCCTCCCATCCGGACATCTCGCCCGTCAGGTCGAGCAGGACCGTCTCGCCGCGGCCGGCCGTCCGCGCGGTCCCGGCCATCCCGTCGATGACCACCGTCGGCCGGTCGCGCCAGTGCTCGTGCCAGTACACCGTGGCCTCGGGCGGGATCGTGGCGGCGGCCCCGTACGGCATGGGCAGCGGCGGCAGGGGCCCGCCCGAGTACGCCGCCGCCAGGTCACGCACCAGCAGGTCCTTCGACATGCCGTCGAACACCAGGTGGTGCCCCACGAACAGCAGCAGATGCCGCGACGGCCCCACCTCCGCCAGCGTGAACCGCGCCAGCGGCCCCCGCCCCAGGTCGAACGGCCGCGCGATCTCCTCGCGCAGCAGGTCGTCCGCGTCCGCCGCCCCGGCGAACGCGACCGGCGGCCGGTCGGCGGCGGGCACCAGGTGCAGCTCGCCGTCGCGGTCCTCGAACGCGCACCCCAGCACTGGGTGGCGGGCGAGCACCGACTCGCACGCCTTCAGCATCGCCCCCCGGTCCAGCGGGCCGTCGAACCACAGGGCGAACGGCATGTGGTACGCCGTGCCGCCGCCGTGCATCATCTCGGTGATCCACATGCCGTGCTGGGCCTGCGATGCCAGGACCATCGTCACTCCTCTGCCATACGGCGCAGTTCCCGCTTGATGACCTTGCCTGCGGCGTTCCTGGGCAGGGCGTCCAGGATGAGCAGCACCGTGGGCAACTCGTGCCCGGCCAGCCGGGTGCTCAGGAAGGCCCGCACGTCGCTGAGCGCCAGCGGTCCGGTGGCCACCACCGCGGCGGCCACCGCCGTGCCCATCACCGGGTGCGGCACCCCGAACACCGACGCGTCCGCCACGGCCGGGTGCTCGTGCAGCGCCGACTCGACCTGGATCGTCGAGACCTTGAACGCGCCCGACTTGATCACGTCGCTCTCCCGGTCGACGAGGTACAGGTAGCCCTCGTCGTCGAGGCGGCCGAGGTCGCCCATGCGCACCCAGCCGTCCTGGAACGCGCTGTCCTCGCCGGTGCTTTTCCGGTCGGGGCCGTAGTAGGCGCGGGGATGGGCGGCGGCGCGCAGCCACACCTCGCCCGTCTCGCCGGGCGCCACGGGGGTGCCGTCCGCGTTCGCGATCCTGAGCTTGGAGCCGCCCGCCGCGCGGCCGAGCGAGCCGGGCCGGTCCGCGTCGTAGATCATGATGGTCTGCGCCGGGGCGGCCTCGGTGGAGGTGTAGTAGTTCGCGACGGTCGCGTTCGGGAACGCGGCGGTCAGGCCGGCGGCGATCGACGGGGGCAGCGCGGCGGCGGCCGAGCCGAGCAGCAGCACGCTGGACAGGTCGTGGCGGTCCTGCACGCGGGCGTTGAGAAGCTCGGCGGCCATCGCGGGGACGACGAAGACGGTGCCGGCCGCGTACTCCTCGATCAGGGCGGCGAAGCGGGCCGGGGTGAAGAGCGGGAGCGTCACCACCGCAGGGGCGGCGGTGAGGGCGTGGAGCAGCATCACCTGGCCGGCGTTCGTGCCGATGGGGAAGGCGTGCACCAGATGCCGGGAATGGGCGAACGGGCGGCGTTTGGGGTGGACGGGCGGGGAGGTCAGGTTCGCGTGGGTGGCGGCGACACCCTTGGGCCTGCCCGTCGTGCCGGAGGTGTAGAGGATCTGGGCGAGCGAGAGCGGATCCGGGGCCTCCGGCTCCTCGAGGACAGCCGGTCCCGACAGGAGCTCTGCCAACGGGATTTGGGCCGGCCCCGGGGGGAGCGCCGGGTCCCCGCCGCCGTGGACGACCGTCGTCGCCCCGCAGTCCTCGATCATGTACGCCAGCTCCGGCGGGGCGAGCCGGTCCGAGAGCGGCACCGCCACGCCGCCCGCCTTCAGCACGGCCATCCAGCTCACCGCGTAGTCCAGCCACTCGCGGGCGCCGAAGACCAGCGCGACCCGATCGCCCTTGAGCGGTCCTGGGAGCGCGCGGGCGGCGGCGGTGGAGCGCGCGTCCCACTCCGCCAGGGTCAGGCTGCCCTGGCCGGCGACGATCAGCGCGGTGTGGTCGGGATCGGTGGCGGCTCGGGACGTCAGGAGATCGGGCACTGGAAGGGCCGACGGAACCACCCCCAGAATTTTTTTCGTCGTGCCGCTTGACGCTAGAAAAAATGCACACACGCGTCAAGCCCTTACCTATAGGCGCTTGCCGACGTCTGGCACCGCGTGACACACTCGCCCCGGATTCCCCGACGAGGGAGGGTTCACCAGGTGCTGATGGATGGGGAGCTTCGCGAACGGCTCGCCGACATGATCGCCAAGGCCGCCGACGGGGCGGTCGATCCGGCCGAGGTGCTGTCCGGGCAGACCCGGCTGAGCGATCTCGGCGTCACTTCTCTGGCCTACTTACGACTGATCGACGCGGTGGAGGCCGAGTTCGGGGTGGAGCTCGACCCCACGGCCATCGACAGCCTGGACGCGCTGGTGGACTACGTCCGGCTCCATGGCTGACCCCGGTGAGGTGCCGGCCAGGGACGGGCCGCTCACCTGGGGGCAACAGGACATCTGGCGGGCGGTCGTCGCCGCCGCGCCGCAGGAGCGCTACCTCAACATCGCCCGGGTCTTCGCGGCGCCCAAGCGTCCGGTGAGCGTGGAGCGCGCCGCGCTGGCTCTCGAACGGCTGGTCGCCCGGCACGAGTCGCTCCGCACCCGGCTCACGGGGCCGCGCGACGCACCGCTCCAGCGGGTCTGGCCGTCCGCGTGTCCCCTGTACGAGGTGGTCGAGACGGGGCCGACCGAGCCAGGGCCGTTCGGGTCGGGGCCGGTCGGGTCGGTTCGGGCCGAGGAAGTGAGCCCGGTTCCTGTCGAGGAAGCGAGCTCGGTTCTGGCCGAGGAGGTGGGTGAGCGGCTGGCGGCCGAGCCGTTCGCGTACTGGGAGGAGTGGCCGCTGCGGGTGGCGTTCGTGGTGGCCGGGGGATATGTCCGGCACATCGTCCTGGTCCTCTGCCATCTCGCCGCCGACGGCCACGCGGCCGAACTCGTGGTCAAGGACTTCCGCCTGCTCCTGCTCCGGGACTCCCTGCCACCCCTGCGCAGCGCCACACCCGGGGAGCTCGCCGCCTGGCAGCACTCGCCCGAGGGGAAGCGGGTGTCGGGGGAGGCGATCGGGTTCTGGCTGGAGGAGTACGCCCGGATGGACCCCGTGCCGCCGTCCCCGCACATACCGGGGGAGCCGCGTTTCGTGGAGGCCACGATGCGCTCGCCCGCGCTGCACGCCGCCGCGCAGGAGGTCGCCGCCCGCAACCGGGTCAGCTCCTCGACGGTGCTGCTCGCGGGCGCGATGCGGGTGGCCGGAGGGCTGACCGGGCAGCGGTTCTGCGGGATGCGGGTGATCGTGAACAACCGCTTCGCGGCCGGGCGGCGCGACGTGGTGTCCACGGTCTCGCAGGAGGCGCTGGTGGTGCTGGACCTGCGTACGGAGTCCTTCGACGCGCTGGTGCGCCAGGCGTGGGGGACGGCGCTGCGGGCGTACCGGCAGGCGCAGTACGACCCGTACGCGATGGAGGAGGCGGTCACCCGGGTGGGGCCGGGGATCCGGTCGTTCGGCTGCTTCAACGACCAGCGGCTCGTCCAGGAGGACGGCCAGGTGGCCGCCCTGGAGGGCAAGACCGAGGTGGTCAGGACGGACGCGATGGACCGTAACATCTGCGACTTCCGCCTGCACGTCGGCGGCGAGCCGGGCCGCATGGAGGTCTCCTGCTACGCCGACACCGCCCTGCTGCCCCCGCCGGGCATCGAACAGTACCTGCTGGACCTGGAAGCCCTGATCGTGGAGGCGGCCCGTACATGAGCCTGTACGCGGAGGCGACGTCGTGCGCGCAGGGGGAGGAGCTCCGCTTCCGGCTCCTCGACGCGGGCGGCGGCGCGATCGTGGTGGAGGACGTGCCGTCGGGCCGGGTCGTCATGGAGGACATCTCCGCCGGCGGTCCCTCCTGGACCCTGAAGGTAGGCGACGACTGGCCCAGCTCCCTTTACCGAGCCATTTACCACGACACCAGCGCATATTTCGTCGTACGTAGCTCTGTGCCCGCTTCGCCCATCCTCGTGTCGATCCCGTTCCCCACCTGGGAGGCGTACAACCGGCCCGGCGTCCCCGGCGAGGGCCTCTACCAGTCGGAGCAGCCCGACCGCGCCGTCAAGGTCACCTTCGACCGGCCGGGCGCGGGGCCGCAGATCGAGGAGTGGGAGCTCGGCCTGCTCCGCTGGCTCGGCCCGGCGGGCTACACCGTCGACTACTGCTCGGGCCTGGACCTGCACGGCGGCCTCGACCTCCTCTCCCGCTACCGGCTCCTGGTCATCAACGGCCATGACGAGTACTGGTCGTGGGAGATGCGGGACGCGGCGGAGGCATTTGCCCGCCGTGGCGGAAATATCGCCATATTCTCCGGCAATACCTGCTGGTGGCAGGTCCGCTTCGAGGACGACCTCCGTACCATGGTCTGCTACCGCGACGCCACCGCCGACCCCATGGCCGCCACCGACCCCGGCAGGGTCACGGTCGAGTGGCCGAGCGACCCCGTCAACCGGCCCGAGAACACCCTCACCGGCCTCTCCTTCAGGAACGGCGCCGGCTGCTGGGTGGACTCGCGCGTCATGTCCGAGGAGTCCTACACCGCCAGATTCGCCGGCCACTGGGTCTTCGAGGGAACGGGGCTCGCGGACGGTGACACGTTCGGGAGAGGCGCGATCGGCTACGAGACGGACGCGGCCGACCTGGAATGGGTGGCCGGCGTCCCCCGGGCGACCGGTCGTGACGGCACGCCCCCGTCCTTCGTCGTCCTCGCCACGGCCGACCTGTCCCACTGGCGCCGCTACGGCAAGGGCGGGGCCGCCACGATGGGCCTCCACCGCCTCGGGGCGGGCACCGTCTTCAACGCCGGCACCATCAACTGGGGCAACACCCTCGACGACCCGGCCCTGGCCACCATCACCCGCAACATCCTCAACCGCCTCTCCCACCCACCCACCACCCCCACCTGGGACCCCATCGGCACCACCCCGCCGGTGGCCATCGCGGCCGCTTCGCCACCCTCGGCTCCTGCTCCACCTGCGGCCCTCGCCGACGCGCCGCCGGAGCGGGCGTCGGCCCTCGCGTCGCGGGCGGCCGGGGCCCTGTCGCCTCTCGCGGCGGTCAAAGCCGCGCCGTCGGCCTCCGACGTCGGCGCGTCGCCGTCCGATGAGGTCGCCCTGTCGGCGGCCGTCGAGCCGGGCGGTGCCGCAGCCGTGCCACCGTCCAGCGCGGCGGTCGAGCCGGGCGGTGCCGCAGTCGTGCGGGCGCTCGTTTGCTGTGAGAACCGCCTCTACGCCGCGTGCCCGGACGGAACGCTCGCCGTCAGGGACGTATGCGGCCAGAACCTCCCGTGGCAGACGATCGACGAGACCGACGCGATCGCGCTCGCCGCACCCCGGGAGGCGCACGGCGGCCCGCCCGCCGGGCTGTACGGGGTCGCCCCGGACGGCACCATCCGTTACCGCGACCCCGTGCCGGCCCCGATGCCGTGGCGGAACGTCAGCCGGGCGCCAGAGGGCACCATCGCCCTGGCCGTCGTGGACGAAGGGCTGTTCGCCGTCACCTCCGGGGACGAGCTGTGGCACCTGCCCATCAGACGGCTCGGCGTTCACGACTGGAGGAGCGTCGGCCCGGCCGCCGGTGCGGTGAGCCTGACCGCGATGAACGGCCGGCTGTTCGCCGTCTCGGCCGACCGGATCCTCGTGAGGACGGCCGAGCGGCATGAGGCCGGTTGGAGCGACCTGGGCCCCGCCGAAGGGCACATCGCCCTGGCCGCCGCCGCAGGACGACTCATCGGCGCCGCACCAGACGGCGTCCTCCGCTGGCGGTCACTGTCGTAGAGCAGGCGCCGACCACCGTCGCCAAGCCTGTCAACGAGCGGCCGCTCTGCGGAACGGGCACCCTGGTCACCGGGGTTCACTACCGGTACCCGGTCGTGCCGGCCAACGTGGCCGCCATCCTCGACATCGTCTCCGGGGCCGGCTGGAGCGAGGAGGAGTCCGCCAAGCTCAGTCGTACAGCCAGGAGGCCAGGAGACGGCTGAGTCTTGGCATGACGATCCAGGTCATGAGCGCGGTGAGGACGGGCAGGAGCAGCGCGAACCGCAGCGGTGGTGGGAGCGGGGACAGGAGCGGTTCGGCGATGGTGGTGATGGCGAGCAGCAGGATGTAGAGGGCCGTGAGGGTGATGAGCCAGGTCTTCCAGCGGGCGGGCGGGCGTACGACCTGGCCGTCGGTGGGTGCGAACCAGCCGTCGAGACCGGTCAGGTCGCGTTCGAGGGGCGGCGAGTCGACCAGGTCGGCCGACTCGGCAATCAGGGCGGCGCGGTCGGGTGAGGATCTCCAGGCGGCCAGTTGCTCGGCATCGGCGAAGCGGTAGACGATCGCGTACTCGCCGCCTCCCTCGGACGGGGGGATGACCGTCATGCCCTGGCTGCCGTGCGCGGCGGCCAAGGAGCGGACGCGTTCGAGGAAGGCCTCGAACTCCTGCTCTCTGCCCGCCCGCACACGTCGGGTGACCAGGACGATCATGGCAGCAGGTCGGTGACCAGGGTGACGGCCTCGTGCAGCTCGCGCCGATCCTGGTAGCGGCTGAAGTGGACGCCATCGGGGGTGACCAGGGCCTTGGCGCCCAGGTGTTCGGCGAACAGCCGCACATGCTCGAGGGGGTCGGGCGTGAGCACCGGGTCGTCGATGGCGACCAGCACCCTGAACTGCCCGGCGGCGCGCCGGATGCGGTCCCAGTCGAAGCCATCCTGGAAGAACGGGGCGAGCTGGTCGTAGCCGACCTCGTGGGCCATGGAGGCGACCAGCACGACGCCGGCGTAGGGGCCCTCGCGGCCGACGTCGTGCTGCTGTAGCAGGCGGAGCAGGTTGACACCGCCCAAGCTGTGCCCGACCAGGACGGTGTCGCGGGGGTCGTTCACCTCGGCGGTCACGGCCTTGAGCCAGGGTTCGGGCTGTGGCGCCCCAGGGTCGGGCATCTGCGGGACCCGCACGTCGTGGGGGCTCAGTTCGGCGGCCAGGTGGTCGTACCACGCCTGGTCGGGGGAGCTGGCGTATTCGTGCGAGATGACGACACGGCTCATGGGGTTCCAATCGAATCGCTACGTTTCGTTTCGATTGAAAGGTAGGCTACGGTGATCTACATGTCAACCGAGCGCAGGGGCGGGCGCACCCGCAGCCCCGAGGCCCACCAGGCGGTACTGACCGCCGCCGCCGAACTGCTGGAGGAGCACGGCTACCAGACCCTGACCATCGAGAAGATCGCCGCGCGTTCCGGGGTCGCCAAAAGCACCATCTACCGGTGGTGGCGCTCCCGGCCCGAGCTGGTGATGGAGGCCTACACCCAGACCGTCGACCGGCGGATGCCCGAGCCCGACACCGGATCGGTGCAGAGCGATCTCACCGTTTTCGTCACCGAGCTCTATCGGGTGGTGAAGCATCCACTGCGCGTCCGCACGCTGCGCGGGCTGATGGCCGAAGCCCAACTCGACGAGGACTTCCGCGAACCGTTCCGCGCCTGGGTGAACAGCCGCCGCGCGATCGTGGCCCACCTCCTGGAACGAGGCATCGAACGCGGCGAACTCGACCCCGGCCTGGACATCGGCCACGCGACGGACCTGATCTTCGGACCGTTCTGGTACCGGCTGCTCGTGGAACACGAACCACTCGACCCCACCGACGTGGCGGCCCACGTGACCCGACTGATCAAGGGACTCGGACGAACACAAGGGTCAGCGGTCAAATGACACGGTCAGCTTGCTCCAGCGCGGGTGCCGGGGATCAACGGCAGGCCGCCTCGCCACGGCGCAGAGTTCGTCTTCGGTGATCGAGGGCGCCGTGATTCGCTCGGCGGCGGGCCACTTGCCCGGCCTAGCGATCCCCGCCTAAGGGCGGTCGCTTTCGTAGGCCAGCCACTGCGCGAACGTGTGCAGCCCGTAGTCCAGGGTCACAGCCTCCCGCCATCCCAGCTCGACCTCCGCCCGCTCGACGTTCACCAGCGGCCCGGGCGGCTCGTCGGACGTCTCGACGTCCATCGGTCGCACCGCCTTGGACACCGCCTCGGCCAGCTCACCCATGCGCAGCCGCTTCCGGCCGGCGATGTTGTACACGCGCCCCGCAACCCCCCGTTCCAGCGCGGCCAGCACCGCCCCGGCGACGTCCTGTACGTGCACCAGCTGCACCGGACGCCCGGAGACAGGCGCGGGACGGTTGAGCGACGACCGTAGCACCAGGTCCGCCACCGGCCCGCCCTGCGGCATGCCGGGCCCGTACGGCGCGCCCAGCCGCAGCACCACCGCTCCCGGCGCGGCCGCCTCCACCTCCAGCAGGGCCCGCGACAACGGCGTGGCGGCGGGCGACACGGGTGTCTCCTCGTCCACCCACTTCCGCTGCGGGTAGACGTGGACCGAGCTGAGCAGCACCCCGCTCCGCCCGCCCGCGAAGGCCGCCCGCGCGAGCCGCAGCTCCTCCTCCGGGTCGGCGTCCGGGGACCAGCCGAGGGCGCACACGTGCACCACCGGCACGCCGGAGTCACCGGCGGCGAGACGGAGGCCCCGGTCGGCGAGCGCGTGCGCCAGGTGCTCCCGGACGAACGTCTCGGCACCGCTCACGGCCACCGTCGCGGACGGTCCCAACGCCGCGATCAAGGAAACCGGGGACGGTGAGGGTACGGCGTGCGGCGGGCGGTCCGCCGGGCCCGTTCCCAGGCTCGCCTCCGGGGCCGGCCGCGCCGCGTCGTGCAGGCCCTCCTCAAGACCCCGCCGCGCCACCTCGTGCAGCTCCGCCGACAGCCGCCCCAGCTCCCGCCCCGAGAGCTCGTGGCACAACCCGCCCGGCCCCATCGTGGCCAGCGCCTCGTCCACGACCCGAGCGTCCCCCAGCCCGCGACCCCCGTCCACGACCCGAGCGTCTCCCGGCTCACGACGGCCCCGATGCACGACCCCCATCGTGTACGCCGTCAGCCACAGCGCCCCATGCGCTCCCGCGCCCGCCCGCGCCACCAGCGCGCCCGCGTCGATCCCCAGGCCGGCCAGATAGTCCTCGCACCGCAGGTCCCGCCACCGCCCCGACCCCGGCACCCGTACGGCGCACTGCGCGACGCCCCGTTTGAAGAACGGGATCACCGGCAGATCGTCCAGCACTGCGCCCTCGCCCAGCCCCGCCAGCGGGTCGTCGGTGAAGAAGCACGGCGAGCGGCGCACCCCCTGGAAGTCGTTGTCCACCAGGCTCGCCAGGTCCTCGTGCTCGGCCAGGCTGGGCACCGCCACGAACACCGGCACCCCGGCCTGCCGCAGGTACCGCCCCATGAGCACATCGTCGGGCCATGTGTCGCCCCGGCCCGCGGCCCACTCCACGTACCCCTCGGCGACCTCCTTGGGCAGCAGCAGCGCAGCCACCGGCGTGTACTCGCCCGCCCCCGCCACCCACCGCGCCCCGGCCAGCGCCCCCTGGCGTACGGCGGCGCCGTTGCGTGAGTTCCAGAACGCGAACAGGGCGAGCGCGGCGTGCGGCATGGCGCGGGCGGCGCGCTCGGCCCGTTGGAAGAACGTGCTGGAGAGCACCATGTCGTCGTGCAGGAGGAAGTGGTGGGTGGAGTCGCCGGGGATGCTCGACCACGCCAGCAGCGAGGTGCGGAACGCCGAGGGCCGGCCGCCCGGATCGGGGTCGGTGACGACGTCGAGCACGCCCCCGGCCAGCCGCGCCGCCGCCTCCCTGCGCTGGGGATGCGCCATCACGGCCCCGCTCAGCCGCACTCCCCGATTCACGTCCCCAGGCATGCGCCTACCGTGAGCTCGCCCGACTCGACGAGGTCCAGGGCGTCGCGCCGGTCCCCGTCCTCCCACCGCACGTCACGTACCACCAGCAGCCCCGACCCGCAGGCCACCAGCACGCCGCCGGTCCCGGTCGACCACACGGGGGCGAGCACGGTCCCGGCCGGTTCCGTGCCGCTGAGCTCGATGAGATCTGCCCCAATGAGATCTGCGCTGTGGACGTACAGCCGCCGCCCGGAGACGGACGTGAACGCGCCCGGATAGGGCGGGGCCAGCGCGCGTACCCAGTCGTAGAGGTCGGAGGCGGGCCGGGACCAGTCGATCAGCCCGTCCTCGGGCCGCCGCTTCTCCCACCACGACCCGCCGGGCCCCTGCGGGCGCGCCACCACGCGGCCCTCCAGCAGCAGCGGGATGTACGTCGCCAGCAGGTCCACGTTGATCTCGGTGACCTTGCGGTAGACGGCGCCGACGTCGTCGCGCCGGCTGACCGTGAACTCCCGCTGCGCGATCAGGTCCCCGGTGTCGGCCCCCTCGTCCAGGAAGAACAGGCTGACGGCGCTCGTCTCCAGCCGCTTGATGATCGTCCACGGCAGCGCGGCCCGCCCCCGTCCTTCGGGCAGCCGCGTGGGATGCAGCCCGATGGACCCCAGGGGGCACGCCGACAGCAGGGGCTCGCGCACCAGCTGCGACCATCCCGCGATCACGAACAGGTCCATGTCCTTGACCAGCTCGTACGCCTGCCCGTCGTTGATGTCGGACGTCTCCAGCAGCGGGATGCCGTGCTTCTCGGACGCCTCCCTCAGCGGCGCGAACCCGGAGCGGTGCTGCAGCGTGGGCGGGTAGCCGATCAGCAGCGACGGCGGGGTGCCCTGCGCCACCAGCACGTCCACCGCCGGCGCGGCGAACTCCATCCCGGTGGCGAACGCGAACGTCTTCACAGGACCTCCCTCAGCACCCCGAACGCCTCAGCGCGGGTGACGCCGATCTCCGCTCCGCGTAACGTGGCCAGCGCCGTCACCGAATCCTCGCTCCTGATGTGCGGTGAGGGCCGGTGCTGGCTCTCGTACGCCCGCAATGCCGCAAGCTTCGCGCCCATATAAGCGGATATATCGCAGTAAGCCGTCGAGCGGGGCATCGGCTCGGACGCCCACTGGATCTTCGACATCTCGTACATGAAGACGTTCGGCACCAGCCACTTGCCGAACTGCCGCGCGATCGGCCGGGCGGCGGCGAACCCGGCGTCGAAGACCGCGCAGTGGTCCTGGTCGTAGTCGGCGAAACTGGGCAGGAGCAGCAGGTCGGGCCGCCGCTCGTTCAGGGTGTGCTCGAACAGGTCCACCAGCTCCCGGCGCGGCAGCGTGTCGAGCCGCTCGGTCAGCCCGCGGTCCCCGTACGCGATCTCGAAGGTGAAGCCGAGCAGGCCCCGCACGGCCTCGATCTCGTCCAGCCGCTGCCGGTACGTGGTGGAGCCGGCCAGCCCGTAGTGGCGCATGCCGTCCACCGCCAGATACAGGACGTGCACCTCGGCACCGAGCTCGGCCTGCGCGGCCATCAGGCCGGCACAGCCCAGGACCTCGTCGTCGGCGTGGGGGGAGATCACCAGGACGCGGTCAAAGCGGCGCATTCACTGCCCTTCGGTCCTCGCGGGCGCGGTAGTAGTCGGCGGTGGCCATGATGAGCTCGTCGAGGGTGACGCGGGGCCGCCAGCCCAGGTCGGTGGCCGTCCTGAGCGCCGGGATCTTGTGGAAGGACTCCGCCTCGGCGTAGTGCGGCCCGTGCACGGTCCGGCCGTCCACGCCGACGATGGGGGAGGGGCTGCCGAGCAGGGCCTTGACGCGTTCGGCGAGCTCCATGACGGTGACGGCGTTGGCCGGGTTGCCGACGTTGATGATGACGTCGTCGCCGTCCAGCGCCGCGTCCATGAAGCCGATGAGGAACGCCGTCAGGTCACTGGCCGCGATGAACGCCCTGACCTGCTCCCCGCCCGCGAACACCGTGATCGGCCGCCCGGCCAGGGCCTGCTGCACGAACGTGGGCATCACGAACCCGCCCGCCCGCGACTGCCGCGCGCCCGCCACGTTGAAGGGCCGGATGACGATGCCGCGTAACCCGTGCTGCCGGCTGTTGCAGACCATGGCCTCGGCCAGCGTCTTGGCGACGGCGTACTCGATGCGCGTGTTGTACTGGGTCGGCACGACGATGTCGTCCTTCTCGTCGAGCACGCCGCTGCGCCCGTACACCTCGGCCGAGCTGAACATGCACAGCGGCACCCCGGCGGCGGCGCACGCCTCGATGACCGGCGCGGTGCTGCCGATGATGTCGTGCCCGAGCCGCCCCGACCGCGACAGGATGCTGGCCGGGCCCACGTAGGAGGCCGCGTGGATGACGCGGTCCACGCCCGCGAAGTCGCCGCCGGAGGCCAGGTGGTCCTCCACGCGCTGCCTGATGACCGTGCAGCGCGGGTCGGTGTCGTAGTCCTCGCCGTCCACGACCGCTCCGGCGTTCGAGTCGATGATCCGTACGCGGTGGCCCGCCGCGAGGTAGGCGTCCACCAGATGTGAGCCGATGAATCCGAGACCGCCGGTGATGACTACTTCGCCACCTGGTGCTCGCACGGACCCGCCTTTCCCGCTCGAGGAAAACGGTCATACTGGGACCTAGGCGGGATTAAAACAGTTTTCGTCTGTCTTGTCACCCATGGCCACAACTTTTCACCGCGGCGCGTGAACCCCTCCTGACGCGGGTAGCTCCCTATCCTGACCGGGTAGGGAGACCTGGGGAGACACCGCCGATGTCCAGTGAGCTCGACCTCATGCCCGCCGGCTTCGTGCGTGCCATCGAGGAGATGGCGCTGGTGGACCACCACGTGCACGGCGTCACGTCCCACGACCTGTCGCGCCGGGCGTTCGAGGAGCTGATCACCGAGTCCGACCGGCCGGTGCCGTCGTGGATGACCCCGTTCGACTCCCAGGTCGGCCACGCCATCCTGCGGCACTGCGCGCCGGTGCTCGGCCTGGACCCGTACTGCACGCCGGAGGAGTACCTGGCCAGGCGCGCCCGGCTCGGCGCCGACGAGACCAACCGGCTGCTGCTGGGCGCGAGCGGCATCGGGCACTTCCTGGTCGAGACCGGCTACCGGGGTGAGGAGCTGCTCGGGCCCTCCGGCATGGCGGAGGTCACCGGCGTGCCGGCCGACGAGGTGGTGCGGCTGGAGGCCGTGGCCGAGCAGGTGGCCGCCGGCGGGTGCGGGGCGGGCGCGTTCGCCGACCGGTTCGCCGAGGCGCTGTGGGAGCGCACGCGTACGGCGCGCGGGCTCAAGAGCATCGCCGCCTACCGCTGCGGGCTCGACTTTGACCCCGCGCCGCCCACGCGCGAGGAGGTCACGGAGGCCGCCGGGCGCTGGTTGTCCGCCGGGGGCGGGCGGCTGTCCGATCCCGTGCTGCTGCGCCATCTCATCTGGACGGGGCTGGAGCGGGGCCTGCCGCTGCAGTTCCACATCGGGTTCGGGGACCCGGACGTGGACCTGCGCCGGTCGGACCCGCTGCTGCTGCGCGGGCTCATCGAGCTGGCCGAGCCGACCGGGGTGCCGCTGCTGTTGCTGCACTGCTACCCGTACCAGCGGCACGCGGGGCTGCTGGCGCACGCGTACCCGAACGTGTTCTTCGACGTGGGGCTGGGCGTGAGCTACACCGGCGCGCGCAGCGTGGCGCTGGTGGCCGAGAGCCTGGAGGTGGCGCCGTTCGCGAAGCTGCTCTTCTCCTCCGACGGCTTCGGCCCGGCCGAGCTGCACTATCTCGGGGCGCTGCTGTGGCGGCGCGCGATGGCGCGGGTGGTCGGCGGGTTCGTGGCCGAGGGGGAGTGGTCGGTGGAGCAGGCGATGCGGGTGGCCTGGATGGTGGGTGCGGAGAACGCCCACCGCGTCTATGACCTCGGAGGGTGAAGGCGAACGATGTTCCGCCCATGTGTGGACAGAAAACTCATCGATGACGAAACCATCTCTAACCTCTAGGCTCGACCGCGATGGATCTCGAAACTTTCTCCCCCGGTTCGGGACTGCTCGAACCCCGGGCAGCACTCCGCTCTGACGCGCCCGCCCTCGACCTCAACGGCACGTGGCGCTTCCGCCTCTCACCCACCGCGAACGTCCCTGACGACTTCGCCCAGCCGGCCTTCGACGACGCCGGCTGGGACGAGCTCCCGGTCCCGTCCCACTGGAACCTGCACGGGCACGGCGCCCCCGCGTACACCAACGTCGACTTCCCGATCCCCGTCGACCCGCCCCGGGTCCCGGACGAGAACCCGACGGGCGACTACCGCCGCGTGTTCGACCTGCCGGAGGGGTGGACGGGCGGCCGGCTGCGGTTCGAGGGCGCCGACTCCTTCGCCAGGGTCTGGCTCAACGGCCACGAGCTGGGCTTCTGGACCGGCAGCAGACTGCCCGCCGAGTTCGACGCGGGGCCGTACCTGCGGCCGGGACGCAACGTGCTGGCCGTCCGCGTGCACCAGTGGTCGGCCGCCAGCTACCTCGAGGACCAGGACATGTGGTGGCTGCCGGGCATCTTCCGGGACGTCACCCTCACCCGCTCCACCGCCGACGTCTTCGTGCGCGCCTCCTACGCGGACGGGCGCGGCACGCTCGGCTTCGAGGGCTCGGGCACGCTGAGCGTCCCCGAGCTCGGCGTCGCCGACCTCGCGCCCGGGGCGGAGGTGACGCTGGAGGTGGAGCCGTGGACGGCCGAGACGCCCCGCCTGTACGACGCCGTCCTCACCCTCCCCGAGGAGACGGTACGGCTGCGCGTCGGCTTCCGCACGATCTC
Organism: Nonomuraea sp. NPDC003707; assembly: GCF_053587055.1. Taxonomy (NCBI): domain Bacteria; kingdom Bacillati; phylum Actinomycetota; class Actinomycetes; order Streptosporangiales; family Streptosporangiaceae; genus Nonomuraea; species Nonomuraea sp. NPDC003707. The sequence goes on along the minus strand of NZ_JBSFNK010000003.1, from coordinate 78,553 downwards.
CATCGTGGACGGCGTGCTCCTGGCCAACGGCCGCCCGCTGCTGTTCAAGGGCGTGAACCGGCACGAGTTCCATCCGGAGAGCGGCCGTACGCTGACGTACGAGACGATGCGCGAGGACGTGCTGCTGATGAAGCGGCACAACGTCAACGCCGTCCGGACCAGCCACTACCCGCCCCACCCCGACTTCCTCGACCTGTGCGACGAGCTGGGCCTGTGGGTCATCGACGAGTGCGACCTCGAGACCCACGGCTTCGGCATGATCGGCTGGCGCGGCAACCCCACCGACGACCCCCGCTACGCCGACGCGCTGCTCGACCGCATGCGCCGCATGGTCGAACGCGACAAGAACCACCCCAGCATCATCATGTGGTCGCTCGGCAACGAGGCGGGCGTCGGCAGGAACCTGGCCGTCATGTCCGACTGGACCCGCGAGCGCGACCCGTCCCGCCCGATCCACTACGAGGGCGACCGGTCCTGCGCGCACACGGACGTCTACTCCCGCATGTACGCCTCGCACGCCGAGGTCGAGCTCATCGGGCGGCAGGAGGAGGCGCCGCTGGACGACCCCGAACTGGACGCGCGGCGCCGCGGCATGCCGTTCATGCAGTGCGAGTACGCCCACGCCATGGGCAACGGGCCCGGCGGGCTGGCCGAGTACCAGGAGCTGTTCGAGAAGTATCCGCGGCTGGCCGGCGGGTTCATCTGGGAGTGGATCGACCACGGGCTCGCGCATCCGGAGTACGAGTACGCGTACGGCGGCGACTACGGCGAGCCCGTGCACGACTCGAACTTCGTCATCGACGGCCTCGTCTTCCCCGACCGCAAGCCGTCGCCCGGGCTGATCGACCTGAAGAAGGTGTTCGAGCCGGTCCGGTTCGAGTTCGGGGACGGCGTGGTGCGCGTCGTCAACGGTCACGGCTTCGCGGACCTGTCGCACCTGGAGTTCCTGGCCACGGTGGAGGCGGACGGGGAGACGGTCGCCGAGCACCGGCTGACCGTGCCCGCCGAGGGCGGCGAGGTCAAGCTGCCCGCCGCACCCGGCCTGGACTCGGGCTCCGAGGTGTGGCTCACCGTACGCGCGGTGCTGGCTGCCGACCAGCCGTGGGCCGGAGCGGGCCACGAGGTGGCCTGGGGCCAGGCGCTCCTGTCGCCGCTCATCGGCGAGGCCGTCGAGGGCGCGCCCGCGACGTGGAGCGCCGGGCTGGTCCGCGACGGCGGCGAGATCTCCGTGGGTTCCGCGGGGGACTCGGCCTTCGACCTGGAGACCGGGCGCCTGGTCAGGCTGTTCGGCGTGGAGGTGGAGGGGCCGCGGCTCGGCCTGTGGCGGGCTCCGACCGACAACGACACCTACGGCGGGCTGGCCGGCAAGTGGCGCGGGCTCGGCCTGCACCGCCTCACCCACCGCGTGGACGAGGTCGAGATCGGTGACGCGCTGACCGTGCGCACGCGGGTGGCGCCGGCCGCGACCGACGCCGGCATGCGCGCCACCTACACCTGGACGGCCTCGGACGGCGGCCTGGAGCTGCGAGTGGACGTGGAGCCGGAGGGTGACTGGGCGGACCCCATCCCACGCCTCGGGCTGGACATGTCGCTGCCCGCAGGTGCGGTCGAGCACATCACCTGGTTCGGCAGGGGGCCGGGCGAGGCCTACCCGGACACCGGGATGGCCGCCAGGGTCGGCCGCTGGCGGGCGACCCTGGACGAGTTCCAGACGCCGTACGTGTTCCCGCAGGAGAACGGCCACCGGGCGGACGTGCGCTGGGCCGACTTCGGCGCCTTCACGGTGCGCGGGTTCCCGGTGTTCGGGCTGACCGCGCGGCCGTGGAGCGCCTTCGATCTGGACCGGGCACGGCACCGGCCGGACCTGGTGCCGGGAGAGCGCGTGCACCTCGGCCTCGACCTGGCCCAGCAGGGCATCGGCACCGCCACCTGCGGGCCCGGCGCCCTTCCCGTCCACGACCTCAGGGCCGGGCGGACGACGTTCAGGCTCCGCTTCGAGCCCAGCTGACCGACGGATCTGATCATGCGCGGCCCCTCCCCGGGGCCGCGCAGCCTTCGTGCTGACCGTTCACTGACGTTCAACGGGAGGAATGTGATGGATGCCAAGGAGTACCTGGCCGGTGTGTTCGACCGCGCGTCCGGGACGTACGAGCAGGTGGGGGTGCCGTTCTTCGCGCCCGTGGCCGCCGAGCTGGTACGCCAGGCCGCGCCCGGGCCGGGCGACCGCGTCCTGGACGCCGGCTGCGGGACGGGCGCCTCGCTCGTGCCCGCGGCCCAGGCCGTCGGCCCCACGGGGCGGGTGGTCGGGCTGGACCTCGCGCCCGGCATGGTCGCCGCCGCCACGGCCGAGATCGAGCGGTACGGCCTGAGCCACGCGACCGTCCTGCTGGGCGACGCGGAGCGGGCCGAGGAACTGCTGCCCGGCGAGCGGTTCGACGTCGTGCTGGCCGGGATGATGCTGTACTTCCTGCCCGACCCGCTGGCCGCCGGACGCTCCATGACCGGGCTGCTGCGGTCCGGGGGCCGGTTGTCGGCCAGCCTGCTGGTGCGGTCGAGCCCGGTCGAGGTCGAGCTGCTCGGCCTGGTCGGGCGGGCGCTGGAGCCGTACACGTCGGGGGCGGGCGGCGCACCGTTCAGCCACACGCTGGGCTCGGCCGAAGAGCTGACCGGGCTGTTCGAGGCGGGCGGGCTGGGCGGGGTGCGGCACGAGGACGTGGTGTTCGAGGTGGCCGTCGAGGCGGGGCAGGTGTGGGACTGGCTCTGGTCGGCCGCCCGCAGGGCCCCGCTGGAGGCGATCCCGGAGCATCTGCGCGAGGAGGCCCGGGCGGCCCTGGAGGCGGCGCTCCCCCAGGACCGCTTCGTGCTTCCCCGCACCGTCCGCTTCGCGACGGGCGTCCGCCCCTGACCGGACGCGCCCGGCCCTTCTGCTTCCGGGGCCGGGCGCTCCTGGGGCCGGGCGTGGCGCGGCCGGTCAGGCGTCGGGCACGGTGAGGATCGTGCCCGCGCCGACCGTCAGCCCGCCCTCGCGGATGGCGAAGCCCAGCCCGGGCTCCAGCGCGACCGCCTTGCCCAGCTCGACCGCCACGTCCACCGTGTCACCCGGCCGGGCGGCGACGGCGCCGCTGAGCGTCAGCTCCCCGGGCACGTCCGTCGTCCGCAGGTAGAACTGCGGCCGGTAGCCGGACGCGATCGGCTTGCGCCGCCCGCCCTCCTCCGCGGTCAGGAGGTACACGCGGGCGGTGAAGGACCGGTGGGCGCGCTGGCTGCCGGGCGCTGCCAGCACCATGCCGCGCCGTACCTGCTCGCGGCGGATCCCGCGCAGCAGCACCGCCGCGTTGTCACCGGCCTCGCCCCGCTCCATCGTCTTGCCGAACGTCTCCACGCCCGTGACGACGGCGCCGAACGCCTCACCGAACCCGACCGCCTCCACCGAGTCACCGACCCGGACGGTGCCGCGCTCGATGGCCCCGGTGACGACCGTGCCCCGGCCGGTGACCGTGAGCACGTTCTCGACCGGCATGAGGAACGGCGCGTCCACGTACCGCACCGGCACGGGGATGTGCTCGTCCACCGCCTGGAGCAGCGCCTCGATCGACGCGATCCAGACCGGGTCGCCTTCCAGCGCCCGCAGCCCGGACACCCGCACCATCGGGACGCCGTCGTAGCCGTGCTCGGCCAGCAGCTCCTGCAGCTCCAGCTCGACCAGGTCGGTCAGCTCCGGGTCCGCGCCGTCGGCCTTGTTGACGGCCACGACCAGGTGCTCGACGCCGACCCGCTTGGCGAGCAGCACGTGCTCCCTGGTCTGCGGCATGATCCCGTCGTGCGCGGACACGACGAGGATCGCGCCGTCCAGCTGCGCCGCCCCCGTGATCATGTTCTTCACGTAGTCGGCGTGCCCGGGCATGTCCACGTGCGCGTAGTGGCGGGTGGCGGTCTCGTACTCGACGTGCGAGATGTTGATCGTGATCCCGCGCCGCGCCTCCTCGGGCGTGCGGTCGATCCGCTCGAACGGCGTGTACGTGGCCTGCCCGCGCTGCGCCAGCACCTTCGTGATGGCGGCGGTCAGCGTGGTCTTGCCGTGGTCGACGTGCCCCATCGTGCCGATGTTGAGATGCGGCTTGTTCCGTACGTAGGCCTGCTTGGCCATGGTTCCTTCCTTGAGACCTGGTTTCCGTGTGACCCGTACTCGGGGCCGACAACCTCCCCCCGCCGGGTCACCTCAGGACTCACGGGAAGAGGTCAACGCTCCAGGCCGTCGCAGGCACGCTCAAGCACGCCCGGCACCGCGGGCGTTACAAGGAGAGCGTGCAGGAACATGAGGAACATAGTGCGATCCACAGCACGCGCCCGCAACCGAATATTCCCCAGGGGGTAGGTGGGCCGGTGCCACCCTCCCGTTGCCCATCTGGATGGCCGGCCTGCTGGAGCCCGCCCCGGTGCCAAAGGTCTTCGCCAAGGCGGCGCTTCGCGCCAAAGGGCTCAGGCGTCCCTACCAAGGCGCCTGACGGCGCACCCCCCGCGCCTCCGGCGCCATCGCGGGCCCACCCGTTGACCGACGAGGCGGTGGGCCGACTGACACCCACCCCGGACCGGCATGCCTTTCGGGCCCTCTGGAGGCCGAAACGGAACCCAGGACAGCCCTCGCCCGGAGATGGCCCGATCCTGTACGTACGAGATCGAGGGATTCAAAGCTTGGCGAGCAAATCTACTGCGCCAATTGAGCGCAACTGGCGCAGGCACGTGGGCTCGTTACTCGAAATGGCAATGACCAACCGCAGACCGGAAGGGGGTATGCATTCTGTCCGCACAGGGCTCGCTCCGCGTCCGATGGGACGGCATGTCGAACGGCCTCTCGATCGTAGCCTGAGAGCCCCAAGCGCAAGCAGATGGCGTTCTCATCCGCCTTGGACTCGCCGGGATGAACAAGCAGATCATCCCAATGGAAGGACCACCTTCGAACCCTGCCGAGCACGTCGTTCGGGCTGCCATCCAGTTCGAGAAGGGCGAGGGTGCCGTTGCGGAGTGTGGCGACCACTCTTCCGTGTTCGCCGATAAGCCAAATGCCGGCGTTTCGTGTGTTGATGGGGCTGTGAAGCAGTTCGACGACCTCGGCTCGGCAACCAGCTGTTCGCAGTGCCAGTTTCACAGTTGGGTTTCCTTTGCGTCGGCGGGGAGCAGATCTTTGACTGCTTCTGGCTCCGGCGGGTTCCTCCGGAGGTCGGCGTACCGGAAGGCGACGCGTTGAGCCGCCCGGGCTGGGTCGATGGTGGCGTGGCGGGCGTAGATGACGCGCTTGCGGCGCTCGTCCCAGCCTGAGCGCCACCAGAACAATTCACCGTCGCACCAGACGACCAGCCCGATCCAGACGGATACCAAGGTCAGGCCGTAGCCGTCGTGCACGTCTGTGGGGATGCCCAGGGCCCTGAGGGCTTCGGCCAGCTCGTCGGCAGCCAGTTTCTGCGGTGAGAGATAGCGGTTTGGTGGTTTCATGAGCGGCCCTCCCCTTCCATCGGCGGTGACGTAGCGTGACGGTATGTGTCGGCTGAGCCGCGACCCCGGAAAGAAATTCCGGGGTATGCGGTGAGCGCCCGATGAGGATGAGGACATGCGGGGAATGACCAGCAAGCTGTCCATCGGCCAGCGCGTGGCCTGGTATCGGCGACGGCGAGGGATGGCTCAGGACGTACTGGCCGGGTTGGTGGGGCGGACCACCGATTGGTTGAGCAAGGTCGAGAACGACCGCATCACTCTGGATCGGTTGTCCGTCATCAGGTCTCTGGCCAACGCGCTGGATGTCTCTCTTGGCGATCTACTGGCCGAGCCACAGCTGTTCGAGTGGACCGATGAGAGTGGTGATCAGACGATCCCCGCATTGCGGGCGGCGATTACCGACTATCGGCAGCTTTCGCCGATGGCCGAGCTGATCCAGGCCGTAGAACCGCCATGTCCGGCGGAGCTGGAGCGGATGCTTGGTGAGGTATGGCGGGCGTACCAGGGAGCCAGGTACAGCTACGTCATACGGACGCTTCCGGGACTCCTGGGCGAAGCGCATCACGCTGTGCGTGCCGGCGGGGGTGACGCCCGCCTGGCATCGCTGGGGGTGCTCGGGCAGGTTTATCACGCTGCCGCCAGCATTCTGACCAAGGTAGGCGAGGCTGATCTGGCGTGGATCGCCGCTGAGCGAGGATTGACCTTTGCCCGGGAGTCCGGCGATCAGCTCGTCACAGCTTCGTTGCTTCGCTCTGTGACGCACGCCTTGCTGTCCAACGGCCGCTACGAGGCGGCCAAGCAACTCACCGAGGACGCCGCCGAGCTTCTGTCTTCTGATCTTCCGCACGCCACGCCTGAGCTGCTGTCGGTGTACGGCACCCTGTATCTCGCCGGCTCCATGGCTGCGGCACGGGATGACGATCGGAATACGACGCGGGCCTTCCTCGCAGAGGCCCGGGGTTCGGCTACGCGGCTTGGCAGGGACGCCAACCACGTTTGGACAGCGTTCGGGCCGACGAACGTCCGTATCCACGAGGTGGCGACGGCGATCGAGTTGGGAGACATTCAGGTTGCCGTGGAGCTCGGGCCGCGGCTGGATACCAGGGGGCTGCCGATTGAGCGCAGAGCCCGCCACGGGCTTGCCGTCGCCCACGCACTGAGCCTGTGGAACCGTACCGACGCCGCCATGGCGGCGTTGCTGGAGGCTGAGACGATCGCGCCCGAGCAGGTGCGTCATCACTACCTCAGTCGCCATCTCACGATGTCGTGGATCAGACGTCAGAAGGGCAAGCCCAGCTTCCAACTTGCTGCTCTTGCCCGGCGGCTGCACATCGTATGAGAGCGGCCGCGGTCGCGTAAAGTCGAGGTCGTGAGCGATCAGGGGACCGTGCCGTTCGCCCAGGCGCGCGCCGCCGCAGGTGCGCTGTTCTTTGACGAGGCCGGCCACGTGCTGCTTGTCCGGCCAACGTACAAGTCCTACATGGACATCCCCGGCGGATATGTTGAGCCGGGGGAGACGCCGCATCAGGCGTGCGTTCGTGAGGTTCGCGAGGAGCTGGGCATTCAGCCGGCCATCGGCCGTCTCCTCGTGGTCGACTGGGCTCCTCATCCCCAGGAGGGGGACAAGGTCCTTTTCGTGTTCGACGGCGGCACCCTCGAGAGCGACGTGATCAAACAGATCAGGTTCGCCGACAAGGAGCTGAGCGCGTACGAGTTCCACCGCGTTGATGAGTCGGACGACCTCCTGATCGAGCGTCTTGCCCGCCGCATCAATGCTGCCGCCACTGCCCGTGAGCGGGGAGAGACGGTTTATCTGGAGCATGGCCGGGCTGTCCCCACTGAGTAACCAACTCTGGAAGACCACGATCCGGGAGGGGCGGGAACAGACCACGTGGCGCTCGCCCGATGACAGTGAAGGGCGGCGGCGGCACCGTCGTTTTGACGGAGGACACATCCCGAGCGGCCGCCCAAATCTTCGTTGAGGCACACATCGCTTCCGAGCACGGCGCGCGATCAGCTGGACCTGATGTGCCTTTGGAAGGGAGGCGGGCCCACCGCAGACATCACCGCAGAAACACAGAAGGCGTCGATGAGCTGGCCGCCGCCGAGCGCGCCGGGAGCGAACGTCGCCTGGAAGGAGGGGGCGAAGAGACCGTGAAGGCCGACAGTGAGTTGGTCTATCGTCGGCCCTCGGAGGCTGGCGCGTCGTTCTCCTCCATCGGACACCCATGCAGGGCGATTCCCCGTCTGGAACGGCTGGCGGAGGGGATCGGCGGGGTCGCTGGTGTCGACGTTCAGGGTGACGTCGTCGTTGATCGGGACGCTGGCGGCCATGCGGGCGGCGGTGCCGCGCAGGGCACGAACCCGCACACCCGGGCACAGGCTGCCCACCATGCTCAGCTGGCCGGCTGCAAGGTCGAAGCCACCGACCTGGTCAGGCCGCTGCCGCGCAGGCGGAGCGGGCACTACGATACGGCCACAGAGGACGAACTGCGCCGACCAGGCCAGTGCTCTGACCGCGTAGGTTCGCCGTGGTGGCGGTCATGGCGGTTGGATGTGCGGTGACGTCCATTCGACTGCTGGAGGCGCGGTGGCTGAGCCTGTCCGTGCGCGCAGACTGACCGACCAGGAGGGGCAGAAGCTGCAGCAGATCGTGCGGCGGGGCAGCACGAGTTCGGCGCGCGATGATGCTGCCGGCCTCCGTCGGCAGGAACCGTGTTCCGATGATCGCCCAGCTGGTGCAGGCTGACGAGGACACAGTGCGGGGGATGTGATCCACCGGTTCAACGAGATCGGTCTGGCCTGTCTGGACCCTCGGTGGGCGGGAGGCCGTCCCCGCCTGCTCAGCCCTGACGACGAGGACTTCGTCGTCAGGACGGCCGCCACCCGCCCCACCAAGCTCGGCCAGCCCTTCACCCGCTGGTCGATCCGCAAACTCGCCGCTTACCTGCGGAAGGTACACGGACGCATCATCCGCGTCGGCCGGGAAACGTTTCGCTGCCAACAATTGCGCCGCGGCATCACCTCCCAGCGCACCAAGGCCTGGAAGGAATCGCCCGACCCGGATCGCGACGCCAAGCTCGACCGCATCGAGCAAGTGCTGGACCGCTTCCCCGACCGCGTCTTGGCCTTCGACGAGTTCGGGCCGCTAGGGATCCGGCCCACCGCGGGCTCCTGCTGGGACAAGGTCGAGCTGTGCTTCACCCCGACCTACGCTTCCTGAGCCAACCCGATCGAGGCCCACTTCGGTCCGCTGCGCCGGTTCACCCTGGCCGACTCCAACCATCGCAGCCGTCCCGCGCAGACCCGGGCCCTGCACGCTTATCTGCGCCGGCGCAACGCCCACGCCCGCCGCCCTGACGTGCTCGCCGCCCAACGCAGGGAACGCGCCCGTATTCGCAGCGAGAAAGGCATCCGCTGGGGTGGACGCCCGTTGCCGCCGCAGCCTGCTCAAACGACCCCAGCGGAGAACGTCAGGACCCTCGCACTACGGGCGATGCGGTACAGCACGTTCGGACGCAGTGGCCCTTCGGGCTCGGTCGGGTCGTCGAAGTCGTCGGCCGGGTCCCGAGTCATGCCGATCCGGCGCATCACCGCCTGGGAACGAAGGTTGGTGGCCGTTGTGACAGCGAGGATCTCAGGAAGCTCAAGAGCGTCAAAGCCGTGGGCCAGAACTGTCAGCGCAGCCTCGGTAGCGTAGCCCTGGCCCCAGGCCGAGCGGGCGAGCCGCCAGCCGATCTCCACTCCTGTGAACGGCATGTGGTCGTCCACTTCATCCAAGCCTGCGAAGCCGATGAACTCACCTGTGGCCTCCACCTCAACCGCCCACCACCCGTAGCCTCGCTGGTCGAACTCGGCCTGGAATCGAGCCACGGAGGCATCGCTCTGTTCGCGGGTAAGCAGGTCGCCCAAGTGCTCCCGGACTTCGGGATCGGCATTCATCGCCGCCCACGGTTCAAGGTCGGAGTCACGCCATCGGCGCAAGATGAGGCGATCGGTACGCAGTTCAGCCATGCTGGCCAGCCAACATGAGCTCTGGCCCCGAGGCAATCACTTTTTCTTCCGCGTGACACCGCCACCCAGAAACACAGAAGCCGTCCGCCGCCGTCCACGCGAGTCATGTCGTTCTGTCACATGCCGAATTTCGTCGATCAGCGTTGTCTGAGCCGAACGGACAGGGCGGCGAGCCAGGCGGAGATGAGTACGGCGCCGGCGGCGAAGCGCAGGCTGGCGCTGTCCTCGCCCCACGGCGGCACCGTGAGGACGAACGTGGCCAGGCTGCTGACGACGCTGTAGGCCATCCAGCCACGGCTCGCGAACCGCCGCGCGAAGACGAGCCCGGCCACGATCAGCGACAGGAACGCCGTCGCCCCGAAGACCGTGTGCAACATACTGCCGGTGCTGAGGCGCTCCGGCAGCCCGGCGGGGGCGCCGGCCGGCCAGCCCAGTGCGGGATCGGGCGCGAAGACCCCGCCGCCGACCATCGCCACGCCGTACGCGCCGATCAGGATCGGCCCGATGAGCGAAGCGGCCGCTCCCGCCACACCGGGACGGGCGGCCCGCCGTACGCCGAGCGCGAAGGCGCACGCCAGCAGGCCCGTGAGCGCGAAATTCGCGGTCTGCAGCCAGCCCAGGTCGCCGAGCGTGAGAGCGCTCAGCGCGTGCCGCCGCAGGTCGAATCCGGTCCGGGTGAAGGCCTGCGTGAACGACACGGCGGGGAACAGGATCCCGGCGACCGCGCCGCAGCCCAGCAGCAGCGCGGTCCCTGTCGCAGGGGAGGTCGTGGGCTCGGTAACGGTGCTCATCGTGGATCCTTTCGCGGTCGGTGGTCATCGCTTCGTCGCACGGCATGACCACGAACGGGATGCGGCCGGATGGACAGCCGCCCGCGCAATTCCTCAGGACTCCTCGACGGCGGCCAGGCGGCGCCGCAGGTGGACGCGCTCCGGCTCGCTCCCGGCCGCCTCCAGGGCTGCGCGATAGGCCGCGGCGGCCTCGGGACGGCGGCCGAGCCGGTGCAGCAGGTCGGCGCGCGCCAGCAGGTACGGGTGGTAGGCGCGCAGCCGCGGCTCGCCGGCCAGCTCGTCCAGCAGGGCCAGGCCCGCCTCCGGCCCGTCGCGCATGGCCACGGCCGCCGCCCGGTTCAGCGCGACCACCGGGGACGGGTCGAGCGCGAGAAGCACGTCGTACAGGGCCACGACCTGCGGCCAGTCGGTCGTGGCCAGGTCCGCCGCCTCGTCGTGGAGGGCGGCGATCGCGGCCTGCACGCCGTACACGCCGGGCGGGCCGCCGCTCAGCGCGGTCACCACCAGCGCCGAGCCCTCCTCGATCAGGTCCCGGTCCCAGCGGCCGCGGTCCTGCTCGTCCAGCAGCACCGGCTCACCGTCGGGACCGGTACGGGCCTCGCGGCGCGCGTGGACCAGCAGCGTCAACGCCAGCAGCCCGGCGACCTCCCGCTCGGCGGGCAGCAGCCGGCGCAGGATGCGCGCCAGCCGGATCGCCTCCTCGGCCAGGTCCAGGCGCTGCAGGTCGGGGCCGGAGCTGGCGGCGTACCCCTCGGTGAAGATCGAATAGATCACCTGCAGCACCCCGGGCAGCCGCTCCGGCAGCTCGTCCGCGCCGGGCACGCGGAACGGGATGCGGGCCTCGCGGATCTTCTTCTTCGCCCGGACGATCCGCTTGGCCATCGTCTGCACCGGCACCAGGTACGCCCGCGCCACCTCCGGCGTGGTCAGCCCCGCCAGGCAGCGCAACGTCAGCGCCCCGCGGTCCTCGGCGGGCAGCGCGGGGTGGGCGCAGGTGAAGAACAGCTGCAGCCGCTCGTCCGGCAGCTCGCCGCCGTCCGCGTCGGCCGGAGGGGCGTGCGCCGCCCGCTCCGCCTCCACCTGCAGGATGGCCAGCCGCGCGGCGAAGGCCTGGTCGCGCCTGAGCCGGTCGACCGCCTTGCGCCGCGCCGTCGTCATCAGCCACGCGCCCGGCTTGGGCGGCACACCCTCGACCGGCCAGTGCTTCAACGCCGCCTCGATGGCGTCCGAGGTCACCTCCTCGGCGAGGTCGAGGTCACCGAAGCGGCGCACGAGCGCGGCCAGCAGCCTGCCGCGCTCCTCCCGGAAGACCGCCTCGACCTCATTCATTGAAGTCGGCGACCGGGCGCACGACCACCGACCCGCCGCCACGCGCGCCCGGGCAACGGGCGGCCCAGTCGAGCGCCACGTCGAGGTCCGGTACGTCGATCACATAGAAACCGCCCAGAACCTCCCGCGTCTCGGCATACGGCCCGTCGATCACGGTCCGCACCCCGTCCCGGTCCACACGTACGGTCGTGGCGGTGACCAGATCGGCCAGCGACTCGCCGGACACCCAGATCCCCGCCTCGTGTACGGCCTTGTCGTAGGCCATCCAGTCCTCGAAGGTGCACTGCTCGTCCTGGTCGGTGGTGGCGGCGTTGATCAGCATCATGTACTTCACGGTGTCCCCTTCATGGGTGAGTTCGGCGTACGGCAGGCTCGCCGTACACCATCACCACGAACGGCCCTCCGCCAAATGGACAACTTCTCATAGAGAGGTTGCGGGCTCCAGAGAGCGGGTCAGCCGCACTCCTTCTTCGAGATACCCCAGCGCGGCGTAGAACCGCCGGGCGGTCGTGTTCGCCGCCCCCGTCTCCAGGGTCAGGTGACGCAGGCCCTGCTGCTGGGCCCAGTCCTCGGCGGCGGCCATCAACCGCCGGCCCACTCCCGTACGTACGGCTCGCGAATGGACGGCCAACTCGCCGACGTAGGCGTCCATCGCACCGGTGAAGTGCCGCTGGCGCTGGACGGACACCACGCCGAGGACCTGTGCGTCCTCGCTGTCCACGGCGACGAACACCACTGCCCGCTGCGCCTCGGCCGCGGCGAGGGACCCGGCAAGCCACTCCCGCGCCGCCCGGGCGGCACCCTCGAGGTCACGCCACGCCGCCACACCCTCGGCGATCCGGGGAGCCAGCGCCAGGACGCCTTCAAGATCGTCATCGCATGCGGGCCGAATCCGGACCTCGTTCATGAACGGCAGCATGCCAGGCGGAAGCCCTCCGAAAAAAGCCCTGATGGACAGCCGGATCCGGCTATTCGCCTTCTGTCACCACCGCGTCGAGAAGCAGATTGAGCAGCACCGTCCGACGTTCGGTGTCGTCGGCGATCGCGAGGAACACGATGCTCCAGCCCAGGTCGGGCAGCCGGGCCTGCATGGCCCGCAGTCCCGGCCAGCCGCCCCCATGCCGGTAGACGCGGTGCCCGGCGTGCGAGCGGACGCCGATGCCCCAGGCGTAGTCGATCGGTGTCCCGTCATCGAGGCGGCCCGGGGTGTGCATGAGGGCGGAGAGGCCGAGCTCATCGGCATTGAGCGCCTGGCTCCATCGCAGCAGATCGCCGGCGGTGGTCCACACGCCACCGTCACCCAGGGACAGCGGCGCCGGATGCTCAGGGGTCAGCGGGGCCGCATTGGGAGGCGCGGGAGCAGGTCCGGCCCAGAAAAGCGTGTCGCTCATCGACAGCGGGGCGAAAAGCCGGTCCCGCGCGAAGTCCGGAATCGGTTGACCGGCCGCTCGTGCCGCGGCAGCGGCGAGGCAGACATATCCCGCGTTCGAATAGGCGTAATCGCCGCCCGGTCTGCCGGGGAGGGCGGGAAATCGGGTGAGAGCCTGAATGACTCCTTGGCTGGTCCGGTTGGCATCGCCGGCCATTTTGGCGTCGATGTCACGATCGGCGGGTAAAGCCGCGGTGTGATGGAGAAGCTGCCGGAGGCGGATGTCATCGGCCCATGAAGGCAGCTGGGGCAGCCAGCGCGATAGAGCGGACTCGAGGTCCAGCGCACCCTCTTGGACGAGCAACGCCACGCATGCGGCGGTGATTTGTTTGGAGAGGGAGGCTGCGTAGATCGTCGTGGTGTCGGACAGCGTCTCGCGCCTTGCTGTCAGCCCTTGCGCGTGAAAAGCCGGCGCATTGTCGCGTCGCTGTAGCCCGACCACGATCGGCTCGTCCTTTCGGTATCCGGCTTCGGCGATCATGGCTTCTATTCGCTTCTCAGGATGCGGCACGGAAGTAATCCCTGCGGAGGGGTCTGGTGAGCGACCACAGGGATGCGGCCATGAGGAGGGCGGTCAGACCGCCGCAGATCATCGCCGTGGAGACCGAGAAGGCGTCCACGACCTGACCGCCGGCCAGCGCTCCGAGGGCGAACGTCGCCTGGAAGGAGGAGGTGAAGACGACCGTGGCGGCCTCCGGCGTCCCCGGCGCGGCGTTCATGAACCAGGCCTGGGAGCAGACCGGGACGCCCCCGTAGGCCAGCCCCCACAAGACCACCAGCGCGACGGCCCCGGCGGTGGAGGTGCCGGCCACGGGCAGCAGCAGCGTGGCCAGGGCGATCAGGCCGCCGCAGGTCAGGAAGGCGGCTCGGGGGGCGGTCGCGACCGCCTTGCTCGCCAGGAAGTTCCCGGCCGTCCCGGCGATGCCGTACGCCAGGAGCGTGGCGCTGATGGCGGCCGGGTCCAGTTGGGTGACGTTCTGGAGGAAGGGGGTGACGTACGTGTAGGTGCCGAAGTGCGCCAGGACGATGAGGAACGTGGCCAGCAGGGCGATCCTGGTGCCCCGTTCGCGCAGGAGGCCGAGCAGGACGCGGCCGCTGGTGACCTCGTGGGCGGGGAGCGGCGGCAACAGCATCAGCAGGGCGATCAGTACGACGACCGACAGCGCGGCCAGGACGAGGAAGGCGGTTCGCCAGCCGGCGAGCTGGCCGATGAAGGTGCCGGCCGGCACGCCGAGCACCGAGCCCAGGGGGACGGCGGAGAAGATCAGCGCGGTGGCGGTGCCGACCGAGCGCGGCGGTACGAGGCGGGCGGACAGCCCGGCCCCGATCGACCAGAAGCCGCCGATGGTGAGGCCGACCAGCACCCTGGACACCAGCATGATCCAGTACGAGGTCGCCACCGCCGCCAGGACGTCGGCGACCGCGAGCACCGCCATGAGCGCGCACAGCATCACCCGGCGATCCAGGCGGGCGGTGGCCAGCGTGACGGCGGGTGCGGCGACGGCGGCGACGATGCCGGGCAGGGTCATGGTCAGCCCGGTGATGCCATCGGAGATGCCGAAGTCGGCGCCGATGTCGGTCAGCAGGCCGATGGGCAGGATCTCGCTGGTGACGATGGCGAAGATGCCCAGCGTGAGCGAGGTGACCGCCAGCCAGCTGATGAGCGGTGAGCGTGGCCGGGCTTGGATGATCGTGGACATGGTTCCGTTCGGGTTGGGACCGTGGGGTTGGGGAACCAGCCAAGCAGTGATGGGGGAGCGGATACCGGCAGGTTTCAGACCACACCATGCCGTGCCTCGCCCTCTCCCGTTCCGGGCCGATGCGTGCATACCCGCAGGAATCGAATGGCCGCTCCGTCTATTGCGCCAGCTCGTCCCCCGTCGCGGGCGCTGCTGATATCACGGCGACTGGCATCGCGTCTGCGCCATCGCGATCCGGCTCGTCAGACGGGCCCAGCGCGAAGCGGTGGCTGCCTGCGACATCGCCGATTTCGTTCACGAGGTGGCCGAGGCGGATGGCGTCCACGGCTGGGGAACTGGATGCGCTGGACCTCCTGGTCTGCCCGGAGAACGGCATCCAGCCGGCCGTCTTCGCCGGCGACCACAGACCGTCGTTACCACCTGTCGGTAGGCGCACGTGTGCTGAGATGACCGGGTGAGCCAGCGCAAACGGCACTCGAGCGACTGGGCACGGGCGCTGACAGACCCAATCCGCTCAACTCCCGGCGCGGCGCTTCGCCACTGCTCTCATGATCAGTAAGCCGGCTCATCTGCGAGATGATCAGGATTCGCGGCCAGAAGTCCATACCCGGTCACCGATCAATCCTGAGGAGTCGTTTCCCCGATGCTTGACCGCGAAAGGCTCGTGTCCACGTTCGATGTGCTAGGGCTGGAGGTGACCACATCGCCGCCCAGTTCGCTCGCCGGGCGCGTGACGGACGAAACGGCCAGGCGGGTGATCAGCGCGATCGGGATCCCCGAGCGGATCGGTGGTTACCTCACCTTCACCGATTTCAGTGACGGTCCGACGCTCATCTCCGACGAGGTGCAGGATCCGAATTCAAGCCTGCGGCGGGAGGTTGGAGACTTCATCTTCTTGGGCAGCGGCGCCGGAACCCTTGTCCTGAACGGACAGAGCGGAGAGGTGGCGAGCTGGAACGACGGCACGCTCCGCACGATAAGTTCAGCGCTCGACAAGTTCGTCGAGTTCATGGTCCTCATCCAGGAGAAGCTGAACAGCGCGGAGGAAGAGTCCTGGCCGACCGGGGGAGCGGAGACCCGGCAGGCATCGAATGACCTCATGCGCCGGTTTCGTGAAATCGACAGCGAGGTCATGAAACCGGCCCGAGCATTCTGGCGGAGCGTAGTGATGGGGTCGTTCCGATCCATGGGTTTCTGAGAGGCGTTGCGCAAGCCGAGCGCGAGAAACGCCGCCACATCCGCCGACTCCAAACCCTCGGCGACAGCGTCACAGTCGAACCCGCCAACTGACCCCGCGTCATCAGGAAAGGCCCAATCCTGCTGGCGTTCGCTGCCGCCTGCCCGTTGAACCACCGATGGTGGATCACCTCTCAGTCGGCCGGCTCGTTCCGCGCACCGACCCGCGCTACCGGGGCCATGGACTGGCAGGGCCGAGAACTCCGGCTGCGGCAAGGTCGCCCCATGGATGCGTACCGACGTCCCCAGTGCCGGCCATCAGCCCGTTTTCGGCCTGTCCAAAGAAGTTGCGCCAGTGTGCACTTCGACACAGACCGGCGAGCCGCACTGTTGCAAGGGTGGATCTCGAAAGGCCAGACGCCCAAACGGCGGAACAACGGGCCGGGCGATGCAGTCTGACAAGCAGGCCCGCCGTCGCTTTATGAGTCACGGCACCATGACGTCGATCACCAAGACGATGGCCGTCTTCGGCACGAGCGCCGCCCTGGCCAGTGGTCTCCTGACCACCGGTCTGATGAACGGTGCGGCCCAAGCCGCCTCCCTCCCTGCCGCGAGGACCGCAGGGTCGGCGAGCGCTCACCCGTACGACGGAAAGGATCCGTACAGCAGCGGGTGCGCCCGCTCCAGGGTCAACACCGGGAAGAAGGCCTCGCTCAGGAACGAGGTCGGAGACCGCCTGGGCACGATCCGGCTGTTCTACTCCCGCCAGTGCGGCACCAACTGGGGCGAGGTGTCGGTCGCCGCGGGCGCTTCCGGCACCATCACGGTCTACACCGGCACCAAGAGCAGATCCTTCACCTACCGGCCCGGGAACGGCGGGCACCACTGGGGCAACATGATCTACGCCCCCAGCGGCATCTGCGCCAAGGCCACGGGCACGGTGACGGCCGGGGTGGGCCGCGCCAACAAGGGCAGCGGCATCACAGCCAAGGCCTGCGACTGAGACACGCGGGCGCTCCGCGTGGCGCGCGGGTCCCGGCGAGGCCGACGGACCGGCTCTGCCCCACGCCGACGTGATCAGCGGGGACAGGATCACCACGATCGGCGCTGTGTTCAACGACGCCCCCGTCAACCGCCTCGCCCGACGCGACGATGACGTGGGTTGCGCAGCTCCCCGCACGTGGTTGGGGCGCGCGGCTGCGCCTGCAGGTCGCCCATGAAGGGCCTCCGCGCAACTGCCGGCTTTCGCCGACCCGGAAACCCCGTATCAACCCTCAGACAGCAAGGAGGAAATCCATGCGCACGTTCCAGCTCATTGGCACTACCGTCGCTGCCGTTTTCGGAGCGACCATGCTGGCCGGTCCGGCGGCCCAGGCCGCTCCCGCGCCTGCCACCGCCGCGGCCCGGTCCGCCTCCGCCGCCACGGCCGACAACACCGCGATGATCCTGGCGGAGGCCAGCATCAGGTGCGGCAAGGGCCTGGGTGGCAAGAGGAAGGTGAACTTCAGCTGGGAGAAGGGCAACGCGACCACCAAGATCTACTTCAACAACCACTGCAAGAAGGGTAAGAAGATCACTGCGGCGGTGGTGAGCCGCAATTACCGCGTCGACCACTGGCAGTACTGGTGCAGACCGCTGGACACCAATGGCCGGACCAAGGGGAACAAGAAGTTCTCCAACAGCGGCTACACCGTCTGGAAGGTCCTTCGCGGCCACAAGAACAGGTACTGCAAGGTGCGATAGTCCAGTCGCCCTCCTCGACGCGCCCCTTGCGCGGTCAGCCGCACCGCGCAAGGGGCGCGTCAGGTTCGAATACCGCGCCATGATCGCCAGGATCCGGGTGAGCGTCGACGCCACTCCTGTCTCGGAGTTCGACGACGTCCATGCGACGAGGCAGGAGCGGATCTCCCAGTTGCTGAGCGAGCAGTCGCTCAACCCCTGCAGCTGTACCGGGACCAGTGCCGGCGCCGCGTGAGTCGCTCGCACCCGCGCGACCGCCATCGATGTCCTCAGAGGGTGGCGTCAGCTCGGGCCGCCGCCGAAGCTGATCTCATTGCCGTCCGTGTCCCGGTAGGTCACCTTGGTCGCGCCACCGTCGTACCTCTCGCGCTTCGCGGGCTCGATGCCTCGCCGGGCGATCTCGGCTACCCGTCCGTCGAGGTCGTCGACGAACGACAGCACCAGCGCGTTCCCTGCCCGTTGTGGATCTTGCACGATGTAGACGTACCGGTGTTCGGCCACCTCCCACACCGCCTCGATGTCGTTCGGCAGGAACGATGGCGGCCCACCGAAGAACTGCTCGTACCACGGCAGTGCCGCGGCATAGTCGGTGACGGGTACGCCTGCGAACAGATCGAGCGTCATGTGGTCATCCCTACGTCGTCGATGGGTCGCCGGTACTGACTTCGGCAGCGTCGGAAACTCATCGTCGTCCGCCTCGCGATGATCTGACTCAAAGCCGCCCGGTTCCCCGGCCGCGGTGCGAGACCAGGGACCCCCATTCCACGTCGATGGTGCCATGCCGGGCATCTCCCACGAAGAGGCGGATCGGGCCCTGGAGAGTGCGGGGAGGCCGGCGTGGCTCCATCTAGCGGAGGAGCACCGGCAGCGTCGTGGGACCCTCGGTGATGAGTGACGAGGTGTACGGGATCTCGCCGGGCTCGACCGCCAACCGGAGATCGGGGAACCGGCCGAACAACGACGCCAGCGCGATACGTGCCTCGAGCCTGGCCAGCGGCGCCCCCAGGCAGAAGTGCGGACCACGGCCGAATCCGAGGTGCGCGTCCGGCTCCCGTACCGCGTCGAACCGCGGCGCCTCCCCGCCGAATCTGGCCCTGTCCGTCCCGGTGCTGGAGATGCCGACCATGATGGGCTGGCCCGCCCCGACTGTCACCCCGCCGAGCCGCACGTCCCGCAGCGGATACCGGAACATGACGCTGGTCACCGAGTTCCTGCTGCGCAGCGCCTCCTCCACCACCTGCTCCCAGACGTTCTTCGCACGCGCGAAGACCAACTGCTCCGGGTCCGAGCACAGCGCGACGACCGTGTTGGCCAGCAGGTGAACCGTGGTCTCGTGACCGGCGATGAGCACCAGCCACAGGATCCACATCATCTCGCTGTCGGACAGGCGGTCGCCGTCGTCCTCCTGCGCACGTATCAACCCCGTGGTGAGATCGTCGCCCGGGTCGTCGCGCTTGCGCTCGATGAAGGCGGCCAGATATCCGAGCAACCCGGCGTTGGCGGCGAGCATCGCCTCCGGCGAGGTGGTGTGCTGCAGCAGAGTGTGGCTCCAGTCGCGGATCTGCTGCTGCTCACCCTGCGGCACCCCGAACAGCTCGCAGATCACCATGACCGGCAGCGGCTCGGTGAACAAGCGCACGAGGTCCACCGCGCCGCTCTGGCCGGCCATCCGGTCCAGCAGTTCGTCGGTGATCCGCTGGATGCGCGGGGCCAGTCCCTGTACGCGGGCGGGGGTGAAGGCCCGGTTGATGAGTCCCCGCAGTCTCCGGTGGTCCGCGCCGTCCTGGGTCAGCAGGTGCTCTCCCTCGATGAGCTGGCGCAGCGGCCAGTCGGCCGGGATGGTGCCGTCGTTCAGTGCCGTGAAGTTCGCCGGGTTCTTGCTGAACAGCGTGTCGTCGTTCGTCAGGACCTCATTGACCAGTTCGTACGAGGTCACGAGCCAGGCGGGCACCTGGCCTGGCAGCTCGACGCGTAAGATCGGCCCGCCCTGGTCGAGGTAACGGCGGAGGGTCGCGGACGTCCGTTCCGACGGCACGGGGATCTGGAGAGGAATAGCCATGGATTTCCCCACTGTGGGATGAATGTCTCCCTCACTTTCCGCGTTGGGTTCGACCGGGCCAAGTCGTGAACGTTGTCACTGTGGAGCCCTCAACCTCTGCCGCTTCCGCCATTGCGGAACGTGAAGGTCTGCTCGGAAGGCCGTGGCGGAGCTCCGGTCGTCCGAGCGGATGAGGGTCCTCAGCTCGCTCATCCGGTCCCAGGTGTTTCCCGGGATCATCGGAGTGGAGGGCGGTGGGTCCGGAATGGGCGGCGTGGCGCATGTTCACGCTCCCCGGCGCCCACGTGGTCCTGGTCGACGGCCGGGGCGGCGCGGCCTGGACCGTCGAGGACGGCACGGTGGTCGTCATCCCGCTGGGCTGCCTGTCTGAAGTGGACCGCGGTGCCGTCATCCCGCTGGGCCGCCTGTCCGAAGGGGGCCGCGGTGCCGTCGGCGAGCAGGGGCGTGCTGCCGTGGACCTCGTTGCCGCTGGTGGCGGTGGCCCTGACAGCGTTCCTGTCCGACGGCGACGCCCTGCCGTGGGCGGTTATCGCGGGGAACGGGCCAGGTCGCTGGGCGGCATGCCGCGGACCCGTTTGAAGGCGTTGCTGAAGGCGAAGCCGTCGGCGTACCCGACCCTCCTGGCCACGGCGGCGACAGTCGCGCCGGGCGTGCGAAGGAGGTCGGCGGCGATGGTCATCCGCCACTCCGTGAGATAGAGCAGGGGCGGCTGCCCGACCAGCTCGGCGAAGCGCCGCGCGAACACCGCCCGCGACATCCCCACCTCCGCGCCCAGGCCCGCGACCGTCCACGGGTGGGCCGGGCGTTCGTGCATCAGGCGCAGCGCCCGCCCGATCCGCGGGTCGGCGAGGGCCCGGTAGCCGGGCGGGGCCTCGACGTCGGGTCGCGCGAACCACGACCGCAGGGCCCGTACCAGCAGCAGGTCCAGGAGCCGGTCGAGCACGACCTGCTGGCCCGGCTCCTCCCGGCCGATCTCGACCGCCAGCAGGTCCAGCAGCGGCGTGAACTCGGGCTCCGGCGGGATGACGGCCACCTCGGGCAGGGCCTTGAGCAGGCGCTCGGACACGTCGCCACGCAGCGGATACTCGGCGGTGACGAACAGGTCGGAGCCTTCGGCGCTGAACCCGTACGTGCGCGGCCCCAGCACGAGGTTGGGCGCGGCCGTCGCGGGGCCGTCGGCCGTCGTCCAGCACGTCTCCGCGTCGTCGACCACCACCTGGGGCTCCGTCCCCGGGCGGTCGGCCACGGTGAACGGCCGCAGGCCGCGGACCAGGACGACGCCGCGCTCCCCGACCCGGACGGGAGCCGCGCAGTCGCGCACGATCCAGGACTCGCCCCGCAGCATCGCGCCCAGCGCCAGCGGGGCGGGATCGTTGAACCGCACCGCCCACGGCGGCTCGGCGACCGACTGGCAGAAGATCGCGCCGTCCGCCCGTACACCCGCGAGATAGTCCTCCAAGAGGTCCATGATGAGACGATCTCACATGTGTACGAGATAGATGGCCATGGAGTGTCTCGCTCGGCACCCGATGTACTGGCCTCATGTCCGATTCACCTGTTCTCGTACTTGGCGCCCGGGGTAAGACCGGCCGCCGCGTCGTCGCCCGGCTCGACCGCCTCGGCCATCCCTTCCGCGCGGCCTCCCGCTCCGGCGGCACCAGATTCGACTTCGCCGACCGTGACACCTGGGGGCCGGCCCTGGACGGCGCGGGGGCGGTCTACCTCGTCCCGATGAGCGAAGCCGTGCCGGCCGCCACCGTGGAAGAGTTCCTCGCGGCCGTGACCCGGGCCGGCGTCCGCCGGGTGGTGCTGCTGTCGGCACGCGGCGCGGGCGGCGCGGCGGACCCGTACCAGGAGCCGGTCGAGCTGGCCCTGCGTGCGACGGGCCTGGAGTGGACGATCCTGCGCGCGGCCTGGTTCGCGCAGAACTTCGGCGAGGACCTGTTCCTGGAGCCGATCCTGTCCGGGGAGCTGGCGCTGCCGGCCGGGGAGGGTCGGGAGGCGTTCGTCGATGCCGAGGACATCGCCGACGTCGCGACCGCCGCGCTCGTCCAGGATGGCCACGCGGGCGAGATCTACGAGCTGTCCGGCCCCGAACCGGTGTCGTTCCGCACCGCGGCCGAGATGATCTCCGAGGTCACCGGGCGGCCCGTCCGCTACACGGCGCTGGAGACCTCCCGGTTCACGGCCGCGCTGACGGCTCAGGGAGTGCCCCCGGAGGCGGCCGACCTGGCGGCCGAGCTCCTGGGCCGGATCCGCGACGGCGCCGGTGAGCGCGTCAGCGACGGTGTACGGCGAGCGCTCGGCCGCGACCCGCGCTCCTTCGCCGACTATGTCAAGACGGCCGCCGCCGCGGGAACCTGGGGCAACTGAGCCGAGGCCCGGCGTGCCTCGACAACACAAGACGAGACGTTTCGTCTCGTGCTATCGTCGCTTCGAACCCCACCCATGAGGAGTGAGTCATGGCCCGAGCGACCGACCCGTGGACCGGCGGACTTCGCCACGCTGAGGCCTTCGTCGAGGTCGCGGACGGTTATCGGCTCTGGGTGGAGACGACCGGCGATCCGGAGCGTCCCGCCCTGCTGCTGGTGATGGGAGCCAACGCGAGCGGGCTGACCTGGCCCGACGAGTTGGTCGAGCTGCTGTCCCGCGACCACTTC
Source organism: Nonomuraea sp. NPDC003707 (assembly GCF_053587055.1). NCBI lineage: Bacteria > Bacillati > Actinomycetota > Actinomycetes > Streptosporangiales > Streptosporangiaceae > Nonomuraea > Nonomuraea sp. NPDC003707. Next base: position 56,165 of record NZ_JBSFNK010000003.1, on the reverse strand, counting down.
GTCGTCCGCTACGACCACCGTGACGCCGGACGCTCCACCCATGCCTTCCACGAGCGTCCCTACCCGATCCGGGCGCTGGCCGACGACCCGATCGCGGTGCTCGACGCGCTGCGGATCGCACGTGCTCACGTGGTCGGGATGTCGATGGGCGGCACCCTGGTCCAGTTGCTCCTCCTCGACCATGCGGACCGGCTGATGAGCGTCACGATCTTCGGCTCCGCGCTGATCGGCGGGGCGGCCCCCGACCCCGGCATCTCCGACGACGACCTGCCCGGGCCCGACCCCCGGCTGCTCGCTCTGTGGGAGGAGCTCGGACAGGAGCGCGACCCGGAGGCGGAGCTGCGCTGGCGCGTCGAGCACTGGAGGGTCCTCAACGGCGGCGTCCTGCCCTTCGACGCCGAGGAGTTCGCCGATCTCGAACGCCGGATCGCCGCCCACAGCGGCACTTGGCGCAACTCCGCCGCCCATGCCCTGGCCGACCAGTCGGGCATGGAACGCGGGGCCGAGCTCGCGAACGTCTCGGTGCCCACCCTGGTGATCGACGCGCCGGAGGATCCCGTCGCCCCGCCGCCGCACGCCGACCGGCTGGCGCGCGCCATCCCCGGCGCCACTCTCGTCACAGTGGCCGGTCTCGGCCACGCGCTGCCCCACGCGGTCGTGCCGTCCCTCGCGGCGACGATCACCACCCACACCGGTGGGCGACCCTGACGTTCACCGGCGTCCGCGGGTTCAGGTGGCGAAGTCGGCCAGAGCGGGCTCCAGCAGATCGAACGCCTGGGTGGCTTCCGCGCCGATGGTGCGGGCGATCTCGTCGTTGGAGCGTCCGGCCAGGGTCAGGTCCTGGATGCGTTGGAACAGGATGCGGTGAACGGTGCCCAGGAGCCCGGCGGCGGTCCGGACGGTGATGTCGTCGGGAGTGGTGCCGGTGGCCTCGGCGAGGGCTTGGGTGAGGCGGTGTTCGCGCTGGTCGTGCAGGCCGCGCAGGCAGATGGTCAGGGTGGGGCTGTCGGCGATCATGCGGGCGAAGGCCGCGCCGGAGAAGCCGGCGACCGCGTCCTGGGCGGCGACGGCGTCCTGCAAGGCGCGGCGCAGCGCGGTCAGGGCGGATTGCCCGGGCTGCCGGGTGGAGACGGCCTGGGCCAGGGCGGCGGTGAACTCCTCCTGGTGGTCCAGGGCCAGGTCTTCCTTGCGGGCGAAGTAGTTGGTGACGGTCTTCTTGGCGACGCGGGCGGCGGCGGCGATCTCCGCGATGGTGGTCTGTTCGAAGCCTTGGGCGATGAACAGCCGGGTGGCGTGGTCGGAGATGAGCTGCCGGGTCTCCTGCTTCTTGGCCTCCCGCAGGCCGATGGGCGACTCGAGCTGTGTGGGGTCGCCGGCGGTCTGGGCCGGAGTCTGGGTAGCCATGGGGGAATATTACCCCCGTAGCATTTTTATGTTGACACCCCTGAGCTGTCTGGGCTAAATTTACGCCCGTCGTAAGTTTGCGACCATGGAACGCCGACCGGAACGAAGGAGAGTGCCCATGCGCCACCTTGACCCCACCGCCGAGCAGGCCGTCCCCGCGATCCACCGCACCGATGTGCTGACCGGGCAACTGGGCCACCACCGGCCGGAGCAGCCCCTCAAGCGCGGTGGCGACCTCCGCCACCTGCCCTCCGACCGTGCCGTCCGCGGGCGACGCGAGCCCCGTGTCGCCCGCAACATCCCCCGCCGCCGCGGCTACTGACCCGCGTCGGCACCTCACACCTCCGTCCCGGCTCCGACCCGACAGGGAGACCTTCTTGCAGATCATCGCGTCCACCGTCTCGCTCACGATCGACGACATCGCCGCCTCCCAGGCGTTCTTCACCACTCACCTGGGCTACTCCGTTCAGGCCGCCGCCGAGGGCTTCGTCTCCCTCACCCGTACCGATGCGGTGGACATCGTCCTGCTCGCCCGCGGCACCCAGGTCCTGCCGCCTGAGCAGCGCGATCAGCACGCGGCGGGCCTGATCCTGGCGCTCACCCTCGCCACCGGCCTGCAGGACCAGGAGAAGCGGCTGCGTGACGCCGGGGTCGAGATCACGATGCCGCTGCGCGAAGAGCCCTGGGGCGAACGCCTGTTCCAGGTCACCGACCCCAACGGCGTGATCATCCAGTTCGTCGAATGGGCCACGCCCGACAACGCCTGAGGACGCCGTCGCCAGGCGGCGCGCCTCCTGCTCGACCGGCCCGGGCTTCGTCGCGCGGGGCGGCTACGAGATCGCGCTGCACGGGCTCGACCGGAGCCGCCCAGGAGTCCGCGAGCGACCAGCCAGGCACCTAGGATGATCGTCGCCGGAAGTAGTGCACGGTCAGGATGGCGAGCAGCGGGCCCCAGGCGGCCAGCGGCGCGTACGTGACCCAGAAGGCGACCGCCTGCCAGCCGTGCACGATCAGACCGGAAGGGCTCCCGTTGATCATCCGGCCGAAGGCGAACATGATCAGCGCGTACGGGAAGACCAGCAGCACCGTCGCACCCAGGCCGGCGGGGACGACGGCCGCCAGGACCGGCACCCGGCGGCCGCCCAGCCCGGGGATCCAGCGCGGCCACACCTCACCCCACCGGGCGATCAGTCCGACGGTGAGGAACGCCGCCGCCTCGCTGACCACGCTGAGCGTGACGATGTACCACCACTCGCCGTCGATCAGCACCGGCCCGTGGCCGGGCGGGGGAGCCCCGCCGAACTCCAGCAGCGGCGCGCCGAAGATGAAGGCCGCGATCCGCCAGATGCCGGAGGGCAGCGGGGTCAAGGTGGTGGCGTAGGCGGCCCACACGGCCCAGCGGGGCACGCCCACCGCCGTCCGGCCGTGCAGCTTGGCCAGGATGGCCGGAAGCCGTCCGGTCCGTGGTGTTCCGCCGAGGGTGGTGGTCATGCGGGGGCCTCCGGTCAGGCAGGTGGTGTTCGCGTGGCGCGTTCCGATGCTCGCCGCCGCAGCGTCCGTGAACATCCCCCACGTGGGGGACTCGTATTAACCACCTGCCAGGCCGTGCCGCCCAGGGTCAGAGCGTGATCCACTCCGTGCTCGTGGTCACCGCGTCGAGCACCTCCGGGATCGGGTCCACGCCCAGGCCCGGCCCCGCGGGCACCTCCAGGTGGCCGTCGGACAGCTCGAACGGCTGGGTGATGTCGGTGGAGTAGTAGCGCCGCGAGCCCGAGGTGTCGCCGGGCAGCGTGAAGCCCGGCAGGGCGGCCAGGGCCACGTTCGCCGCCCGGCCGAGGCCGGTCTCCAGCATGCCGCCGCACCACACCGCGATGCCGTTCGCCCGGCACAGGTCGTGGATGCGCCGCGCCTCCAGGTAGCCGCCGATCCGGCCGGGCTTGATGTTGACGATCGAGCAGGAGCCGAGCGCGATGGCGGCGGCCGCGTGCTCGGCCGACTCGATCGACTCGTCCAGGCAGATCGGCGTCTTGAGCTGCTTGGCCAGCCTGGCGTGCTGCACGAGGTCGTCGTTGGCCAGCGGCTGCTCGATCAGCAGCAGGTCGAACGCGTCGAGCCGGGCCAGGCGGCGGGCGTCGCTCAGCGAGTAGGCGGCGTTCGCGTCGACCTGGAGGAGCACGTCGTCGCCGAACCGCTCGCGCACGGCCCGGACCGGCTCCAGGTCCCAGCCGGGCTCGATCTTGAGCTTGATGCGGACGTACCCCTCGTCGAGGTAACCGCCCACGGCGTCGAGCAGCTGCGGGATGGAGTCCATGATGCCGACCGACACTCCGCACGGCACCCGCGTGCGGGAGGCGCCGAGGAAGCGGGCGAACGACTCGCCCGCCGTCCTGAGCTGTGCGTCCAGCACCGCCGTCTCCAGCGCGGCCTTAGCCATCCGGTGGCCCTTGATGGGCTCCAGCGCGCGGCCGACGTCGTGCACGTCCAGCGTCTTCGGCAGCGCGGGCAGCAGGAAGCGCCGGATCACCTCGGCCGCGCCGTCGGTGTACTCGGAGGAGTAGAGCGGCTCGTCCATGGCCACGCACTCGCCCCACCCCTCGGCGTCCGGCGTCACCACCCTGACCAGCAGGACGTCGCGGGCCGTCTCCGTGCCGAACGACGTGCGGAACGGCGCGACCAGCGGCATGGCGATCCGCCGCAGCTCAACTCCAGTGATCTTCACTTTTTCTCCACTACGTAGTAGGACTTCCCGGAGAACCCCGTGACCGCGCGGCCCTCGGCCATCAGGCCGCCCAGCACGTCGCGTACGGCGTGCCGCCACGCCTTGGCCGTTCCCGGGTCGGCGCCGCGCAATCCCGCGATGTCCGCAGGCACGGCCACCAGCACCGTGCCGGCGTCCACCGGACCGGCCACCGGCCGCCCGCCCACGTCGGCGAGCGCCACCACGGCGTCCGGCGGCGGGCCGTCCGACGGTCGTGCCAAAGCATCCAGCCGCGCCACAGCCTCCACGCGCGGGTCGGACAGCGTCCAGACGGCCAGGAGCCGGTCGGACTCGTCGCCCTGGTTGATCGCGTCGTCCATGACCCCGTAGAAGCAGGGCAGGTACTCGCGGGGCCGGGCGCCCAGCTTGGCCAGGTTGAAGTGGGCGTTGCGGCGCATGAGCGGATCGTACGTCCAGGTGATCCGCTCCAGCCCGCGCTCCAGGGCCCACCGGCGCTGGTGCAGCTTGAGCGCGAACCCGATGCCGCGCCCGGCCGCCGCCCCCGTGACATGGGAGTGCAGGGCGTTCCCGCTGGCCAGGAACCCGACCGAGCCGCCCACCAGGCGGCCGCCCTCGAAGGCGCCCGCCACGTAGCCGCCCGCGTGCGCCAGGGCCCGCATCAGCTCGATCGTGATGGGCGGGGCGCCGGTCCCGAAGTGCCAGATGTCGTCGAACAACGCATCCACCTGCTCGAACTCCGCCATCTCATGGAGCTCCCTGACCTCGACCAACCTGCCGCTCCTCGTCTCGGACGTTCCCAGGCGACGGTATTCGATGGCGGGGCCGCCGCGATTCGTCCGGGTTCACCAAGCCGGGGCCGGGCTTTGGTGGAAGCGGCTAACAGGGTGTGATGAGGAGCCTGCTGGGGGCCTCCTGGCTGAGGCGTACCGACTCCAGGGGGACGGCCCCGGCCAGGCAGGCGCGTACGGTCTCCGCCCGCACGTCACCGGCGAGCGAGCTGCGGCCGTCGCGGTGGATCTCCACCGCGCACGGCCCGGGCTGCGCGGCCATGACGAGGCCCGCGGCGGTCGCCCCGGCCAGCGCGCCCGGATCGCTCCCGGTCCAGCCGTAGTGCCACATGCCCGCAGCCACGACGGGCGCCGCGGGGCAGCAGTCCGGCGCGGTGGCCACCACGTCGATCCCCTGGGACAGGGCCTCGGCGATCTCCTCCGCGCACGTCGCCACGAGGGTGCCCACGCGCAGCCCGGGAAAGCCGGGCATCGGACCGCCTGCTCCGTAGATGAGCTTGATGCCCGTTTCGAGGGGTCCGGGGCCGCCGTCGTGCCAGCCGCAGATCACCATGTCGAGCGACCCGGCAGATCTCCACGTGCCGATGCGCAGCATGATTCTGGACTACCCTTGACCGTGGATCATCACACACCGTCACGGGATAGGGTGACGCGAGTGGAAGATGAGATCGCGCGGGTGCTCGGCGGCGCCGACGCCGTCGTCGAGCCGCTCACGCACAACCCGCTGAACGCGGTGACCGGCGGCATCTGGCGGGTGCGCAGGGGGTCGAGGTCGGCGGTGCTCAAGGTGCTGACCCGCCGCAAGGAAGGCGGCGCGGGGTGGGGGCACTCCGACGATCCGCGCCACTGGAACTACTGGCGCAGGGAGGCCGACGTCTACGCCGACGGCCTGCCGGGGCTGTGGGCGGGCTCGGGGGTGGCCGCGCCGAAGCTGCTGGAGCTGGTCGAACGCGATGACGGCGACCTCGCGCTGTGGACCGAGGACGTGGCCGGGCGGCCCGGCACCACCTGGGACCTCGGGCGCCACACGCTCTTCGGGCACCAGCTCGGCCTGGCCCAGGGGGCGGCGGGCCAGGTGGAGCGGCCCTGGTCGAGCCGGTCGTTCCTGCGCGACTACCTGGGCTCGAAACCGGTCCCGTACGAGCTGCTGGAGGACGACGCGGCCTGGCGGCACCCCCTGGTCGCCGAGAACTTCCCGCCCGGGCTGCGCGGGGAGCTGGTGCGGCTGCACCGGGACCGGGAGGAGTTCCTGGCCGTCCTGGAGTCGCTGCCGAGGGCGCTGTGCCACCTCGACGTGTGGCCGAGCAACGTGATCGACCGCGACGGGGAGAGCGTGCTGGTGGACTGGACGTTCGCGGGCGACGGCGCGCTGGGCGAGGACGTCGGCAACCACATCCCGGACAGCGTGTTCGACCTGTTCCTGCCGGCCGCTCTGCTGCCCGCGCTCGACGCGGCCGTCCACGGGGCGTACGTGCGGGGGCTGCGGGATTCCGGCTGGCGCGGTGACGAGCGGCTGGTGCGGCTGGCGGTGTGCGCGTCGGCGGTCAAGTACGACTTCCTGACCCCGCTGATGCTGGCCCGGGCAGGGGAGACGCAGCTCGACTACGGCGGCGCCACGCCCGTGGACGCGGCCCGCCGGTTCAGGGAGCGGGGCGAGGCGCTGATATTCCTGGCGGGATGGGCCGACGAGGCCCGCAGGCTGGCCGAGGCCGTCAGGCTGCCTTAGCGGTCGAGGACGTGCAGGGTGTGCGGGTACGCGCCCAGCGGCACCGGCCCGTCTTCCGCGCACACCACCACGTCCGCGACCCGGGCCCCGAACAGTTCGGGCACGTAGATGGCGGGCTCCAGGCAGAACACCATCCCCGGCTCGAACACGGCGTCCTCACCCGGCCACGGCCCTTCGTCGTGCCCCAGCCCGACGCCCCGGCCCACGTGCGCCGCCGCGAAGCGCCCGTACCCGCTGCCGTCGATCACCTCGCCCACGGCCCTGGCCACCTCGTCCACCGGCACGCCGGGCCGCACGGCCGCGAGCCCGGCCCGATGGGCGGCCAGCACCACCGAGTACATCGCCTCGAAGTCGTCCGGCGGCTCCGCCACGGCGAACACCCTGGACACCTCGGCGCAGTAGCCGCCCCACCGCCCGCACACCGCCACGGCCAGCGCGTCCCCGGGGTTGATCACGCGCTCCCCGGGCACGTGCGCGGGGAGGGCCGTGTGCTCCCCGGCCGCCACCCGCAGCGACAGCAGCTCCTCGCACCCCGACTCGGCCAGCAGCACCCGCAGCCGGTAGGCCATCGCCCGCTCGGTCGCCCCGAACCAGGCCAGCTCCAGCGCCTGCCCCAGCACCCCTTCCGCCGCCGCCACCGCGCGCCCGACGGCCTCGACCTCGTACGGCTCCTTGCGCAGCCGCAGCGGCCACAGCACCGAGGAGGCGGGCACGAGCTCGGCCTCGATCGCCAGCCCGAACAGCTCCCGCACCCGCATCTCCGGATCCACCCCGACCCGGCGCGCCCCCGCGGGCACCACCCCGGCCGGATCGCCGGTCTCGGCCACCACGTCCTGCGTGACCACCAGGTACGCGCCCTGACGGTCCCCGAGAAGGCTCCCGAGGAAGCGGGCGTCCGGCGAGGGCCGCAGCACGAGGGCCTCCACCCCGGCCTCGTCCATGGCCGCCCGCACCGCCGCCAGCCGCGCCGCGGCGGCCCGCGGCCCGGGGACGGGGGTCACTTCGGCTCGTGCAGCCAGCAGGCGACCGGCCCGAACTCCGGTTCCTTCACGCGGCACACGTCCATCACGGACGGGCACCGCGGGTTGAACCGGCACCCTCCCGGCGGGTTCGCCGGGTCGGGCACGTCACCGGCCAGCTCGGCGGGCAGCACCCCCATCCCGTCGGGCTTGGGGATGGCCTGGAGCAGCGCCTTCGTGTACGGGTGCTTCGGGTCCGCCCACACCTCGGCCGTGTCGCCCACCTCGACGATCTTGCCGAGGTACATGACGGCGATCCGGTCGGCGATCAGCCGCACCACGGACAGGTCGTGGCTGATGAACAGCAGCCCCGCGCCCGAGTCCACCGCCAGGTCCCGCATCAGCCTGGCCACCTGCGACTGCGCCGAGGCGTCCAGCGCCGAGATGGGCTCGTCGCCGATCAGCAGCCGCGGCCGGGCCGCGAGCGCCCTGGCGATGGCGATGCGCTGCCGCTGCCCGCCGGAGAACTCGTGCGGGTGCCGGCCGGCGAAGTCCCGCGGCAGGCCGACGCGTTCCAGCAGGTCGGCGGGGGAGGTGGCGGTGTCCTGCGAGGTGCGCAGCCCGTCGGCAATCTGGTCGCCGACCCGCCGCCGGGGGTTGAGTGAGGCGTAGGGGTCCTGGAAGACCATCTGGATCCCGGTCAGCTTCCTGCGCCGCAGGCCGAGCGGCGTGACCGGCTGCCCGTCGAACGCGATCGAGCCCGCGGTGATCGGGTTCAGCCCGCAGACGGCGCGGGCCAGCGTCGACTTGCCGCACCCGGACTCGCCGACGAGCCCGACGACCTCGCCGGGGTTGACCGCCAGGCTGGCCCCCGCCACGGCCCGCACGGCGGGACGCCCGGGGGAGCGGTGCTCGACGACCAGGTCGTCGATGGCCAACAGAGTCATTGCGCCTCCGCGTCGGGTAGGGACTCCAGCAGGGAACGCGTGTAGGCGTGCTCGGGCTCCCGCAGCACCCGCCCGCGCGGCCCCGACTCCACGACGAGGCCGCCCTTCATCACGCTCACCTCGTCCGCCACCGCGGACATCACCCCGAGGTCGTGGGTGACCAGCAGCACCGCCAGCCCCAGCTCGTCGCAGAGCCCGCGCAGCAGCCGCAGCACGCCGGCCTGCACGGTCACGTCGAGCGCGGTGGTCGGCTCGTCGGCGATCAGCACCTTGGGGGAACAGGCCAGCGCGATGGCGATGGCGATGCGCTGGCGCATCCCGCCGGAGAACTGGTGCGGATAGCGCCCGTACGCCTCCTCGGCGCCCGGGATGCGTACCTTGCCCAGCAGCTCCACCGCCCGGGCCCGCGCCGCACGCTTGTCCAGCCGCAGGTGGTGGCGCATGTGCTCGGTGAGCTGCTTGCCGATGGTCAGCATGGGGTGCAGGCTGGTCGCCGGATCCTGGAACACCATGGCGACCTCGCCGCCGCGCACCCGGTTCAGCTCCTTGGGCGGCAGGGTGAGCAGGTCGCGCTCGCCGAGCCGGATCGCGCCCGTCACGCGGGCGCCGTGCGGCAGCAGCCCGAGCACGGCCAAGCCCGTCATCGTCTTGCCCGAGCCGCTCTCTCCGGCCAGCCCGTGCACCCGGCCGGGCTCCAGCGCGAGATCGACGCCGCGCAGGATCTCCTTGCCGCCGATCGACATCTTCAAGTCGGTGATGTCCAACGTCGTCACAGGTCCTCCTTCGTCGGACCTGCGACCGGGTCGCTGTGCTGTCTGGTTCCCTCGCTTCGCTCGGTCACAGTGCACGCTCCTTGATCGCGCGGGCCGTACGGGGGTCGAGCGCGTCCCGCAGGGTGTCGCCGAGGAAGTTGAACGCCAGCACCACCGTAAGGATCGCCAGCCCCGGGAAGGTCGCCACCCACCAGCTGTCGAACACCTCCACGCCCGAGGCCACCATCGCCCCCCACTCGGGGGACGGCGGCTTGGCCCCGAGGCCCAGGAACGACAGCCCGGACAGCAGCAGCAGCGCGGTGCCGATGTCCAGCGTCGCGAGCACGAGGATGGGGCCGGTCACGTTCGGCAGCACGTCCACGCGCAGCGACCGCCACACGGAGAAGCCCAGCAGCCGTCCGCTCAGCACGAACTCCCGCTCGCGCACCCCGAGCACCAGCCCCCGGGTGACGCGGGCGTACGCGGGCCAGGCCACCACCAGCACGGCCAGCACCGCGTTCGTCAGGCTGGCGCCCAGCGCGGCGGCCACCACCATGGCCAGGATCACGGTCGGGAACGCGAACACCAGGTCCGCCAGCCGCATGATCGTCTCGTCGACCCACCGGCCGAAGTACCCGGCGCAGGCGCCGAGCAGCCCGCCGATCAGCACCGACAGCACGACCAGCAGCAACGTCAGCGGGATCGACACCCGGGCCCCGTACATGACGCGGCTCAGGATGTCGCGGCCGAGCTGGTCGGTGCCGAACCAGTGCCCGGGCCCCGGCGGCGCGAGCCGCGGCAGGTCCTGGGCGAGGGGGTCGTGCGGCGCCAGCAAGGGGGCGGCCAGCGCGATGACCAGCCAGGCCACTGCCAGCACGGCGCCGACCACGGCCAGCGGCTGCCGCCACGCCTCGGGCAGCCGGGCAAGCAGGCCCCTGCGGGCCAGAGGGTCCCGCCGTCTCATTGCAGCCTCACTCGGGGATCGATGACGCCGTACAGGACGTCCACGATCAGGTTGATGACCAGGTAGACGACGCCGACGACCAGGCCGACGCCCATGACGGCGGGCAGGTCGAGGGTGGTGGCGCTCTTGTACGCGTACTGCCCGACGCCGGGCCAGGCGAAGATCGCCTCGACCAGCACGGTGCCGGACAGCAGGCTGCCGAACGCCAGGCCCGCCACGGTGATGATGGGCACCAGGGCCGAACGCAGCACGTACCGGAAGAGGATCACCCGGCCGGGCAGGCCCTTGGCCCTGGCGGCGCGCACGTAGTCCTGCCCCAGCACCTCCAGCACCGCCGAGCGCGTGAAGCGGGTGAGCAGGCCGATCGTGTAGAGCGCCAGCACCAGCGCGGGCGTCACGAGGTGCCCGACCGCGGAGGAGAACACGTCCCACCGGCCCGCCACCAGCGCGTCCACGGTCTGCAGCCCGGTCACGGCCGGGACCGCGCCGTTGAGCGCCGCGTCCACCCGGCCGCTGCCCGGGGTGAGCTGCAGCCGGTAGAAGAACACGTAGAACGCCACCAGCGCCAGCCAGAACGTCGGGACCGAGATGCCGATGAGGCTCAGCACGCGCAGCGCGTGGTCCGACAGCCGGTCCCGGCGCAGCGCGGCGATCACGCCGAACGCCACGCCCAGCACCAGCGACACCAGGATCGCCGCCCCGGCCAGCTCCAGCGTCGCCGGGACGAACTCGGCCAGGTCCTGGCTGACCGGCCGGTGACTCTGCTGGCTGGTGCCGAGGTCGCCGTGGACCAGGCCCTGGAGGTGGAGCACGTACTGCTCCCAGAGCGGCTTGTCCAGGCCGTGCTCGGCCCGCCACTGGGCCACGATCGCCGGATCGCCCAGCGCCCGCTGGCCGAGGTTCGCGGCCACAGGGTCGCCGGGCACCAGGTTCGTCAGGACGAACGTGACGAGCGTGATGCCCCAGGCCATCAGGACCGCGAGCAGGATGCGCCGGATCAGGAAGCGGACGAGCGGATGGGCCCGTCTCGCCCGGCTCCGGCGGGGTTCGCCCGGGATGTCGGACACCTGCGAGGCTCCCTTACTTCACGCCGAGGTCGGCCACGTCCACCGTCCACACCGGGTGGTACTCGAGGCCGGTCACCGACGCCGCCGTCACGATGTTCTGGCTGGGCTGGATCAGCGGGACGAACGGGCCGGAGGCGTTCAGCTTGGTCTGCACGTCCACGTAGGCGGCCTTGCGGGCGTCGTCGCCGATCGCCGTGGCGGCCTTGTCACCGGCGGCCTCGATCTCCTTGGCCGCCCCCGCCTTCCAGCCGGCCCGCAGACCCACCGTCTTGCCCGGCAGGAACGCCAGGTAGTCGCTCGGGTCGGGGTAGTCCGGGCCCCAGTACCACAGGCCCATCTCCTCCTTGCCGTTGCGGTAGTTGTCCAGGGCCGTGGTGACCGGCGCGGGCTGCAGGTCGACCGTGATGCCGACCTCCTTGAGGTTGGCCTGGATGCGCTCGGCCAGCGGCTGGAAGGACAGGCCGTTGACGGTCAGCTCGCTCGGGTACTCCAGCTTGACGGTCGGGTTCGACACGCCGCTGGCGGCCAGCGCCGCCTTGGCGCCCTCGACGTCCCGCTTGGCCGCCTGGTCGGCGGGCAGCGCGCCGAGCAGCTGCGACGGGATGACGCCCGGCGCCTGCGCCGAGCCCTCGCCGGCCAGCTCCAGCAGCCCCGCGTAGTCGACGCCCTTGCGGACCGCCTCCACGAACTTGGGGTTCGTCGTCGTCTTGCTGATCGCGGAGTCCTGGTTGGCCAGCAGGAAGATGACGTTCGCCGAGGCGGTCTTCTTGACCTGCAGGGTCGCGGGCATGCCGGTGACCTGGTCGCCCGACAGGTTGAGGGCGATCTGGCTGTCGCCGCGCTGGACGTTCAGCTTCTGCGTGGCGCCTTCGACGTTGCGGATGACGACCTTGTCGTAGGCGGGCTTGGTGCCGTAGTACTTGGGGTTCGCCTTGAGCGTGACCTGGCTGCTCACGTTGAACGACTCGATCTGGTACGGGCCGGAGCCCGCCGAGGCCGAGTTCAGGTACTGCTCGGCCTTGTCCTGGGCGTCCGTGGTGGCGCCGTGCTCCTTGGCGACCTTGCTGTTGAGGATGCCGAGGGCCGGGTTCGGCAGGATGTACGGCAGCGCCGGGTTGGCCGCCTTCGACGTCAGCGTGATCGTCGAGTCGTCGGTCTTGGCGACCTCGACGCCGTCCAGCAGGAACGACGGGGTGCCCTTCATGTCCCGCACGCGAGTCAGCGAGAACACCACGTCGTCCGCGGTCAACGGCGACCCGTCCGCGAACGTGGCGCCCTTCTTCAGCTTGAGCGTCAGGATCTTGCCGTCCTTGCTCAGCTCGTACGACTCCGCGAGCGCGGGCACCGGCTTGGTCACGTCGGCGCCGTCGAACGTCAGCAGCGTCTCATAGACGGCCTTGCCGACGATCAGGCCCGTCGGCTCGTACGTGCGGCCCGGGTCGGCCGTCTTGAGGTCGAAGGACGTGTCGATGACGAGGGTCTTGCCCCCACCGCCGGACGCGGCGGGAGTCTGGGAGCCGCCGCCGCTACCGCAGGCGGCCAGGGCGAGTGCACCGGCGAGCAGCACAGCCGCCGTCTGCGAGCGGGTCGCCATGATGGGTCCTCCAAGATTTGGACGTTCGGCAGGAAGATGTCGAGGATTGTGCGGCAGAACGTCCAGGCACTGTGCGGTCGGTGAGACGTATATAAAGGTCAGTGAGGTAATGATGAGTGAAATTTCCAGAAATGGTGTCGGCGGCGGCGGTCAGCCTGGACGGATCGGCATCGGTCTCGAGCTTGACGACATCCACATGAAGATCCTCGAGGTCCTGCGCGAGAACGGCAGGATCTCGGTGGCCGCGCTGGCCGAACGGGTGGGCATCTCCCGCGCGAACGCCTACACGCGCTTCGAGGCGCTGCGCGCCGACGGCGCGATCAAGCGTTTCACCGCCGAGATCGACCACGTGCGGGCCGGGCTCGGCATCACCGCCCTGATCTTCGTGACCGTACGCCAGCAGATGTGGAAGCAGTTCAGGGCCGAGCTGGCCCGGATGCCGGAGGTGGAGTACTGCGCGATCACCACCGGGCAGCACGACGCCATGATCCAGGTGCGCGTGTCCGACGTGGCCGCCGTGCACACCATGGTGACCGACCGGCTGGCCAACATCCCGGCGGTCAAGGCGACGGAGACCGTGTTCATCCTGGACGAGGTGCTGAAGCGGCCGTACGTGCTGCCCAGCGACCGCGACCGTGATCGCGACCGGACCCGTCCGGCGCGGCGGCCCGCCCAGGAGGGGGCGCAGGGCGGCGTGCCGCTCGGCAAGATGCGCTTCGTCGGCGCCGCCGAGGGCCGCGCCGCCCTCCGCAAGGACGACTGAGTGATCAGCCGACCTCCCTGCACACGCTCACGTGCACCGTGTCGTCCCCGTCGAAGCTGAACTCCTCCACCAGGCGCAGCAGCCCGTCGTCCCCCTTCTCGATGCGGCTGCTGCTCTGGCCGCCCGCCTTCCCGCCGGCCTTCAGCGCGTGCGCGTACGAGATCGCCACCTGGGCGTCGTCACGCATGCCCACGAAACGCCCGTGGGTCACGGTGTCGCCGGAGTAGCTGCCCCACACCACCCCGTCGGACTCCTGGTACAGGAACTCCGTCGGGCTGTCCGGGTCGACTGCGCTCGCGGTCGAGCTCACCATCACGAATTTGCGGCCGTTGAGATTCACGCCCGTCATGGTGGCCCACATTCCCGAAATATCAGCATTCGTCTGGACGGATCGTGAGGGGAGCGGTCAATGATCGACAATCCGTCCAGCCAGAATCGTCACCCTGGGGGCCCGTACGCGAACCCTTCCAGGGAGGAGGCCCGCCACCGCGGACCAGGCGGGACCTGCGCAGTCTCGCCAGAACGTCTACCAGCGCGTCACGGCCGCTCCGGGCCGCTGGGCCTTCACCGTACACGACGGCCCCCTCCTCGTCCTCAAAGCCTGGCAAACCCGCTCTGACCAGGTTCGACGGCCGGTGGACAGGAAAGGGGGCGCGGGAGAGGGCCTCGCCGTGGGGCCGCTGCTTCCGTAAGAAGAGGAGACGGCATGTCTTCTGCCACGCACCGTGCCGTACAGGTCGCCGAGCCCGGCGGGGACATGTCTCTGGTCCGGGTGGACACCCAGGAGCCGGGCCCGGGCCAGGTACGGGTCACCGTCGAGGCGTGCGGGGTGTGCCACTCCGACGCGCTGATCATCGCCGGACACATCCCGGGCACCACGTACCCCGTCACGCCGGGTCACGAGATCGCGGGACGCATCGACACGATCGGCGCCGACGTCGCCGGCTGGGCCGTCGGTGATCGCGTGGCGGTCGGCTGGTACGGCGGCAGCTGCGGCCACTGCGACGCCTGCAGGGAGGGCGACGGCATCCTCTGTCCTGAACTCCAGGTGCCGGGTGTCGCGTACGCCGGCGGGTTCGCCGACTCCGTCGTGGTGCCGGCCGTCGCCCTGGCCGCGGTCCCGGACGAGCTCACGGCGGTGGAGGCCGCGCCCCTGGCCTGCGCCGGCGTGACCGTGTACAACGCGCTGCGGCGCAGTTCCGCGCGTTCCGGCGACACCGTGGCGATCCTCGGCCTGGGCGGCCTGGGGCACCTGGGTGTCCAGTTCGCCGCGAAGATGGGCTTCGACACCGTCGCGATGGCCCGCGGCCCCGAGAAGGCGTCGCTGGCTCACAAGCTCGGCGCGGCCCACTACATCGACACCGCCGCCGAGAACATGGCCGACGCGCTGCGGGCCCAGGGGGGAGCCAAGGTGGTGCTGGCGACGGTGACCAACGCCGCGGCGATGTCCCGGACGATCGACGGGCTTGGCCGCCGCGGCGAGCTCATCATCGTCGGCGTCGACATGGAGCGGCTGGACATCACGCCCCTGCAACTCGTGAACGCGGCCAGACGGGTGCACGGACACGCTTCCGGCATCGCGGTCGACACCCAGGACACCATGAGGTTCGCCGCCCGGAACGGCGTCCGGGCGTGGACCGAGGAGGTCCCGCTGGAGGAGGCCGGTGCGGCGTTCCAGAAGATGCTCTCCGGCCGGGCCCGCTTCCGCATGGTGTTGACCACGGGTAACTGATCACGGTGGCCGGGCTTGAGCGGCGGGCTCGCTTTGTCACAGGTGCCGGTGCTTTCTATGCTCGGCGTGTGCTGGGGAGAGACGACGAGAGCGAACTGCTTGAGTCGTTGCTGCGGCACGCCGCCGAGGGACGCGGCGGCGGAGCGATCCTCCACGGCGAGCCGGGGATCGGGAAGACCGCGCTGCTGTCACACGCCACGGAGCGGGCCGCGGGGTTCCGGGTGCTCCGCGCGGTGGGCGTCGAGCCGGAGGCCGATCTCGCGTACGCGACGCTGCACCAGCTCCTGCTCCCCCTGCTCGGGCGGGCCCACGAGCTGCCGGACCCGCAGGCGCAGGCCCTGCGCGTCCTGTTCGGGCGCGCGCACGGCACGCCACCCGATCCGTTCCTGGTGGGTCTGTCGACCCTGTCCCTGCTGTCCCTGGCGGCCGGGGAGAAGCCGGTGTTGTGCGTCGTCGACGACGCGCACTGGGCCGATCGTCCGACGCTGAAGACCCTGGCGTTCGTCGCCCGCCGGCTGGACGACGAGCCCATCGCGGTGGCGCTGGCCGCGCGTGCCGACGAGGGCCACGGCACCGAGCTGCCCGACCTGCGCCGCATCCCGCTCGCGGGCCTCGAACCCGAAGCGGGCAGGGCGCTGCTCGCCGGGCGCGCGGGCGGGCGGCGCCTCAGCGAGGGTGAGCAGGACCGTCTGCTGGCGATCACCGGGGGAAATCCCCTGGCCCTGCTCGAGCTTGCCGGAAGGAGGATCCCGCCGGAGGGGACACCGGAGCCGCCGGCCATGACCGACCGGCTGCAGCGGTCGTTCCTGGCCAGGATCCGGGCGCGGCACGTCGAATCACTGCCGCTGCTCCAACTGATCGCCGCCGACGGCTCGGGCAGCGTCGAGACCATCGAGAAGGCGGCCACCTCCATGGGGATCGCCGCCGACCTGCTGCACCGCGCCGAGCTCGACGAGCTGCTGACCTACGACGGGCCGCGGCTGGCGTTCCGGCATCCGCTGATCCGATCAGCGGTCTACCACAGCGCCACGGGCAACCGGCGCGTCGCGATCCATCGTGCCTTCGCCGCGGCCTTCGACACCCCGGCCGACCAGCACCGCCATGCCTGGCACCTCGGGCAGGCCGCCGTCGGGCACGACGAGCACGCCGCCGACCAGCTCGAGCACTCGGCCGAACAGGCGGCCCTGCGCGGGGGCCCGGCCGCGGCCATGGCCTCGTTGTCGCGGGCGGCCGAGCTCACGGTCGACGGCCCGCGCAGGGGACGGCGGCTGTGGACCGCCGCGCACGCCGCCGCCCAGGGCGGGTTCACCGCCGCGGCTGCCGAGCTGCTCGATCAGGCCGAACGCGAGCCCTCCCTGGAGGAGACGGACCGGATCTCCGTGGCCGTCATGCGAGCCATCGTGGCCGAGTTCGCCGGCTCGCCCGATGACGCGATGGACCTCATCAAGCCCTGGATCCCACGCGTCCTGCGGATCGACCGGCGCCGCTTCGCCCCGACCGTCGCGATGTACGGCAACCTCGGTGTCCGCGCCAACCGGTCACAGGCCTGGGCCGACCTCGCCGGCTGGCTCGACGAGATCGGGCCGGCCCCGGACGACTCGGACGGCCCGGAGGACGCGGTGCTCCTGCTCCTTCGGAACGCCGGCCGGGCACGAACAGGCCGCGATCCAGGACTGGCCGTACGCGACCGCGCGGTGATCGAGTCGCTCACCGATCCGATCACGATGACCCTGGCCGGGTCGATCACCCGCGCGCTCGGCGAGCATGAGCTGAGCGGGCGCCTGTTCCGCAACGCCGGGCAACTGGCACGCAACAGCGGCGCCCTCGGCGCGCTCGCGTGGAACCTCGAGTACCAGGCGGCTGACGAGATCTCGCGCGGCAGGCTGGGGCTCGCCGAGGCCCACGCCGAGGAGGGCTGCCAGTTCGCCGCCGAGGTCGGCCAGCCGAACACGGCATGCCGCAACCGAGGGCTGCTCGCGCTGTCCGCGGCCATCCGGGGCCGGGCTGACGCCGGCGAGCTGGCCTCCGGCGTGCTGGCCGAGGCGAGCGACCGAGACCTGGCTGACGCCATGTTCTACGCCAGGCGGGCGCTCGGGCTCATCGAGCTGGTCGCGGGCAGGCATCGCGAGGCCGTACGGCACTTCGGGGCGGTCGGCGCCTGGGACGCCGACGCGCCCCCGGATCTCGTCATGGCCATCGTCCCCGACCTGGTCGAGGCCCTGGTCCGCGCCGGCGAGCGGGATCGGGCCGCCGCGGCCGCGGCCCGCTACGCGCAGTGGACCGAACGCATCGCCTCGCCGGACCTGGGCGCGCTCACGGCCCGCTGCCAGGCGCTGGTCAGCACCGACGGCGGCGCCGAGGCCCACTACGCGGAGAGCCTGCGGCTGCATGCCAGGTCGGACGCTCCGCTGGAGCACGCCCGGACGGAACTGCTGTTCGGCGAGCAACTGCGGCGCGAGCGGCGGCGTTCCGAGGCTCAGGAACACCTGCGCGCCGCGGCGGAGACCTTCCGCCGCATCGGTGCCCTCACCTGGGCCGAGCGCGCGCTGGGCGAGCTGCGCGCCACCGGGGAGTCGGCCCGGACCCGCGCGCCCGAGGCGGACACGCTGAGCACGCTCACCCCACAGGAGCTGCGCATCACGCTGGCCGTCGGGGAGGGGCTGACCAACCGGGAGATCGCCGGGCAGCTGTTCCTCAGCCCGCGCACCGTGGACTACCACCTGCGCAAGGTCTTCCAGAAGGCCGGCATAACCTCGCGGGCCGAGCTCATGCGGCTGGTCCTCGCCGAGCGATCCGCCTGAGACCGGCGATTTCACTGATTCGGCGGCCACCTGGGCCTTCCTAACGTAGGGGCGTCAATTCCCTCGCGGGTCATGACGATGTCGGCCGGTGCGGCACACGAGTGCCACGCCCGCAAGCCCATCGTCGGCCCTGGAGCGTGCCGGAGGGCTCGCTCCCAGAACATTCACCGAAGGAACACGCTCATGTCTTCCGCGGATATCGACGACGGCCGGCGCGCCGGTCTCAAGCAGTGGCTCGGCCTGGTGGTGCTGGTCCTGCCCGCCATGTTGCTGTTCATGATGCTCACCATCCTGTTCCTGGCCATTCCCCAGCTGGCCGCGGAGCTCCGGCCGACCAGCACCCAGTCATTGTGGATCATCGACATATACGGGTTCCTGATGGCCGGGCTGCTGGTCACCATGGGCACGCTGGGAGACAGGATCGGTCATCGCCGATTGCTGATCGCCGGCGCGGTCGTCTTCGCCCTGGTCTCGCTGGCCGCCGCGAACACCTCCGACCCCGCCCTGCTGATCCTGTGGCGAGCCGTCCTGGGCGTCGCGGCCGCCACCCAGATGCCCGCCACCCTGGGCCTGATCTTCGCCACGTTCGCCGACGCGCGGCAGCGGGGAGTCGCCGTCGGCGTGTGGTCGGGCGGCATCTCGGTGGGCACCGGCCTCGGCCCCGTGCTCGGCGGGGCGCTGCTGGAGACGTACTCCTGGCGTGCGGCGTTCCTGGTGGCCGTGCCGGTCATGGTGGTGGTGGCGATCGGCGCCCTCCTGTTGCTGCCCGACAACCGCAACCCGGCGGCGGGCCGGCCCGATCTGTTCAGCGTGGCGCTGTCGCTGGCGACTCTGCTGCCCGTCGTCTACGGCGTCAAGGAGCTGGGCAAGGCGGGCACTCTCGCGACGGCGCTGGTGAGCATCGTGGTCGGGCTGGCGTTCGGAGGGTGGTTCGTGCTGCGGCAGCTGCGGCTGCCGGAGCCGCTGCTGGATGTGCGGCTGTTCGCCCACCGCGCGGTCAGCGGTGCGCTGGGCGTCTTCCTGCTGGCCGCGATCGCGCTCGGCGGCGTGTACCTGCTGGTCACGCAGTACCTGCAGCTGGTGGAGGGGCTCTCCCCGCTGCAGGCGGGGCTGTGGGTGCTGCCGGGGGCGGCCCTGCTGGTGCTGGTCTCGACGGTCTCCCCGATCCTGGTACGGCGGGTCCGCCCGGGGTATCTCATCGCGGCCGGACTGGTCGTACAAGTGATCGGCTACCTGATGCTCACCCAGGTCGGCGCCGTCGGCGGACTGCCGCTGCTGGTCGCGGGCTTCATGGTGCTCTATCCGGCGGTCGCGCCGTCCATGGCGCTGACCACCAACCTCGTCGTGGGCTCTGTGCCGCCGCAGAAGGCGGGCGCGGCCTCCGGGCTCGCGACGACCTGCAGCGACCTGGGCATCTCGCTCGGCATCGCCATCATCGGCAGCATCGGCGCCGCCGTCTACCGTAGCCGGATCAGTGGCGAACTGCCCGGCGGCCTGCCGCCGGAAGCCGTCGCGGCCGGCAGCGACAGCCTCGACGGCGCGGTCTCGGCGGCACGGGGGTTGCCGGGCGAGCTCGCCGCGCAGGTCCTCGCCCCCGCCCGTGAGGCCTTCGCGGGCGGGCTCAACGTGGCGGCCGTCGTCGCGGCGGTCATCGCGGGCGGCGCGGCGATCCTCGCGCTCCTCCGGCTGCGCCACATCCCGCCCACCGGCTGAGAAGGGAATTCACCATGGTGTCGATCCGTCGCGCGACGGCCGACGACGCGGCGACCGTTCACGGCTTGCTGCGTGAGCTCGCCGAACACCAGAATCAGGGGACCGCGATCACCGTGAGCGTAGCTCGCATGGAAGAGCTGCTCCGGCGTCCCGAGATCACCTATTTGATCGCGGAGAGGGATGGACGGGCGATCGGGTACGTGTCCTGGTTCGAGAGGGTCAGCCTGTGGTCGGGCGGCGACTATCTCGCGCTCGACGACCTCTACGTGCGCGCCGGAGAACGCGGCCACGGGGTCGGTGAACGGCTGATGCGGGCGGTCTCCGCAGCTTCGGACGGCAAGGTGATCCGCTGGGAGGTAGCCGAGACCAACGTGGCGGCACAGCGGTTCTACCAGCGCATCGGGGCCGGCCTGGTCTCCAAGAAGATCTGCCGATGGCAGGAGGTGGAGTCCCGCGCCGCCGGGGAGCCATGATGGGTCCGCGGGCCAAGCAGACGCTTGGCCGATGAGGCGGGGGAGTGGGGCGGTGGCCGGACCCCGGAGTCGTTCGGGTCGCGCGCTGTGCGGCGAGCGGTGCGGCTCAGTGGGGGACCACTCCGTTCGCGAGGACCTGGCGGTAGGCGGTCACGCGGTCCTCGGCACTGTCCAGGCAGCAGCTGGAGCATTTCACCGCTTCGTCGGAGGTGTAGTAGAGGCAGCACGTGTTGCGTAGGTAGAACAGCCCTTCGCGATCGCCTTCTCGCAGTCTGATCACTTCGCCGAGCTTTTCCAGGCCGCCGGTGGAGGCGGCGAGGAACTCCTCGTAGGCCCGGTGCAGCCGATCGACGTCGCCGCCGAGTCGGCTGGCGATGCAGAATGCCGCCGCGCACCCGTGCGCCACTCCGCCATGGAGCTGGCGCAAGCCCGCCCGGGTGCGCGTACGCATGGCGTGAGCGAGCGGGAGGAGATGCTCGTCGAGCACCCAGGAGACAAGCGTGTCGACGGGCGCCTCCACGGCGTTCGGCTCGCGGAGCGCGACCGCCTCGAACCCGTGGTGCTCGGAGAGCCGGATGGCGACGTTGCGCGGTCGCATGTCCACGACCACCCGGTCGAGCGCCCATGCCAGCAGCGCGGACGCGGTCACGGTGCCCGCGTACACGGCCATGACGGTCAGTGCGGTGGCGTGATCCGACTTCTGGCCGCTGGCCACCCGCTCGGCTTCGAGTACACGGGAGAGTTCGTCCGATGAGGAGTCGAGCAGCCGGTCGCATGCGATCCAGCCGTCGTGCGGCCTCAGGCCACGTTCAAGCCGGAAGCGGTCCCCGAACGACTCCAGCCGCGAAAAGACATCCATCACTGCACAACCGCACTACGTATCGCCATAGTAGAGGATGATACCCGTAACGGGTATACGGTTTCCAGGGCCGGACGACCGCTCCTGGCCCTGGTCGCCGGCCCCGGGGAACTGCACGGTGAACTCATGTGGAAGCCTGGAGGAGCTGGGTCGTATAGGCGTGGGATGGGGATCGGGCCAGGTCGTCGGCCGGGCCGTGCTCGACGACCCGGCCTGCCTGGAGGACCAGGATGCGATCGCACGACTGGACGGCCTCGCCCAGGTCGTGGGTGACGAGCAGGACGGCCAGGCCGCGTTCGACGGCCAGGGATCGCAGCGTGGTGGCGATCCCCGCGCGGGTGGAGACGTCCAGCATGGAAGTGGCCTCGTCCGCGATGAGCAGCGCGGGGCTGCCGGCGAGAGCTCGGGCGATGGACACCCGCTGGCGCTGGCCGCCGGACAGCTGGCCGGGGAAACGGGCGAGGAACTCGGAATCGTCCGGCAGCCCGGCGGCGGTCAGCGATTCCCGGACGTGGCCGAGCCGCTCGCCCCGGGGCACTCCGGCCACCGCCAGCGGCTCGGCCACCAGCGCCGCCACCCGCATGCCGGGGTGGAGCGAATCGTAGGGGTCCTGGTGGACGAAGCCGATCCGTCGTCGCAGGCGGCGCAGTGCACGGCCGGCCGTCAGCTCCCGGCCTTCGAGCGTCACGCGACCGGCGGTCGGTTTGATGAGACCGAGCAGAATCCGGGCGAGCGTGCTCTTGCCCGATCCGCTCTCGCCCACGAGGCCGACGATCTCGCCCGCGCTGATCTCGAGGTCGACGTCGCGCAGCGCGTCCACGACACGTGAGCGGGCCCGGTAGGTGTGCCGAATGCCTGACGCGCTGACCACGATGCTCCCCGACGGGCTGTCGACGCGGGGCACGTTCGGGTAGGAGGGGTGGTCCGGCTCGTCGTGACGGTGGCAGGCGACCTGCGCCTCTCCGCGTGCGACCAAGGGCGGCGTCTCCTCGCGGCAACGGTCGACGGCGAGCGGGCAGCGGGCCGCGAACGCGCAGCCGGCCGCGACGTGCCCGAGGGCGGGCGCGGATCCGGGGATGCTGCCCCAGGCGACCTCGCGGTCGGCGACGGGGGTCGCGCTGAGCAGCCCTGCCGTGTAGGGGTGGGCGGAGGCCGGGGACAGCGCGCGAGCTGGGCGGACTTCGGCGAGGCGGCCCGCGTACATGATGGCGACGCGGTCGGCGTACGGCAGCAGCCCGGCCAGGTCGTGCGAGACGATCAGCATGCTGGTGCGGAGCCCGGCCAGGAGGGCGAGGACCTGCCGCTGGGTGATGGCGTCCAGCCCGGTGGTGGGTTCGTCCGCGACCAGCAGGTCCGGCTCGCCGGCCAGGGCGAGCGCGATGGCCACCCGCTGGCGTTGCCCGCCGGACAGCTCGTGCGGATATGACCTGAGCATCGTCCGCTGGAGCCCGACGCGGTCGAGCAGGTCGGCGGGCTGGGCCGTGCCGCCGTGCAGGGTGAGCATCTCGGCGAGCTGGGCACCGATGCGATGCACGGGGCTGAGTCCGGTCATCGCGCCCTGCGGCACGGTGGCGACGCGGGTGCCGCGCACACCTGTCCAGTCGGTCCGTCCGACCAGTTCGTGTTCGCCCAGCAACGCGGACCCGCCGGCCTGTGACGTGGAGGGGAGCAGGCCGAGCAGGGTACGGGCCAGCGAGGTCTTGCCGCAGCCGCTCTCGCCGACCAGCGCCAGGATCTCGCCGTCGGCGATGTCGAGGTTGACGTGCGAGACCGCGGCCAGGCCGCCGTACCGGACGGTCAGGTCACGTACTTTCAAGGTCATCGGGCAGCCTCCCGCAGGGCAGGGTTGAGCCGTTCCTCCACCGCGACGCCGATCAGGGCGAGGGAGAGCACTGTGAGCGTGATGGCGGCGCCGGGCGGCAGCGCCCACCACAGCCAGGCGTCGGACAGGAAGACGCCGTTGGTCTGCACCCAGTAGAGCGTGGTGCCCCAGCTCGGCGAGGTCGGGTCGCCGAGGCCGAGGAAGGACAGGGTGGCGTCGTAGATGATGGCGACCTTCGCGGTGCGGACGAAGACCGGGATGAGCAGCGGCCCGATGAGGTACGTGCCGTGCCGGGCCAGCAACCACCAGGCCGGTGCGCCCATGGCCCGCGACACCTCCAGATGGCCGCGGGACCAGGCGGTGAGCACCCCGGCTCGGAGCACGCGGGCGGGGACCGGCCACAGGATGAGCGCCAGGATCGCCGCCCGGATACCGAAGGACTGGCCGAGGAAGGCGGCCGCCAGGATGTAGAGGATCAGCTCGGGCAGGATCAGCAGGACGTCCGCGCCGCGCATCAGCGAGACCGACAACCAGCGCGGGCCGATCCCGGCGGCGCCGCCGATGATCGCGGCCAGCAGCGTGGTGCAGACGGCGACGATGAACGCCAGCCCCAGGGACGTGCCGGCGCCCACGATGAGCTGGTCGAGCAGGTCCCGGCCGAGATCGTCGGAACCCAGCGGCAATCCTGCCCGCGGCGGTGCGTACGGCTCGGCCACCCGCTCGCGCCCCGCACCGTCGGGCAGGGCGACTCCGTACGCCGCGATGGCGACGATCGCGACGAGGACGCCGACGCCGATCACTCCTTGCGCGCCGAGCAGGTTCCGGCGCGGCGCCTTGAGGAACATCATCTCCGGTCTCCGGTTCTGGCACGGGGATCCAGCAGCGGGTACGTCGCGTCGGCCAGCGCGTTCATGAGCACCACCATGACGGTGAGCACCAGGAACGCCCCCTGCATGAGCGGGTAGTCGCGGGCGGTGATCGCGTCGAAGGTGAGCCGCCCGAGCCCGGGATAGGCGAAGACGGTCTCGACCACGATGGCCCCGGCGGCCAGGAAGCCGATCTCCAGCATGAGGATCGTGTGCACGGGCAGCAGCGCCGGGCGCAGGGCGTGCCTGCGCACGAGCCTGCCGTACGGCACTCCGCGGGCGTGGGCGTGCTGCACCGGCTCGCTGGTCAGGACGGTGAGCAGGGACGAGCGGGTGTAGAGGAACAGATATCCCATGCCGGTGACGGTCAGCGTCGTCACCGGAAGGACCAGGTGCTGCAGAACCCCGCCGACCGTCACCCCTTCCGGCCCGGACACGCCGTAAGTGGGCAGCAGCTGGAGCTTCACCCCGAACAGGACGATCAGCAGCATGCCCAGCCAGAACTGCGGGACCGAGTCGGCGACCACGGCCGCGCCGAGCAGCCCGGAGCCCTTGCCCCGGCGGCGACGCAGGGCGCCCGCGACGCCCAGCGTCACCCCCAGGACGGCGGTCACCGCAGTGCTGGTGCCCACCAGGAGCAGCGTCCACGGCAGCGCGTCCGCCAGCGCCTGGACGACGGGACGGCCGTCCGACAGCGAGGTGCCGAGGTCCAGGGTGAACACGCCGGTCAGGTAGTCGAGGAACTGCTGGGGGAGCGGCCGGCCGAAGCCGTACTGCGTGGCGATCTGCGCGCGCTCGTCGGCGGTCAGCCTGGCCAGCGCCTCCGGGCTGCCGAACAGCTTGAGCGGGCCACCCGGGAGCGCCCGGGGGAGCGCGAAGTTGAGCGTGAGCGCGACCAGCAGCACCGAGAGGTATTCGGCCAGCCTGCCGGCGATGTAGCGGGGGTAGCCGCGGCGGACGGCCTGGACGGCCGTCATCCGAGCCGGTAGTCGACGAGGGAGAACTTGTTCAGCGCGCCGGAGCCGTTCTGCCAGGTCCAGTTGCTGTAGATGTCCTTACGGAAGGCGTAGGCGCCGTTGCGGTAGTACAGGGTGAGGAACGGCAGCTGCTCCGCTATCTGGGCCTGGAGCTTCTTGGCGGCCTCCGTTCTGGCCTCCATGGTGGGCGCGGCGGTCATGGTGGCGATCGTCTCGTCGACGGCCGGGCTCTTGAAGCCGACGACATTGAGGCTGCCGTCGTCCGGGTCGGAGGCCAGGAGCTGGGCGATGGTGCCGCTGCTGAGCATGACGGGAGCGGACCAGCCCCACATGGACATGTCGTAGTTGCGGCCCTTACGGACGTCGTAGTCGGGCCAGACCTTGGCGTCGAGGGAGTCGGAGTCGAGCGAGGTGACCTTCACCGCGACGCCCGCGTTCCTGAGCATGTCGCGGATCAGCTCGGCGCTGCGCAGCCGGTCCGTGGAGGCGCTCTGCACCAGCAGCTCGTACGACATGGGCTTGCCGTCCAGCACCCGGATCCCGTCCGGTCCCGGTTTGGCGCCGAGAGCGTCGAGCTCCCGCTTGGCGGCCTCGGCGTCGAAGATCGGCGGGAGCCGGTCTCCCTTGATGGGCGACTCCGCGTGGATGAAGCCGGGGTTGCCCGGGGTGCCCTGGCCGAGCAGCGCCGTCTTGACCAGATCCCCCGTGTCGATGGCCTTGGCCAGAGCCCGGCGTACCTCGGGGCGGTCGAACGGCGGTCTGGTCGTGTTGAACGCCAGCAGCGTGGAGGCGAACTCGGTGCCCTTGACCACGCCGATGCCCGGCTGCCTTTCCAACGTCGCGAGCTGCTGCGGGGGCACGATGCGCGTGGACATGTGCACCTCTCCGGTGCGCAGGGCGGCGAACTGGGTGGACTCCTCCGGGATCACGGCCACCTTGATCGAATCCACCTTGGGCTTGCCCAGGGCATAGGCGGGGTTGGCGGTGAGGGTGTAGCCGCGGGCATTGTCGTGCTGGGTCAGCTTGTACGGCCCGCTGCCGACGGCTTTGTCCACCCCTGCCGTGCTCACCTTCCGCACCGACTCCCACAGGTGCTTGGGAAGGATCGCCATGTCGGCCAGGATCCGGCGCGGAAACTCGGGGTCGGGCGCCTTGAGCGTCATGGTCACGACGTCGCCGCTGGCGCCGACCTTCGCGATCGGGCGGACGTCGACCGACGAGTCGCCCTCCATGTTCTTGCGGTAGAAGTCGACGCTGAACACCACGTCGTCGGAGGTGAGCGGCTTGCCGTCGTGCCAGGTGACGCCTGGCCGGAGCGGCAGGGTGAACGTCTTGTTGTCGGAGGTCTTGATCTCTTTTGCCAGGAGCGGCGCGACGCCGTCGCCCCGCACGATCACCAGCGTGTCGAAGAGCAGCTTCACCAGGTTGTTGCCCGGGTAGCCGGTCTGGTTGGTGAACGGCGTGAGCGTGCCCTCGTCAGAGGAGATGGCGATGGTGATGCTCTTGGCCTGCCGGGTGCCGGGGGCGCTGGGTGTCGTGCCGGTGCTGGATCCGCATGCCGTGAGGAGCGCGAGGGAGAGCAGCGCAGCCGTGGTTCGGTGGTACAACAAAACCTCCGGGGGGTATATGAGGTGCAGAGTGACCCCATCGGGGAGGGTGTGCGTTGCACGTGACTCTATAGGTCCGCTACGTAGATGCAAGAGTCCATTGTGTAAACACCGTAATTCGCATTGAGCTGCGATGACGTTCCTGCCTGGGCTTCTTCGGTCAGAGCTCGTGCGTGGAGTGGGTTGGCAACCTACTATGCCGACTAATAGTCGTGTCGGCGGTTGGCCCTGATCTCCCACCTGGGCCCAGACTCCGTTTGGAATACGGTAGGGGGGTATGGTACGTTCGAGGAGTCGGAAGGGGGAGACATGGTCGGATACAGCGGCAGCAAGCAGGACCAGCTGCGGCGGCTGCGCCGGATCGAGGGTCAGGTGCGGGGGTTGCAGCGGATGGTCGAGGACGACAAGTACTGCATCGACGTCCTGACGCAGGTGTCGGCGGCCACCAGTGCTCTGCAGTCGGTCGCGATCTCCCTGCTGGAGGATCACCTGGCGCACTGTGTCGCCGAGGCCGCCGCTCAGGGCGGACCGGAGGCTCAGGCCAAGGTCAAAGAGGCTTCCGAAGCCATCGCGCGGCTCGTTCGTTCCTGACAGAAATCACTGGAGAGGGTTGATCGATATGGCTACCGCTACCTACACCGTCACGGGCATGACCTGCGGGCACTGCGTGAGTTCGGTGAAGGAGGAGGTCGGTGAGGTGTCCGGGGTCACTTCGGTGGAGGTCGACCTGGCCAGCGGCCTGCTGACCGTGGAGAGCGACAGCCCCGTGGACGCGGCGGACATCGTGGCCGCGGTCGAGGAAGCGGGCTACGAGGTGGCGGGTCGGTCATGAACGCGGCAACGAAGCTGAGTGCCTACGTCGTGGGGCTGGCCGTCGTCTTCGGCGGGGCCCTGGGCGTCGGGAACGCGGTGGGGGAGGTCGGCCCCGCCCCGGCGAAGCCGGAACACGGGGCGACCCATTCGACTCCCGCCGCTGAGAGTCATGGCGGTCATGCGGAGGCCACCGCAACAGCGAAGGGCGATACCCCTGGGGGGCTCCAAGTGTCCGAGAATGGATACACCCTCAACCCGTTGACCGCCGTCAAGCCCGGCGAGCCCACGGATTTCCGTTTCACCGTGACGGGTCCGGACGGCAGGCCGGTGACTGACTATCAGGTCGAGCATGACAAGAAGCTGCATTTCATCGTGGTGTCGCGGGATCTGGCGAGCTTCCAGCACGTGCACCCGGACATGGCCGCCGACGGCGTGTGGTCGGTGAAGCTGACGCTGGATGACCCGGGCGCGTACCGGGCTTTCGCCGACTTCGCCCCGACGGGTGGGAGTGGCTTGACCCTCGGTGCGGATCTGCTGGTCGCGGGTGACTACAAGCCGCAGCCTCTTGCCCCGGTGGCTCGTACGGCCGAGGTGGACGGTTACACGGTTTCCCTTGCGGGGGATCTTGTGCCCGGCCAGGCCAGCAAGCTGACGCTGAGCGTGAGCAAGGACGGCAAGCCGGTGACGGACCTGCAGCCGTATCTGGGGGCGTACGGGCATCTGGTGGCGTTGCGGGCCGGTGATCTGGCCTACCTGCACGTGCATCCGGAGGAGAGCGTGAAGGCGGGGCCGGAGATCACCTTCTACGCGGAGGTGCCCAGCGGCGGCGACTACCGGTTGTTCCTGGATTTCCAGCATGAGGGCAAGGTCCGTACCGCGGACTTCACCGCTCAGGCCGGTACCGGACAGCCCAAAACCACGGCTGAGCCGAGCGCGAGCCCTTCTCACGGCAACGACTCGCATTGATCGCAGGACACGAGGAAAGGAGATGTGATGTCTTCCCTGACTGAAGGCAGGGCTGTCGAGCTGTCGATCGGTGGCATGACCTGCGCGTCCTGCGCGAACCGGATCGAGCGCAAGCTGAACAAGCTCGAGGGTGTGAGCGCGATGGTGAACTACGCGACGGAGAAGGCGAAGGTCACCTTCCCGGATGGCGTGGACCCGCAGCAGCTGATCGCCGAGGTGGAGAAGGCCGGCTATACCGCCGCACTGCCCGCCCCGCCCGCCGAGTCCGGCACCGGGGCCGAGCAGGAGCCTGCCGATGAGCTGCGGCCGCTCCGGCAGCGGTTGATCACCGCGGTGGTGCTGAGTGTGCCGGTGGTCGCGATGGCGATGATCCCGGCGTTGCAGTTCACGAACTGGCAGTGGTTGTCGCTGGTGCTGGCGGCGCCGGTGGTGGTGTACGCGGGCTGGCCGTTCCACAAGGCGGCCTGGACGAACCTGCGGCACGGCGCGGCGACGATGGACACGCTGATCTCGGTCGGCACGCTGGCCGCGTTCGGCTGGTCGCTGTGGGCGCTGTTCTTCGGCAGCGCGGGCACGCCGGGCATGACGCATCCGTTCTCCTTCACGATCGAGCGCACCGACGGCTCGGGCAACATCTATCTGGAAACCGCGGCGGCGGTGACCGCGTTCATCCTGGCCGGCCGCTACTTCGAGTCCCGTTCCAAGCGGCGGGCGGGGGCGGCGTTGCGGGCGTTGCTGGAGCTGGGTGCCAAGGAGGTGGAGCTGGCCGACGGCCGGCGCATCCCCACCGACCAGCTCAAGGCCGGCGACACGTTCGTGGTGCGGCCCGGCGAGAAGATCGCCACCGACGGCGTCATCCTCGAAGGCTCCTCGGCGGTGGACGCCTCGATGCTGACCGGCGAGTCGGTGCCGGTGGAGGTGCGGCCGGGGGACGCGGTCACGGGTGCCACGGTGAACGCGGGCGGCCGCCTGATCGTCCGGGCCACCCGAGTAGGCGCGGACACGCAGCTGGCGCAGATGGCCAAGCTGGTGGAGGAGGCGCAGACCGGCAAGGCCGCCGTGCAGCGGCTGGCCGACCGGATCTCGGGGATCTTCGTGCCGATCGTGATCGCGTTGGCGGTCGGGACGCTGGGGTTCTGGCTCGGCACCGGGAACGGGGTGGCGGCGGCGTTCACCGCGGCGGTGGCGGTGCTGATCATCGCGTGCCCGTGCGCGCTGGGCCTGGCCACGCCGACCGCGCTGCTGGTCGGGACCGGCCGAGGCGCCCAGCTGGGCATTCTGATCAAGGGTCCGGAGGTGCTGGAGTCCACCCGCAAGGTCGACACCGTCGTGCTGGACAAGACCGGCACGGTCACCGAGGGCAAGATGACCCTGGTCGCGGTGCACCTGGCCGAAGGGGAGAACCGCGAAGAGGTGCTCAGGCTGGCCGGTGCGCTGGAGCACGCCTCCGAGCACCCGATCGCCCAGGCCATCGCCCGTGAAGCCAACTCCGACGCGACCGTCGAGGACTTCGCCAACGTCGAAGGCCTGGGCGTGCAGGGGATCGTGGACGGTCACGCGGTGCTGGTCGGCCGCCCCCGGCTGCTGGCGGAATGGTCCCAGCACCTGTCCGACAGCCTGCAAAGCGCGCTGGAAACCGAGCAGGCCAAGGGCCGCACCGCGGTGGCGGTCGGCTGGGATGGTCAGGCGCGTGCGGTGCTGGTGGTGGCCGATGTGGTCAAGCCGACCAGCAAGCAGGCGATCTCGGAGTTGCGGGCGCTCGGCCTGACCCCGGTGCTGTTGACCGGGGACAACGAGGCGGTGGCGCGGACGGTGGCGGCGGAGGTGGGCATCGATGAGGTGATCGCCGAGGTGCTGCCCGCCGACAAGGTCGAGGTGGTCAAGAAGCTGCAGGCCGAGGGCAGGGTCGTGGCCATGGTGGGCGACGGGGTCAACGACGCCGCCGCGCTGGCCCAGGCCGATCTGGGGCTGGCGATGGGCACCGGCACGGACGCCGCCATCGAGGCCGCGGATCTGACGCTGGTGCGGGGTGATCTGCGGGTGGCGCCGGAGGCGATCCGGTTGTCCCGCAGCACGCTGAAGACGATCAAGGGGAACCTGTTCTGGGCGTTCGCCTACAACGTGGCCGCCCTTCCGCTGGCCGCCTTGGGGCTGCTCAACCCGATGATCGCGGGTGCGGCGATGGCGTTCTCCAGCGTGTTCGTGGTGAGCAACAGCCTGCGGCTGCGCCGCTTCAAATAGGAACCGTGTCCTGTGGCCCGAAGGCGATCACCGCCTTCGGGCCACAGGACGTGCCGCCAAAGATCTGGCCGCAGCCGACGGAGACACGCGAAGCAGTCAACCGGGGGTCCTGTTCGTCGAGTCCGCGGTCACGGTGTCCCGGAGCGATGCGGCGGTGACCCGCAGGCAGGTGACGAAGTCCGTCTGCCCGTTCGCGTTGACCCATTGGTCGAAGGCGCTCTGGAAGACGACCATGGCGATCTGGGCCACCAGGTGTGCCGTGCCGGTTTCGGTGCCGCGCTGTTCGAGTGCGGTGCGGATCGCGGCGGTGACGGCAGCGAATTTGGTGCGCTCGCGTTCCTGGAGTTCCACGCTGGCGTCGATCACGGCGCGGCGCTCGGCGACGTTCTTGACCTGTTCGGCAAGCTGAGCACCGAGGGCGTCGAGGACGGTGGACAGCGGCGATGAGGCCTCGGCGGCACTCCTGGGGACACGCCGTCATCACCTGGCCGGACGGCACCAGCCGAGAAGGATGGCTACGCGCCGATGACGGCATGGACTACACCGCCGGCGCCGCCGCCGAAATCGCCGCACGCCTCGCCCGTGGCGAAGGCAAGCCCGGCGCCTACACACCCGCGGCCGCCCTCGGCCCCGACCTCGCGGCCGCAGCCGGAGGCACCTTCATCCTCCCCTGAGGACCCCCTCGCCCGTCATCAACGGAACCCAGCCAGGGGCCTACGTCCGCCTGTACTCCGGCAACGCCGAGCCTGGGCAGCGCCTTTCGAGAACGGTCAGATTCGTGAGCTCATGGCGCCGCGTCGGCTCGCCCAGGGCGTGAGCGATACGCCCCAGCTTCTCCTCGGGGAGAGCATTCTTCCTGGCGATCGCTGAGCGGCCGGTGGCGCTGTGCCAGGCGATGAGCAGCCTGCCACGAGGCCGGGTCACCCGACGCAACTCGTGGATGCCTGCCTCCAGGTCCGGCCACATCGCCACGTTGTTCACCGAGACCACGACGTCGAAGCTGTCGTCGGGACAGCCCGTGTCCGCCGCGGTGCCGAGCCGCAGCTCGACGTCGCGCCCGCGGTTGTGCCGGGCCGCCTGACGCAGCATCTCGGGCGACGGGTCGATGCCGCAGACCCGCTCGGCCTCGATGTGCCGCAGCAGGCCGCCAGGCCCGCATCCGGCCTCCAGCACGCTGCCCTGCTTCCCGATGAGCGTCACGAGTTCGCCCGGATCGTTGAGCCACAGCATGAGCCGCCCCGCCAAACGCCCGAGGATTCCCTGCGGAAGGGCGAACGGAGAGCGGATCGGCTCGTCGTACGCCCAGGACTGGATCTCCTTGGTGGCCATGCCCCCAGGTTCGCGGTTCAAGGCGGGTTGAAGTCAAATGGACGCATGGAGCTCATATCCATCGGTGAGGCCGCCCGTCGCCTCCGCCTCAACACCTCGGCTCTGCGGTACTACGAGGAACGAGGCCTGGTACGGCCGGCGGCTCGCCATGCCGGAAGGCGGATGTACGGCCGGACCGAGCTGCGCCGCCTCGCACTGATCGCCCTGATGCAACGGCTCGGAGTCCGGCTCGACACCGCCGCCGCCGTCATGGACGAGTCCGGCGAGCAATGGCGATCAGCGGTGCGGGACCAGATCGACGAACTGGACGCCCTGATCGAGCGAGCCCAGGGCGCCCGCCGGTTCCTCTCAGCGGCGCTGACCTGCCCCGCTGACCATCCCACGAGCGAGTGCCCGCACCTGGTCGGCGTCCTGGACCGGCTGTCCACCGGCGGAACCGTCGAAGAACTCGCGGAAGTGCACTCAGATCAGGTGACGGCCGGCGCATGGTCGCCACGGGACAGCCGTCGGCCGGTGCTCAGTCTCCGGCAGCGACGGGGCGCGGCAGGCGGAGCCCCTTGAGGGCGAGTGCGTTGACCGCGACGATGACGCTCGATCCGGACATGGACAGGGCGGCGATCTCCGGTCGCAGCACCAGGCCGAAGGCGGGTTCGAAGACGCCGGCCGCGATCGGCAGCGCGATCGTGTTGTAGCCGATCGCCCAGCCCAGGTTCTGGCGCATCTTGCGGAGCGTGCCGCGGCCGATGACCAGCGCCGTCGGCACGTCGAGCGGGTCGGAGCGCATGAGCACCACGTCGGCGGTCTCGACGGCGACGTCGGTGCCCGCGCCGATCGCGATGCCGAGGTCGGCCTGGGCGAGCGCGGGGGCGTCGTTGACGCCGTCGCCGACCATCGCGACCTTGCGCCCGTCGCGCTGCAGCTCGACGATCTTGGCGGCCTTGTCGCCCGGCAACACTTCGGCGATCACGGTGTCGATGCCGAGCTGGTCGGCGATCCGCCGGGCGGTGGCCTCGTTGTCGCCGGTCAGCATGACGACCTCGACGCCGGCCTCGTGCAGCGCCGCCACCGCGGCCGCGGAGCTGTCGCGGGGCGCGTCGGCGATGCCGATCAGCCCGGCCGCGCGGCCGTCCACCGCGACGACGACCGCGGTACGCCCGCCCGCGGCCAGCTCCCCGCGCCGGGAGGCCAGCGGGCCCAGCTCGACGCCTTCGACCCGCATCAGCTTCGTGTTGCCCACCAGGACCCGGCGTCCGTCCACCTGAGCCGTGGCGCCATGACCCGGGACGTTCTCGAACCCGGCGACCCGCAGGACCCCGGGAGCATGCGCGTCGGCGTGGCGGACCACGGCCTCGGCCAGCGGGTGCTCGGACTCGCGCTCGACGGCGGCGGCCAGCCGCAGCAGTTCGGCCTCCTCCATCCCGTCGGTGATCACATCGGTGACCTCCGGTTCGCCCCTGGTCAGGGTGCCGGTCTTGTCCATGACCACGGTCTGGATGCGGGCCGAGGTCTCCAGCGCCATGGCGTTCTTGAACAGCACGCCGCGCTTGGCGCCGAGGCCGGCGCCCACCATGATCGCGGTGGGGGTGGCCAGGCCCAGCGCGTCGGGGCAGGTGATCACGACGACGGTGATGGCGAACAGCATCGCCGTGCCGGCCGCCGCACCCACCAGCAGCCACGCCACCAGCGTCAGCCCGCCGCCGATGAGCGCCACGAGGACGAGCCAGAACGCCGCCCGGTCGGCCAGGCGCTGCCCGGGAGCCTTGGAGTTCTGGGCCTGCTGGACGAGCTTGACGATCTGGGCGAGGGCGGTGTCGGCGCCGACCTTGGTGGCCCGTACGCGCAGGGTGCCGTTCTTGTTGATGGTCGCGCCGACCACCGCCGAACCGGGGGCCTTGTGCACCGGCAGGCTCTCGCCGGTGACCATCGACTCGTCGACCTCGCTCTCGCCCTCCATGACCTCGCCGTCGACGGCGATCTTCGTGCCGGGACGGATGAGCAGCACGTCCCCGGCCACGACCTCGGCGGTGGGGATCTCCACCTGCTCGCCGTCGCGGATCACCACGGCCTTGGGCGGGGCCAGGTCGAGCAGCGCGCGGATCGCGTCGTTGGCGCCGCCCCTGGCCCGCATCTCGAACCAGTGCCCCAGCAGGACGAACGCCGCCAGCACGGTCGCCGCCTCGTAGAACACCTCGCCGCCGCCGGTCAGCGTGATGTACAGCGAGTACAGCCAGCCCGCCCCGATCGCCACGGCGACCAGCACCATCATGTCCAGCGTGCGGGCCCGCAGCGCCCGTACGGCGCCGTCGAAGAAGATCCACGAGGAGTAGAAGATCACCGGCAGGCTGAGCAGCAGCGCCCACACGTCCTCGCGCAGCCCGAACGGCACCGGCACGTCCAGCCCCAGCACCTCGCGCCCGATCGGCGACCAGATCAGGATCGGGACGGACAGCACGGCCGCCACGAGGAACCGGTTGCGCATGTCGGAGACCATGGCCTCCATCGACATGGCGCCATGGCCCCCGTGCCCCATCGCCTCGTGCGGCGACGGACCTGCGTGCTCTCCATGCTCGGCAGGGGCCTCACGGACGGCTTCGGCGACGCCCGGCGGGTCGGGTTCTGCCAGGGGATCGCAGACATGCGACGGTACGGACTGCCCTGCGCAGTGATAGCCGCATTCCTGTACCCAGCGGCGCAGCTCGGCCAAGGACGTGGCCCTCGGGTCGAACACCACGACGGCGGTCTGCCCGACCGGGTTCACCTCGACCTCGATCACTCCGGGGCGGCGGCTCA
Source organism: Nonomuraea sp. NPDC003707 (assembly GCF_053587055.1). NCBI lineage: Bacteria > Bacillati > Actinomycetota > Actinomycetes > Streptosporangiales > Streptosporangiaceae > Nonomuraea > Nonomuraea sp. NPDC003707. The sequence continues at coordinate 21,493 of NZ_JBSFNK010000003.1, read as the reverse complement.
GGACGGCACGCACCACGTTCTGCTCCGAGGCCCACTGCAACCCGCTCACGTCGAGAACCGCCGTGCTGCGATCCTTGATGTCCCCGGTCGTCATGGTTCTCCTCCACATCCGCCCGGTAGCGCTCGATCTACCATTAGCCATAGTAGACGTCGGCTCCTCGGGCGCCATGTGCCGGCCTCAAGGCGTGACGGCCGCGGGGACCCGCTCCTCGACCGCGGACCGGAAATGGGGGCAACCGGCCAAGTCCTCGTGATCGCAGTCCAGCGCGCAGTCGATGAGCTCGAGCGACGCCTGCGCCTCGGCGATCCGCCGGGCCAGCTCCTCCCGGCGGCGCAGCAGGACGGCGCGCCGTGCTGCCGCGTCCGAGGTGGCCATCATCTCGTGGATCTCTTCCAGGCTGAACCCGGCTTCCTTGCCGCGCAGGATCACGGCCACCCGGTAGAGGTCGTCAGGCCCGTAGCGGCGGCGCGCTCCTTCGATACGGGCCGGCGTGATCAGGCCCATCGCCTCCCAGTGCCGCAGGACATGCGTCGCCAGGCCGAACCGCTCCGCGATTTCACCGATGCTCATGGTCACACTTGACTTCATGTCGACATTAAGTCGCATGCTGGCCCACATGTCCAAAGACAACAACTCGATGGAATCACTCATCAAGCTGCTCGACGTCGCTGACGCGTTGCCCGGGGCCGTCGCATTGCGCACGCGCTCGTACGATCTGCTCACCCTCCCCGACGGCGCGGTCGTGGTGGATGTCGGCTGCGGCGCGGGCCGCGCGGTCGAGGAACTCGCGGAGCGCGGGATGAGCTCGATCGGCGTGGACGTCAGCGAGGAGATGATCGCGGTGGCCCGCCACCGCCGGCCGTATGCGGACTTCCGGATCGGCGACGCTTTCGACCTGCCGCTCGACGACGGGCAGGTCGCCGGGTACCGAGCCGACAAGGTCTTTCACGAGCTTGCCGACGCGGCCAAGGCGCTGGAGGAGGCGAAGCGGGTGCTGGCTCCGGGCGGGCGTATCGTGCTCGTCGGGCAGGACTGGGACGCCTTCATCATCGACTCCGATGACCCGGTGCTCACCCGGGCCATCGTGCACGCGCGTGCCGACCTGGTCCCGAATCCCCGTGCGGCTCGCCGCTACCGCAACCTGTTGCTCGACGCGGGCTTCCAGGACGTCCAGGTGGAGGCGCACCTGGGCGTCTTCACCGACACGGCCATGCTGCCCATGCTCACCGGCATCGCGGAGGGAGCGCGCGCCGCCGGAGCCGTCACCCGCGAGCAGGAAGCGGCGTGGGTGAGCGATCAGAGGACGCGCGCCCAGGTGGGACGCATGTTCCTGGCGCTGCCCATCTTCGTGGCGTCAGCTTCGCGATCACGGTGATGGAGGCATCTCGCGTGCCGTGATCGCCCGCTTGAGCTTGATCAGGTCCCTGGGGGAGTTGACGGCGACGGCGCCGACCGGCACGCCGTCCCGCGTGAAGGCCACGGCGAAGCGGTCTTCTTCTGGGGAGCCGGTGGCGATGCTCGCCGAGTCGGCGAGGTGCGGCAGTCCGGCGGTCTGGATGCGGGCGCCATGCACATGGGTGGCGAAGTTCGGCACGTCCACGAAGGGTTGAGCGTTCTCCGCCCCGGCCAGCAGGTTGCGGGCGGCGACCGCGCCTTGCTCGTTGGCGTTGGACCAGTGCTCGATGCGTACCGTCTCCCCGCCGAAGTGGGTGTGCGGCCAGCGTGCGACATCCCCCGCGGCCACGATGTCTGTCGAGCCGGTCGCGAACAGCGTCGGCTCGCACAGCACGCCGTCGTCCACGGCCAGGCCGCTGCCGTCCAGCCATTCGGTGTTCGGCAGCACGCCCATGCCGCCGACGACCAGGTCCGCGGCGACGGTGCGGCCGTCGCTGAGCCGGACTCGGCCACCGTCCACGGCGGTGACCCGGACGTTCGTGATGAGCTCGACGCCGTTGCGCTCGTGGTGCGCGGCCAGCCAGCGCGCTGCCTCCTCGCCCAGCCCGGCGTGCATGGGGTACGGCGCGGAGTCGATCAGGGTGACCTTCCGGCCGAGCTGCCGTGCCGTCGAGGCCACCTCGCCGCCGATGAACCCGCCGCCGATGACCAGCACGTGCTCGTGTCCCGAGTCGAGCTTCGCGCGCAGCGCCAGCGCGTCGTCGATGGTGCGCAGGGTGTGCACCCCGTCGAGCCGCCGCGGGCGCGCGCCGCTGGCGATGACGAGCCCGTCGTGGCCGAGCTCGGTGCCGTCGTCGAGGGTGACCGTCCGGTTCCGGGTGTCGAGGTGTACGGCCGTGCGCCCGCGCAGCCACCGGTCGTCGAGCTCTTCCGCGCCCGGGAGTGTGATGTCGTCGTCGCCGTGCAGCACGCTCTTCGACAGGGGCGGGCGGTTGTACGGCACATGCGTCTCGGCGCCGACCAGCGTGACCTCGCCCGCGAAGCCCTCCTGGCGCAGGGTCTGCACGGCCCGCAGCCCTGCCAGCGAAGCACCGACAACGGTGATCTTGTTAAGCCTGCTCATGCGATGACCATACCTATGGGGGGTATATGGGTCGCAACGTGACATAGATCTCACATACCCCTAGCCCGTATGGCTTGTTCTCGAAGGTGATCGCGGCGTACGGTCTCCTGTGAAATATACCTGGTAGGGGTATGGATGGAAGGGGATGCCGCAATGAGCACGAACACGTACAAGGTGTCGGGAATGACGTGTGGCGGTTGTGCCGGCAAGGTGAAGACCGAGATCAGCAAGATTGCCGGGGTCTCCTCGGTGGATGTCGAGCTGGCGACCGGGCAGGTCACCGTCGCCTCGGACGCTCCGCTCGACGACGCGGAGATCAGGAACGCCGTCGAAGAGATCGGTTACGAAGTGGTCGCCGGCTGAACGCCGAGGTGCTGCCGGGTGAGCGGGTCGCGCAGCCCGCCCGGCGGCGCCAGGCGGATCGATGAGCATGGACGCCGCTCGGGCGCGGTCGATCAATGTCAGCGTCTCACGGGCGCCGTCGGCGCTCTCGGGCGGACGTCAGGCGGCGATCTCCGTCAGCGAACGGTCCCGGGTGCGGACGCCGAGACGGATGATGCCGGCCGCGATCACGAGCAGGCCCACCATCACGAACGACGCCGGCCGGGCCCCGAAGGTGGTCAGGACGGGCAGCACCACGAGGGGCGCGACCGCGCCGCCCAGGTGGCCGACCCCGTCCGCGATGGCCGACGCCGTGCCCCGGGCCCGGGTGGGGAACACCTCCGCCGTGTAGGTGTAGGCGGGGGTGGCCATGAAGGCGATGCCGAACGAGCTGAACAGCGCCCCGACGGTGGCGACCGTCTCGCCCAGGTCGAGGGTGATGAGCAGCAGCGAGGCCGCGAACACCAGCGTGCCGATGATGACCATGGTGCGGCGTTCCATCCGCTCCACCAGCAGCACGGCGGCCAGGCCGGACACCAGCGGCATGGCGCGGGTGAGCACGCTGACCAGGACCGCGTCGGAGGTCGAGATGCCGATGCCCTCGAGGATGAGCGGCAGGTAGCTGGCGTAGCCGTACATGGCGACGTAGAAGGCGAACCAGAAGCCGAGCACGATGAGCATCCGGCTCTGGTACGGGGGCCGGAACAGGGCCCGGACCGGCAGCCTGTCGTCAGCGGCGGCGGCGTTCTCGGCGGCGTCGGGGACGGAGACGGTGCCGCCCGGGGGCAGGCCGACGCGGGATTCCATCCGGCGGACGATGCGGTCGGCCTCGGCGGAACGGCCCATAGCGACCAGCCAGCGCGGCGACTCCACCAGCGCCTTGTCGTTGATCAGCGGCAGCACCAGGAGCACCAGGCCGCCGAAGGCCAGCAGGTACCGCCACCCGCTGGAGGAGGCGGCCAGCACCGGCAGCGACGCGAACCCGATCACCAGGAGCAGCACGGTCCCCACCATGTAGAGGCGTGAGAGGTAGCCGCCGCGCTGGTGCTTGGGCGCCAGCTCGCCGATGTAGGCCGAGCAGAGCGCGAGCACCGCACCCATGCCGCACCCGGTCAGGAACCGGAAGAACGTCAGCGACCACACGTCCCACGAGAACGCCGTGAGGAATCCGCCGAGGCCGAGCGCGGCGATGGTCAGCGCGAGGCCCTTCTGCCGGCCGTGCCGGTCGGCGACGTGTCCGAAGGCGTACGCGCCGACGCAGTAGCCGACGAGGTTCCACGTGACGGGGTACCCCAGCTCGGCTCCCGCCAGCCCGAGCTCGTCCCGCATGGAGGGCAGCGTGATGGTGAGGACGGAGATGTCGTAGTTGGCGAAGAAGAAGCAGAGCATGAGCGCGAACCATGCGGCGCGGCTGAGCCCGACCTTCGCCATGGCGTCGATGCGGGCGTCGATGTCGCCGGCCGACACGGACACGGGCGAGGGGGGTGTCTGAGACATCGTGGCCTCCTAGGGGATAGCGCGAAGGCACCGCTGCGGCCACGGGCGGCGAACGCCTCACAAAGGCCTCACGTAGCGGTGTGCGTGGAACCGTAAGCAGGCCGCACCACCGGTGACCATTGCGCTTTCGCGCACGTGCACGTACGCGAATCCGCAACGTGCCCCGCCGTCAGAGGGTGAGGCGGCGCCCGGCCCACTCCTGGCGTGCCACCTGGACGAGCTCCCGGACGGCGTCGTCCTGCCGCGCCCGGGACCGGTTCCAGGCCACGCCGAGCAGGAAGTCCAGGTCGTCGCGGAGGGGGACGACCGCGAAGGCCGGGTCGTCGTAGACCCGGGCGCTGCCGCCGTTGCGCGGGTCGATCGTCAGCGTGATCCCGCCGTCGCGGCGGATGCGGCTGGCCAGCATGACCGCGTCGTTGTCCGGCATCCGGTGGAACGAGGTGATGCCGGCGTTCTTCAACCGCTCGTGGAACAGGTTGACCGCCACCGGCTGAGGAGTGGGCGGGCCGACGGTCAAGGTGCGGTGCGCGAGGTCCTTCAAGGTCAGCTCGGAGGCGGTGGCCAGCGGGTCGTCGGCCCGCATCGCCACGGAGAACAGGTAGCGGGCCACCACCAGGCTGTCGAGCCGGGGCCGGTCCAGCGGCAGGTGGACGAGGGCCGCGTCGAGCTCACCGCGCTCCAGGGCCGGCAGCAGCTCGGCGGACGGCCCTATCGTCGCTTCGACCGTGTGGGAGGGGAGCGCCTGCCCGGCCAGGGCCAGGAAGCGATCCATCACCGCCGGCGGGCACAGGTGGGTGCCGCCCACGCGCACCACCTGTCTCCTGGCAGCCTCCTTGATCACGTCCTTCAGGCCGTCCAGCTGCTCCAGGATGTCGCGTACCCGGCCCGCCAGGAGCGCGCCGTCGGCGGTGAGCTCGACCTGGTGGTAGCGGCGGACGAACAGGTCGACGCCCAGCTCCCGTTCGAGCTCCTTGACGGAGCGGCTGACCGGCGAGGGCGTCAGGTGCAGCCGCTCCGCGGCGCGACCGAAATGGAGCTCCTCGGCGACCGCGAGGAAGCACCGAAGCTGCTGTACGTCCATGACCTGGAGTTTCGTGATGGTCGGTGCCGCACGTCAACCGCGCACGTTGCCGATTGGGACGCGTGCCACGTTGCCGATTCGGACGTTTTCAGCCCGGAACCGCCGTGGCAGTCTCACCTCAGGAACCTGTCCCCGACGATCCGCGGGACAGGTCATGTCCGGCGTACTCCGCACCCGCCCGCCACACACAGTGGGGTGATTCACCATGCCCGCAACCGGGGATCTTCCCCTCGCCGGTCTCCGTGTTATCGACCTGGCCGACGGCAAGGCCGAGATGTGCGGCCGGTTCCTGGCCGACCTCGGAGCCGACGTCATCCGCGTCGAGCCTCCGGGAGGCGCGCCGACCCGCCGGCGGGAGCCGCTCCACGACGGCGTGAGCCTCTACTTCGCCACGCACAACGCCGGCAAACGCGGCATCACCCTGGACCTGCACGACCCCGCCGGCCGCGACCGGCTGCTCGGCCTGGCCGCCGGGGCCGGCTTCCTCATCGAGACCGAACGGCCCGGCACCCTCGACGGGCTCGGCCTCGGCGCGGACGCGCTGCTCGCGCGCAACCCCGCGCTCGTTGTCATCTCGATCACCGACTTCGGGCAGAGCGGCCCGTACCGGGACTGGGCCGGCACCGACTGGACGCACCTGGCGCTCGGCGGTGTGCTGTCGCGATCCGGCATCCCCGGTCGCGAGCCGGTCGTGCCACCGGGCCCGCTGGCGTACGAGTCGGCCGCCGTCCAGGCCGCGTGGGCGGGCCTGCTGGCGTACACGAACAGGCTCGAGACCGGACGCGGCGACCACGTCGACTGCTCGGTGTACGAGATGACCGCGCAGATCCTGGACCCGGGCTTCGGCATCGGCGGCTCGGCCACCGGCGGCGTGCCGGCCACGGCACTGCCGCGTGGCCGCCCCGACGCGGGCAGCCTCTACCCGATCTTCCCGTGCGCGGATGGATATGTACGGATCTGCGTGCTGGCCAAGCGGCAGTGGCGGGGGATGTTCGGCTGGCTGGGGGAGCCCGAGGAGTTCGCCGACCCCAAGTACGACACCCTCGCGGGCCGCTACGGCGCGACCGAGCGGCTGCACGCGTTGATCGCCGACCTGTTCAAGGACAGGACCAGGGACGAGCTCGTCGCCCAGGGCCAGGAGCGCGGCGTGCCGATCGCGTCGCTGCTGGCCCCCGGGGAGGTGCTCGCCGGCCCGCACTTCCGCGCACGAGGAGGACTGGTCGACGCCGAGATCGCGCCCGGCCTGACCGGCCGGCTGCCGTCCGGGTACGTCGAGCTGGACGGCGTACGGGCCGGATTCCGCGGCCGAGCCCCCGAAGCCGGGGAGCACGACGACGAGGTCTTCGCCGAGACGCCGCCGGCCACTCCTCCGGCCCCGGCCGAGGGCATGTCCCGGCGGCGGCCACTCGACGGGCTCCGCGTGCTGGACCTGGGCGTCATCGTGGTCGGCGCGGAGCTCGGCCGGCTGCTCGCCGACCAGGGCGCCGAAGTCATCAAGATCGAGAGCCGGGCCTACCCCGACGGCAGCCGGCAGTCGCTGACCGGCGAGGCCATCAGCGCCGGCTTCGCCTGGGGCCACCGCAACAAGCTCAGCGCGGGGATCAACCTCCGCTCGCCCGAAGGGCTGGAGCTCTTCAAACGGCTCGCCGCCGCCTCCGACGTGATCCTGTCCAACTTCAAGCCCGGCACGCTGGAGTCGCTGGGGCTCGGCTACGACGTCATCAGCGAGCTCAACTCCCGGATCGTCATGGCCGACAGCAGCGCCCTCGGCCCGACCGGGCCGTGGAGCCGCCGCATGGGGTACGGCCCCCTCGTACGCGCCTCCACCGGGCTGACCGGGCTCTGGCGTGACACCGGCGTCGAGGCGGGGTTCTGCGACGGCATCACCATTTATCCGGACCATCTCGCCGCACGGGTCGGCGCCGTCGCCGTGCTGGCCATGCTGATCCGGCGGCGGCGTACCGGGAAGGGCGGCACGGTCAGCGTCTCCCAGGCCGAGACCATCCTCACCCAGCTGTCCACGAGCCTGCTGCGCGAGTCGCTGGAGCCCGGCTCCTTCACCGCCCACGGCAACAGCGGCGAGTGGGACGCGCCCCAGGGCCTCTACCCGTGCGCGGGCGACGACGAGTGGTGCGTGGTGAGCGTCGAGGGCGACGAGCAGTGGCGGAGCCTGTGCGGCGTCATCGGCCGCGCCGACCTGCTCGCCGACGCGCGGCTCGCCACCGCCGCGGGCCGCCGCGCGCACCGCGGGCTCGTCGACGCCGCCGTGACCGCGTGGACGTCGGACACCCCGCCCCGCGAGGTCATGGAACGGCTGCAGGCGGCGGGCGTGCCGGCCGGGGCGATGCAGCGGGTGATCGAGTACCTCGACGATCCCCAGCTCGCCGCCCGCGGCTTCCTGCGCGAGATGCGCCACCCGCACATCGGGCACGCCATGCGGACCGAGAACGGCCCGGCGACCTTCGGCGGGGTGGCCGACCCCGAGCCGCGCCCGGCGCCGCTGGCGGGGGAGCACACCCGGACGGTGGCCGCGAAGCTGCTCGGCCTGGCCGAACCGGAGATCCAGGCGCTCATCGAGGCGGGCGTACTGGAAGAACCAGCTGAAGGAGTTGACCATGGGTGAGCCCGCCGCGCTCGTCGAGCGCCGCGACCACACGATGTTGATCACATTCAACCGGCCCGAGGCGCGCAACGCGGTGAACGGGGCCCTGACCCGCGCCGTCGGCGAGGCCCTGGACGAGGCCGACGCCGACACCGGGATCCGGGCCGTGGTGCTGACCGGGGCCGGGGACAAGGCGTTCTGCGCCGGTGCCGACCTCAAGGAGGTGGCTCGAGGAGAGTTCTCCACCGAAGGGTTCAAACCGCACTGGGGCTTCGCCGGGTGCGTGACGCATCCGATCGCCAAGCCCGTCATCGCCGCCGTCAACGGGTTCGCGCTCGGCGGCGGCACCGAGATCGCCCTGTGGGCCGACCTGGTGGTGGCCGCGGAGAGCGCCCGGTTCGGTCTTCCCGAGGTCAAGCGCGGCATCATCGCCGGCGCGGGCGGCGCGTTCCGGCTGGCCGCGCAGCTGCCGGCCAAGGTGGCCATGGAGATCCTGCTGACCGGCGAGCCCGTGACCGCCGCCGAGGCCCTGCGGCTCGGCCTGGTCAACCGGGTCGTGCCGCAGGACCAGGTGGTGCCCGCCGCGCTCGCCCTGGCCGAGATGATCAGCGCCAACGCGCCGCTCGCCGTACAGGCCAGCAAGCGGATCGCGCGGGGCATCGCGGACGGCACGGTCGCCTCGGAACAGGCCGCCTGGGAGCGGACCGCCGCCGAAGGCGCCGCGATCATGCGCTCGGCGGACGCGCAGGAGGGGCCGCGCGCTTTCGCCGAGAAGCGCGCCCCCGTCTGGGAGGGCCGATGACCATGACGATCAACAGGGCGCCCGTCATCGCCGGTCTCGGCATCACCGAGATGGGCAAGGTCTACGGCAGGACCGCCCCCGAGTTCGCCGCCGAGGCCGTCCGGCTCGCCGCCGCCGACGCCGGGATCGACCTGCACGAGGTGGACGGGCTGCTGACCAACACCGGCATCACCGGCGACGTCGGCCTGGGCCTTCAGCGCGACCTCGGGCTGCGCCACCTGCGCCTGCTGTCGGAGGTGCAGGCGTACGGCTCGTCCGCCGGAGCCATGGTCCAGTACGCCGCCATGGCCGTGATGTCCGGCATGGCCGACATCGTGGCCTGCGTCTTCGCCGACGCCCCGCTGAAGGACAAGTCGGCAGGGGGCGGCGCCGCCTACGCAGCCGCGGGCCGGCGGCCGACCGGCTGGCAGGGCCTGACCGCCGCCTCGGGCATCTACAGCGCCAACACCATGTACGCGCTGGCCGCCCGCAGGCACATGCGGACGTACGGCACCACCAGCGAGCAACTCGGCCACATCGCCGTCGCCCAGCGCGCCTGGGCGGCCGGGAACCCCCTGGCCCAGCTGCGCGACCCGATCACCATCGAGGACCACCAGAGCTCCAGGTGGATCGCCGAGCCGTTCCACCTGCTCGACTGCTGCCTGGTCAGCAACGGCGGCGTGGCGGTCCTCGTCACCTCCGCCGACCGGGCCGCCGGGCTCGCGCAGCCCGCCGTCCACCTCCGCGGCTGGGGCCAGGCGCACCCGGGGTACGTCATGGGCAGGGACAGCGAGTTCGGCCTGGTCAGCGGCGCGGCCCTGTCGGGTCCCACGGCGCTGAAGATGGCCGGGATCACGATCGCCGACATCGACGTGGCCGAGCTGTACGACTGCTACACCTACACCGCGCTCATCTCGCTGGAGGACTACGGCTTCTGCGCCAAGGGCGAGGGCGGGCCCTTCGTGGCGAGCGGCGTGCTCGGACCGGAGGGGAGCCTGGCCGTGAACACCGGCGGCGGCCAGCTCTCCTCCTCCTACATGTGGGGCATGACCCCGCTGTCCGAAGCCGTCATCCAGGCCCGCGGCCAGGGCGGCGACCGCCAGGCGCCGCGCAACGACATGGTGCTGGTCAGCGGCAACGGCGGCATCCTCGACCATCACTCCACCCTGATCCTCAGCCCGCACGCCCGATAGGAGCACGCCGATGCCTGTGGGAATCGTCCACCGCGACGCGGCCACCGCCGCGTTCTTCGACGGCACCGCCCGTGGCGAACTGCTGATCCGGCGCTGCGGCGCCTGCGGCGCCCACTCCGCGCCGCAGGCGCGCACGTGCCCGCAGTGCGCCTCACCCGAGCCGTCCTGGACGGCCGCGGCCGGAACGGGCGTGGTGGTGAGCTGGTCCGTGGTGCACCCCAAGGGCGGGCCGCCGTTCGTGGTCGGGATCGTCGAGCTGGACGAGGAGCCGTGGATCCAGGGCCAGATCGTCGAGGTCGCCCCTGAGGACGTGTACGCCGGCCTGCGCGTACGCGTCGCCTTCGAGCGCCCCGAAGGGGGAGAGGCGGTCCCCGTGTTCCACCCGGCGTGAGCCTGCGCGGGGGCTCGTCGGGGGCCCGCGCGGGGCCGATACCCTGGCCGGGTGGACATCCAGCAGCTCCGCTACTTCATGGTCGTGGCAGAAGAGCTCCACTTCGGCCGCGCCGCCGAGCGGCTGCACGTGACGTCCTCCCCGCTCAGCCGGCGCATCCGCGAGCTGGAGAAGGAGCTCGGCCACGACCTGTTCGACCGGCGCTACCACCAGGTCGAGCTGACCTCCTTCGGGCGGACGTTCCTCGATCCCGCCCGCGACGTCCTGGCCCGCTTCGACGCGCTGACCGAGCTGGCCGCCGGGGCCGCCCCACCGCCAGCGGTCGTGCGCGTGGGGGCCACGCCGCTCGCCCCCACCCAGGTCCTGGACCTGGTCCTGGAGACGTTCGCGGAGGTCAGCCCGGGGACCGAGCTCCCGGTGACCCTGGAGCCGTCCGCGGGGCTGCTCGGCCTGCTGGCGGCGCGCAAGCTGGACATCGCCGTCGTCCACCTGCCCGTGGACGCCGGCGGCCTCGGCAGCCTCGCGCTCGCGGAGTACCGCTTCGCCGTCGCCATGCGCGCCGACGACCCCCTCGCCGGCCGTCCCAGGCTCACCCTCGCCGACCTCACCGACCGGCAGATGCTGCTCACCTCGCACAAGGTGCACCCGCTGGTGATGAACGGGCTCCGCGACCACCTGCGCGCGGGCGGCGTCACCCAGATCCGTGAGCTGCCGCACAACGACGCGGTCCAGGTCGCCGCACACGTCACTCATTCCAGAGCCCTGTCGCTGACCACGCTCAGCACCCTCTCGGGCCGCATCTTCGGCGAGGCGGGCCTCGTCCTCGTCCCGCTGCACGATCCGGATCTCCACTTCCGGCTCGGCGTCGTCTGGCCCGCGAACGCGGAAGCGCGCGGCGGCCCGATCGCGAAAGTCCTCGACGCTCTGCGCGCGCGTCACGGCGACCCCCTCGTCATCCTCTGAGGACGCCTCTCGCCCGCCGGTCAGACGGAGAGCACGAACCCCGGATAGCCGTCCGCCGTGACCTGGTCGCATTTCTGCCGGTACGCGCCGACGCCGCCGACGTACGGCATGAACACCCGGGGCTTGCCCGGGATGTTGGCGCCCAGATACCAGGAGTTGGCCCGCATGTAGAGCGTGCGGGCGGCGACCTCGTTCACGTGGTCGACCCAGGCGTCCTCGGCCGGCGGGTCGGCGTCGATGGTGGCGATGCCGCCGGCCCGCAGCCGCTCCACGCAGTCGGCGATCCAGTCGACGTGCTGCTCGATGGAGACCATCATGTTGCTGAGCACGGACGGGCTGCCGGGCCCGGTGATGGTGAACATGTTGGGGAAGCCCGCCGTCATCAGCCCCAGGTACGTACGCGGCCCGGCCTCCCACTTGCGCCGCAGCGACAGGCCGCCCCTGCCGGTGATGTCGATGCCGAGCAGCGGACCGGTCATGGCGTCGTAGCCGGTGGCGTACACGATCATGTCGGCGGCGTACTCGGCGTCGGCGGTGCGCACGCCGGTCGGGGTGATCTCCTCGATCGGCGCGGCACGCACGTCGACCAGGGTCACGTCGGGGCGGTTGTAGGTGGCGTAGTAGCCGGTGTCGATGCAGATCCGCTTGGTGCCGATGGGATGGTCCTTGGGCGCCAGCAGCTCGGCCACCCGCGGATCCGTGACGATCTCGCGGATCTTCTCACGGACGAACTCGGCGCTGATCTCGTTGGCCGCCGGATCGATCGCGGTGTCGCCGTAGGCGCCGAGGAAGCCCACGCCACCCTTGGCCCAGCGGGTCTCGAACTCCCGCAGCCGATCCTCCTCCGTCGCCTCCAGCGCCGACGCGGTGTTGGAGGTGCCCATGACGCCGGAGGCGGAGGTGCGCATGCCGGCGCGGAGGTCGGCGTAGTTGGCCTTCACCCACTGCGCGTACTCCGGCTCCATGGGCCGGTTCCAGGCCGGCAGGCTGTAGTTGGCGGTGCGCTGGAACACCGTCACGTGCTCCGCCGGCTCGGCGATCACCGGGATGGCCTGGATGCCGGAGGAGCCGGTGCCGATGACGGCGACCCGCTGCCCGGTGAAGTCCACGCCCTCGTGCGGCCACCGCCCGGTGTGGTGGCTGGGCCCCAGGAAGGAGCCGGCACCGGGGAAGTCGGGTATCCGGGCCGCCGACAGGCAGCCCACGGCGGTGATGAGGTACGTCGCCGACACGTGCTCGCCGCGGTCGGTCTCCACGCGCCACAGGTTCGCGCTCTCGTCGTAGCCGGCGCGGGTCACCCGGGTCTCGAACCGGATGTCCCTGCGCAGGTCGAAGCGGTCGGCGACGTGATTGGCGTAGAGCAGGATCTCCGGCTGGGACGGGTAGCGCTCGCTCCACTCCCACTCCTGCTGGAGCTCCTCGTCGAAGGAGTAGGAGTACTGCATGCTCTCGACGTCGCAGCGGGCGCCCGGGTAGCGGTTCCAGTACCAGGTGCCGCCGACGCCGTCGCCGGTCTCGAAGACGCGGACGGTCAGGCCCAGGCCGCGCAGCTTGTGCAGCATGTACATGCCGGCGAAGCCCGCGCCCACGACGACGGCGTCGTACCTCATCGCAGGCTCCCGTCGATCGCCTCGACGACCATGGTGATCGCCGCGGCGCTGCCCGGCAGCACGTTCACCATCGTGAAGAAGACATGCATCTGGCCCTCGAACCGCTTGAACAGCACCGGGACGCCGGCCTCGCGCAGCCGCCGCGCGTACGCCTCGCCCTCGTCCCGCAGCACGTCGTGCTCGGCGGTCAGCACGACGGCCGGCGGCAGGCCCGACAGGTCCCGGGCCCGCAGCGGGGAGGCGTCCGGGTTCGCCCGCGTGGCCGGGTCGGGCGCGTAGTGGTCCCAGAACCAGATCATGCTGTCGCGGCTCAGCATGAGCTGGTTGGCCGGGTCGGTGTAGGAGGCGTTGTCCAGGTCGTGGTCGGTCACCGGGTAGACGAGGACCTGCAGCGCGATGGCGGGGCCGCCCTCGTCGCGGCTGCGCTGGGCCACGACGGCCGACAGGTTGCCGCCCGCGCTGTCCCCGGCCACGATGATCGGCAGGTCCGGCTCCTTCGCGGCGGCCCAGCACAGCGCGTCGTAGGCGTCGCGGGCCGCCACGGGATACCGGTGCTCGGGGGCGAGCCGGTAGTCGACCAGGACGACGGCGCAGCCCGTCCGGTGCGCCAGCGTCCGTCCCAAGGTGTCGAACTCGTCGAGCGCGCCGATGACCCAGCCGCCACCGTGGTAGTACACGATCACCGCTCTCGGGTCCTCCACCGGGACCAGCACGCGTGCGCCGAACGATCCGCCGTCCGCCGCCTGGATCACCGCTTCCTCCACACGGGCCATCTCCGGGCCCTTGCCGTACAGGTCGCCGAGCGCGCCGCCCATGGCGCGCGCCTCCTCGGGTGTCATCTCGTGCAGCGGCTTGCCGCCTGCTTCGCTCATCTGCCTGAGGAACTGGGCCGTCGCGTCGTCAAGGGACATGGAAGGTCACCTCACCGGGGCCATGGAGTGATCGGCATCACTTCGACTCAAGCACCGCAACGCCACCAGGTCCACACGCGGCCACCGATCAGCGTGGCCGCGAGCCGAACGAGGCCGGCGGGACCATGGGCGTCGAGCCGGTGGACCTGTCCGCCGTCACGTCACGGCCGGGCAACCCGCAGGTGTCGTCGTTCGGCCAGCTCCTCCGCGCTGACCAGGGTCAGGATCGGGGCACCGGGCGGCGCGAACATGGTCACCACCAGCTGCGACTGCGCGTCCGGAAGGTTGTTGCCGCCCTGGAGGTGGATCACGTCGCCGCCGGGCTCGAACAGGGCGTCACCGGCCTTGAGCACCCGGGGCGGCTGCCCCTCCAGCTCGAAGAGGATCTCGCCCTGGGTCACGTAGCCGAAGAGCGGCCCGGGGTGGCGGTGCGGCGGCGCGCCGGGGTCACCGGGCGGCAGGGTGACCCTGACGGTCCTGGCCTCGGCGCCGGCCGGGATCCGGGCCGCCGCCTCCGGCAGGGTCGTGATCACCTCGACGCCTGGGGGCAGGTGGGCGTGCTCAGCACTCATGTCTTCCTCCATCCGAACGGGGACTGTTCAGAGTGAGGACAAGACGGCCGCCCCGTTTGTGACAGCCCCACGCAGCCGGTGTCCGCGGTCGTTCAGTTCTGCTGTGCGGGTTCCTCGGCCGGGCGGTAACCGAGGCGGCCGCGGGTCGCGATGAGGACCAGGATCGCTGCCGTGGCGCCCGCGAGCAGGGTGACCTTACTCGCCTGCTCGGCGGTGGCGATCGACGGGAACATGTCCGAGTAGGCGAGTGACATGAAGTTGTTGACGCTGACGTGCAGCAGCATGATCAGGGGCAGGCTCTGGCCGGTCCGGTTGAACACCCAGGTGACGACCACGCTGAAGACGCAGGCGAAGGCGATGAACTCGCCGACTCTCAGCCAGGTGACGTCCGGCCACCCGCCCCACTCACTCAGGAACAGCGGCAGGTGCCAGACGCCCCACAGCGGGCCGAGGACGAGGGTGCCGCCCAGCGGGCCGAACCTGCGCTGCAGGCGGGGGAGGGCGAAGTCGCGCCAGCCGGGCTCTTCCGCCAGACCCGTGGTGACCATCTGGAGCAGCAGCCCGGGCACGTAGGCGGCCAGCACGGCGACCGGCGGCAGGTGGATGTCCTCGTCGGACACCGCGACTCCGGCGACGATGATGGCGGCGGGAACGCCGAGGGAGGTGACGACGTACCAGACCCAGTTGACCCGCCACTTGGTCATCCGCCCGATCCACCGGCGGACCCCTTCCCTGCCGTCCGCGACCGCGGTCACGATGAACGCGCCGAAGATGGGGCCGAGGTAGGCGCCGGGGAGGACGCCGGTGAACTGCGTGGTCCCGAGCAGCGAGGGGAAGCTGAAATCCCAGATCCCCAGACCGTTCGCCGAGAGGATGTAGGGCGTCCAGGCGAGCCAGCTCATCAGGTTGGCCAGGACGAAGAAGCTGATCAGCGGACGGCGGCGGATGAAGCCTCGAAGTCCGCTCCGACCCGGATGCTGCTCGGCCCCCGGCCGACTGTCGACTGCCATTTCGATTTTCCTTAGAGGAGCGCTTGACCGACGGCGATCAGCACATCAGCCGCAGGCCCCTCCGGTCGTTCCCGCCTACGCCCCAATGGAGGTATAGCCAGGGGTACGCGATGGAGTCGGTCGGGGCCGGGGCGGCGTGGCCGGACCGGTCGCGGCACACCGGGAGTGCGCTTCGGTCAGGAAGTGGACAGCGAATGGCCTGTGAACCGGTCAGGCCAAAGGCCGACACTCGGCGGGCTGGTCCTGCGACAACGAACACCGTGCCACTGAGGAAGGCTGATCGATCGTGACTGAACGCGTACGCGTGGCTGTGCTGGCGGGTGGGCCGTCCGCCGAGCATGAGGTGTCGCTGCAGTCGGCGCAGGCCGTGCTCGACGCTCTGCCGAGGGATCTGTACGAGCCCGTCGCCGTCATCATCGACCGGCAGGGCAGGTGGCCGGTCGAGCTGCGACGCGACCTGGCGGACGTGGTCTTCCCCGTGCTGCACGGGCCGTTCGGCGAGGACGGCGTCCTCCAGGGTCACCTGGAGACGCTGGGCATCCCGTACGTGGGCTGCGGCGTCATGGCCTCCGCCGTGGCCATGAACAAGGTCACGATGCGGCGCATGTTCCTGGCGGAGGACATTCCGGTCACCCCACATGTGTGGTTCACCGAGCACGAATGGCGCACCACCACCGACCCCTGGGGGCTGGTGAAGTCGCTCGACTGGCCGATGTACGTCAAACCGGCCAGCATGGGCTCCTCCATCGGCATCTCCCGTGTCACCTCCATGGAGGAGTTGCGCGCCGGCGTGGAGCTGGCGCTGGCCTACGACCGGGTGGTCATCGTCGAGCAGGGGGTGACCGCGCGCGAGGTCATCTGCGGCGTGCTCGGCGGCTATGACACCCCGGATGCCTCGGTGCCCGGCGAGCTCATCGTGCCCGGCGACTGGCTCGACTACGAGGCCAAGTACCTCAGCCGGGCCGAGATAGCCGCCATTCCCACCGTGCTGCCGGAACGGGTGGCCGAGGACGTGCGCGAGCTGTCCCTGCGCGCCTTCCGGGCGATCGGCGGCTATGGCCTGTCCCGTGTCGACTTCCTCTATGAGGAGGACACGGGACGCCTGTACGTGCTGGAGATCAACACCATGCCCGGCTTCACCTCCCGTTCCGTCTACGCCAGGGCCTGGGCCGCGAGCGGTGTTCCGTACCCGGACCTGCTGCGCCGCCTCATCGACCTCGCGTTCGCCAGGAGCGGCTCGTGATCCCCATGACGCTGAACGAGATCGCGCAGGTCGTCGGCGCGAGCCTGCATGACGTGCGCGACCCGCAGGCGCTGGTGACGGCTCCCTCGGCGGTCGACTCCCGCGAGGTGGTGCCCGGCGGCCTGTTCGCCGCGACGGTCGGCGCCCGCGTCGACGGTCACGACTACGCGGCCGTCGCCGTCGCGGGCGGCGCCGTCGCCGTGCTGGCCGCAAGGCCCGTCGGCGTGCCCGCCCTCGTGGTCGAGGACGTCCAGCTCGCGCTCGGCCTGCTGGCCAGGCACGTGCTCGAACACATCGGCCCGATCGTGATCGGCCTGACCGGCTCCGTGGGCAAGACGACGACCAAGGACCTGCTGGCCCAGGTCCTCGAACGGCACGCCGCGACGGTCGCCACCGACAGGTCGTTCAACAACGAGCTCGGGCTGCCGCTCACCGTGCTGCGTGCCGATGCCACCACCCGATACCTGGTGCTGGAAATGGGTGCGAGCCGGAAGGGCGACCTGAGGTACCTGACCGGGCTCGCACCGCCCCAGATCGGGCTGGTGCTCAATGTCGGCACCGCACATGCGGAGCGCATGGGAGGCGGGCCGGCCGACGTGGCCGAGGCCAAGGGCGAGCTGGTCGAGGCGCTTGCGGCGGACGGGTTCGCCCTGCTCAACGCCGACGACCCGTACGTCATGGGCATGGCCGGCCGTACCAGGGCCCGGATCCTGTTGTACGGCAGGTCGGCGCGGGCGCAGGTGCGAGCCGAGGACGTGCGGATGACCGACCGCGCGCGAACCGCGTTCGAGCTGGTGACGCCCTCCGGTCGCGCCCCGGTCGAGCTCGACCTCATAGGCGAGCACCAGGTGAGCAACGCCCTGGCCGCAGCCGCCGTCGCCACCGCACTCGGCCTGGGCGTCGCCGAGATCGCCGACGGGCTGAACGGCGCACGGCGGCGCTCCGCGGGCCGGCTGGAGATCGTCGAACGACCCGACGGCATCACCGTCGTCGACGACGCCTACAACGCCAACCCCGAATCCATGCGGGCCGGGCTGCGGGCGGCCAAGGCCCTGGCCGGCACCCGTCGTACCGTCGCCGTGCTCGGCGCGATGGGGCAGCAGGCGGACGCCTCCCGCGCCCGGCACGCGGAGATGGGCCGGCTCGTCGCCGACCTCCGCTTCGACGTGCTGATCGCGGTCGGAGCAGGGGATCCGCTCGCGATGGCGGAGGCAGCGCAGTCCTCGAACCAGGGCGTGGCCGTCCACACCGCCGAGGACGTGGCCGGGGCCCTCAGGCTGGCCACCGCGCTTCTCGAACCGGGAGACGTGGTGTTCGTCAAGGCGTCCAGCGAGATCGGCCTCGGTGCCTGCGCCCGTGCGCTGGCAGCGCCGACCTGTTGACCGCTCCTTTGCTGAATGAACGGAGTTCCATGCGCACCATCGGTCTCATCGGCGGGTTGAGCTGGGAATCGACGGTGATCTACTACCAGATCATCAACCAGCGGGTACGCGAGCGACTCGGCGGCAGCCATTCCGCCAACAGCCTCATCTGGTCGGTCGACTACACGACCGTCGAAGACCTCATCTTCGCCGACCGCTGGGACGAGGTGAGTACGTTGCTGACCGAGGCGGGCAGGAAACTGGAGGATAGCGGCGCCGGCCTCCTGCTCGTCTGCAGCAACACCTTCAGCCGGGTGAGCGACGACGTGGAACGGGCCGTGAGCGTGCCCGTGCTGCACATCGCCGACGTCGTGGGCGCCGAGATCCGCGCCAGGGGCATGCGCAAGGTCGGTCTGCTGGGCACTCGCTTCACCATGGAGCAGCCCTTCTACCGGGACCGGCTGGCCTCCCACGGCTTCGACGTGGTCGTCCCGCGGCGTGAGCAGCGGGAACTGGTCCATGACGTGATATTTGATGAACTGGTGCGCGGGGCGCTCCGGGAATCGTCCAGGGACGCGTACGCCCGGATCATCGATGATTTCGCGGACGACGGCGCTGAAGGCGTCATCCTCGGCTGCACGGAGATCGAGCTGCTGATCAGCGAGAAGGACAGCGCCATCCCGGTGCTGCCGAGCGCTCGGCTGCACGCGGAGGCGGCGGCCGGCCTCGCGCTTGCCGGCTGACACGCCCCCGGTCGCGTTCGTTCACGGTCGCGTTCGTTCACGGTGGCAGGCCCGCGCACCGGCTCAGGTGTACGCCGGTGCGTCGGCGCCATACAGCTCCAGGTGCCACAGGTCGGCGCAGACGCGTTCGATGCCGGCCGTCAGGTGGCGGCGGTAGGTGGTGAAAGGGAGGCCGAGTCGTTCTGCGGCCAGCTCCTGGGTGGGCGTGCCGCGCAGGAACGTGACGGACAGCGCCCGGTGGGACTTGACCGAGCGCGGATCCTCGCGCAGGTCGTCGATCGCCTGGCGGAGCAGGTCACCCAGTGCCGTGGCCGGGCTCTGCCCGGCCTGCTCGGCGATCAGCCTGGTGCGCGTCAGCGGGGAAGCGGCCAGCGCGTCCAGCCGAGACAACTGGCGCAACGCC
The DNA here is from genome assembly GCF_053587055.1 of Nonomuraea sp. NPDC003707. Classification (NCBI taxonomy): domain Bacteria; kingdom Bacillati; phylum Actinomycetota; class Actinomycetes; order Streptosporangiales; family Streptosporangiaceae; genus Nonomuraea; species Nonomuraea sp. NPDC003707. Next base: position 2,232 of record NZ_JBSFNK010000003.1, on the reverse strand, counting down.
TTGCGAACGGCTTCGGCGAACTCCGCCTGGGACAGCACCGCCAGCTCCGACGTCGCGGCAGGGCCCGCGTGGAGCGGTCGGTTCATCCGCTCCAGCCACGCCTGCGGCGGCACCGCGCGCCAGTCATGACCGAACAGGCCGTACGCGTCGTCCCCCGGTTGTGGCTGCTCGGCGATGTCACGCATCCCGTACTGCCGCCGTAAATGCTTCGGATGCCGTATCTCGATATATGACCATGCCATCCGCTCGGACCGCAGACAATTGCCGATCACCCGCCACTGGATCAGATCCATCACCGGCGAGTTCCCCCGATACGGCGGCAGCGCCCACAGCCGGCTGACCGCCAGATGTTCACCGGCGCGCAACGGCGTGGTGGCACGCGCATGCGCCCACGCCCTGGCCACGATGGGATCGGCCGCAAGCTCCTCCTCATCCGGTTCCGCCAACCGCAACCACGCGGAGAAAGCCACGGGCTCGCCGGTTTCGGTCCGCCGATACAGCCGGAACGCCTCCGGCTGACGTTCCGCCCAGAAGGCGGCACGGCCCGCACCCTCCGCCGCCACCCGGAGCAACGTGCCGAAGTCCTCCTCCCGCAACACCTCTTCCTGGAACTCGTCGTGGCGGCCACGGAAATCGGCCGGCGCCCCGTTGTCGCGATGCAGGTAGAGCAGCGCCGCCACCGCGCCGGGCACGTCCACGTCGTTCGCCGTGCGCACCCGCTCCGCCAGCTGCGCGTGGATGCGGTCGTGCATCGCCGCGTACCCCTCGGGATCCCGCCACCGCAGGTCCGCCTCCAGCAGCTCCCGCACCACGTCCTGCGGAAACAGCCCGCGGCGGCTCGACTCCACGAACGGCAACCGCCGCAACCACCGGAACAACCTCCCGGCGTCGTCCGGCAAGGCCGCCCGCAGCAGGTCCTCCGTCGTCGTGTAAGCATGCGCGCAGATCTCCAGAGCATGCCGGTGCGCCGCCGAAGGCAGCTCGCCCACCAGCTGATCCAGCAACGTGGCCACCACGTCCTGATGCGGCATCCACCGCCGGCCGGCCCCGCCGTCCTTCACCGCCACGGCCGCCCCCAGCAGCAGCGCCAGCGGATGACCGCCGGCGAAGGCCAGCAGCGGCTCGCGCAACTCGGCCGGCACCCCGGAGGAGTCCATCAGGGCCTGCGCGTCCCCGGCCCGCAGGTCGCGCAGCGGCAGCACCTCCAGCGCCCCCGCCCATCCCGGATCCGCCTGCCACCGCATGTCCGGCGGGTTCCGCCCTGCGATCACCACCAGCGCCCCCATGGGCACCCGCGGCAGGAACCGCTCGCGCAGCCATCCCTCCAACCCCTGAATGCGTTCGAAGTCGTCGACCAGCAGCACCGCGTCCGCATCGCGAAGCACCGGCCCGGCCTCGGACGCCGCCGGGGCCAACATGCGCCCGTCCACCATGGACACCGGCCGCCCCGCCACCTCGGCCTCGTGAGCGAACCGCCGCAACAGGGCCGACTTGCCGATGCCGCCGGGACCGTGCACGTACAGAACGCTGCAGCCGCCGCCGTACAACGCCGCGTTGAAGACCGCGAGCTCTTCCTCCCGCCCCACGAACGCCATCTCGCGCGCTGCTTGCAGACGCCGTCCCAGCAAGCCGGACTTGTTGTCACTCCCCGATGACATACCCTGGCCCTCTCCGAACGCCCGGTCGATCATGAGCTCCCGTTCTCGATGTCGTAGCCCACGCCGGGGTGGGGTCGTCGTCGTGGTGGCCTGCCGCGGCGGTCGGGGCGGTGTTCGAAGTGCCACCACTCGTTGTCGTACATGCGGTACAGGTCGTAGCGGGCGCCGTGGTCCTCGAGCCAGCGCGCGCCTTCGTGGGGGCGTACGTCCAGCGCGATGCCCTTGACGTGGGAGGATTCCGCCGGTGGGAGTACGAGCATGCGTGCCAAGGTCGCGGAGCCGCGGCGGCGTACCTCGTCCTCGAACATCTGTTGCTGGACGAGGGGGTCGCGGTAGCCCGAGGTGAGGCCGAGGAGCTGGCCGTGTCGCCATAGCGCCTCGGTGCGGGCCGCGGTGAACGCGGTCCTGGCGCCGTCGGTGAGCCCGGTGAGGTCTTCGGCGGGGAATCGCATCCGTAGCGCCCAGTGGCAGGCCTGTTGGCGGGCCTGGCCGGGGCGGCGCAGGAACGCCGCGGGTAGCAGGAGCACGGCCAGCACCAGCGTGAGCACGGCATACAGCCGGTCTCGGGGCCGAA